>CAVRXD010000042.1:0-177696 GCA_963725065.1 uncultured Alphaproteobacteria bacterium
CCGCATCGGACATGCCGCAAGACCCCACCGGGGAACTTGATCGACGCAGTGAATTCCCGGCCTTTGCTACGGACAGGTCGGAGCCTCAACAACGCGACGTCACACACCGGTTGATGATCACGCGCCTCCGATCGGGTGCGATTTCGATGGCGATTATTTCGAGGCGCTCAGCGAGCTTGATGGCGGCTCGCACTTTCGCCCTGCCGACATTGGCGCGCTCCGCGATCCGTGCCACCGGAAGAGCACACTTCCCGGTCGCCGCAGCTTCGTTTCGTATGACCGCAAGTACGGCCATCGCATCGGTGTTCAGAAGTTCACTTATTGAGGGCGGTACGACCACGGTCGCAGCAAGAAATCGACGGCCCCACGCTACACGTTGGGCGGTCTCCGACTTGTTACGATTTTCTACCATCAGGGTCTCGATCACGACCTCCCTCCGGAGGTCAGGTCCGTCCTAGGAATCGACGTGCCCTATATCTTTCAACGGCGGGGGCGAGGCTAAAGTAGGGGCCGCTGATTTCGGACAGCGGCCCCTCAGTAGCACGCGTGACGCTCAGCCAATGAACAGTCAACCGGGGAAGCTGAGCGTCTTGCCGGGCCGCGTGAAAACCGGCGGAGTTACCCCAGTTGTCTATGATGGGCATTTTTGTGGTTCCATTGACCTTTGAAGCCGTCTTTCCCCTGGCCTGTACTGGAGGCCTCTGTGATCTTTCGCATCGAGGGTTGCCCGGGCGCCGTGCAACGTCCGGGTTCGGACCGGAATGAGTTCACCCCTTTCTGTAGAACGGCGTGGCTGTCGGCGTGGGCGGCTGCCAGACCGGGATGATGAAACGTCCCCATAGACGTGTGTCGTGGCCGCCGTAGTTTTTCTCATACACGTCTGTAGTCAGGTAAGCTTGCAGGATGACCGGTCCAAAGCTCTTACCGATCAGTCCACCGACGGCGATTTGGCTCTGTTTCAGGTATCCATCAACAGGCGAATTGAGATCAGTGGACCCGAAAGCGACGAGCCCGAACTCCCAGTCACCGAACTTCCTGCTGGCCGTCAGATCGACATTCAAGAAGTCCGGATTGCACCCGTTCAATGCAAAGGGAGTTGGACAAGGCGACAGCTGCGGGCTTCCGGTAACGTGATCGAAGTGAGTGCCCCAGATCACATTCGCGGTCAGGTTCAAGCTATTGCCGGTATAACTGAGGGCAAACCGTTGATTGAGCGAGGTCGAACTCCATGCGACTTCACTATCAACACCAAGATAGGCACCGAGCAGGTAGCTAAATCCCCAATTGTTTCCTAGGTCCCACGCCAATTGGCCCGATACGAGCGGATTGTAGACGCCTCGTAGATAGGTCGTACGGTGGACACCGACCTCGACCACGGGACCCGCAATCAGGAACTGTACCCTGCCGCCGAGGATCGTCCATGGAGTGGACCAAGCCAGGACCGGGATATCGACTCCGAGAGATGTGTCGACCCCACTTCGATTGCCCCAGTCCCCGGTATTGACGAAATAGAGACCCTCAGGAAGTGGAGCGCCGGACGCAAGGCCCACAGTTTCGCCCGGCTGGGTCACAGAGCCGGCGAAGGCCGAGGTGGCTATGCAACACGACAGCGCTCCGGCTGCCGCCAATTTCATAAGCTTGCTGTTCATTGCTATCTCCCTAGACATAAAAGTCCCGTGGCGGGACTTTGGTCCGCTGCAGTTCAGCTTCTGGCTTTTCAATGCACTAAAGGTGCGTCGCAAAGGTCGGATTTAATGCTCCGACACTTGGGCCTGGGGACGGCTGCCGCAGCGTGTCACAGTCGGGGGCAAAAGAGGGTCAGCCTCTCACTGCCAACTGCCGACTTTCGAAGAGCGTCAGCATCCCCATGAGCCGACGTCTTAGAAACGGAAAGCCGGACCCAATACTATAATCAATGTTGACGACGTTACGGCGTCGCGCCTCATTTTTGCACCGATGGGCGTTTTCTTAGGCAAGTGTTGCAGAAATGCAGCTTCATCGGCCGACTAACGCATCGCAGCAAAGAATGGCAAGCATCGCACCGGCCCGTTTTCAGACCTAACCCGCCAATCTTAAGACCCCAAGATGATCGGCCTCCAAGTGCCGCTGAGGCTTCGTGCATGCCGACGAGAATGACTTGGCAGATGTCCGGTTCTGTGCAGGTTTTCGGCTGCCGGCAATGACGAACCTCTCCACGCGCTCTGGCGGCCGGCGGCCGAAAAGCGCCAAGGCACGAAATCGCGGGCAATGGTGCAGCGGCGGTGCCGCAGGCGCTATGGGGATTTGGCCACGGGGTATGGCTTGAGGAGGTTGGAGCGGAGCGCTTGTGACGATCGGCTTTCTGCCAAGTAAGGGTAAGCGCGTCGGTGCGAACGAGTGGAGCGCATGGTGTGTGAGGAGATTGGCGACGCGACTGCGGACCAATCTGGTGTACTGGCGCAAGCCTGGGCGCTGCCGGCTGGGAGCCGGCCAGAAGGGCGAGTGTCAATACGGTCATCGATCGGCGGTGACGGCATCATGATGTATCGATCCTGATCACGGGCGCTGTTGTCTCTGGCTGATGCTTTGGCTCACAGCCGCGCGCGAAGGTCTCGATGATGATCATGCGGCCACCGCAGCAGGGACATGGACGCAGCAGCACGCGGGGTTCGTCGATTGCTGCTTCGGACGTCTCGGGTTCTTTCAGGCGAGACGGCACCGCGAGCAACTCGCGGGCGCGTGCGATATTGGCCGCGCGGTTGCTATTGGCAAACAGTCCGTAGTGGCGGATGCGGTGGAAGCCGTGCGGCAGGACGTGGATGAGAAAGCGGCGGATGAACTCGTGCGTGCCGAGCGTCATGACTTTGTATCGCGCGCGGCCATCGGCGCGATAATCCTTGTACCTGAAGGTGACGCCGTTGTGGTTGGAGGCGATCAGCCGGCGGTTGGAGATGGCGACGCGGTGGGTATAGCGCGAGAGATAAGCGAGCACCGCCTCGGGTCCACCGAACGGAGGCTTTGCGTAGAGGTACCACTCGATCTTGCGCAGCGGCGCCAGATACGCCTTGAACGCTCGGGCGTCATCGAGGTGGGCGTGGACGCCAAAAAACTTGAGGTGGCCGGCCTGGTGGGCGGCGCGGAGCTTGGCCAGGAACAATCCCCGGAACAGGCGTGAGAGAACCGGCACGGGGAGGAGGAACCTTGGGCGGCCAGACACCCAGCGCTGGCCGTCGCGCGAGATGCCGCCGCCCGGCACGATCATGTGGAGGTGCGGGTGATGGGTCATGGTTGAACCCCAGGTGTGCAGAACCGCGGTGATGCCGATGTGGGCGCCGAGATGCTTGGGATCGGCTGCGATCGTCAGCACGGTCTCGGCCGAGGCTTTGAACAACAGGTGGTAGATGACCGCCTTGTTCTGGTAGGCGATATCGGCGATCGGACCAGGCAGTGTGAACACGACGTGAAAGTAGCCGACGGGCAACAGCTCCGCCTCACGCTCGGCGAGCCATGCCTTGGCGGCAGCGCCCTGGCACTTGGGGCAGTGCCGGTTGCGGCAGCTATTGTAGACGATGACCATGTGGGCGCACTTGTCGTTCTCGCAGCGCGCCACATGGCCGCCGAGCGCCGCCGTGCGGCAGTGCTCGATCGCACTCATGACCTTCATCTGGCCGAGGCTCAGGATGGCTTTGGCCAGCCAGCCGGTATAAACTCCAGCGCTGACGGGCGCGCCGTTACGGTGTCGAGCGGGCTTTCGACGCTGGCGATATGCCGTCACCGCGTGCGCGACCTGGTTCACATGACAAGCGCGCGCGACGTCTATATTTGTCCGCCGGCGGTCATCGGCCGCCTCGCGGAACAGTTCAGCTGGCGGGTAGGATTACTTGCCGCGGCCAGGAAACAGCCAGCGTTTGACTCAAGGAATGATGCACGCGCGCCCGTTCCGGAAGATCGCTCGGACATCAACGAACCGCCGGTATGCCCGCTTACTAAAGGGCTCCCTTGAGTTTCAATCGAGCCCGAGCGTAAGACCGAGGGCGCTTCGCGTACTGAGCGTCTCGCTTCGGCGATGCCTTGCGGGCTCACGCACGAAACTGCCGATCCGGGAGTCCGCTAATCGGTCGCTACCGGGTCATAAGCGGACTACATATGCAAAATGCGAGTTCTTCGCATTTTGACCCACTGCGGACCTACCGAGGCAACTCGGCGGACGTTACAGAATTCAACCCGCCTGAGCCAACTTTGGCCCAGGACCGAACCTCAAATGGGTCGGACATTGGCCAGCAATCGAATCTCAAATTTCTTAGTGCCACACCTTATGCGCTGGGATCGAGCGTAAACAGCTCCTGTGGGCGTGCGACGCCCCGCAGCGCATATCGTCCCACCGAGACAAGGCGGCGTTTGATGTCTCCGACATCCGCAAACGCCGATGATATCAGAACAGGCTGATCCACCGATCGGCACATCGCTGCAATGCGGCTTGCCTCGTTCACCGCCGGGCCTACGACGGGGAAGGCCAGCCGCTCGCGGCTTCCGACATTGCCATAGAAGACTTCGCCGACGTGCAAACCGAGATACATGTCGGTTATCGGTTTGCCGTGCGCCGCCCGGCGCCTGTTCAATTCAACAATGCCCTCGCGCGCAGCGATCGCCGCGGACAATGCCGCTTCGCATCCGCGCGCGCGGTCTTCCGCAGTGAAGATCGCAAACGCACCGTCGCCGACCAGCTGAACCACGTCACCGCCATGCCCGTGAATTGCGGACACGATTGCATCGAAGTAGTCATTCAGTAATGGGATTGCCTGTTCGGGTGCAGTGTCGGTGATACGCGTGAACCCCCGCAAATCGCTGAACCAAATGACGGCGTCGATTTTCTCGGCAATTCCGCGCACGATGCGTCCGCCAAGCACGCGCTGGCCGGCGCCGCGACCGAGATAGGTTTCCATCAGCGTTCCGGTCATGCGCGCGAGCGACACCGATTTGATGGCGAGCGCCAGATAGGGCGCCAGACGCTGAAGCGCGGCGATTTGGTCATTGCTGAACCCATCGGGCGCCCTTGTTGACCATGACAGGTACACGCCGTCCATCTCCCCGATGACACCTCCAGGGGCGAAGCGGCTGATGATCGCGACGTAGTCGGTCATCCCCGCTGCCAGGAAATCCGCAAACACCGGGAACTCGTCAATGGTCGTGACGTCCAGGCGGCGTCGCAGAAACGAGTCACCGGTTTGAAGCATCTTGTAGTGAGGGCTTTCCCGCCAGCGCTGCGCCGCACCCACATCCAGGAACTGGGCGCCCGAGGCCGCGAGCGCGTCCACGCTGGTGCGGCCATATTCGAGCAGAGGCAACTCGGTGGGACCGTAGCCCCACCGCAACAGGCGGCCCTCGTACACCGGATGCAGCGTGTCGACGAACATGAGAGCGCGAGCAATCGGAAGTCCAGCCGCGACGCAACGGTCGCAGAATCCAGACACGATCTCGACTTCAGACGTGCCGGCAAGGCCAGCCTCGGTCAGCCATGCCGACAATTCGGCGAAAGAGGCTTCGTTCATGTCGCGACTATACAGCCGTAAGGTCCGGCTTTCGCACAAATGCGAGTTCTTGCGACGCCCGCAGAACACTGATCCACGAGTCGGCGGCGTCCACGGCGCAATAGAATGCGACGGAAAAATCGGCTGCCACTCACCTGTTCAATTCGCCGTCTTCGCGAAGCGAAGCGAGGGGATAGGGGCAGTGACGACGCCGGTTACCTTGACGACGGTCATCCCGACCGACGTAACCGACGACGCTGCAGCCGCGATCTCATCGGTCGGAATGATGCGCGCGATGAACGCACGCACGGTCAAATCCGCCGGCTGGGCCGCAGACGCGATCTGAAAGCGGCGGCTGAGGCCGGTGCACGGGGACCGGTCGACCACGTCGGCGATCAGTCTCACTTGCGGCTCCGAGATCCCGGCTTTGGACACCGCCGCCGGCGAGACGCGGTCGGGTCACCGCGCGCTGAGCGCGGCGCTACCCCGACGCCACGGCCGGCAATGCGCCCGCGGCAATTTTTCGCAGAAATCATAAGGAAAGCCTCCCCCCGCCCGGCGAAAGTGTCACCTAACAGCCACAGTTGCAGGAGACTTCTGTGTGGCGGGAACCTCGGGGGTCGGCGCGGATTTCTGATTCGGGGTCCATGGTCGGGGAGAGGGGAATGGTCGGCCGCAAACTCATTACATTGACGGTCCTTGCGTGCGCCGGTGCGCTGGTCGCGGTGCTGAGCGGTCATCTCTGGGGGCGCTACCTCCAGGTCACCGAGGCCTTGGAATTCGGCAAGACTTACGACCGCTATCAGGCGTCGCAAGCCTCCGCCGACGACGCGCCCATCTGGCGTGCGGGCGTGCGCGAGGCGTCGGCGCTGGAAGAGTGATCGCGCGCCCGGGCTGAAGGACGCGCGGGCGTAAGCAGGCCGTCACGGTGCCTGGCCGCCGGCGGGTGCGGCTGTCTCCGCATGCGCGGCGTATTGCGGCAGATCGTCGGTGATGGTGAACCACGGCGCCTTGGAGCCGACGAAGATGTGCTTGCTCGGGCGGATGGCCGGATCGTCGACCAGGGTGCCCATGGCGACGTGGACGAAGGCGCCGTCGCGCACCACCGAATAGAGCAGCGAGCCGCACGCCTGGCAGCGCGCGTCGTGGCCATTGTCGTCGCCGAAAATCATGAGATGGTCCGCGCCGCTGGTGATGCGCAGCTTGTCGCGCGCGATGCCGGCGAACGGCTTGAACGCCGAGCCGGTCGCGCGCCGGCAGTCCGCGCAATGGCAGTTCGCGGCGTAGACGAATTCGTCCACCACCACGTAGTGCACGGCGCCGCACTGGCACTTGCCGACAAGCGTACGGGCGCTGGCTTTCTCCGGGCTGGTCACGGGCTCCTCCATTTCTGCCGATGTCGGCTACGGCACCGTTGCTTCTCTTACGCTCCCTTGCGCCACGAACCCGCTGCATCATCCCCGCGTCTGGCTATTACGAATGGCAGGACACGCCGGGCGGCAAGCAGCCGCACTATTTCACGCGAGTCGATGGCCAAGTGATCTCATTCGCGGGTCTGTGGGGCGAATGGAAAGACCGCACGAGCGGCGAGACAGTGAAGTCTTGCACGATGATCATCACAGAACTGAACCCATGGTCGCGGAAGTTTACGACCGCGGTGGACGTCTCAAAAGTGCCAATAACCGACATCGCCCCCCAGCTAATTCATTCGATCACCTCGTCGGGGAAAACGTAGAGTTGCGGGATCGTGAGCCCGAGTGCGTCGGCGGTCTTCTCGCCAGCTTGAGAAGACTTACGGTAGGGACAGCTGCGGTGAAGCTTGATAGTCTTAAACTTTGAACCGCTGCCTCAAACGGGACAAATGAGAGCGGGCTCGCAAGCACACGATCCGCCTGAAAGGTCAATTGCGTCAATGGTCATCACCAGTAGCGCCCGCCTGCTTGTGGTTTGCGCAATGCTGACGCTGCCGCCGGTGGACGGTGAACTTGCCGCCGATCCTCAGATCAAGCCGCCGATCCGCGGTCTCGTATCCATGGGAGCGTACCGTTTCGTCGGCAAAGGCGGCGACCCGGTCAATACACTCGAGCCGCTGAACGCGAAGCCGGGAATCTTCGGCGGGCTCGTGATCATCGCGACGTGGAAGCAACTCCAGCCGACACCCAACTCCGAGATCGGTGACAACAATGTCATCGACCAGGCTCTGGCTGAGGTGAGGGCCTACAACGCCCGCAATCCAGATCGGCCGCTCGCGGTCAAGCTGCGGGTGTGGGGCGGGTTCGAGGTGCCGGACTGGGCCATGCGGCTCGGCGGCGGCGCGCCGATCCAAACCGTGCACAACGGCACGGAGCGTGTCCTCGGTCCATTCTGGAGCCCCGCCTATCGGCAGGCGTGGGCGCGATTCCAGGAGCAGCTTGCCGCCAAGTACGACAGCCGCCCGCTGATCCGAGAGGTCTCGATCACGTCTTGCATGTCGTTTACGGCCGAGCCGTTCTACCTACCGTCGGAGCCGACGGTGGCGAATCCGCTGCGTGCGGCCGGCTATACCGACGCGGCGCATCGGCAATGCCTGGCGCACGCCGTTGCCGACTACGCGCCGTGGAAAGCGTCGCGGCTCGTGCTTTCGCTCAATCCGTTTTATGGATTGACCCGGCGCACGGGTGACGTTGGCTTCACCAAGCAGGTCATGCGCCTCTGCCGCCAGACCCTCGGGAGGCGGTGTGTTTTCGACAATCACAATCTTGATACCGATCCGCCGAAGAGCATCATTCCGATCTTCGCTCTCATGCAAAAAATGGGACCCGAGATCGAGTTCCAGACGTTTCACACGACGCCGAAGGATTTCGAAGGCACCATCAAGAAGGGTATTTCTCTCGGTGCGAGTTCGATCGAGCTTTGGCAGGACTACCAGGGTTTTCCGCTGGTGCCAGACGACACGCTCAAGCGCTGGGCGGCCATGTTCGAAGGACGCTGATCGGTGACCACGTTGTCGGATGAGCAGCCGCCATCTGACCGCATGTGCGCCAAATTAACGGCAGCTCGGTTGTCATCGTCCGCGAGGGCGGACGATCCAGTAATCGCCGGACTGGATGAAGGCACCGCCTCGGCCTTGATCGCCCCCACCCGGGTTACTGCATGCCCGCCTTCGCGCATAGCGCCAAACTAGCCACGTTCCTTAACTTAGCGCCTATACGCTTTCGCTGGCATGCCGCGCGTTGCCACTAGGTGCGCAACGTGGCTGTATCGCCAACGCCACACTCGCTGAAAAAGGGAAGCGGAACCCCAATTCCACTATCACGCTTGTCTCTAATCTTTGACATACTGTAGCCGAGGCGATGTGAGGTCGTGTGTACGATCGGGGGCGTCTCGTGTCCGCAGGGTTGCGCGGGTTCGTCGTTGCGGCGGTGTTGTTGCTGCCGTCCGTCGCCGCTGCGCAGGTTCAAGTCAACCAAGTCTTCAGCCTGCAAGGTCCAAGCCCAAGCATTGGGCCTATATCTGTGGTGCAAAGCGGCGACATCCCCGGCCCACCGCTGCAAGGAAGCGTTACTGGCGCGGTACAGGTGGTTGTCGCCGACCCGAACGACGCAAATAAGATCTACGTCGGAACCCCCAACGGCGGCGTATGGGCCACCTCCGATGGCGGTACCTTCTGGAAGGCGCTGACCGACAAGCAGGCGACGCTCTCGATCTCGAGCCTCGACATCGATCCCACCGACAAGACGCATAAGACGCTTATCGCCGGCAGCGGCTTGACCTCGAGCAGCTGTCTTACTTCTTCTCAGTGCTATGCCACCAGCGGAGGAAACCAAAACGGGCTGCTGTATTCGCAAGATGGAGGGAAAACCTGGAAATCACTCGGTGGAGGAAGCGGGCCGCTTCTCACTCAAAGCGGGCCGCTGAGCAATCAAACGGTGGTTGGCGTCGCCGCTCGGGGCACCACCATGCTGGCGGCGACGTTCCAAATATCGGGTTTTGCTGAAAGCCGCACGGAGGGCGGACTTTATCTCAGCCAGGACGGCGGCCCCTTTAAGCTCATATCGGGAGCATCGGGAGCAAACCAACTCCCGTCAGGTCCGGTAACCTCGCTCGTTGGCGTCCCCGGCAGTCCCAACACGCTTTATGCGGCAGTAACCGCATCCAGTTCCACCACCAAGGCGCAAACTGCAGTCTACGTCACCATTGATGCGGGCGCGAACTGGACAAAGGTTTTCAGTGCGAGCGACAGCGGCGGACTCATCCAGTCCAGTAGTCAGACCGTGATCAAGCTCGCGACGAGCCCAAGCGGTGCGGTGGCCATCGGCCTGATGAATTTGGAGTCGACGTCGACCGTGATGCCGCGCGTCACGGGGCTGTTCTGGTCAAACAACCCCAGTGCCAGTCCGTGGACTTCTCTCGGGGCGCCCCCCGCAAAAACCCTGAACGAAATCAACCAGGTCCCTGTCAATTTTGCGATCGCGATCGATCCCAAAAATCCCAACATGGTCTATTTCAGCGGCGATGAGTCGGAAAAAGCTCCCGACTTCACAGTACCGGCGTACCGAGTAGATGCGACCGCCAGCAGCCCGCAGTTCACGAGCATCGTTGGCCCCGGTTTCGCGGCAAACGGGACCACGACACATTCCGACTCCCGCTCGCTCGCTTTTGATGCAAAGGGTAACCTCATCCTCGCCAGTGACGGCGGCGTCTATTTGAGGACAAGTCCCGAAAGCAGCGCGGGCGGTTGGCAGTTCCTCAACGGTAATCTGTCGAACTTCCAGAGCTATACGGTCGCCTATGACAGCTTGAACAAGCGCCTGGCGATTGCCGGGCAGGACAACGGCGTCTCACTCCAGTCGGGCAGGGGAAGCCCGCGCTGGAACGCCCAGGTGGGAGCCGATGGAATCAACGTGGCCTTCAACAGCAAGTTCATGGGCAACAACACTGCCTTCTACTTTTCCTGGGACGGGCTCGGCACCGTTTATCGGGTCGTGCTGAATTCAAATGGCGTTGTCATAAGTCCGCCGAATACCTCGAGCGGCGCAACCGGCGTGCAGGTCAATTGCAGCTACGTAGGTTATAGCAACTGCACCACCTACGACTCGCAGGGCAATGCCAACAGTCCTTTCTCTGCCCCGATCGTGCTCAACAGATCGGATCCAAGCATGATTGCGATCGCGCCCGGGCCCATCACCCCGGAAAACCACGTGTATGTGGGTCAGGACACCACGCCCGCGCACGCATCCGCGGTCAACCTCAACATGACCAGCGCCGGCTCGGTCGATTCCAGCTCGACGGTGACCGCGCTTGCCTATGGGATACCGGCCAACAACAACACGGGCCGATCCACCAATCCCAACGCGCTGCTCGCCGGTGTCCTGACTAGCGAGTTTAAAGGTGAGCTTTGGTTCAGCAGCAATGTCGGGAGTGGAGGATCGCCGCTGGCGCGGCTGCCCGCTTACGTCCTGGCGGGCGGCCAAGCGCCGACCTCGATGGTGTTCGACCCCACCTCGCCCAGCGCGCAAAGCTCGCCAGGACAGATCAGGTTCTATGTTGCCGATGGCACCGATCTTTGGGGTACACGGAACCAGGGCACGAGCATCCAGAAGTTGACCGGCCACCTGCCCCAAGGCTTCATGCGCCCGCTGGCGGTCGAATTCATGTCCAACAATGGGGTCAACGCGCTGCTCACAGGCGGGCTCAACATTCCACTGAAGTGCAGCTCGGATCCGGACGGCTGCATCATCGGCAGCGAGCAAAGCCCGATTACAGTTGCGGACAACGACGCCAACGGCAACTTGTCGGGCTGGCGGGCGTTCGGGCAAGGCCTGCCCAACACACAAATCAGCATGATCGCATACAGTCCGGATGTCGATGTGCTGGCAGTCGCCACCTATGGCCGGGGTGCCGCCGTGCTGTACGACGTCACCAGCTACTTCCCGCAGGCGACGGCGCTGCAGTTCGGGCTGGCGAACAACGACTCGCAACCCGACGCATCCTTCCTGACCAATGGGAAAGACCTCAACGGAACCGTCTTTTCCCGCCCGCTCAACAAATACGGCACGGGCACGCTGACCATTGCCGGCGATGCGACCTACACCGGCGGTACCGGCATCTTCGGCGGAGCGCTGCAGCTCGGTACCGGCGGGACGAGCGGCAGCATTCTCGGCAACGTCGCCTTTTGCAACGATGCCGCCAACTCGCTCTGCGATCCGAGCATCAACAAGATGCTCGTCTTCAATCGCTCCGACACCTACACCTTCGACGGCGCGATCTCGGGTCCCGGCGAGGTCGTGCAGTTCGGCAGCGGCGGGACAATCCTCACCGCGGTGAACACCTATACCGGCCCGACCTTCGTCCTGGGCGGCACTTTGAGCGTGAACGGCTCGATCGCGTCGTCGCCGGTGTTCGTCGATTTCGGCGGTACGCTCGGCGGCAACGGCACCGTGGGCCCGACCACCATTCTCGCCGGCGGCGCGCTGTCCCCGGGCAATTCGGTCGGCACGCTGACGGTCAACGGCAACCTCATCTTCTCGGCGGCGAGCTTGTACATGGTGGAGGTACAGGGCAATACCGCCGACCGCGCCAACGCCAGCGGGGCGGCTACGCTGGCGGGGACCGTCGCCGTCTCGCACCTCGGCGGCAAGCTGGCGCGCAGCTACACGATCCTGTCGGCGGCCGGAGGACGGACCGGCACGTTCGACTCGCTCGTCCCGATGAACCTGCCGGCATTCATCACGGCGAGCCTCACCTATACGCCGACCGACGTACAGTTGAATCTCGAGTCCCGCATTCGCCAAATCGCCGGCCTCACGCGCAATCATGCCGCGGTGGCCACGGCTGTTGACCGTGCCTTCGACCGCGGTAGCTCACTGCTTCATTTGCATGGTTTGACACCGAGCCAGATTCCGGCGGCGCTCGACATGCTCTCCGGCGAAGGGGTGAGTGGGACGCAGGAGACCGCATTCGGCGCAGCCGGGCTGTTCACGTCGATCATGATGGACCAGGGTACGTTCTGGCGTAACCGAGAAACGGTCGACGTCAACGGCGTCACCTTTGCCGGCGACCCGTTGCAATATGCCCCGTCCAAGAGGTCGAAGACAGCCGATCAACCGGTTTTCAAGGAGATGGCGCCGCCCGCCCAATACCTGCCGCGCTGGCGCGCCTGGCTCACCGGCTTTGACGGCAGCGCGAAGCTTAGGGGGGAAGCAGACATCGGCAGCGCCGACCTATCCCACAATACCGGGGGCCTCGCGGGCGGGCTCGATTATCAGTTCGCGCCCGATCTCTTGGCCGGCTTCGCCATCGGCGGCAGCAGCTCGAATTTCTCCGTCCGCGACCGCATCACCAGCGGCCATCTCGAGGGGGCGCACTTCGGCGGCTACGCTGTCAAGACGTGGGGGTCGCTCTATACGGCAGGGGCGCTGAGCTTCAGCACATTCCGCAACGATACGATGCGCAGCATCGTCGGCATCGGCCCGACCGAGACGGCGACGGACCGCTTCGGCAGCAATCTCCTGAGCGGGCGGTTTGAGGTGGGCGCCAAGCAGGTATTCGGCCGGTTCGCGATCACGCCGTTTGCGGCCGTGCAGGTTTCTCAGCTTTGGCAAAACGGCTTCACCGAAACGAACCCGGTGCCCGTCGGCGCCGCAGACCCGCTTGGCCTGAGCTACGACTCGACCAGCGTCACCTCGCTGCCGACATTCCTTGGCGCCCAGTTCGATACCCGTTTCGCTTTCAGCAATGGAATGGCGCTGTCGCCCTACGCGCGGTTGTCGTGGGTGCACGAGTTCAAGCCCAATCGGGCGATCAACCCAACCTTCATCGCGCTGCCGGGGGCCGCGTTCACCGTCGAGGGTCCGCGCGCGGCGAGCGACGCCGCGCGCATCGAGGCCGGCGGCAAGCTCGCCATCGCGCCGAAGGCTTGGCTATTCGCCAGCTTCGACGGCGAGTTTTCAAGCCGCAGCCAGAGCTATGCCGGCAAAGGGGGCGCCAGGGTCACTTGGTAGTGCAACGCGGGTCGCGGGAACGGCGATCTCGCCCAATGTCTGCTAATGGGATGGTCCGGCCGTGCTGCTGCCCCGCCAGCGATAAGCTGGCCAGGGGCGCCAAGACCAGGAGCACGCCATGGCTACGACAGCACAGAGTGCGATTGCCGTAATCGGCATGGATATCGGTAAGAACTCGTTCCACGTCGTTGGTCTCTGCGCGTTCGCAGCGCAGCAAGGAGTTTTGCAACGCAATCCCCCTGAAAGCGGACATGCGTGCGATAACCTCGATGCGTCCGCACTGTGCCAAACTCAGACATCACGGCCGGATGGGCGTTTTGAAATCTGATGACACTCAAAACGGAACCGCGTTCCGTTTTGAAGCCAAACGGGGGCGCGACCCCGTTTCCGGCTCGCGAGCTTCAACGGAAGTGCGCGGATCGCACCAGCTTTGTCTGGCGCACTCATTCGATCACCTCATCGGCGAGAGCCAGCAACTTGATCGCTTTGAATGCCGCGATTTCTTTCGTCGATAATTTGCCAAAGCGCATGTGTGGTGCTGGTGTTTCATCGCCCAGGCGGAAGCGCGTTTGAGGATCAGCGTCGCTGTCATCGACTGTGATGGCCATCACGAGATGTCGGATTTGGGTGATACCTGTGAACCGGTTCACAACGCCGCCGACAGTGGTGAGCCAGTGTGCCCGCACCAGCGATTGGATGGCCCGCGCTGGCTTAGAAGGACAAAGGGTCTGATCAAACAAAGGAGCAGTATCATGAGTAAGTACACCACGTTTAAGTTTGTTCCTGTTATCGGAGCCGTATTGGCTTTCGCAATCACAGCGGCCGAGCCAGCACACGCAGCGCGCAACAACGCCTGCGCCACCGCCAGGGCGATCTTTAAGGCTCAGATGAGCGAGGCCCGCTTCTTTCTCGGCGTGGCTGATCAGCTCGCGGCTGCCGGGAACGAGGCAAGCGCCAATCTTGCACATAACGAAGCGAACTTCTTCCTCGGTCAGGCCGAGGCAGCCCTGAACGCCATGTCCGAAGCGTGCTGACGACGCTTGGCTTACCGATTAAGTGGCGTCGAGCAGTGCGCTTCCGGCCTGCCGCTTCCAGGTCCGCCCGGCCATGTTGGGTCAAAGCGACGAGCGGTTGTGAGTGCTGCTTGCCGAGCGCTTTTGCGCTCGGCAAAGCAGGGTCGGCCGGAGAAGGGTGAGGCCACCTTACCGAGCGTCCAACTCAAAACGCTGCCGCGGGAGCGTTTTCAAGTTTGAGAGACTTCTCAAAACGGTCGCGCCTCACTCGATCACCTCGTCGGCGGTAGCGAGCAAGGTGGGAGGCACGGTAAGGCCGAGCGCCTTCGCGGTCTTGAGATTGATCACCAATTCGTATTGCGTCGGCTGCAGGACAGGCATTTCGGCCGGATTCGAGCCTTTCAAGATTTGTCCGACGTACTCCCCCGCTTGGCGGTACATCCAGCTGATGCTGGGACCATAGCTCAAGAGCGCACCCGCCGCTGCGAACTGCCGTACGAAACCCATGAGTGGGAGCTTGTGCCGATTGGCAAACTCGATGATCTGCTCGCGTCGATCGAGCGGAATTGGATCGGTAGCGGTGATGATTCCGTCGGCATTGGCACCCAGCAACTGCTCGAATGCGGCGTCGATTTCGCGTGCGTTTCTGGCATTGAGGGTGACGGTTTCTAGGCCAAATTTCCTTGCGCCGGCCTCTGCGTCCATGCGTTCGACGTCGACATTGGGATTAGTGGGATTCATCAGCAGGGCAATTCGCGACACGTTTGGAGCGATCTCACGGAGTAGCTCGACGCGCTTGGAGCTGAGTACATTCTGGTTGAAAAGGATGCCGGTCACGTGCCCGCCGGGGCGGTTCAGACTCTTGACGAGTCCAAACCGGACCGGGTCGCCGCCAATCGTGAAGACCACAGGCACCGTGCTGCTCGCACGCTGCGCAGCGCGTGCAGAAGCGACATCTCCCGTGGCGGCAATGGCAACCACGCCCATAGCGACAAGTTCAGCCGCAAGCGCCGGTAGTGCATCATAGTCGCTGCGGGCCCACCGCTCCTCGATGCGGAGATTTCTTCCCTCGACGAAGCCACCTTTCGTCAGGCCCTCTCGAAACGAGTCAGCATTGAAGCGATAAGTGTCGGGCGAGGCGCTGTTCAAGAAGCCTACTAGCGGCATCTGCTGCTGCGCTAACACCGTAAGAGGCAGGGCGGTCGCCGCCCCACCGAGAAGCGTGATGAACTGGCGGCGCTTCATTCGACCACCTCGTCGGCACGGGCAAGCAGCGTAGCTGGAATCTCGATGCCAAGCTCCTTCGCGGTCTTGAGATTGAGAATGAACTCGAACTTGGTTGGCTGCTGCACGGGCAGGTCGCCCGGCTTGGCCCCCTTGAGAATCTGATCCACGTAGGTCGCGGCGCGTTGACACTGGTCGTAAAAGTTCACCGCGTAGGACATCAGGCCGCCGACATCCACAAACTGGCGATGGCCCCACAGCGTCGGTATCCGACTCTTGGCAGCGAGGCCCACGACGGTTTTTTGGTGTTCAAAGGTCAGAACACCTGGAGCCCCGAAAAGCGCGTCGGCGCGCTCCCGGGAAATCGCGATAAAGGCGCCCTCGAACTCGCCAAGTTCTCGCACTTCAAGCGGTTGCAGTGTCAGGCCGAGCGCCGGGGCCGCTTCCTGCAGTCCCTTCAATAGCAGCACATTGGATCGGTCGGCCGGATCATGGAGGACCGCCACGCGGGAAGCCGTGGGGACAATTCCTTTCACGAGTTCCAACCGTTTCCCGCCCAGTTCGGCGCTAATGCTGGTCAACCCGGTAACGTTCCCGCCCGGTCGCGCAATGCTGGCGACGAGCCCGGCGCCAACCGCATCGGCTACGCCCGCGATGACGATGGGAATTGTGCCGGTTGCTTGTTTGGCGGCCAGAGACCCCGCCGTGGTTGGGCTGACGATAACATCCGGTTTTAGATGGACCAGCTCTGCTGCAAGCTCGGGCAGTCGCTCGACCCGCCCGCTTGCAAATCGATATTCGATGTTGATGTTCTTCCCCTCGATGTAACCAAGATCACGCAACCCTTGACGGAAGGCGTCGACTTCCGGCGAGGGTCCGGGAGAGCCGTAATGCAGGAAACCGATCGTCGACAATTTGCCTAACTGCTGCGCCCCTGCCGCGAACGGCCACGCCGCCGCGCCGCTGAGCAGGCTGACGAACTCGCGCCGCCTCATGCCAGACATTGGGGGGCTCCCTCCCAGGTGCCGCCGCCGGATCATAACAGCTAAAGGACCGCCGGGCGCAGGCGATTTGCCCCGGTACTGTCTGGGTTAGCCACTCCTTGGGGCAGACAGAGCTGAATCGCTCTCAATCGAGGCGGCGGCACCGTTGGCGCGCGAGTGAGGACGACGTCCGAGTTGGGTCATTCGCTACAGGTTCGGCCGAGACTGCTTGTCCTCAAATGTCCGCTTTGCATCAATACCGACCGTAAATTCTGGGCTTTGGGATTTGTCGCGATGTGCCAATGACAACATTTCGCGCCGCAGTAAAGAACGCTCAATCCAACGGAAGCCCAGCGGCGCGAAGGGCCGCGGCATCGGCTTCAACTTGCGCCGTATCGCGGTGACTGAACTGGGTCTTGAGCCATGCAGCGACCGTGAAATTCGGGCGGGCCGCCAAAAGCTGTTCGGCAGCTCGCCTGGCTTCCTCGGGCCTGCCGGTTCGCTGATAGGCGATCACGATATCGGCAAGGCCAAATCCGGGACTACGGGCGTGATACGCTTGAAAGGCCTCGATCGCCTGTTCGGTTCGTCCCGACAGACGGTAAGCGTTTCCGAGAGTACCCAGATAAACTGCAGGATAGTTTGGACTGAGAGTCATCGCCTTCTCACTCAGCACGACCGCTTCTTCAGGATATCCCGATGCTGCAAGAACATGGCTGGCGAGTTCAGCTGTGTCAGCCGACCCGGGCGCCAGCTCGACTGCCTTTCTAGCAGCGGCAACGGCTTCATCGTGTTGCCGCTGAAACAGCAGGATTAGGCTTGAAGCGGTGTAGGCGTCGGCATTCCCGGGATCGATTTCAAGCGCCCTGTCGACGTAGGCCAGAGCTTTTTCAATCGCGGTTTCACGGTCGTCCCACCATCCGAAGCGGGCATCAAAACTATGCAATAATCCCAACTCGGCATTAAGCGATGCCGAGGCAGGGTCAAGCGCAAGCGCCCTTTCCCAAAAAAACCGCGCCTGGCTCTGTGCATCTTTGGTCACTGCCTGGCGGTGGTGCGACATCCCCTGAACCCAACAAGTCCACGCCTCGACATTTGTGGTGGTCGTGTAGTGCAGCCGCGCATGTTCACCTTCCGTGAGCTTGACCTGCAGCTCGGTGGCCAGCACCAGTGTGATCTCGTCCTGGATAGCGAAGATATCGTCCATGGCCCGGTCGTAACGCTCGGCCCAGAGGTGCGTGCCGTCTTGGGCGTCGATCAATTGCGCCGTGATCCGAATGCGGTTGCCGCTCTTGCGAACACTGCCCTCAAGCACGTATCGCACGCCAAGTTGCTTTGCCGCCTCGCGGATATCAACCGAACGTCCCTTGTAAACGAAGGTGGAATTGCGTGCGATGACGCGCAAGCCCGCCAGCTTTGACAGGGTAGTGATAATGTCCTCGACTAAACCATCGCAGAAATAGTCCTGCTCGGGATCGCCGCTCATGTTCTGGAACGGTAGGACCGCAATGGACGGTTTGTCGGGCAGTGCGAGTGTTGGGGAAGCCGCGAGCGTGCGGCCATCTAGGCGGACCCGATAGGCTCGGACCGGTCGGGTGATATTTTTGAGTTGCTGTGGGCCCATGTCTTCAAAAACAAAATCAAACCGTCCATTGATCTCTTCATAAACCTTGCTTGAGATGCAGATGCCGCCGGGGTCGGCGATACCTTCCAGCCGAGCCGCCACGTTGATGCCGTCGCCGTAGATGCGAGCCTCGTCGTAGATGACATCACCGACGTTGATGCCGACGCGGAATTGCATACGGTGTTTTGGGTTAATAGCGGCATTGCGCTCTATCATCTCGGATTGGATCGAGACCGCACATTTGACTGCGTTCACCACGCTAGGGAATTCGGCAAGAATGCCGTCGCCAGCCGTGTCGATGATGCGACCACCGAACTCTCCGACCATCGGCAGGACGATTGCTTGATGCCCCTTGAGATCATGCACCGTGCGCACCTCGTCCGCGCCCATCAGCGCGCTGTAACCGGCAATGTCCGCAGCAAGGATGGCTGCTAGCCGTCGTTCTACGTGCGCCTCAGCCACAAGTATCGCCCCAAAGCGTGATGAACTCGTGCCGCTTCATGAACCAGTCTTTTTCAAGATGAGGGGTGGAAATTAGCACGCCACGCGCTGTTGTGCACCACAGCAAAATTGATCGCCAAATGTCGCCTTGGGGTCATTCGCGACAGTTCAGATACGATCCAACCCACCTCACTTCGGGACTGAACACCTAGCCCGCGCCGGTGTCTAGCGTATGACCGCAAGTCTCTGAAACCTGACATAGTTTAACCCACGACGACGCTTTGCGAGTCCGCAAGCTCCTTGACCTCAGTAACCAAGGAGTACGACCATGCCAGACAATGAAGCGCACCTGTTGGCGGCCACCGGCCGCACACCCTGGAATAAGGGCAAGCTCATCGGGGCCAAACCTCCGCTACGGCCAAAACACGTCTGGGCGATTAGGACTCGGCTGATGATCGAGGGGCGGAGCCGAGACCTAGCCATGTTCAACCTGGCGATTGATAGCAAGCTACGCGGCTGCGATGTGGTGGCCCTCAAGGTTGAGGACGTTGCGCCTAACGGCTACGCGATTGACCGTGCAACGATCAGGCAGAGGAAGACGGGACGGCCGGTAAAATTTGAACTGACCGAGCAAACCCGCGGCTTGTCTCTGAATGGATTGCCGGAATCGGACTTGAACCTAGGCTTTTCGGTACCCATTCCCTCCGGCGAACGAAGGCGACGTTGATCTATCGGCGCACCGGCAATCTTCGGGCCGTCCAGCTCTTGCTCGGCCACACAAAGATCGAGAGCACCGTCCGATATCTGGGCGTTGAGGTCGATGACGCGCTCGCGATAGCGGAGCAAGTTGACGTCTGACGTACCTGGGCAGAGCGGACATGCTCTGCCCGCCTGTTGTGAGCGGGTTCGTGCCAATATCTGACGTTCCATTCAGCGTTCGGCCGAGCTTTCGGCTAGGGACTTCGCCATATCGCGGGCGCAGTCGATGACCAGTCGCGCTAGCGGGCTCAACGTTCGATTCCGTAGCGTCATGATACTCACGCGACGGCGAACTCCAGAAAAGTCAACATCCAGTCGTTTCAGCGGCAAATAGTTTCCAAGTCGAGCCATGACAATCGGATGCAATGTAAGAAATCGCCCGGTCGCAAGCAGGTTATGGCAAAGCGGAATTGAAAATGACGTCACGCGACTTTGCGGTGGTTCGACGCCACTGCTGCGAAAAGCTTCGCCAATCGAAACGCCCATCGGGCTATCAGTTGGCGGCAAAATCCAAGCCTCGTCGATCAGCTGAGAAAGCTTGATTTTGCGACGACGGACCCATTTGTTTGCTTCCCCAGCCATCACGAAATGCCTGTCCTCAAAGAGCGCGGCCGCTTCGATATCCTTGTGAAGTACGGCATCTGGAATCGCCCCGATCGCTAGCTCGATTCTGCGTTGCGGCAGCTCACGCGAAACCAGTGCCACGGGGTCAGCCGTGGTCACCCGAAATTTGGCGCGAGGATAATCCTGCGAGAGTTTCGCGATGACGGTGGGCACGAAGCCGGCGGCGCCGGCTTCGGTGCAGCCGATACTAACTTCGCCACCCGTCGGGTCGGTGAGATACTCGATCTGCTTGACGCTCTTGATCAGCTCATCGAAAACCGCAATCCCGCCATCAAGAAGCGCGCGTCCAAAGATGGTGGGCTCCACCCCTTGCGGATTGCGGTCGAGCAGTCGCACCCGCAGTGTCGTCTCCAACGATGCAATGGCTTTAGAGACCGCAGGCTGTGAGATGTTCAGAGAAGCCGCCGCCCTGGCCATGCCGCCGCGGTCCACCACGGCCTGGAAAAGTCGCAGATCGCTCAGCTTAAGCCGGCGCAGGGTGCGTTCGTCGACTGGCATTCGAGGAGGCCATGAAAATTCGTGATAGGGATAGCACAGAAAAGAACTGGCGATAATATGGTGTGCCCTTAGTTTTTGCGAGTCCGCTGGGAGGAACTTTGAAGGGCTCAACATGCGCATCAAGGGATACCATCTTCTACCGGCCGCAGTGCTCTCAGCCGTGCTCCCGTTTGGTTCGATCGCCGGGGCGCAGGATTACCCAGCTAAGCCGGTGAAGATCATCACTCAGGGCGCGGCTGGCAGCGGTCCCGACGTGATTGCCAGACTTGTTGCCGAGGAGCTCGGCCGGCACTGGCGACAGCAGGTCCTGATCGTCAACCAGCCTGGTGGCGGCGGTGTCATGGCCGCGCGTGCGGCGTCTGCGGCTGACCCGGACGGCTATACGCTGTATATCCCGACGGTCACAAGTTTCGTCATCATGCCGGAAGTGCAGCGCAAACTGCCTTTCGACATGATGCGCGACTTCACCCAGATTGGATTCGTGGCCGAAACGCCCATGATGATCGGGGTCTCGCCCGCGATGGGGGTTGGCACCCTCAAGGCGTTCATCGAACTGTCCCAGAAGCGAGCCGGCTCGCTGTTCTACGCTGCCAACAATCGCGGTTCGTTTCCCCACCTCACCGGTGAGCTCTTTCGAAATCAAACGAACGCTGACGTTACGTTTGTGCCTTATGCCGGTGCTGCGGCAGGTTTACAGGACCTGATGGGTGGCCGAATTGCTATGATCGTCGAGAGCGTGGGTGCACTCACCGGCGCGACGCAGGGCAGCTCGGTGAAGCCACTGGGCGTCGCATCGGCCCGTCGGCTGCCTAATCTGCCGGACATACCGACAGTGGCCGAAACGGTCCCCGGATTCGAAGCAGTCGGATGGTTTGTGTTGTCGGCGCCTGCGAAAGTCCCGGCCGAAATCGTCCGAAAAGTGAATCAGGATCTCAATAAGATCGTTGCCCAGCCCGAAGTCGCGCAAAAGCTTCTAGCGCTGGGTGCGTATGTGCGTGCGATGGGGCCGGAGGAAACAACGACCTTCATCAACGATCAGGAAAGGGTCTGGCGTCCTTTGGTTCGCCATATCGGTCTGGCCTCTGAGTAATTTGGTACGGCAAAGCCATGAGCCTGGAGCACATTCTCGACATTGCGTTCGCCTTCCGCAAATCCAAGGCATTGCTGAGCGCCGTTGAGCTCAGGCTGTTCGATGTTTTGGCCGAAGGCCCTCAGAGCGCTCATGACTTGACGGGCCGACTGGGGCTGCACGGCCGCGGCGCGCGCGACTTCTTGGACGCACTCGTTGCACTGAAGCTGCTCGATCGTGATGAGGAGGAGCGCTATTCCAACGCGCCAGCCTGTTCGACGTACCTTGATCCTCGTCAGCCCACCTATATCGGTGGCCTGCTGGAATATCTCAACGCACGTATGTACCGGACGTGGGACTGTCTGACGCCAGCACTCTTGCAGGGCAAAGCCCAATGCGGTCCGGCCGCGGCCAGAGGATTCCAGAATTACTATGCGGATGGCGCCACATTGGCGCTATTTCTAAAAGGAATGACCGGAGGCAGCCGTCTCGTAGCTCGGTCACTCGCTGAGAAGTTTCCTTGGAAGGCGCACAGAACGGTGTTCGATATCGGAACCGCACAGGGAGGCGTGCTGGTGGAGATTGCAATGGCGCATCCGCATCTCACCGGCGGCGGCTTCGATCTTCCAAACGTGCAGTTGGCCTTCGAAGCTTACGTCGCGGAACACGGGCTCAACAGCCGACTGGTTTTCCAGCCTGGAAATTTCTTCGAGGATTCCCTTCCATACGCGGACGTGTTCGTCATGGGACGCATCCTGCACGATTGGGATATTCCTTCGAGAAAGCTACTTTTGGCGAAAGCGTACGCCACGCTCCCGCGTGGGGGGGAACTCGTCGTCCATGAGACCTTTATCGACAATGCGAGACGCGATCGAGCTCACAGCCTTCTTGCGAGCCTGAACATGTTGATCCAAACCGATGGCGGCTCTGAATTCACTGAAGAAGAATGCATGACATGGATGCGAGAGGTAGGATTTGACGAAACGTACCTTGTGCCGCTAGCTGCCAAGCACACGGCAGTTGTTGGCAAGAAGCGCACAGGACCTACAAGAGCGCTAAGCTAGTCGCAGGGCCTGTGAGAGAAGCACGTCCGCTTCGCGCGTCATAAGCGGAAAGGCTCGCAGCGAGCATATTCCGTCCGGATTACCCTCCAAGAGCGGACATCGTTGATGTGTTCTGGCACGTCCGCTAAGTGCCATAAGCGGTCATAAGTCGATCTATTCGATCTCCGCGTTGGCAGGCAATACACGATTGAGTGCTTTTGCGGTCTCAGGTTAAGGTCAAACTCGACCTTGGTGGAATTCTGAACAGGTAGCCTATCGACGTTTGGCCCTCTGGCGGGCGCACAGAAACAATTTATTCTGGATTACGAAGCCCCAGGTGAAATTCCTTTACCACGAGCTTGCCGTCAGCGCTCATCGTTGCGTCCATTTCCGACGTAAGGTCGGCGTTCTTCGGAAAACCTTCGATCTCTTTAGGGTTTGATTCGAGCTGCGCATGCAGCAACAGCGGAAACGTGAGCGGAGCGCCTTCCTCGCCGCGGACCTTTACGTTGATGGTAAAGCCGTCGGGATAAGCGGCGCCATTGCCGGCATTTTCCTTTTTTGCGGCGGCGTATTTCCGGGGCTTCGCCTTACGTGAGCGCGCGAGAATCTCTTGTTGCATCTGCTTCAACAAATCGCGCTGCCATTTCACTTCGCCGTTTTCGATCTTGAGCAAGACGAGCGCGCGAAAAGCCCATTTACCATCAACCGTCCAGATTAAATAGGAATTATTGGCTGACCATCGCGCGGGCAGAATTCCGCCCTGATTCATATGCATCAGTCCGGTCTCAGCGTTAATCGACGCCAGCACCCGTCCGCTTTGCATTTCGACCAGTTTGTTTTGCGGCTTGCCGTTATCGGCGAAATGGTCCCAGTCCGCCGGCGCCAGCACGCCGTAGCGGCCGTCAGGCGAAACGCTTGACTTCGGCACGATGAAATTCGCTCCAAATTGCGGTCCCTTGATCACTTCATTCTCATCCGCATCCTGGGCGAGGCAGAACGACGCCGCGAAGATCGACATCACGCCGCACAAGATTAGCCCCGGTAAAATCGTTTTCATGTCGCTATCCTGGAACGCGGAGGCGGGACCGTCAACCACGTTGACCTTCTTGCGTTCAAACCGACTTTGGTTGCGCGTTCGCGAGCGCAGGCTCCCGCCGAAAAGCATCTTTGTTTGCACCGGCAATATCTGCAGCGGTCCAATTGCCGATGGTAAGCTGCCGCATGGGCTGTCTAGGGCGTGTACTCATAAATCGCGATTGTTCGGCAACCGCTGGCTGATGTCCGCTTTGCCCCCAAAAGCGAACGCATCATAAGCCTCGACGAAGAGCGACCCGGCTTGCTCGTAGAACTCGCCCACAACGACCTCCAAAGATGTGGAGGAGTGCCAGCTCGGACAGTTCGCGGCACACGACCCAGCCATCACCAAGGCAGACCGCAGAGATCCAGCACGCCGGCACGCGGCGCGATCTTGAGATCAAACACGTAGGGGTTAGTGGCATCGAAGCGCACGCGCCCCTGTGGCTGCATGACGAAAACTTCACCTTCGAATGAGCGCCAACCGAGAGATACATAGAGCGACGCGTGGCGCGGTTCACAGAATAATAGCCCGAAGTCTGCCTTATAAGTCTCCTGTATCTCCTGTATCGCCCTTCGCATTGCCGTACTGGCCGCGCCTTGGCGTCGGCTGTCTTCTCGAGTGGCAACGCCTCCTATGCCACCGATTCTGACCGCGCGACCATTCCAAGCCGCATCACGCAACACGATTGCCAAGTGGCAGATGACTTCATCGTCACGATTGAAGGCGAGCAGACGTCGGTCAGGATTCGCCCAAACGACATCCCTCCACGGGAGCGTGGCAATGATCTCAGACGACCATACGGCTTTGAGCAACGGCGCGGCCTGCGGCCAGCCAACATTGCTCTCCTTAATCTCGATATGGTCAACCACCATCAGACAAGCACTAACACGGGGTTTTCGACAATGTGTCGTACCGCTATGCAGCCGCCATGTCTCCTTGGGGTCGAAGCCGGTAATGCTCAGAACAAGCAAATGTTGTCAGCTTTGCCCTCATTAGCGACCGGAGAGCGGACATTCCGGATCGGCAGGTTCGTGCCAAAAGGCGACATCCCGGTCCTAGGAAACCCAAGCGCCTCGCGTCGCTGGCGAGCCAGGAGAGACTCGAACCGTCAGAGAACGAACCAGCTCGCATCGACTGCCTGCGCGCCGAGCACCCGGATCACGCCATCGGCTTCGGCATCGCCGTCGGTGTTGAGCTGGATGTAGGTGTCGGCCCCGCCGATGAGCCAGCTGACCTGGCCGGCCGCCGTGAACGGATTGCTGGCATCGCCGATGAACGTGAAGGCGGTGTCGCCGTTCCCGCCGTTGCCGTCGGCGTCGATCAGATTGAGCACGATCAGGTCGCCGATCGCCGCGTTGAAATCGCCGACGGTATCCGAGTTGGCGTCGACCGTGGAGCCCATCTCGGTGATCGAATGCCAGACGAAGATGTCCCCACCGTCGCCGCCGAACATGGTATCGAGGCCCGCGCCGCCAACGATGACATTGACGCCGGCGTTGCCAGTGATGCGGTTGGCGTATTCGTTGCCGGCCAGACTGATCGCTGTCGTCGCGGCCCGATCGGTGGTCCCGAGCATCTCGACCTCCAAACCGGGGGCGAGGCTATAGCTCACGCTGGTCAGGACCTGGTCGGCGCCCTGGTTGCCGACCTCGATGATCTCGTCGGCCCCATTGTCGACGTAGTAGGTGTCGCCGCCGGGGCCGCCCAGCATCCTATCGGCGCCGGCGCCGCCATCGAGCGTGTCGTTCCCGTCGAGGCCGCGCAACACGTCCGCGCCGTCCATGCCCATGAGCTTGTTGACGCCGTCATCTCCCCACAGGATGTCGTCGTAGATCGAGCCGGTGAGGTTTTCGATGCCGATGAAGGTGTCGCCTTCGGCGTCGCCGTAGGCTCCCTCGTTGCCAAGCAGGGCAATTACGCCCTCGGGCGACTCATAGTAAGAGACCGTATCGATCCCCTCGTTGCCGTCGAGCCAGTCGGCACCGCCGCCGCCTTTGAGCGTGTCGTTGCCCGATCCGCCTAACAGCATGTCGGTACCGTCCCGGCCGTCGAGGAAGTCGTCGCCGGCCAATCCGTCCAGTCTGTTGTTGCCATCGTTGCCGACGAGCGCGTCCGCGAACAGACTGCCAAAGAGATTCTCGATGCTGAAGTAGGTGTCGCCTTCCGCTTCGCCGCCGGCCCCCACTCCGTAGCTCAGGCTCGCCATGATACCAGCGGCGGAGTCGACGTAGCTCGCCGTATCGGAGCCTGGTCCACCGTGGAGCGCATCGGCGCCTTCCCCGCCGTGGAGGAAGTCGTCGCCGGCGAGGCCGAAGATCGAGTCATTGCCGCCGTAGCCCCAGATCACGTCATCGCCGAACGTGACACCATCGAACAGATTGATGGTTTCGGAGTTGTTCGTTCCTTTCACCCAAGCCATGACTCGTTACCTTTCCTCGTCAGAGCCAAGTTCCATGACTGATCGAACACCGTGCATCGGTTTGTCCGATGGGCGGCGCCGCGTCAGTTGGCATGGTTCTCTCCATCTGTAGCCAATCGACGTCGTCGCCCGCGTGCATGTGATCTAGTTCACACAATTAGGCGTCACGCGCTGTGATGGAGATCACGAGAAGATGTTTTCAGCGAGCCGGCCTGCTACTAGAGAGCCGGCAGGTCATGGGGCAGGGCTAAAATTGAGGTGCTGTCAGCAACGCGAGATCGTCATTGGCAGACGGCAAGGCAAAAGGATCATGGAATTCGGGGAAGATGGGTAACCAAGCCGGTGGGCCAAACAGAAAACCCCGCCTGGGGGCCAGCGGGGTTTTCGGCTCGGCGTATGGGGGTTGTGGTCATCGCCGCCGAGTCAATCTAGCAACAACGACCCCGAGACTTCGTTCCAGAACATTTTACGAGGACGCTTCCCGTGTGGCGGTTCCAGCGGACGCCGCGGTCTTCGTCAGTCACGATCAGTGCCCGCGCGGCTACTCCTAGCGAAGCCGCCTTCAGACGTCCTAGCGATTCGCGAGTTGAACTCCGTTTAAGCCATGCCAGTCGCGGCGGCTGCCTTCTTGGCGGCGCGTTTGAGTTTCGACCCTGTTTTCTTAGCGGCTCGCTTGAGCTTCGACCCTGTTTTCCGAAGCGCACTTTTCGCCGACTTTTTGGCCTTCGATAAAGACCCAGATTTTCTGCGTTTTTTCATGCATTCCTCCCGTTAACAAGTTGGTTCAGCTTAGATCATTTCTCCATCACAGTGCCAGCTCCTAGAGAATGCCTGCTGGCGGCTTCAGCAGTCGCCTCGTGGCCCTCGGTCGTTCGATCTCCATGGTGAGGAAAAGCAATCGTCCAGGACCGCTCGCCGGATCCCGCGGTCGCGGCCTGCGTACGGGACGGCCATTCGCTTTTGCGCACATGCAAATGCGGAAATTGTCACTGCGGCGTCAGACCAGAGAGGCGCACCACCTCGCGCCACATGACCGTTTCCTTGGCGGCGAAAGCCGCGGCCTCGGTCGGGGTGCTCGAAAAAAGACGCGCCCCGCCAGCCAAAAATCGGTTCTGCGTCGACTGTTCGGCGGCGATCTCTTTTTGCGCCGTCGCGAGTTTGTCGACGATCGCCGGCGCGGTTGCGATCGGCATGACGTAAGCTGCCCACGAGGTCACGATGAAATCCGGGACCCCCACTTCCGCCATGGTCGGTACATTTGGCAACGTTGGCCAGCGCTGCGCCGAGGTCACCGCGAGGGCGCGCATTGTCCCGGCCTCGATCTGAGAAATGTATGAGGCCAGGTTGTCGATGGCGAAAGTCACATCCCCCGCCAACATCGCCGGAATGGTTTGTGCCGCGCCACGGAATGGCACATGGACGGCGTTGAGGCCGGTCCGCGCCGCGAACAGAACTCCGGAGAGATGTGGCGTAGTGCCTGGCCCTGGACTGCCGATCGAGATGCCATTCGATCGCGCCTTCGCCCATGTGATGAAATCGCTGAGCGTTTTGGCCGGCACATGCTGGGCGGCGACCACGGCGACGTTCGGCAGTTCGTAAGTCAGCGAGGGTGCGACCAGATCCTTTTCCGCGTCGTAAGGCATTTTCGCGATGAGGAACTGGTTGATCGAAAAGTGCCCAACTGTCGCCCCGCCGATCATGTAACCGTCCGGGGGACTCTTCGCGACGGCATCAATTCCTACATTACCGGAGGCGCCAGGCCGGTTTTCTACAACGAAGGGCTGACCGAGTTTGTCTTGAAGCCGCTCGGCGAGGATGCGAAAGAGCACGTCAGTAGAGCCACCAGCCGGATAAGGCACGATGAGGCGCACCGGACGATCGGGCCAGACCGCAACACGTTGAGCCCATGCGGGCGTTGCGCAAACGGCAGCCAGGGTTCCGGCGGCTCGCAGCATCGAGCGACGTGAAATTGCGGAGCGTCGCGTCATCTTGATCCTCCCATTGTTCGTTGTGAGATCACATGCATCCGGGCCCTCCGCCATACAGAGCTTCCCCAGTAGCCTCCCCCGACCAAACAAGGACTCGGATTATCGCCAGGGCGTCTCGCATAAGATGCAACTCCGAAATCCAAGTTCCGCAGGCAGGGCATTGCCGGGAAACGCCGGTCATGTCCTCGAAGCGCGGCTACGGCGGAATTGCCGCAGGAACGATGCGAGCCATGTCGACGCTCCGCAGCTTCGGTCGCCAGGCGCTAGCGGCGCTCGTCGGGTGCCGTGTGCAAATAGGTTAAAATGTTGCTGGCGATGGAATAGCAAATCCAACCAAGGACAAATCCTGCGAAGGCAATGCCGATTTTGGGCCAGGCGCCAGGGGGCTTCTCCAAGAAGAACGCCCCTGCCATCCCGCCAAAAACCATACTTGCTCCTACATTATTCCAAAACGAGGCCGCCAACTTGACTCGCTCGTTGCGCTGTACAGTTGAGCTGCTCCCAAAATGGTCGTCTAGTCGCATGATGATCCTCCTGCAGTAGCGATGATGGGCGCCGAAGTGTCTCAGTTTGAATTTTTATCAGCGACAAAGCCCCCTGCCGGAGGCACGATAAACAGAAAGTGGGACAGTATGACCTCTGGTGAGTAAACAAACGGCCCCTCGCCGATCCTGATGGCGCCCAGACGGCAGTAAAAGCCTTCCGCGAATGGTGACGCGTAGATCATGAGGGCGCCGACCTTCAAAGTCCTTGCACGCGCTATCGCTGTTTCGAAGAGTGCTCTGCCGACCCCCTTCTTCCAATGTGCGGGGTCAACGAAGATGCCAAGCACTGCGATCCCTTGAAGCACAGTGGACAACACCTCCACCACACCAATGACCTCGCCGGACTGTTCAGCCACCTGAACGTTACCTGTGACAATCCCGTTTAGCGAGATGGTAAGTCCCGGCCTCGCCCGGTCAATGAAGGCATCGTCATAGCCCGAATGAAGGGTCGCGCGCACTATGAGTCGCGTCAGCGCGCGCTGCTCCTCTCGTTTGGCGCCCCTGATCGAATATGGCTTCATGGCGATTGCGCGCATCCTCAGTTTGCGAGTTGAGCCACTGCTTCTTGTAGCCGCGCGGTCTTGCCCGTTGGTGTGAACTTCCGCAACGACGAGGCCGTCCTCGACCGCCTTCATCGCCTCGGCGTGGCGCCCCGCCTTGGGGCACGCATCCGCCGGCAGCCCGAGCAAGTAACACAGGAAATGACGCGATTGGATCGCCTGCATTGCGGCGAGGGCCTGCATCGCCAAGGCGATACCGCGGTCCGGGTCGCCATTTTCAGCAATGGCGCGCCCCGGGAATGACCGCCAGAGTTCGGCGCAGTCCAATTGGCTATGCGCCGTGCCGCGCGCAACGCGCCGACTGTATTGCGGCACCGCGCGCCGCCCGGCTTAATCTTCCCTCAACCATGACAACGCATTACGCGCGCGCTCCACACCCGCGCCCATTTCCTGCCGTAGGGAGGTCGGCATGCTGGAGAGGGACTACACCAACGCCGAGCCCGCGAAGCCGCCGCCGCCGATCCCCGTGCGGGTATCGCGCAAGTCGCAGTTGATGGCGGCGCTCCGGCAAAACGCACGGCCGATCGTCATCGAGGATCACGACCTTGCGCGCCCGTTCGCACGCCTGCTGCGGGCGCGCGAGCTGCGCCTGTGGGCGTTCGGCGCACTGGTCGCGGACACGATGTCGTTCGCGATGAGCCGGTCCTACGGCGCCGACATCGAATCGCATTGGTACATCGGCCACTACGTGCTGCCGGGCAACGTGCAGAAGGTGATCCTCAAGCCGAAGGCGCTGCCCTACGCGCCGGAAGCTCCGGCGCTCTCGCCGTACTGACCAGGATTATCGGCGCTCGCCTTCTCACTCGATCACCTCGTCGGCGCGCGCGAGTAATGTCGGAGGGATTTCGAGGCCGATCGTCTTGGCGGTTTTGAGGTTGATGCCGAGTTCGAATTTCGTGGGCGACTGCACTGGCAGGTCCGCAGGCTTCTCCCCGGGGACGCGCACGCAACATGCCGGCCGCGCCAGGATCAAATGATGAAATCGGTGGTCTGGACGGACAAGGCGGACACACCGACGAGCAGGATCGACTGGCCGCCGTAGCTATAGAGGGCGCCGTTCTCGGTGTTCGTGACATCAAGTTGGTTTACACTATTCAATCCGCTGACACCGGACAGGTCGATCTGGTCGGAACCGGACTGGAAATCCCAGATCCAGTCGTTGCCCCAGCCGTTGCTGAACTTGAAATCATCGGCACTCGTCCCACCCCACATGTGATCGTTGCCCGAGCCGCCGATAATGTCATCGGCGCCGGCCCCGCCGGCGATCGCATCGTCGCCGGAGCCGCCGTTGACGACGTCGTTACCGCCGTTGCCCCAGATCCAATCGCTGCCGCCTTCGCCGCGCAATTCGTTGGCGGCGTCGTTACCGGTGAGGGAGTCGCCATAGATCGTGCCCATGACATTCTCGATATCACGCAGGGTGTCGATGCCGCCGGCGCCGGTATTCTGCGTCTCGGTGAAGAGATCGATTGTCACCCCGGCGTTGAGCCCGGTGTTGTAGAGCGCCCAATCGACCCCGGTGCCGCCTTCCAGCACGTCGTTGCCGAGGCCACCGTTGAGGCTGTCATTGCCGGCCCCAGCCATCAGCACATCGGCGCCGGTGCCGCCCGAGAGGACATCGTTGCCGGCGTAGCTTTCCAGCCGGTTGGGGCCTGAATTGCCGATCAGCACGTCGTTGAAGGAAGTGCCGGCGACATTCTCGATGCCGATCAGCGTATCGAGGCCGGCACCGATGGTGTTCTGCCCATTTTCTGTCGTCAGGTTGACGTGCACACCCGACGTCTCGAGCATGTAGTTGGCCCAGTCGATCCCATCACCCCCGCTCAACACGTCGTTGCCGCTGCCCCCGAACAGATTGTCGTTCCCGTCTTCGCCAACGAGGATGTCCGCGCCGGCGCCGCCGAACAACTGATCCTGTCCGAGCCCACCGTACAGCTGGTTGTTGACGGCATTGCCGATCAGCCAGTCGTCGTGCTGCGAGCCGATCAAGCCCTCGATGCTTTGCAACAGATCATTGCCCGAACCGGCGGTATCCTGAATCCCGACCACGCTCAGGTCGACCAGAACACCGGCGAACTCATCGGCATAGCTGGCGATGTCGTAGCCGCTGCCACCGAGGAGAAAGTCGTCGCCGGCGCCCCCGTTGAGCAGATCGTCGCCGCCTTCCCCTTCCAGCCAGTCGTCGCCGCCGAGACCGAACAGCTCGTCATCGCCCGCGCCGCCGTAGAGTGAGTTGGCTACCGCCGTGCCACGTACGTAGTCGTTGCCGCCGCCCAGGCGGGCGCCTTCGAAATTGCGTACCGACTCGTTTACGAATATGAAGCCACCGTCCACTAACCTGGCTGTCTCGAAGGTGAGGCTGACGGTCCAGTCGGCGTCGCTGAAGGTATAGTCGACGATGTCGTTTCCATCGCCGCCTTCGAGATCGTCGCTACCGAGGCCGCCGGAGATCGTATCGTCACCGTCGCCGCCGGCGATGACGTCGTTTCCGTCGCCGCCCTCGATGTTGTCCGCGCCGTCGCCGCCGACAATGGTGTCGTCTCCGCCTCCGCCCTTGATCGTGTCGTTGCCGTCCTCGCCCCAGATGCTGTCGTTACCGTCGCCGCCGCTGATGATGTCGTTGCCATCCTGGCCATGGATAACGTCGTTCCCGTCTTCGCCATCGATCGTGTCGTGGCCGATGCCGCCATACAGCTGGTCGATGCCGGCGCCGCCGATGAGCGTGTCGTTGCCCGATTCGCCGTACAACCGGTCGGCGTCGTCGCCGCCATCGAGGGTGTCGCCCCCTTCGCCGCCATACAGGATGTCGTCGCCCGCGCGGCCCTCGAGGGTATCGTTACCATCATTGCCGGACAGCGTGTTGGCCCGGCTCGACCCGGTGACGTGGTCATCGCCCGAGCCCATCCTCACGCTCTCGACATCGCGGATTGACTCGTAATCGCCACCGGTGCTCGCCGATCCCAGGATGCCGATGTCATTGGGATCATCGAGAAAAATGGCAAGGCTGACCGTCCAATTGCCGGCGCTGTAGGTGTAGTCCACGGTGTCGACACCCGCTCCGCCATCGAACGAATCGAGGCCGAAGCCGCCGACCAGCCAATCGTTACCGCCATCACCGCGCAGCTCGTCGTCGCCGTCGAGGCCGTAAAGAAAATCTTGGCCGCCGCTGCCGGCCAGCACGTTGTCCCGGTCGTTGCCGGTAATCACATCATCGCCGGCGCCGCCGCGCGCGTTCTCGATGTAGCCGGCCCACTCATCCGGCGCCCCGTCGGGCACGTAGGCGAGCGAAATATTGTAGGTCATTCCGTGCGTGCTGGAGAACGCGCCCGGCTGCAGATCGAGCGTGACGCCGGACCCGTCGCCAGAGAGATCGAGCCAATCGTCGACGCCGCGACCGTCCCAGATCGTGAGCTGCGGATAATCCGGCTCACCCGCGCCGCCGTAATTGGTGAAGTCGAAGACTGCGCTGACGCCGTCGGCGTTGTACCCATAGGTCGTGTTGCCCTCGTGCGCATCCCAGTTCACGCCATAGAGGTATTGCACGACATACATGTCGTGGGTGCGCGGCGTGGCCAGACGCGGCGCGTTCCCGCCGCTGTCGAATCCCGTGTACCCGCCGTCAAAATAGGACATGACCGTGTACATCGTCGTGTCCTCGATGTACTCGGCGCTGTTGTTATAGGTCGGTGGTGTCGGCGACCCGTCGTCATTCCCATCGCCCCCACCGTCATTGCCATCGTACACACCAGGGTGCGTCAATCCGAGCGAGTGCCCTGATTCATGGACGAGCGTTTCCCAGCCCCCCGTCCCCGGCTCAAAGGTGGGCCATCCGAATGAGGTGTTGATGACGATTCGGCTGCCATGATCGGTGATACCTGAGGAGGCACCGCCGAACGAGTCATAGGCATCGGTGAACGGCCTGCCGTAGAAATAGATGTCGGGTTCCTCGTTGGGGTCGGCTATCCTGAATTCGACATTAGCGACATTCGACCAAGTCCCCAGCGCCTGCATCGCCCGGTCTTGCTGCGGCGACGCAGGGAAGAAGCTGTATTCTCCTTCGAAGCTATCGAATTCGTTGTCGATGTCATCGTCGAGATCGCGGAAGTATTCCGGAATTTCCTCGAGACTTTGCGGAAAGCGGACGAGCAATATGGTCCCAGACGCCCACTGGTCACCGTCGCGATTGAGGTGATCGAGCAGTTCTTCCAAGTTGCTCTCATTGATCGAGTGGGTCGGCCCTGCCTGAATTGCCGGTGCGACGATCGCCTTGGACACATCGGCCTGCAGTGCGGGTGCGTCGGCGCCGGTCAGAGCCCAGCTCCAATTAGAACCGTTCTGTACGGGAACGGTTGCGTGGTCACCCGCGCTGGGGGTCAACGCCATGAACGCCGGCGTGTCACCGAAGTCGAACGACTCGGTCGTATCCAGCGTGTCGCTCTCGTCGGATACCCATTTGTTGTGGCCACGCGCGTGGTGCAAAGCGGCTTTGGGAAAAGTCGGGGGGGCCATGGAACTGCTCCTGATACGTGTTGATCAAGCAGCGAGTGGCTCGCTCATGTGCGCAGGATTAGGGGTGCAATCGCTCATTGGTCTTTTGGGATGGGCTGGATCCCCTTTGGGAAAGTGGCGCATCGGTTTGTCCGATAGGCGGCGCCTCGTCAGTTGGCATGGCTCTCTCCATCTGTAGGCAATCGACGTCGTCGCCCACGTGCATGTGATCTAGTTCACACAATTAGGCGTCACGCGCTGTGATGGAGATCACGAGAAGACGTTTTCAGCGAGCCGGGCTGCCTGAGTGAGCTGCTTCGCAAATACGTTCGGCGTGCTATTCGGCAGGCTCCGTCTCTCTCATGAGACGCCGCCGGGCCACAGCTGGAACCCGTCGTGCTTGAATCCAGTCGGCGCCAATTGGCGGTCGGCCCGCGGAGATGGACTGGCACGGCTCGATAACCCCATCCTTTGGCGGCCCGGGGACGCGCACGCAACATGCCGGCCGCGCCGGAATGCGAATCGCCAAAACGACGGTGCGCCTTCCGATTCAAACGCCGATTAGCGCTCAGCCTGCTCCTGGAGAGCCCGCAGGTCATGGGGCAGGCCTGATTCTAAATTGAGGTGCTGTTGGCACCTAGTTTCGACTGGATGTTAGCGGGGCTCGGAGCGCGTGCCCGTCGGTCCGATGTCCGAGTTGGGTCCATCAGCGGAAATGCTCAGAAGGTTCAAATGATTCCGGTCGCCACGCTAAGCGGACATGATTGTGCAAGATTGGCAGGTCCGTTGAGTGCCAGAAGCAGACAAACACCGCTATTCGCTCGCTATTCTCCGCGGCGATCAGGGGCGAAGGGCCAATTGAAGAGGCAACCCTCAGCATTGGACGCTTTTGAGTATGCCTCATCAATGACGTTGATTGAGCGGCCGGCGGCCGGCACACCCCATTCACTAAACTGTTATTGCGACCTATCGCGCTCTTCGCCTTCTTCGACTGGGAAATCGGTCGCAACCGCGCTAAGTTCATAGCGTCTCGCGCCTGTTGCCGTCCTCTCGGTGGAGCACTGCACGGTCGCCAGGAGGATTTGACATGACCACCGTCGTATTCAACCGCCGCAACCTCCTCGCTGCTGGCGGCTCCGTCCTGGCAACCGGGATTTCCGGGCTCCTGTTGCCCGCGCGCGCGCAAGGCATCGCACCGACCCCCTCGATGTCGGGCGGGTCCAACAACTACCGCAAGGGCGCGCCGACCGTGGATCGGATCGGCAAGGGCGGCTTCTGGATGTCGGGCACCGTACGCCGCGCGGGCGACGGGACTCCGCTCGCCGGGCAGCGCATCCAGATTTGGGCGCACACGACCGAAGGACAGGAGCATGAGCCGCAAAGTCATGGAGCCACGCTCACCGACAAGAACGGGGCGTTCCGTCTTGAGATGCCGCAGATTATTCCCATCTTTGGCCAACCGCATGGTCACCTCGCCTATGACAGCGGTGAATTCAAAACCGTCTTTCTACGTCCCGTGATGCGGAGCGCAAAAGAGACCAGCCTGGAGGCACACTTCGTCCTTCAGCCGGTCTGACCGGGTTGGGAACTAGGGAATGAGATTGGCCCGGGTGACCCTGATCTGGGCCCTCCTTGCAGCCGCCGTTTTCGTGCCGATCGCCGCTGCAGCGGCGAGCCCTCTGCTCGCATGGCGCGATCCGATCTACATACTGGCCGGATTCGCAGGGATTATGGCACTGGGGCTCATGCTCGTTCAGCCTTTGCTGATTGCCGGATACTTGCCGGGACTGTCGGCTTATCGTGGAAGACGCGCACATCACTGGATCGGAGGCGCGCTGGTCGTGATGGTGGTGGTCCACGTCGGGGGCCTTTGGATCACCAGCCCGCCGGACATGATTGACGCCCTTCTCTTCACATCGCCGACGCCGTTCTCCCCCTTCGGTGTGATCGCCATGTGGGCGATCTTCGCCGTCGCGCTTTTGGCTGCACTCCGCCGGCGATTGGGACTGCGAACGTGGCGCATCGCTCATATGTCCCTCGCGGTGGTCATCGTCGTAGGGACTGTGGTCCATGGCATGCTGGTCGAGGGGACGATGGAGACGATGTCGAAGGTAGCCCTTTGCGCGCTGGTCCTCGGCGCGGCCATAAAAGTCATGGCTGACCTGCGGGTGAGAAAGCGAGCGACGTCGCGCGGAGAGAGCCCTGCGCGACAGTAGACTCAGCGGAATAGATTGCGATACGGATCTTCGGAACGTGTTCCGAGTGGGTCCAAAAACGGCAAGTCTCGAAGTGAGCAAATGCTTGCCGGTTTGACCCCGAAGCGGACTTCGATTTGCGCTTAATGAGGGCACGCCCTAGTGCGGTGGATTTGAAGTTCCTATCATTGCAGCCGCAAGCTCGGTTCGGGAAACCTATCTCGCCTTGCTCTTGTCGCCTTTCTTGACCCCGGCCTCGGGGAAAATCCACATGGCCACCACCATGAAGACGGCCGTGACCATGATGTAGGTCGAAAACTCCGGACGGATGGGCGATCCGCTCCAATAGGCAAGGATCGCGGCGACGATCAGCGCAACGGCTGAGACGATGATCTTGACATCGTTCGGCATGAGAACCTCGGCTCGAAGTCGAAACGCCGCGTTCCGGCTGCCCGGCCGATGCGCTCCCCCTACAGCATGAAACCGAACCGCACTAAGCGGTCCCGTCCGCAGTGGCTCGGCGCTCACCCATTCTCTGGCGTCACCCGCGGGCTTGACCCGCGGGTCCATCCCGCTTCGCAAGAGCGTTTTGCAAAGAAGATGGATTGCCGGGTCAAGCCCGGCAATGACGGAGGAGAGACTGTGCCAACCATCTTGGATCTATTCAAACTACACTAGTACACACCGATGGGCGCTGCCGCCGCCTCGTCGGGCCGGCGCGGATGGCCGCGCAAATTCCGCTTCAGGTATCGGGTATCATAGCCGTTGAGCAGTGTGCCGACGAGCCCGCGGTCGAGGTCCGACGTGCCGAACAGCCAATCGGCAATCGGGAACGTCAGGTTCATGTTGGTCTCCATCATCAGCCGCCCGTTGTGATGCGCGGTGTGATGGCGGCGCAGCGAATTGACGAAGGGACAGTTGCGGACGAACCAGTTCTCGTCGACATGGCAGCAAAAATGCATGAACTCGTAGACGAGATACATGCCGGTGGTCACGCTCATGAACAACCAGCCGACATTGGGCGAAAACAGCAGGCCGAGAATAACGGCCATCGGAACCGACATCAGGATGAACACAACAAGCGCATAAGGCGGGAACACCGTCACGCGCCAGTCCTTGTGATCGCGGAAGCGCATCTCCTCGTCGGTGAAGAACTGGTGATGATTGAGCGTGTGCCGCTCATAGATCGCGCGCAGGCCCTTGATGTTGATCGGACGGTGCATGACGTATTTGTGCACGGCCCATTCAAACAGGTTGGTGAACACGAAGGTCAGCGGCACGGTCAGCCATTCCAGCCAGGTCACATGGTGGATGTGGGCGACGTAGACGTAGAACGCCGCCGCCCCCATCGCATAGATGAGCGCAATGTGGAAATAGCCGTCGTACCACCCGATGATGCGCGAGCGGTATTCCTGGCGAAAATCGATCTGCCGCTGCTTGATCATGGTCGCTCCTCGGGCCGGGCAGTACCGCCAGGCCGGCTCCCGGCGTGGGCCAAAAGCTGCCGGCGGTCTATTGCTGGAGCATGATCTTTTCCGAAAACCGGTACCCACTTTTCGGGATCATGCTCTAATATATCACACATCTATCACAGCCCGGCGCCCCGTTCAATCAGCCGACGGCGCCGGCCGTGTACCCTCGATCACGCGAGCCACGGCCGAGTTCCGGCGCGCCTCTTCCGGCTTGCCCGCAAAAATAATCTCTCCGCGTTCAATGACATAGAGACGGTCGGTGAAATCGGGCACGTGGTGGATATTCGACTCGGCGATGAAGACGGCATGGCCGAATGAGCGGACGTTGGCGAGCCCGTCGATGATCGCGGGAACGATGGCCGGCGACAGGCCCTCGGTCGGCTCGTCGAGCAGCAGCAGCTTTGGCCCCAGCGCGAGAGCGCGGGCAATCGACACCATCTTGCGCTCGCCGCCCGACAGTGCCTGCCCTCCGCGCTCGCGGTAGCGCTCGAGCCTGGGGAACACATTGTAGGCTTCGGCGATACGCTCCTGGGCCGGCCGCGGGTTGGGACAGACCCAGGTGGCCATCGCGATGTTCTCTGCCACCGTCAGCTCGCCGAACACCTCGCTCTCTTCCGGCGCGAAGCCGATGCCCAGTCGCGCCACTTGATAGGGTCGCAAGGCCAGGAGATCCTGCCCGTCGAACGTCATCGTGCCGGATACCGGCTTGCGAAAGCCCATGATGCTCCGGAACGTGGTGGTCTTGCCGGCGCCATTGCGCCCGACCAGGCAGACCAGCTCGCCCTCGCCCACGTCGAACGTCACGCTGCGCAGAACGCGGCTGCCCTGGATGTCGACGACGATATCCCGGACCGCCAACATCAGTGTCCCCGCCGCTTGCCGATGACGGTTTCGATCAGATGGGGGTCGGCGAAGAACCGATCGGGTGGCAGATCGGCGACCACCTGGCCCTCCGACAGCGCAATGATGCGGTGGGAATAGGCTGCGACCAGGTCCATATCGTGCTCGACCAGCACGATCCCCTTCACGCGGGCCAGCTCGGCCGCCGCGATCAGGGTCTTCATGATGCCGTGCTTGTCGGCAGAGGAAACGCCCGAGGTCGGTTCGTCGAGCAGGATCACCTGCGGGTCGAGCGCGAAGGCCGAGGCGACATCGAGCAGCTTCTTCTCGCCTTGCGAAAGGGTCGCGGCCACCGTGTCGAGCCGGTGACCGAGGCCGAAGATGTCCGCCACCTCACGCACGCGGCCGCTCACCTCGCCGTCGGCGGAAAGCCGCGAGAACAGGCGCCAGCGTTTTCGCTGCCGCGAGACGACCGCGGCCGCGATCGTCTCCTCGACCGTCAACTTGGGAAAAATCTGGATGAGCTGGAACGCGCGTGCCAGGCCATGATCGGCGAGCTCGACCGGCCCCACGCCGGCGATACTCTTGCCCATGAAAAGGACCTCCCCGGAGGTCGGCGCGAGCAGCCCCGTGAGCAGATTGACCAACGTCGTCTTGCCGGCGCCGTTGGGCCCCACGACCGCGACCAGCTCACCCTGGTGCACGGCCATGCTGACCTGGTCGAGCGCGCGGAAGGCACCGTAGGATTTGCTGACATTGCGCGTTTCGAGCAGCAAGGTCATGCCGTCCTCCACCCGATCCTGCGTCCCAGGTCGGCGGCCAATCCGGCAATGCCCTCCGGAAATCCGATGACGATCAGCGCCAGAATGGCGCCGAGCACGAATCGCCAGTATTCGGTCAGCGATTGCAGCTGGTCCTGCAACAAAGTGAAGGTGAGCGCGCCGACGATCGGCCCGAAGAAATTCGAGAACCCGCCGAGCACGGCCATGAACACCAGCTGGCCGGACTGCGTCCAATAGACCAGCTCGGGATCGGCGAGCCCCACGCGGAAGCCCAGGATCGCGCCGCCGACAGCACCGAAGGCAGCCGAGATGACGAAGGCGGCCAGGCGGAACCTGTGCACGTGCACGCCGAGATATTCCGCCTTGCGCGCGTTATCGCGCACGGCCTTGAGGTGCAGTCCGAACGGTGAGTTCACGATCCGCCACATCACCAGGCCGGCGACGGTCATGAGGCCGAGGCAATAATAGTAGAAGGGCCCGGCCAGGAACTCGATCTTGTTGTAGCGCGCGAAGTCCAGCCCGAGGATGTCCATGCGCGCCACGCGCATGCCGCTGTCGCCGCCGGTCAGGTAGTAGAACTTGAACAGGAAGGAGTGGAACAGCATGCCGAAGGCGAGCGTCAGCATACCGAAGAAAATGCCGGTATAGCGCACGCACAACGCGCCGACCGGCAGCGCGATCGCACACGATGCGAGCATGACCGTGAGCAGCACCAGCTCGAAGGATTTCACCCCCAGCACACTCGACAGGATCGCCGCGCCGTAAGCACCAACGCCCAGAAACATCGCATGCCCAAACGACAGCAATCCGGTGTAGCCGAACAGCAGGTTGAATCCGAGCAAGGCGATGGCGTAGCCGTAAAAAGGGATCATCAAGCCGACGTAATAGGGCGGCATCGCCAGAGGCAGCACGGCGAGCGCGGCTACGCCGCATCCGGCGACGATCGCCGCTGCGGAGAGCTTCATGCCAGCGATCTCCCGAACAGTCCGGCGGGTCGGAAAATCAGCACGGCAACCACGATCAGATAGATCGCCAGCATCTCCAGCTCGGGATAGAGCAATATCGAAAAGCCGCGGATCAAGCCGACGATGAGCGCACCGGCCAATGCGCCGCGCATCGAGCCCAGCCCGCCGATGACGACGACGGCAAAGGCCTCGATCACAAATTCGATCGCCATGTCGAGCGAGGCCGCGGCGGTGGGCACCACCAGCGCGCCGGCGGTGGTGCCGAGCACCGCGCCAAGTGTGAAGACGACCGAATAGATGCGGTACACATCGACGCCGAGCGCCTCCGCCATGGCGCGATTTTCCGCCGTCGCGCGCAGGATACGGCCGTAATTGGTCCGTTTCAAAAAGCCGCCGAGCCCGGCAGCGACCGCGATTGCCGCCGCGATCACGAGCAGATTATAGACCGGCATGCTGAAGTCGCCGGCCCTGATCGTGCCATAGATCAGATAGCCGCTGTCGAGAGAGCGCGGGTTGGCGCCCCAGACGAACTTGAAGACGTCCTGGAACATGAGCAGGAGCGCAAAGGTCAGGAGAAGCTGGAAGCTCTCGTCGCGGTCATACACCGTGCGCAGCATGCGCTCGATGGGCGGTCCGATGAAGCCAAGCAGGAGACCGGAAATAATGAGGCCGGGCAGCAGCAGCCATTCAGACATGCCGAACTGGTGCGCGTAGCCAATAAAGGTAATCCCGAAATAGGCGCCCAATGCGTAGAACGAGCCGCACGCCAGATTGACGATCTTCTGCACGCCGAACACCAGCTGAAGCCCGGCGGCCACCAAGAACAGAACGGCGGCGTGAAACACGCCGCCGGCAAGAATGTTGGCAAACGCGGACATTCAATCCGGTTTGTCGGATCAGACGTTGAACTGGGCGGTCTTGATCCACTCCCAGAAATTCGCCCCCGGCGGCTTCTGCAGGTCGGTGGAATAAAGGCTCTCGAACGTCCCGAGCGTGACGAAGTCATACTTGTTGTTGTGGGTGGTAAGGCCCTGCACGAAGGTCTGGTCGGCGATATGGTCCTTGCGCCAGGCGCCCTTGCCGCCGAGGCTCTCGATCGACAGGCCGACCATCGCGTCGATGATGTCGTCTTGCGACGGCCAGCTGCCGCCCTTCGCGGCCAGCGCCTTCTCCACCGCCGCCTTGTAGGAGGCGATGGCAAAATAGGCGCGGTCGGCTTCCCATTCGGGATAGTCCTTGTGGGTCTGCTCGTACCAGGCGACGAATTCCTTCGCCAGCGGCGACGCCTGCGGGTTCGCAAAGTAAAGCGTGTTGTGGCCGAACAGCATGCCTTCGGGCGTGAATTCCTTCTTCATCAGCGTGTGCTGCCAGCCGGCGGCGGGGAACACGAGCTTGGTGCCTTCGGTCAGGCCCGCGGCATGCGCCTGCTTCATGAACACCGGCAGATCCGCGAACAGCAGCGAGGAGAAGATCAAATCCGGCTTGGCGGCCTTGAGCGCGGCCACGTGGCTGGTCAGGTCCATGGTGCCGACCTTGGGCCACTGCTCGGTGACGACCCGGTGGTCGATGTTGAACCGCTTGAGGATCGCGACGAAGGCCGCCATGTTGTTGCGGCCGTAGGAATAGTCGGGATTGATTCCGGCGACGGTGACGAACTTGCCTTTCCAGTTCTTGATCGTGAGCAGCGAGGACATGACCGCCTCGCACTCGTTGTCGGTCGAACGGAACAGATAGCGCGGATTGGGGATTTTCTCGTCCACGCCATCCTGCGTCGTGCCGTCCCAGTAGATCGTGAGCGCGCGCGACTCCTCCACCACCGGGCCGAGCGCGAGCCCAACGCCGGTGGAGATGATGCCCTGAACGCAGTCGACTTTCTCCTGCTGCACGAGCTTGCTGAAGCGCTCGATCGTGTCCTTCGGCGAGGATTCATCCTCGATCACGAGCTCGACCTTGCGGCCGCCGATGCCGCCCTGCGCGTTGTAGCGCTCGATCGCCCATTGCGTGGCCCGGATTCCATTGAGGCCCGGCGCCGCGGCGATGCCTGAGCGCGGCGCGAGAATGCCGACGCGCAACGGCTTGTTCTGCGCGATGGCGGGACTGAACACGCCGCCCGACGCCGACACGACGCCGACGGCAGCGGCGGACGCAAGTAGCCTACGGCGAGTAACTGGCATGGTATCCTCCCTCGTGACCCGCGTTGGGGTAATTCGTTATTGTTGATCGCCCGATCAATGACATATCAGACGCATGTCAGCAACAGGACGGCGTGCCTCCCGATGCCGCACGAGTCCCGTCGCAGCCTGGAGCATGATCCCGGACGCAGCATGGCTGCCACGGTCTTCCCTCCGTCATTGCCGGGCTTCACCCGGCAATCCTCTCATGCGCAAGTCGGATAAATCCGACTTGCGTGGTCAAGCCCGCGGGTGACGACAGTCTAGACCGCAATGCTGGTGCGCAAGAACGCGTCGATTTGTCCGCCGGTCAGCGTCCAGTCTTGGTCGAAATTGGCGACGATCGCCTTCATGAACGGTTCCGAGAGCGCGACGGCGCGTTCCTTGTCGCCCAGGTGGTCGTAGAGAATGGCCAGCGCCAGTTGCTGCGGGCTTTCGCCTTCATAGCTCCATTCGAAGCCATACCTGGTGAGGCGTTTGACCTCGTAGTGCTCATCGAGCGGACGGCCGTCGGCCGTCACGACCAGCCCGTCGATGGTGCGTTGTCCCTCGTAGGTCTTCACGGGCTCAAACCATTACTGTGCCGCGGGTGAAGTTCTCGACATAGTCCATCAATTTGTCGCTCGCGCGGGCGGCCGCCTCGCCGTTGCCCTGGGCGATCGCGCGCGCCTGGTTGGCGTGCAAACGCGCGCACAGCGGCAGATCGGCCGCCTCGCGATAATGCATGTACCAGAAACGGCGCGAAAGGCCTTGCAGCAGCTTCATCGAGCGGGCCGCATAGTCGTTGTGCGCCGCCTCGATCATCAGGCGGTTGAACTCGCGATCGAGCCGCATGAAGGACATGTCGTCATTGGTCTTGGCCGCGCGATCCATGCCGCGCGCGATCTCCAGCAATTGCTCGCGCTGGTCCTTGTCCGCCCGTTCGGCCCCCGCGCGGCTGAGCAAGCGCTCGATCTCGCGCCGCACCTCGAGCACCAGCAGCTGATTGCGCGGATTGATATCCGAGACGAGAACGCCCTTGCGCGGCAATATGGTAATCAGTCCTTCGCGCGCCAGCCGCTGCAAGCCTTCGCGGATGGGCGTCCGGCCGATCCTGAACATGGCCGATAGCATCTGCTCCGAGAGGACGTCGCCGGGCTTGAGCCTCAGCGTGACGATCTGCTCCTCGATCAATCGATAGGCCTGTTCGGTCAGCGTCGCGCGCGCCGCGCCGCGGCGCCCGCCTTTGGGCGTGGCGGATTGACGAGCGCCGGAACGCGGCGCTCGCAATGCAGTTGCCGGCAAACGCCCCATGTCAGACCTGCGTTCGTTTCGCAACCATTGCGGCAAATTTCTCGTATTCGGCCTCGTTCACCGAGTAGGAATGGTCGTCGTCCGGGAACGTGCCTTCCTTCACCTCTTTTACATATTGCCTGATTCCGCCGACGGCCACTTCGGTCAATTTGGCGTAACGCTTGGTGAATTTCGGCTTGAAATCGGTGAACACGCCGAGCAGATCGTAGCACAGCAGGATCTGCCCATCGCAGCCGGCGCCGGCGCCAATGCCGATGGTCGGGATCGTGAGCTGCTGCGATATCAGCCGCGCGATCCTGGCCGGCACGGCCTCGAATTCCAGCATGAAGCAGCCGGCATCTTCGATCGCCAGCGCGTCCTCCAGGATCTTCATGGCCGCATCCGCGGTGCGGCCTTGAATCTTGAAGCCGCCGAACATGGCGATGGTATGCGGAGTCAGGCCGATATGGGACGCGGTCGGAATGCCGGCGTCCACCAGCGCGCGCAGGATATGCGCTTGCGATTTGCCGCCCTGCGGCTTGACCGCGTCGCACAGCGATTCCTGCATGAAGCGCGTGGCGTTGACGAGTGCGCGATCGACCGTGTTGTAGCTCTGATACGGCATGCATCCGAGCATGAAGGTGTTCGGTGCGCCACGGCGGACAGCCTGCCCGTGCATGACCATCATGTCCATGGTCGCCGGCACCGTATTGCGATGGCCGTGCGCGATCATCGCCAGGCTATCCCCGAGCACCGCCACGTCGACGCCGGCCATCTCCGCCCATTGCGCCGAGGTGTAGTCCGGCACCGACATGTAGACCATCTTCTCGCCGGTGCGCTTCGACTCTCGGATTTCCGTGATCGTGCGCTTCTCGCGCTTGCCCTCGGCTTTGGCGACCTCGGGCCCGGACCCGGCCGGTTTGGCCGGCGCGGGTTTGGCCGGTTTCGTCTCCGAAGTCGACATTGCGCTCCCCCTAGTGTGAACGGGACACTAGATGCGGCTATTGCGCGAACCGCTGATATATGTCTCGTATGTTACGGACGATTGTTTTCGCAGGTCAAGCGAGACGACGTCCCGCGGCCGCCAGAACGAGGCAAAGCGCGTACGCATGCTGCCCGGCGAGACCCTCATCCCGCTCACTCTGTTCACGGCGCTGCTGCTTGTTTTGTCTTTGCACACCCTGGCGGCGAGCGGACAGTTTCCGCGCGAGCATCGCGCTCCGGCGCTGGCATCAAGTGTTGGCGGGATCGTTCTCTACGGCACGATCGCGGTGACGATCACGAGCCTGGTCGTCGCCCTGCTGGTGGCCTGGCGGCTGATCCCCTGGTATGCGGCCGTCATCGGCGGCGGCTTCGCCATTCTCATAGCGCCGCTCGTGCTGCAGCAGTTTCCCGACCGCTTCGTCGACGGCCGCGCGTCGCTATTGAGCTTTGCCGCAGCGGGCGCGTTGCTGGCGCTGCTGCTGGTCCGGTTGAGCGTAGACGAGATGATCTAGCCGCAGCTCGACTGGAATCAGTCCTCGACGCGCTCCACCTCGAACTGGAGGCGCTCGCCGACATGGCAGCGGTGCCCCTCCCCGGCGGCCAGCAGCTCGCGCGCCTCTTCCGCCGTTTCCGCCTCGACGCACCACTCCTCCGCGCGGGTCACGAGCATCGTGGCGTGAAACGTCTTCGGCGCAGGGGCGGGCCTGTGCTTGAGTGCGGGGGCAGGCCTTTGTTTGAGTGCGGCGGTGGCCATTAGGCTCTTCCTTGGCGAATCACTTCGGGAATGCAGTCTAGTCGCGAAGGCAAGCGAGAACAAATCGACAACGCAACCATAGATTCCGCGGTGAATCGTCCTCTACCCTGGATTCGGAACGTGTGTGCGTTATATCCGTTGAGTCGCCGGTATTTGATGTCGAGGAGTTGCCCGTGGCCCCGCGTGCGTATTGGAAAGGCTATTTGAAGCTGTCGCTGGTCTCGTGCCCGATCGCGCTCTTTCCTGCGACCAGCGAGCGCGAAAAGATCAGCTTCCACCAGCTCAACAAGAACACCGGCCATCGCATCAAGTATCGCAAGGTCGATGCCGACACCGGCGACGAGGTCGAGGCGCCCGACATCATCAAGGGTTACGAGGTCGGCAAGGGTGAATACCTCGAGCTCGAGCCGGAAGAACTCGAAGCCATCGCGATCGAGAGCAAGCGCACGATCGAGATCGACGAGTTCGTGCCGCGCAAGGAGATCGACGAGCTCTATCTCAACAGCCCCTATTACATCGTGCCTGATGGCGAGGTCGGACAGCAGGCGTTCGCGGTGATCCGCGAAGCCATCCGCCAGGAGGGAATGGTCGCGATCGGCAAGGTGGTGTTCACCTCGCGCGAGCACGTGATCGCGCTCGAAGCGCGCGACAACGGCATGCTGGGCGTGACCTTGCGCTATCCCTACGAGGTGCGGAAGGAAGCAGACTATTTCGACGAAATTCCCGACGAAAAGATCACCAAGGATATGCTCGACCTCGCCAAGCACATCGTCGAGACCAAGAAGGCGCATTTCGAGCCCGCCCGGTTCGAAGACCGGTACGAGGAGGCGCTCAAGGACCTGCTGAAGAAGAAGCAGTCCGGGCAGAAGATCGAGGCGCCGCGCGAGCGCGAGCCGTCGAAGGTGGTCAATCTCATGGATGCGCTGCGCCGCAGCGTGGAGACCGAACGCGGCGGCGAGCGGCGCAAGCCGGCGCGCGCGGCGGGCAACGCTCGCGCGCCCAAGAAGGCCGGGCGCTCGAGCGCGCGGGCGAAGAAGGCAGGCTAGCGAGCGTAACGCGTTCGGCTCGCCGAAAGACAGTTGCTACACACTCGGTGCGCTCCCCTCCCCAACCAACCCCGGCTTGCCGGGGGTTGGTCGAATTCATTTTGCGGGAAGCGGGCAAGCCCGCAGCCGGCTGGGGAGGGGTTGGGGGTGGGGGCAGCTGTTGGCGGACGCATCTCGCGCAGCAACGACGACCCCCCTCCCCACCCTGCCCCACAAGGGGGGAGGGAGCAGACTGCCGCTGCCGCTTGATTCTCACATCGCCGGCAACAGCGCCGTGTTCGATCGGCGCCATCGGCGCAGCCGACTCAACGACGCGAGAGAGCAATCTTGATCATGTCGTCGGATGGAATCGGCTGGGTGGTGGCCGCGGACCAGGCGGGGGCGGCGCGAAATTCTTCCACCGATATGTCGAGCAGGTCGAGCTGCCGCGCCAGAATGGCCACGGCCTCGATCGGCACCTGCACCAGGCGTCCGCCCCATCCGAACAACCGGCCTTGATTGACGATGAGCTGGATCTTTCCCTCGGGCGTGCGCACGACGTGGCGCACATAGCCGATGGTGGAATCGTCCCAGTCGAGCAGCGGCAGCCCGATCAGATCGCCGACCCTGACAGGCTGCGGGAAGCGGCGACGCATCTTCTCTTCCGGCGACAGGTTTTCTTCCGCGTCGGCTGCCGGCGCCTGCGCCGCCTGCGGATCGGAATGCGCTCCGCCCTCGGCGACAACCATCGGCCCGCGGGTGTCTTGCGCTTGAGCGACGTGCCCGGCCGCGATAAGCGTCACGGCCACGAAGACAATCACGCACCGGCTTCGCATCATGCGCCTCTCACGGCTTCAGCACGGTAATTTGAGCACGACTTGATTGTACCGACCGCGCGTTGCCCGTAAGCTGGCAACGCTCAACTTGCGCTCCTGAACGCACTTTGATTGCGAAAACGTTCCAGATGACGCGGGCGACTGTCAAATCACATACCCGGCATGGCCTGCGGCTGCATCCGTTGCCGCTGCGCATCATGCATTGGACGAACGCCGTCGCCATGATCATCATGATCGGCAGCGGGTGGAAGATCTATAACGACGAGGTGCTGTTCGGCTGGCTGCATTTCCCGGACTGGATCACCATCGGCGGCGAGGCGCAGGGTGCGCTGCAATGGCATTTTCTCGGGATGTGGATCCTGGCGATCAATGGAATTGCCTATCTGATCTACGGGCTCGTCAGCGGCCGCTTTCGCCGCATGCTGCTGCCGATCCGCCTGCGCGAGCTCATTGCCACCGTGCGCGATGCCCTGCGTCTCCACCTCGCGCATGACGATCTCACCCGCTACAACGCCGTGCAGCGCACGCTCTATGTCGGCATCATCCTGGTCGGCATCCTGCAGGTGATCTCGGGTCTGGTCGTCTGGAAGCCGATGCAGTTCTCGGAGCTGACGACGCTGTTCTACGACTTCCAGGGCGCCCGCCTGGTGCATTTCCTCGGCATGGCCGCGATCGTGCTGTTTCTCCTCGTGCACGTGGCGCTTGCGCTGCTCGTTCCGAAGACACTGGTTGCGATGGTGACGGGCGGACCCGAGCTCGACGCCCCTCCGCGGGCTGTGCCGCCGCCGGCGACGGCTCCGGCTCCCACGCCCGCGCCCGACATCGCCTGACGATCGGAGAGCATCGTGACGAGACCCATCTCCTCGAAATCGCTCTTCCGGCCGGCCGCACCGGTCGATCAGAGCATCCTCGCCGAGCACAAGACGCTCCTCGCGCAGATCGACCGCCGCAGCCTGCTGCGCGGCACGATCAGCCTTGGCGCCCTGTCGCTGCTGACCGGTTGCAACGTCACCGACCGCAGTGCGGTGCAGAGCGTGCTGACCGCCGTGTCGAGCTGGAACGATCTGGTCCAGGCCTTCCTGTTCCGGCCCAACCACCTGGTGCCGACCTATTCCGAGGCGCAAGTGGTGAAACCGCCGCGCTTCAACGCCTATTACGAGATCGAGCAGGTGAAGCCGGTCGACGCCGGGAGCTGGAAGCTCGAGCTTGCCGGCCTCATCCAGGACAAGCGGGCGTGGACCGCGCCGCAGATGTCCGCGCTGCCGGAGCAGGAGCTCATCATCCGTCACATCTGCGTCGAAGGGTGGGACTATATCGGCCAATGGTCCGGCGTTAATCTGCGCCTCTTCCTCGAGCGCGTCGGCGCCGACCTCACCGCCAAGTATGTCGCGTTCAAGTGCGCGGACGACTACACCGGCAGCATCGACATGGCGACGGCGCTGCATCCGCAGACCATCCTGGCCACCAAGTACGCGCGCGAGCCGATCACCGATCCGTTCGGCTTTCCGCTGCGATTGCGCACAGCGACCAAGCTCGGCTTCAAGAATCCGAAATGGATCACCAGCATCGAGGTCACCAACCGCTATCCCGGCGGCTACTGGGAGGACCGCGGCTTCAACTGGTTCAGCGGGATATAGGCCGTGGACTCATTATTCTTGCGGCAGCGCCTCTTCCAACGCCAAGTCCATCCACGCCCGGGCCAAGTGGAGATACTGCTCGCGAAAGTCTAAGTTACCCGGCTCCTCGGCGAGCTTCGCATAGGCGGATGCTCGCCGCGTGCAGTCCTGGTCTCCAATTGCTTCCATGAGCAAGCCCCCTGCTGCGCGGCGACAACATCCCAGCCTCTCGCGAGTTCCAGGTCATAAGTGACTAGGCGCAGGACTGTTGCCCTGGCGCCACAGCCCGCCAGCACGAAGCACGCCTGAAACAGACGAATGCGGGTTATGGCGGCGCTCGCCGTCATTCCGGGGCTCGAGCGCAGCGAGGGAACCCGGAATCCAGTAAGCACCGCCGGCGATTACTGGATTCCGGGCTCGCGCCTTCGGCGCGCCCCGGAATGACGGCGGATCGATTCAACGCGAGTGGAAACTGCTCAAGCAACGCCGGACAGACGGCGCGCGGTTATGGCGGCGCGCTCTTCGGCACGGCGGCAAGGCGGTAGATGCGCCAGCGGGCGTCGTCCTCCACCAGCCGGTAGAGTGCGCTTGCCGCAAACGGATCCTTGCGCCAGGCGCCGTCTTGCGCGGTCACCACCACCACGCGGCAGTCGTATCGCGTCGCTAGTTCCTCGATGTCTCCCGACGAGGCATCGCCCGCGAATACGCGGATGAACTGGGCGTCGATCTCTTCACGGCGCGCGCGCGGCAGCGCAGTGTAGGCCAGCGTCAACTCGCGGCCTGCGAAGCACGAGCGACGATCCGACAGCAGCGCCCACGACAGGTTGACCGGCCACGGCGTCAGATCCTGCAGGAACAGGGGATTGCTGGCGACACGCTCATCGGGCGCCGCGTGCCGGCGTGCCGCAGCCCACATCTCGGGCGTCTGTGCGAACACCCTGCCGTCCGGTTTGAGAATGCCCGCGGCGTTCTCGCGCACGAGCGCCAACCCATCCGGCAGACCCAGCAGCCAGGCCGCGACCGCCGCGGCGACGGCGGCCCGGGCGCCCACGGCGATCCAGCGCGACAGGCCGACTGCGGCAAACACCGTCAGCACGATGACTCCCGGCAGGACCGCGCGCCACCCCAGATCGTTGTTGTTGCCGATCGTGCTGGCGAACAGCCCGGCGCACACAAGGCTGGCAGCCGCGAGCAGCGCGAAGATCTTTGCCGCTTGCCTCTTCTCATCGCCGCCGCCGATCAGGGTCGCGCCGTCGCAGATAAGCCCACAACGAAACGGCGCCGGTGACATAGACGGCGGGAAATTCGATCGGCAAGAGAAGGAGCCAGTACGCCGGCACATCCAAAATACGGCGCAACCCATCGGGAAAGGCGGTTCCCAGGACCTGGAAGGGACGGAACGCGATCGGCGAGCCGCCGGCCCGCGTTCCAGTCGCCAGGAACTGGTCATGGAGCAGCGGCCAAGCCAGGCAGATCGCCAGGATCGCGGCCGCGGCGCACCAGGACAGCAAGCTCATCCGCCGACGCGGCGCAGCCTCGATCAGGAGCATCCCGCCGGTCATTGCGGCCGCGACCGGGAACAGCACGCCGCCGATCCAGGTCGAACTCTCGTATCCGGCGACCGCCAGCAACACGAGCGTCGCGAGCAGCAATGGGCTGCACTCGACCGCCAGCCGGCCGAGGAAGAACAGCGCGAGGATGACGGCCGATGCCGCCGCGATATGCTGCGGCACCCATGCCGCTTGAAACAGCCAGCCGCCAAAGCCGGTTGCAGGCATGAGCACCTGGTGCACGGCTTCGGTTCCGAACAGGCCGGCGAGCACCACACGGCATGATAGCGCCGCGTTGAGCAGCAGGACCCACAGCAGCGCCGTCGCGCGGCCGCCGAACCAGTTCGCCAATCCGAGCATCAGCGCGAGCGACGAGAACGCCGTGAACCACGTCATCGCGATATCGGCTTCCCAGCCGCTCGCTCCCGTGAGCAGCGCGAGCTCGGCGGCGCTGAAATGCCAGAGGTAGTAGTAGGCCAGGCGCGACGCCGGCTCGCCGACCGCGCCGAAGAACGGGTTGCCCGGCGGCAGTCCCAGCCGCGTCATCTCGTCGATCAACGCGGCCTTGGAGTGGTCGAAGATCGGCGGGGCGAACGCGACCCCGTCGATGCCGACCTTGGGCATGATCGCCACCGCGGCAGCGAGCGCCAGCACTGCCGCGCCGAGATAGGCCCAGACGGGAACGGAGGGGCCTGGCGGATTGTCGTGGCGGGAACGCGGCGTGAGCAACGCGACAAAACCGGCAGCCAGGGCGGCGGCGGAGACGATGGCCACCGTGGTCGTGGAGAAGCCGGCCAGCAACAGGATGGGCAGGGCCGCCGCGCTGTGCACGGCCCAGCCGAGCGCGGGTGCGATCGGCAGCGCGAGCGCTGGGCCCACGAGGCGGCGGGCGAGCGCAAAGCCCAGAACCGTCCAGAACGACGCCGCGGCAACAGCGCACAGAACCACGACCAGCGCATTCGGCACGTTCGATCCCTCACCTTCGCGTCCCAGGGCGCAGCAGGCCGGCCGCACGCGCTAGTGCATGTCCCGATGGGCTCGACGCAAGACAGTTGCCGCACCCTCGGTGCGCTCCCCTCCCCAACCAAGCCCGGCTTGCCGGGGTTGGTCAGATTGATCTTGCCGGAAGCGGGCAAGCCCGCAGCCGGCTGGGGAGGGGTTGGGGGTGGGGGTAGCAGTTGCCGGAGACATCTCACGCAACAACGACGACCCCCCTCCCCAGCCCTCCCCCACAAGGGGGGAGGGAGCAGACCGAGACTGCCGCTCGAGCTGATTCCACTTAAACCGGACCCGCGCTATTGCATTCAAGGCTTACTGTATTCCCGGTTGGCGGTCATCGCTCGATGCCGCGGCCGGCGGCCATCCAAGACGCATGCGCGGCCGGATAGGCGGGCCGGCTCGAACGGCCGTCCGCCTTGGATCATTTCGCGGCGGCTGTTTCCAGCGCCCGCCCCTGATCAAGCAGCGACGGTCCGGCAAAGTCAGGTCGTGGCTGATTCATGCTGCACCCAGGTGCTTGCGCTTCGCATCCGACTGCGGCCCCGCCTGTGTCGCCACCCGGACAAAAGTCGATATGATTCGGGTGCCGGCGCGAATGGTGCCGCCGAGGCTGCCCGCGACCTTCGAGCTGCCACCGGTGCGTCGATGATAGGGGACCGGAATTTCAAGAATGCGCAGCCCCGAACGGGCCGCGCGCATCTGCATTTCGATGTTCCAGCCATAGGTCATTTCGCTCATGCCGAGAGCCAGCAGGGCATCGCGCCGGATGGCACGGAAGGCGCACATATCGGTATATCGCACGCCGTAGAGCAGCTTCATGCCGAAGCCGGCCAGCACGCCCGCAGCGACCTGATGCCAGGACATGCTCCCCGGCTCCCGCTCGCCGCGCACGCGCGATCCGATCACGAAATCCGCAACACCGGACCGAATGGGATCCACGAGGGACCGTATGGCCTGCACATCGTCGGCCCCATCGCCATCCATGAAAACGACGATGTCGGCATCCGTGGCCGCCTGCGTCGCCAGCAGGCAGGCCCGGCCATAGCCTCGCCCGACGTCGAGGACCTCCGCGCCCGATCTTTGCGCACACTCCCCGGTGTCGTCGCTGCTTCCACCGTCGGCGACGATGATACGCCCGACAACGTCGCGCGGGATGGATTGCACGACAGCACCGATCGAAGCCGCTTCATTGAGCGTCGGAATAACGAGGACGACCGCGCATGGCCGCCTCCGTCATGCGGCTGCTCGCACCGTCACTCAGCTGCTTGCGACATGGCCACCACGGTCAGAGGCTCCAGCGCAGTCCGCAGCTCGCGCACGCCGCGGGCGGCTTGTCGGACAGCAGCGCCTCGCGAAACGATTGATAGGCCGGCCCGTTCCAGATCTCGCGCAGGGACTGCTGGGTGGCATCGCCGAGGGTGTAGTTCTCGTATCCGCGCTGCGAGAACGGCGCGATGCAGCAGGGAAGCGCGCGGCCATTGGCCGTGAAGTACATGACGGTCCACGGACGCCGGCACATCGACCACGGCGACCCGTCATCGTGGCGCTTGAGGCTCATGCCGGGCTCCGACGCCGCGCCCGATGCGCTGAACGTCATCCCATACGAGCGCGCGAGCCTGGTCGCTTCCTCGATGTAGCCCGCTTCCTCGGACGTCAGCCGCTCGTACAGGCCCTGATCCGGCCGGGCGCGGCCGATCGACTCGCTCTCGAAGAAGACGAGGCGCTGGAGATAGACCTCCTTGACGCCGATCTCGGCGGCGACCTTCACGAAGGCGGGCAGCTCGACGATCGTTTCCTTCAGGCCGGTGAGCCAGGCCGAGACCCGCGGCCGATCGATGCCATCGCGCTCCTGCAGCGCGCGGAACGCCCGCACGTTCCGCAGGATGCGAGCGAAGTAATCCTTGCCGCGAACGGCGAGATAGGATTTGGCGGTGGCCGCGTCGAGCGAGACGCGCAGCTCGTCAAGCCCCGCTTCGATCAGCGCCCGGCCGTTCTTCTCGTTGAGCACGGTGCCGTTGGTGTTGAACAGGACATAGGTGCCCCGCTCCTTCAGGTAGCGCACCATCTTCGGCAGATTCCTGACCAGCATCGGCTCGCCGACGCCATGCAGGACCGCGCGTTCGATGTCGGGCACCTGATCGACGATCGAGCGGAACAGCTCCCAGCTCATGTCGGCGGGCGGCTCGAGCTCCTCGTAGGTGCGCGGGCAGGTCGTGCACAGCAGGTTGCAGCGGTTCGTGGTCTCCAGATAGAGACAGACCGGCTTGCGCACCGCCGCGCCGCGCACCGCGCTCACGCTTTCGAAGTAGCGGCGCGGGTCGACGGCGATTTCGGCCGGGGACGATTCCTGCATGACGCTGTTTCCTTCCGCGCTGTGACGTGCGCATTCCATCGCTGCCATCCGCTCAACCGGCGGCGACCGCGATGGCGGGACGGGGAACGATATCGAGGCGGGCGGCGAGGTCGCTGCGGGCCAGCAGCGTGCGCATCAGGCGGGCGGACGACGCCGCGCGATGCCGATCATGCCGGCGCGAGAACGGCCGATCCTCGAACAGCTCGCCGTACAGGACACTCAGCGATTGCGCGTCGTCGACGTCGTACCATGCCGGCAACAGATGGACGGAAAGCCCGATCTCGGCGGCGCGCGCGAGCGTCTGCTCCGCAACCTGATCGGTGCTCCACATAACGTCCTCGAACAGGCGGCGATGACGCGCCTTGAGGCCGAGGAGATAATAGCCGCCATCGGTCGAGGGCCCGAGCACGGCTCGATCCCCGGGATGCGACAGCACCTCCGCGGTCTCCACCAGCAGCGACGTCGGCAAGGTGGGACTGTCGGAGTTCAGCACGACGGCGCTTGCATGCCCGAGCGCCAGGAGTTGATCGATGGCGCCATAGAGGCAGTCGCCGAAATCAGGCCACCAGGCTTCGAGCAGCCCGACCTCGCCCGGCAGCGCGTCCCTGAAGAACGCGACCGAGTCAGGCCCGGGCGGGCCATACGCCATGTAGGGCTGGATACGCCGGACCTTCCCCGCCGCGAGAATATTGGCGCTGATATCCTGCAGAAACGCGGTGTTGAAGGCGGCGGCCTCCTGGCCTGTCAGCGGCGGGACAAGCCGGGTCTTGGTGCGCCCCGGCGCGGACGCTTTTGCCATGACCGCGATGCCGCACGACGTGATGCCAAAGGACTTGATGCCAAAGGACTTGCCGGCGGAAACCCAGGCCTGTGCAGAATTCATCCCGTGCCTCGCGCGCTTTCCATAACGAGAACGCGTTTCGCTGACGTCGGGGGGATGTGACGTCGCCCATCGACTAACCTAGTCCGAACAGCTACGGGCTTGCGCGTCCGTAGGATGCGGAATCACGCCGTTGTGAATGCTGGAACAAAAGTTTTGTTCCCGAACGAGAGTTTCGTCTTCGGAGACCGCGTACGATCCGCGCGTCATCAAGCGCCCGGCCGCCGGCTGCTGGCGATGCTGGGCCTTTGGCGTCAAACCAGCGTCAAGGTTCCAACGCAGTTTCCACCGAAGCGCTGAATCTCGTCCGTCGGCGGACGAGCATTCGAACGGGATGGCTGCCGCGATCAATTGCAGCGGCCGTGGCGGATCGGATTTTTGCGGATTCGGTCGTTCAAGTCGGAGCTGCGGACTCGGTGGGCCCTCTCCCCGCGCGCCCCTTCACCGGCGAGAAAGTGATATCAGCAAGCGCCACGACACGAACTTCCCCGCCGCGCATCGAGGGGGAAAAGCCTCACACTGCCCGCTATCGGATTGGTGGAACTGGGACGTTCCCGGTGGGACCAATTGCAGTCACCTGTAAGATCACTTCGCCGTCCTTAGCCCATGCATAATGCGGCGTTCTCGAGGGTTCGGAATATAACGTGCCGGCGGGATAGGCCTTGAGCTTGCTCTCGTCCCATTGTTCGCCAACGGCGAAGTAAAGTGTGCCGGACACGATCAAGACAGTCCGGACTGCATCTGGATGCCAATGAGGCATGACCTTCGTGCCCGGCAGAAATTTAATGCGGTCGACGTACAAACCGGGCTGCGACGGGTCCCCGAACAAGGTTACGTGTTGTGGGGAGCCGGCAAGTCCTTTGTAAATGATGTCCTGCGGAAACCTGACGACGCCCGTGTCAACGTTCTGAGCGTGAGCCGGGGCCCAGACTCCGACCATGCAAAGGGACAGATAGAGAGTGGCTGTGTGCCTGTTCATGGCGTCTCCTGCTGCCTGATCAAGAACGGCCTTCGATGTCAGTCCTGTAAGCCATCGGTGCACGCTGTTTCTGCTTTTTTCAGGCTTGCGCGCAAAGCATCGTTTCTCTGGCCAGCCCTAGTTTTTCTCATGAACGGACGGCATGCCCGGGACGCAAGGCCAGGCAAGACTGGCCTACGTCGCGGTAGTAGACAACCACGCCACGATATGTCTAAATACGTGTGGGCTAAGACCGGCACAACCGTTGCCCCACAACATGCGTGCACGTCATCTGCCCGAGCCCCGACAGTCCCCTGTCGGGGCTCATGCCGTTCACCGAGCTTGCGGCACGTCTCAGCCGCTCACACCGGCACGACCGGCGCCGGCCCGCGGCGCAGCGCGCTCATTACGCTCTGATCGAGCTTGAGCGTGCCCTGCACCAGCTCGGGCGGGGTCAGCGCCATCCAGCGATTGAGCGAGACGTCGGCGTAAGTGCTGCTCTTGAACATTTCGAGGAAGCGCAGCGGCGTGTCGCCGGTGTTCTCGATGTAGTGGCCCATGGCGAACGGCACGAAGCCGACGTCGCCGGCCTGGTAGTCGAAGGTGCGGGCGTCGCCCGACGATGCGAACACGCCCATGCGGCCCTTGCCTTCGATGTAGTACTGCCACTCGTCCGTGTTGGGATGCCAGTGCAGCTCGCGCATGGCGCCCGGATTGATCTCGACCAGCGCGGCCGCGATGGTGACCGAGGCCGGGAAGTTCTTGGAATCGACGATGCGCACGGTGCCGCCCTTGGTGCGGATCGGCTCCTGCGCCATCAGGCGGTGGCTGAACGTGTTGGGCACCGGCACGGCGCCGGCGAGGCGGTCATTGGCGAGCGGCCCCGGCACCGGCAGCGGGAAGATGTAGAGCTCGCTCGGATCCGGCGTGTTGCCGAAGTTCGACGCCGGCACGCCGAAGTTCTTGCCGAGCACGTCGGGCGGCACGTGCTTGAACCAGTCGCTGAGCAGGAAGGTGTTGTCCTCGGAGAAGCTGCCGTCGTCGAACACCAGCAGGAACTCGCAGCCGTCGGGGCCGAGCCCCTGGATCGAGTGCGGGATGCCCTTGGGGAAGTACCAGGAGGAGGGGGAAGGTCGCCGACGCCGACATCGTCGACGAACTGGCGACCCTCCTCGTCGACCGCGGTGATGCGGGCGCGGCCGTAGAGCATGTAGGCCCACTCAGCGGCCTTGTGCCAATGCAGCTCGCGCACGCCGCCGGTGTTGAGCCGCATGTCGACGCCGGCGATCTCCTTGGAGATGCCGAGCTCGCGCTCGGTGACCTGGCGGGTCCAGCCGCCGCGCTCGAGCCGCATGTGCGACGCCGAGAACGGGAATTTCAGGTTCGCCACCGTGCCGTGGTCGGTGGGCGGCGGGACGAAGATGTCGGGGTTTTGCATTTCGATCGGAATGTTGCGCGGTCCGGGATCGGTGCCGCCCCTGCCCGGCCGCATCGGCTGCGGCGGGCTCCCCTGCCCGTGGCGGGCTCCCCTGCCCGGTCGTTGTTTGCGCATTGGCTGAGGCCGCGGCGGTGACGAGACCGGCGGCGCCGGTGGCGAGGACGGTGCGGCGTGATGGGGCCATGCGCTCTCTCCTTCTTGTGGGGGTGAAGGAGAGATAGGACGACGCGGGTGCGGCGGCTATGGGGGTGGGCGGCAAGGGCAATGCACAGGCGCGATCGCAACTCCGGGTGCCCAGGTCGGGAGCTACGCGAAGTTTACTCATCAAGAAGCGCTTCCTCGGAAGCGTTCTCGTGCAGCTAGGCCGCTACCTTCTCTTTTTCCGCGTTCGCAGGCAAACGACCCCGCACAACACCACGAGCGGATTGCTGCGATACGGCACATGCAGCATGTCGATGCCGGCCATGGTCTTCAAGAGCTCGCCGGCCGCGCGGGATGACGTCGAGCCGGAGCCAAACGTCAGCTTGCCGGGATTGGCCTTGGCGTAGGCGATGAGCTCCTGAATGGTGTTGGCCGGAACCGACGGGTGGGCGACCAGCGCAAGCGTGATGGTTCCCAGCTTCGTGATCGGCTCGAAATCGGCGACCGCATCGTACGGAACGCGCATGAGCATGCTCTGGTTGGAGGCATGCGTTGTGTTGGAGGTGACGAAGATGGTGTAGCCGTCCGGAGCCGAGCGCACGACGGCCTGCGCCGCCGGAATGCCGCTGCCGCCGCTGATGTTCTCGACGATCACGGTCTGACCGAGCGACTTCGACACGCTGTTGCCAAGCAGTCTGGCGAGCGTATCGGTCGCGCTTCCAGCCACGAATGGGACGACGAACTTGATGCTCCGGCTTTGGTAGCGGTCCTGCGCGCCCGCAGCACCGAGGAGGGCCGCAAATACCGCGGCGGCGGTGATCATTCGCACGAGTTTGCGCATGCATTCCCCCTATCGATTTACGTGGCTGTCGCAGGTCGCAACCGCTGGCTGGCTTGCGATCTGCACCGGAATGTCGAGCAGCAGATACGAGAGCGACTTGCCGTGGCCGTCGAGACCCAGGCTGGCGTTGACGCCGCCTTCGAGCACGTCGTCGAGCACGAAATTGAACGCCGCGAGCTTCGGCAAATCGTAGCGAACGACGCGCGACGGCTTGCGGCCGGCGAACACAGCGGCGACGCGTTCCGCCGTCACGTGCCGTGCTACCGCGGAATAGTGCGCCGGATCGCGACAGACCAACGCGATGTTCAATCGATTGCCCTTGTCGCCGGAGCGCGCATTGGCAATTTCGTACAGCCGGACTGTGCGTGCGGTCATGGCGAGCCTCCGGTGAGCGTCACGCGCGGCAGCGCATACTTTCGCTCAATCAGGCACGAGGCGCTCGCAAGCCGGGGTGTGAGACGCTTGCGCACGCCCGCACCACCGGCCGGGCCGGCGCAATAGAGCGCCTCGACCTCGTCGAGCAGAAGCTCGACCTCGGCGGCGATTTTTGATTGGGCGGCGAACCGCAGCCGGACATCACCCGGATCGGAGGCCCACGGCCGCGCCAGTGCGCCGCCGGCGTCGCCGAGCACGCTGACCACGCCGACGGCGTCAACGCGGAAGACGAGGCCGGGCGCCCGTCGATTCATGCGCTCACCGATGGTCTGCGCCGCCAGCCGTGCGCGCGCCGCCGCATTCGGTCCCGCGTAGGAAATCTCCGCTTCGCCGAGCACGCCGCCATCGACGCAGACGGTGGCTTTCAGGGTTTCGGGAGCAGGCTTGCCGCGCGCGCCGGTGACGCGCACGCGGTCTGGCGCCACCTCCTCGACGGTGACATCGGTGATATCGAGCACCACGTCGGGCGCCAGATAGGCCGAGGGATCGTGAATTTCGTACAGCAGCTGCTCGATGACGGTGAAGCGATCGACCCGCCCGCCGGTCGCCGCGGGCTTGGTGATGACCATGCCGCCGTCGGGGTCGATCTCGGCGATCGGATAGCCCAGATCAGCCATGCCCGGCACGTTCTTGAACGGCGGATCGGCGAAATAACCGCCAGTGATCTGACTGCCGCATTCGAGCAGATGGCCCGCGAGCGTGCCGGCCGCCAGACGACCCCAGTCATCCAGCTTCCAGCCAAAGGCGTGGATGAGCGGACCGAGCGCGAGGGCGGAGTCGGCCACGCGGCCGGTCACGACGATGTCCGCGCCCTGATCCAGCGCCTGCGCGATCGGCTCGGCGCCGAGATAAAGGTTGGCGGCGATGATCTCGGTGGCGTTGCGCAGCACCGCGCCGCCGGTTTCGCGCGCGGCCAACTCCGCCGGCGACAGCAGCGCGGTCAGGTCATCGCCGTCGACGACACCGATCCTCGGCGCCCGGAGCCCCTGCGCGTGTGCCATCGCCTGGATGCGTGCGGCCGCCGCGGAGGGATTGGCCGCACCGAAATTGCCGATGATCTTGATCCCGTCGCGCAGACATCGGGCCAGCACCGGCCCGACGAAGCGTTCGAGCGCCGGATTGTAACCGCGCGCGGCGTCGCGGCGGCGGTCGAGCTGGGACTGCGCGAGGGTGCGCTCGGCGAGCGTCTCGAAGATCAGGAAGCGCGCGCCAGGAAGGCTCGCCAGCGTGTCGGCAACCGGGCCTGCGGCGTCAGTGCGATCGCACGCGAAGCCTGCGCCTGCACCGATGAAGACCTTCGACGCCATGCGCTCACCTTCGATGGCGACACTAGGGAGGCCTATTCATCGCGTCAAATAATGGAATACGCCGAGCTTAGCGGTCGGCTCCTTCGCTGGTGCTGGCGAGAACGCGAAGGGCCCTCTTGTTTTCGATCTCTCGCGCGCGGATGATCTCTCAACAAACATATAGGGAGGACAATCATGACCGCATCCACGCGCCGACGCGGTGCCGCCGCGACTGCTGCCCTGCTCGGCTCATGCTCTCGCCAGCCACCCTCCCCGCCCGCGCCCAAACCCCCGACGACATTTACACCGCCGCCAAAACCGAAGGCGCGTTCGTGCTCTATGTCGGCGGGCCGACCGCGCCGTGGGAGGCGACGGCGCGCATCTTCGAGCAGCGCTATCCCGGCATCAAGGTCGCGATCACAGGCGGCTTCAGCAACGTGCTGGACAAGAAGATCGACCAGCAGATCAAGGACAACAAGCTCGAGGTCGATACCGCGATCTTCCAGACCCTGCAGGATTTCGTGCGCTGGAAGGCGGAGGGACAGTTGCTGCCCTACAAGCCGCCGGGCTTCGACGCCATCGACCAAAGCTTCAAGGACGCCGAGGGCGCGTTCTACGGCGTGATGGTGAACGCCATGCCCTACATGTACAACACCGAGCACGTCGCCGCGGCTGACGTGCCGAACTCGGCGCCGGATTTTCTCAAACCGCAGTTCAAGGGCCGGATGGTCACGCCCTACCCGGCCGACGACGACGCGACCCTGTGGCTGTTCCACAAGATCGTGCTGAAATACGGCTGGGACTACATGGACAAGTACATGGCCAACAAGCCGAACTTCATCCAGGGACATCTCGGCCAGCAGCGCAGCATCGCGTCGGGGCAGAACTGGGTGACGTTCGATTCGATCTTCAACATCACCACGGTGGAGAAGAAGGCGGGCAAGCCGGTGGAGTCGCATTTCTCCACGACCGACGCGACGCCGATCTGGCCGCTCACCGGCGCGATCTTCAAGGCCGCGCCGCATCCGAACGCGGCGAAGCTGTTTCTGGGCTGGCTGATGGAGCCGGCGCAGCAGGCCGCGACCGGCACCTGGTCGTCGCGCAAGGACGTGCCGCCGCCGGCGGGCTTCAAGCCGATCTTCGACTATCCTGTTGTCAACGACTACCGCAGCTTCCTCGTCAACGAGCGCGAGCTGGTCGCGCTGCGCAAGCGGTTCGAAGGCTACACCGGACCGGTCGTGAACGCCGGCGGGGTGCGGTAGACGACGGCGAAGGCAAACGATGAGCGGCCAATCCGACAAGCCACGGGTCTATCTTGCCGGTCCCGGCGTGTTTCGAAAGGATGCGACGGCGTTTGGCGAGATGCTGAAGCAAAAATGCGCACGCGCAGGCCTTGTCGGGTGCTTCCCGCTCGACAATGAAATCGCCGGCGGTTCACCACGGCAGCAAGCCGAGCGGATTTATCGCGCGAACGTCGATCTCATCAGCGGCGCCAAAGCCATCATAGCCGACATATCGCCATTCAGAGGGCCACACATGGATCAGGGCACCGCGTGGGAAATCGGGTATGGGATCGCAAAAGGTCTTCCTGTGTACGCATGGTCGACGGATCCGGACGACCTGCTCCAACGGACTCGACGTCAAGGTCGGCTCGGCGCCGGCGGGACCGTTGACGAAAATGGCTGGACGATCGAGAACTTTGGTTTGATCGAGAACCTGATGATTGCCGTGAGTTGCGTTTCGATCCACCGCAGCGAAGACGATGCCATTTCCGCTTGCGCGGAGGCGTTGAACAAAAAGAGCCGACCGCACGGGTGACCGTCCCCGGTCATAACCTCATCGTCAGGTCATCATGTCCTGGGCTCGAGCAGGCTCGAGCCGAGCTGCCGGAACCATATCGGCACGCTCGCAGGGTTGATGTTCCCGCTCATCAGCGCGCGCGAGAACAGGCCATCGGCGACATGCACGCCGAGTTGGCGATAGGCTTCGAATTGCTCTTCATCGAAGAACTGGTCGAGCGTGCTCTGGTGCGGGAAGTCGGGATGGAGGGTGCGATAACGCCGGATCAACTCCAACTCGTTGCCGGTGACCGAGAGCTTCATATAGAGCAGCAAGCCGATCGCGCCATCCGGGTAGTAGATGCGGCAGAATGCGGAATGGGTCTGGCTGTAAACGGTCTTGGGGTCGGGCCGGATGTCATTGAGCCTCGAGCCGATACGGATGCCGAAGTCGATCTGGGCGTGCCGCACCAACGTCATGAGACCGTGAAACGTGCAGTCCGGATCGGATTCGCCGTCGACGCAGATGATGTACTTGCAGCGCCGGCGCAGCAGCTCGTAGACGGCCATGTTCTCGATGTGCCCGCCGTCGGACAGGTTGAGCCACGCCTGCTTCTCCGACATCCCGAGACCGGTCATCTCGCGCACGAGACAGGCAAAGCCGGGAGCCTTGAGCCACGTATCGCGATCGGGCCGGAGGATCCAGAAGCCCAGGCGCACGTTGAGAAACGTCAGCAGGGCGGCGAGCGTCGGCATCGAGCCGAGGCCCATGTGGGAGGACGCGGCAGCACCGGAAATGGCCATCGCCGTCGCCAGGTCCGGCGCCTCGTCGTTCGTCCTCCATTTTTCGGTCGGATAGTATCCGGTCGCCGGCGAGCCGCACCAACGTTTCGAGAACAGGAAGAAGTCGCTCTTGCGGTCACGCAGGGCGGCATGCGTGCTGGATGGAAGGTTCAGCGTCGTGTTGATGAGGTGATAAGGCGCGCTGTTGCCGGGGTTCATCGTCGCCAGCTGCACCGGGGTGTCATCGGTCTCGTCGGACTGGACGAACGTCCGCGCCAGCTGGTCGCGATACAGCCGATGCAGACCCGTCAGATTCACGTTGAGCATCAGGATCGCCACGACCGCGAACAAGACCGCGACGCCGGCGAGAATGACGGTGGCCGTCGTCGATTTCAGGCCCAGGTACCAGAACACATAGAACAGCGCGACCGCCCCGAGCGGGATGACCAACGCCGCAAGGTACATCAACGCCATGAGGACGATCTTGCGGACCTTGGAATTCTTGAGCACCGGCACGAACCGAAGCACTGCCGGGCCGGCCGCAATCAGGGCCGCCACCAGCCCCGAAACGCCCAGGCTCCAATCGCTCGCATGAGACACAAGCTGGTCGAAGCCGGCATCCAGCAGCCAACAAACGCCCAGCAAGGCCGTGAGCGCCACGAGGACCGCCAACAGCCATCCTCCGACGAAGGCTACATTTCTCCCCTTCCGCATGAGCCAGCAATACAGCACCAATGCCAGGGCGGTGGCGCCGAGCGAGATCGCCAAGATGGTCGACCAGGGAACCGGGTGGATCGCCCTCCGGTAGCCGATGGCGAACAGAGCGGCGACCGCGATCAACAGCAGCGGCGCGGTCCAGTTCAGAAGCATGCCCGCGAGCGTCGCCGTGACCATGGACCAGCTTTGCTTGAGATCGACCGCGGCCAGAAACTTGGCATGTTGCCGGAGGTAGCGAATGGGCGCGGGATCCGGTCCGTAGGCGCCGGCCATATCCTGATGCGGCTGGCCTGCCCCCAGCCTGGTGGTCAGAAAGCTGCCGGCATAGCCGCCGCCGGAAACGGTGGACAGGAAGTCGACATCCTTGAGCAGCCCGCGCGCGGCCAGCACCTGCACCACGCCGAGACAGAAGGTCGCCGAGCGGATGCCGCCGCCGGATAGAGCCAGACCGACGGCGTTCTTTCCGTCAGGCGCCTGGACGTGATGATGGGTTCGACGGGCCTGCACGTCCTGCGCTTCGCTCGCGTTGATCGCATCGATGGTTGCGTCCGGGATCAGCGACGTGCGGGCGACGCCGAAGGCAACATCCTCGAAACAGGCGTCGAGCTCGGCCGGCGGCATGACCGGCGGCGTCAGTGCATCCGCAACGTCCGTGCCGTAAGCAAGCTTGTGCAATGTGCGGGCGAACGCGCGCAGTTTCTCCTGCGCCTCCGCCAAATCGCCACGGAACTCGTCGCCGCCGTCGCGAGCATTCAGCCGGCCTTCCACGTAGCCGCGATGCCACTTCGCTGTCAGCGGCCGCAAATCCACGTTCAGGACCTGGGTGACCGCATTGGAAAACTCGATGCAACCAGGGTTTGCTCGCATCGCCGCCCGCGCCTGCGCGAACACCTCCCAAAGGCTCTCCAGGGCGCGGGCCTCGGTCCCGTATTGGTATGGCAACGGTTGCGTCGAGATCCGCGTGCGCAACTCCGAGAGAAACTCGTGGGCGGCGCATTGGTCGGGAGACCACGTTGCGGATGGTTTCATTTCGGTCATTTGAATCGCCTATGATCGTACGGCAGAGGGCACACGTCACACGGCACACGATCGCGCGGACCAGCGCACCGAAGATGCCGTAACGGCGGCGATGGTCACCCCGCGCTTGGCTACTATAAGCTGCATTTATACAATTATGCAACCGATTTCAGCAGGCCGTCCCGCGCCGTACTGCGGCATCATGCGCGCTGAATGTTTGCTCGCCGTGCCAGCGCACGATGACGCGCACCCGTCGCGCAAAAATCAATGCGTCGTGCGTGAGGCCGCCATCGCCTCAACCGAAACCGGCGAGCCCTTCACGGCTTGACCCGATATGTCCGGTTGAGTGGATCCGTTGCGGGACCGGGCCAGGAATTGCAGCAGCGCGTCCGCCGAAGCTTGCACCGAAAGCCTGCAATACTCGGTCTCCGTGGCAGAAAGATTTCCCTTCTCACAAAGCTTGTTGACGGGAGAGCCGCCGCCACAAACGCCAAAATATCCGCAGCGTCGCCTTGCAGGACGCGACGCCTGCCGCAACCTCGCGGCAAGCGTCCTGGAAATGCCTGGTGCCGGAGAACCGTCGAGATCGCCATCGAGGATATTTCCGAACACAAAATTATTGTACTTCGGCGCATGCGCCTCCATCAGTTCGGGCGAGAACGTCGACACGCTTCCGTCCGCAGCGACGACAATCGTGGCCCAAGGCTCAACCAGCTCATTCTCGTCGATCGTTGCGCCGGCGAGCAGGTACGCAATGCGCTCGATCTCGCGAATGCGCAGGGGAAAACCGTCAAGAGAGGCGGTCTCCAGCATCTTCACCAGGAAGGCGGTGACCCGGCTTTTCTGCTCGGATCCGACGAAGCTCGACTGTTCGTGGGCCCCTTCCTGCTCGTCGATGCTGAAGCTCACTTCGGTCAGACCGTGGTCGCGATAGAAGCCATAATACTCCTCCGCGCAATCGAGCGCGGCCGGATGAAGCACGGTGATAATTCGGGGCTCGAATCCGGCATCCTGCAATCGCTTGAGCCCGCGCATGGCGAGCTGCCACGTCGGTTTGCCATTGCGCGTGCGCCTGCGACGGTCATGGAAGCGCTGGGGACCATCGATGCTCAAACTCACATTCGTATTCGTCCGCCGAAACAGCGCGATCCACCGCTCGTCGATCGCCACCCCGTTCGACTGCATGGCAAAACTGGTGCGCGCAGGAGCGACCGAGACCAGCCGCTCATGCGCATGCTCGAACCATCGAATGGGGGCAGCGGTGGGCTCGCCCGCATGCCACACGATCACCGGCGAGGCGTCCGCGGGCATGGGCCTGACGACTTTCTCGCGAACAGCCTCGATGACCTCCGACGCCATCAGGCGATGATCGTCGCGATGCCGCAGGTAGCAGTAGGAGCAGTCGATATTGCAAAACGGCGTGGGCTGCAGGACGACGAGCTGGGGCCGGATCGGCATCAGCAGCTATCGCACCTCAGTTTCGAAAATTCAGAAACTTCTGCGCGAGGTGCTGGCTCGATTTCGACTGATCGAAATTGCCCGGAGACGAGGTGATACCGCCGGTATCCAAACGCCCGACCAGCGTGCCGAGCGCGCCCGGCTGCAGCACGGCCTTCAGGTTGCTCAAGTCAGGGAGGCTCGCGTCCGACGCTTGCACCGCGGCGGCGAGCACAAGGGCATATGGAAGTGGCGTGCTGGACTTCATGTGACCGAGCCCCGATTTCCGGTGGATCGCATCAACTTACGATTGATCATATGCTCGCCCCGTCTTTTTGCCAAGCAATTCACAGCGCTCGTCCGTTCTTCAGCCCTTGCAAATTTCGCTAGGCATATAATCCTCCTGGTTGCTCAGCGCCTCTTTCATCCTCGGAGAGAGATACCGATTTTCCGACGGGCTCATTTGTGGAATTCGGTCGCCGTTTTGCTTGCGCACGATGTCGCACAGCATGGCTTTGATCTTCATCGGATTCCAGACCAAGCTGTAAACAACACCGTCCTCCTGGCCTTGCAGATAGATATTGTCCTGAACACCGCCTGCCCCGGTCTGCAACTCCTCGGGAAATGCCAGATTCACAATCGAATAGTCTTGCAGATCGTAGCTCATGATACTGCGCTCGCTGGCATACTCTGAGCACCGTTTCTCTTTTTTTTGATGAAAGATCCTGAGGACGTCGAACTGACGACCGCGGTTCTGTGGCCTACCCTCGTCAGTGGTCAAGACGGCGACGTAAGGACCCCGCGGGGCGCAAACGGCCCTTTGCGAAGCGTCACCAGGACTTCCGTCACTCGCGGCCGTCTTCGGCGCCACGAACGAAGCAGCCTCCTGCCGGCTCAAGAGCGTTGGCTTGTAGTCCCTGCGCAGCTCGTATTGCGTCTCGTGGGCGGCGACATGGGACGAATCCACCACCCGATAAGGACCATTGCCGTGGATCGAATAGTCCGCGTCAGCACGGAACTCGACATTGCACGGTGATTCGGTCTCATCCCCCTTGCATCGGCGAATCCAATCCATGCGATACAACCAGGTCTTGTCATACTTGTCGCCGCGCATTGCGTTCACGACGATCAGACGCAGGTCCGGATCGATATCTATCTCGCTGTTCCCCGGAATGGTGACGAGAGTCACGGGTTCGACGTGACACTTGCCATCCTCCGACATCAAAAAGAAGTTAAGTGCGGATGGAGGAGACCGGACCATCATCAGGCGTTTGCCGTCAGGAGGTTCCAGCGGCGCCGGCGCGTGATACGCTTTGGTGACGACTATTGATCCAATATCCGGCCGTGCCTCCTTGAGCTGCTTCAGCGTCGCTTCCTGACACGCCTCGCTCATGCTCTGCGGACCCGCGGCCGACCGGCCTGACGTTGCCGCCAGCACGGGAGAAGCAACCCGCTCCGGCCAGATAGCGAATCCCATGGCAAGGCGCGCTGCCTTGTCGGCGCGTTCGCTTGCGACGGAATAAATGGCGCCTCGGTCTGCTTCGCTCGAAAAAAGTCCTCCCAACCAGTCCACCAAGCCCGTCCGCGGTGGGCTCTGAAGAATCTCCAGCGCCGTCGCAGTCTGGAAGGTCCCGGCCTTCGTGCTTTCTTCATCGCTTTCCAGATTGCCTTGAGCCTTCGTGAGCGAGGCATGGACCGTGTCGGCGATGAGGTAGGGCTTGAACGCCGCCAGCTGCGTATCGGACGACGCAGCCTGGATTTTCGACGCCACGGCCCAGCCGGCGGCAATGAAGGTCAACAGCGCCATCACATAAGGCAATGCCACGATGAAATAGGTCGCCGCAAAGCTTTGACGGTGATAGCGCCGCAGCCGCCGAAGCGCCCTTTCGTCGATCCGGTTGTGTTGAGGCGGGTCGGATTGCGGCGCCTGGCTCACGCTGCTGGCGGCGTATCGTCCAGTGCCGAGCCGCCATTCGTGCCACCAGTCGCGCCACCCACCCAGCTTTTCGTCGGCCCCGATCTGCGCTGGTTGCTCGGTACGGGGGTCTGCGTCTTCGCTGTGTGCCCCTTGGGCGTACCGCTGAGCCCAGGGCAGGCTGTTGCGCCGCTCGTTCCACCAACCGCGCACTTCGTAAAGCTCTTCGCTGCGGAGACGGGCGCCGAACATCGCTCGCAATCCGACGAACCATCGCCGATGAGGGTCGCGCGCCTTCGCCAACCACCGCTCATAGGCCGCCCGGACAGCCCCAAAGCCCGACGCCAGGATGTGCTCGTCCTGCAGCCATTTTTTAAATGTCTTCCAGTTGCGGATGAACGCTTCGTGCGAGACGTCGATGTTGCCCCCGCGCCCGTCCAGGACATGCAGAAACGGGTAGGTCGAGGTGAAGGCGCTGATGACCTCCTCGATCTCTGCATCGGTCGCCGGCCGATCATCGGCCGCGACGCGCGCCCGCCCCGATAGGCTCTGCCAGAGCCCGCGAACCCCCCTGGGTCTCGCCGCAATCTGCGTACCCGCAACGTCCGCAATCTCCTGACGCGTCGTCCATCGCCGGCTGTAGATGCCTTGATCGTCGACCTGCGCCAGCAGCCGAAACATGATCTCGGTGATACGTCTCAGCCTGTCCTGACGGGGCATCACGCCCTCGGCGGCGTGATCGAGCGCGCGTTCGAGTATCCAGGAGTTGGGCAGCTTGTTCCGGCGTGCGTGGGCGTCCACTTCGTCAATCGAAGAGAACCCGAGCGCCGCCGCCAGATCGTCGGGGGTGATCGCAATGCTCGCGGCAGTGGTTCCGTTGCCGGTCTTGTCGCCGTCGATGACGTACTTTGCTTCGACATGGCGCCACAGCACGGACAACAAGTGCTGAAGCAGCGGAAGGTGATCGGGGTTATACGACAGGCTGGAGACGGCTTTATACAGCCGACGCAGGAGCCCCACGTCGAAAGGCCAGGGATCGACCTCGATGGGCTTGAATCGGGCCGGCCTGATCCCGCGCAGCCGGAGGACAAGGCGCATCGGCTCGATGATGGCCGATGCGATCTCGTCGTCGTCGAGCCGGCGCGTAAGAAAGGACGCCTGATTGATGACGTTGGGAAGATCGATATAGAGCGCGCAGCGGTGGAGGTCCTCGCTCCGCATCCCGATCATCACGTAGAGCTGCGGATATTCAGCGCGATTTCGGAAGGCCTCGACGATCAGATCGACGAGCTGACGCGTTTCCGGATTTTCCCGGTTCTGATCCCGGAAGATCTCCTCGAACTGGTCACAGACAATCAGGAGATTGGCGTTCTCCCGGCTCTCCGGCGCCTGGCCCTCCTCCAGCTTGAGGTGGTTGCGATAGCGATCCAGAAAGCCGGCGATGCTGTTGGTCTCCAGCAGCGTCTGCTGGATTTCGGCGATGATATCCTGGAGCGTCTGGCCAGGCTTGGGCTCGATCAACTCGGCGAGCGCGCCCGCCAAGCTTTCCAACGGCCGGTCCAGGGGTGAAAAGCGGGCGGTCAACCAGAAATCACCCCTTCCGCGCAGTTGCTTCTTGCGCAGCGATGGGATCACGCCGGCGTTCACGATCGATGACTTGCCGCTTCCCGATCCGCCGATGACGACCGCGAAAGAGCTCCGCTCCAAGCGCTGGAGAATCTCCTTGATCTGGCGGTCTCGTCCGAAGAAAAGGCGCTGCTCGTTTTCGCGGAATGGCCGCAGCCCCGGATAAGGCTGGTCGGGGGCCGAGTACGCCTCGGACGGAATGATCAATTCCGTCTGGCCTGCGAGATCAGCGTCCATTGACGGATACGTTCGCGGATCGCGTCGCCAAGGCCTTTTTCATCACGCTGCCGAGAAATTCCTGCAGCTTGTCCTCGGTGACGACTGTGAGCTCCGAATTGTCCTTTTCTTCTTTGAATAGAATCGTCGGCCAATTCAGGATCGTGGGACTCGACTTCGGCGGCAGCACGAAGGTTCGCTGGGCGAGCTCCCAGTTGCGCCGGGCGAGTTCGTCCTCGATGTCATCCATCTGGACGAAAAGGGTCTTCAGCGGTTTTGAGCGATCGACGACGACGATCCCGTGGCAACTTTGAAGGAGTTCCGGCACCTCTTTCATCTGCTCCCATTCAGCGGCGCTGAACCGAAGCTGCAGGCTTTCCCGATTGGCGCTGCCCCAGGCGGCTTGAAGGATGCGGCGGACGTGCGATACCTGCTCCTGATCGCTGTTGGTGTGTTCGAGCATGATCTTTGCGAACCCGACCGTCTGGCTCGGCGGGGGACGCAGGAGCTCGCTGATCTTCTGCACGAACTCTTCCCGCGAGAGCTTGAGCGCGGTCTTCGACATCTGATCGAGATAGGCGAGATGCTGGGCGTTCGTCTCCCGCTGTGTTGCTTGCGGGTTATCCGTGGGCTCCATCCAGGTGATTTGCAGATCGGGAGGGACGAGCTGCTCTTGCAGTGCGAAGAAGCCGCCGGGCTGGCTTCCTCCCAACAGTCCGATCGGTGACCTGTCGATGAGCTGAAAGAAGAACCTGGACCCTCCGAGGCGTTGCTTCATCTCGTCGGGTGAGTTCGCGAGATCGTCAAGCTCGAGCAGGTCCGCTTTTACGCCACAGGCCTGCTCGACCTGAGCCGCCAGAGCGGTGCGATATTCCTTCAGGCCACGGGTAACGACACCGAACGCAACGTGGGTGGCAGACGGTTCGGGTGGGGGAAGAGGAGGCGGAACGGGAGGGTCTGCACGCTGGACGGGTTCTAGCGGCTTTTCCAAAATTCGCTGGACCAGGGTGCTTGCAATCTTGTTGACGAGCTTGGTGTATGTCGGATTGACGACCGCCCTGTCGCCCTCCTGGGTAGTCAACATTCTCGCGATGGGGAGGCCGCTCTCGTTGTCGAAGACGTTCTCGTATTTCGCCTTGGTTTTGATCTCGCCCAGCGTTCCAGCCGAAGCCCCTCTCACCGCGGACCGCGTGAGCATGAACATGAACATGTGCTTGAGCGCCGTGCTCTCGATGCTGGAGAAGCGGCTGCTGAACCATTCGAGTTCCTTGGAGCAGTAGTCGGAGCGGAGATAACCATCGCCGACGAACATGAAAAGGAAATTCGACTTCTTGATCGCGGCGACGATCGCGTCCACCAGTCCACCGTTGGCCGGAATGCCCTGGTAATCGATGAAGAAGTCGATCTGATCCAGATCGAGATTCTTGAAACCTTGCACGTTCGCGTTCATCTCGATGAGGACGCGCGTTTTCAGATCGTCGCGAAAATCTTTTATCCAATTGTCGTGGAGTCGGTTGTCTATGGTCGCGTAGCTGAAGAAAACGTCGTGGTGATCTTCGGCGATAATGCCCATGACGGATACCACCTCCGTGCGCCTTGCCAAGTTTCCGCCATTTTTCCGCAAGCGTCAATAGAATTGCATTTTTATCTATACACAACTATGACGTGCTTCACCCTGCGCAACCGCCATGGACGCCACCGCTTGAAAAAAAGCGAATGATTTCAACGGAAAAATTGAACAATGCCGCAGGGGTCCACGTTTCAGATTGTGCCTTGCCGGCACCCGCACCGCTACCGCGTCTTCAGACCATCCACCCCGCTATTGAGGGACGCGTCGCGGTTCGTGCGGCCATTGTTCGAGCAGGCGTACGATGGAATAGCTGAGCTGTTCGGCCTGATCGCTCCTCGCGATTGCGGACAACTGCTCGCGAATCTGCGCGTCGTCCGGTATTCGGTCCGCGAGGGCCCCGACTTCTTCCAGGGCCTGATCATAGCTCGGAAGCTGAGCGCCCCTGGCGACGCGAGCCGATGGATCGAGCAGACGAAGCGCGATCGCCAGGTCCCGCGCGGCCCCTCCAAATGCACCCAGGACCACGAGCGGCTGGCCATCCGCAAGCGTCAGGATCGCCTCCTCGACAATGCCGGGCATCTTTCCTTCATAGCGGTCCCCCGGTTGATCCATCACTCCCATCCGGCCGCCCATGACGACACGGCCGGTGACCATACGCACCATAAGGCGCCGGGCCGAAGAATAGGCATCGGCAGGATTCGCTCGGCCTTCCCCGAGCCAATGTTCCAGGGATTGCGCCGAGTCGATCAGCGTGCCGGACGGTGAAGTCGGATCGACAGCTCTTATCGCGTACCGATTGCTTTGATCGTCGCCGCGCGGGCCATCGTCATCCTCGGCAATGAGCCTCACCACTCGTTCATCTGCGAACGCGATCCTCGTTTCGACCGTTCCCCGCGCCTCTTTCAGCATTGCGGCGAGGTCTGCGAAATTCGCCCGCCGCAGCACGGGCTCCGGCACGACGTGCACGAACGGGGGGGTCGACCTGCGAACCGCATAGGCCTCGGACAGATGACGGAAGATCTTGAAGGTGAAACCGGCGGGGTCGAGATTCCCGCCATACACGATGCGGGCGCCGGCGCGCACCAGCGCCGTGCACACCGAGAGCAGAACGCGATCGACCTCGCGCTGCGGGTATCCGAGCCGGCCGCGGTCGGGCGCGTCCCCGATCGAAATGGCGATCATGCGGCCCTCGAGACTCATGCGAGTTCTCCGAGAGTGATGATCCTGGTCGCGGGTGCAACTCGCATGAGAGCATTGTCGAGGATCTCACGCTCGACATCGGGAACCGGGGGGTCCGGATAAACGATCCAGTCGCCGAGTTGGTCGACACCGCGGTCGAGGAGATCGAATAGCTCCGGTGGGCGCGGCAGCGCGATACCTTTGCGCCCCCGGGCCGCCAGCGTTTTTTCCGCCAGACGTGTGAACAGGTCGCACCGCAGCCCCTCCGAAATGACCTCGACCAGGAGGGCCTCGATGGCCGCACGATCCGATGGCGCAAATCTCACCCGCGGAACATTGGCGCCGTAAGGATAGGTGCGACTGGTCCGAACCCGGCCCACATCGGCGAGCACGATCGGCCGGCGGCGGCGTTTGGCCTCGGTCAACTCGAACACGCACCACGGCCGCGTGTCGTAGAGGTCCGATACGATCGCGAGCAGCGTTCCTTCGCCGATCTCGTCCTTGAAGCGCTCCTGGTAATCCTCTCCCGGCATCAATTCCTTGGCGTCGTAGAACGTGTCCAGCGGGACGTCCTGGTCCTTGCTGTTGACGTGATTGACGATTCCCCAGGCCGTCTCGTCGCCGTCGGCTTTGGCGTGGCTCACGAACAAGGGCTCGCGGTTGGCACGCGGGTCCGCGAGGCGCCGCAGATGCGTGCGGATACGTTGCAACGTGTGCAGCAGCAGCCGTTTCGTCCGGGCGGTCTCGTCAGGCAGGGCGGTGGCCCAGCGGTACTGCCGCGCGTATTGGGTCGTGGCGTCGGATGGCAAGCTGCCGCCGAGGGACGAGCACAGAAAAGGGATGTAGACGTCGACATTTTTCCGTCGGCCCATGGCGTCGCGCGCCGTGCGTACATAGGCATCCCACATCGAAACGTCACGCATGGTGAATTCGTCGTGGAGAAGCACAATCGCATTGTGCTCGGCATCGTCCCAAAGAATTTCGCGGGGCGTGGCCGAACCGGAGGAGGAATCCCATGGCTCGCTGCGGAAACGCACGGGCACGCGATAGGCGACACCGTCGCGTTCCATCCCCAGACCATCGAAATGCTTCGCTATGGCATCTGCCATCCGTTGTCCGGCAGCGGACTCCGGATGCCAGAGGACGTAGATGCGAAGTAAGTCGTTCATGTCCGTCCCAATCACCTGCCCTATTATCTTAAAGACGCCAATCCGCATGGAGTTTGCGCTACTGGCGGCTCATTCGTTGCACACATCGATCACGGCTATGCTGTCGGCGTAGCCAACGAGGCGCATTTCGTCGCGCGCCAGTTTCGTTACCTCGGCCAATATACTCGTTGCAACTCAAAATTGAAAGCGCCCGACTGCGCTCGCTCTCCTGCCAGAGCGCGAACCGCTCTTCCGCAGGAGGCACCGGTCGCGCCGCGTGGCGCGGGTCAAGTCACGTATTGCGCGATGCCGCCGCCGAACGACCAGTTCTCCTTCGCGACCTCGACCAGGTTGATCACCACGTCGTCCGCCCGCACCTTCAACTGCGCATGCATGTCGTCGACGATGCGCTTGTAGAACGCCTTCTTGAGCTCGACCGAGCGCCCGATGCTGAGCGTGATCTGGATGAGGATGATGTCGTCGCTGTAGCGCTGGCCGAGATAGCCGGCGGAAATATTCAGCTCGTCCGGCGCATGCTCGGTGATGACCTGGAACTTGTCGTTCTCCGGCACATTGATGACGTCCCGCATCGCCTGGTAGACGATGTCGCCCAGCGTCTTGCGATAGTCGGCGGACTTGCCCCGCCTGAGATCGATACGAACGAACGGCATCGCGGCTGCTCCTTTCCGTCGGCTCATGTCTGCGCAGCCTGCGCAGATGAGCGGGAAGACTATCAAGGCCGATTGCGGCAACAACCGCAGGGGTCAGCCGCCGGCGGGGTTGGGGTTGCGCCAGGCCCGCTCGAACGGCAGCCGCCAGGCATGGGGGGCGACCAGCTGATGGATCGATTTCGGCCCCCAATCGCCGGGGGGATAAAGCCGGACCGGCGGCGGCGCGTCGAGCAGCGGCATCGACACCTCCCACAGCCGCTCGATGCCCTCGGCGGTCGTGAACAGCGTGTGGTCGCCGCGCATCGCGTCGAGGATCAGGCGCTCGTAGGCTTCGAGCACGTCGCTGATCAGGCCGGTGTCGTGCATGGCGAACTGCAGGCTCAGCTTGTCGAGCCGCATGCCCGGGCCGGGCCGCTTGCCGTAGAACGACAGCGACATCTTCGCGGCGTCCGCGAGGTCGAAGGTCAGATGGTCCGGGCCCTGCGCGCTGACGCCCGACCCCGGCGGGAACATGCTCTTGGGCGGTTCGCGGAACGCAATGGAGATGATCCGCTGGCCCTCCGCCAGCCGCTTGCCGGTGCGCAGGAAGAACGGCACGCCGGCCCAGCGCCAATTGTCGATCGCGCATTTCAACGCGATGAAGGTCTCGGTATCGGACTCGGGGTCGACGCCGGCCTCGGAGCGGTAGCCGGTGTATTGCCCGCGCACGACATGCTTCGGGTCGATCGGCAGCATGCTGCGAAAGACCTTGTTCTTTTCCTCGCTGATGGGCCCCGGCTCCAGCGCCGTCGGCGGCTCCATCGCCATGAACGCGAGAATCTGGAACAGGTGGGTGACCACCATGTCGCGATAGGCCCCGGTCGCCTCGTAGAAGGCGGCACGCATGCCGAGCCCGAGCGTCTCCGGAACGTCGATCTGCACATGATCGATGAAGTTGCGGTTCCAGATCGGCTCGAACAAGCCGTTGGCGAAGCGGAATGCGAGGATGTTCTGCGCCGGCTCCTTGCCCAGGAAGTGGTCGATGCGGAAGATCTGGTCCTCGGAAAAGACCTCGTGCAGCTTGGCGTTCAGCGCGACCGCGCTTTTCAGATCGGTGCCGAACGGCTTTTCCATGATGATGCGGGAGCGCTCGACGAGGCCCGCCTCCGCCAACAGGCGCACGGCCGACAAGGCGGCATTGGGCGGCACGCTGAGATAGTGTACGCGCCGGTTTTCGTTGCCCAGTTTCCGCTCGGCCTCGGCCACCGCCGCCTTGAGCGCGTCAGCGCCCGCGCCGATCGGCACGTAGTCCAGCGTCTCGGCAAAGGCGGCCCAGTCCGCGTCCTTCACCTTTCGGCTGGAGAACTGATCGAGCGCCTCGCGCGCGATCTTGCGGAAGCCATCGGCGTCGATCTGGTCGAGCGAGACGCCGATGATCCGGCAACCGGGGATGAACCCGGCGCTCGACAGGTAGAACAGGCCGGGCAGCAGCTTGCGCCGCGACAGGTCGCCGGTGGCGCCCACCAGGACAACAACCTGCGAATGCTGGGGACCAACCCCAGGAGGAATCTTTGCCACGCCTGCCCATCCCCTCGTCGTGCCGAGCTGTCGACAAGCTTAGCGCAGATTCATTCCGGGATTGCGACGCCGGCATGCAAGATTTTTCGGCTGGTCGAGCCACGATTTTGGGCGGGCCGCCGATTCATGCCGTCATGCGCGGGCTTGCGCGCACATTCATCGTCTTGTCATGGAGAAGCCGGGCTACGACACGATAGCGTTCACGATTGCAGCGTTCACGATCGCGGCTCGATCAAACGATCGAGCGTGATCGGGAATTGGCGCACGCGGACGCCGGTCGCATGCCAGACCGCATTCGCCACCGCACCGGCGGTGCCGGTGATTCCGATCTCGCCCACGCCCTTGATGCCCAGCGCATTCACGTGCGGGTCGACTTCCTCGACCAGGATCGCTTCGAGCGAGGGCACATCGACGTTCACGGGAACGTGGTACTCGCCGAGATTGGGGTTCATCAGCCGGCCCGAGCGCGGATCCATGACGGCGTGCTCGTGCAGCGCGAACGACACGCCCCAGATCATTCCGCCATAAAGCTGGCTGCGCGCCATGCGCGGATTGATGATCCGTCCGGCGGCGAACGCGCCGACCACCCGGGTCGCGCGGATCTGGCCGAGATCGGGATCGACCTTGACCTCGGCGAACACGGCCCCGTGCGCATGCATGGCATAGGTCGATTGCGCGGCCGGATCGGCCGCGCTGGTTCCGTGACCCTCGATCTGCGCAAGCCCGGCGCGGGCGAGAATGTCCGCGTAGCTCTCGCTGCGGCTCTCGTCGTCGCGACGGAACAGGCGGCCGTCGCGCGCGATCACGCCGGCATTGCCGGCGCCGAACAGCGGCGAGCGATCGTTGTTGGTCGCGAGATCGGCAAGCCGCGCGATCGCGTCGGCGCCGGCGTTGTGAATCGCCATGCCGGCGGTCGCGGTGTGGGCCGAGCCGCCGGCGATGCCGCCATCCGGCAGGTCCGACGTGCCGGACCTGAACTCGACCTGGTCGATGTCGAGCCCAAGCCCATCCGCCGCGATCTGCGCCAGCGCGGTCCAGGCACCCTGCCCCATGTCATGAGCCCCGATCTCCATGACGCCGCCGCCGTCGCGCCGCAGCACCGCCTTGGCCTGGGCCTGAAACATGAGCGCGGGAAACGTCGCCGTGCCCACGCCCCAGCCGACGAGCAGCCCGTCATCATCGCGCATCTGCCGGGGTGCGAGCGGACGGCGCTCCCAGCCGAACTGCCTGGCGCCTTGCGCGTAGCACTCGCGCAATGCCTTGGAGGAGAACGGCTTGCCGGAGATCGGCTCGACCTCGGCATAGTTCTTGAGCCGAAAGGCCAAGGGATCCATGCCGCAGGCCTGCGCCATTTCATCGATGGCGCTTTCGAGCGCAATCGAGCCCGTCGCCTCTCCGGGTGCGCGCATGAACAGCGGCGTGCCGGTGTCGACCCGAACGCCTTCATGCGACGTGGCGATGGCCGGGCTGGCATAAAGCGTATGAGAAGCGTCGGACGCCGGCTCGAAGAAGTCGTCGAAGGTGCTCGACGTCGTCTTGGTGTGATGATCGAGCGCGGTCAGCTTGCCGCCGCCGTCCGCGCCCATCCGCAGGGTCTGCCGCGTCGGAGCCCGGTGTCCCACCGGGCCGTACATCTGCTCGCGGCGCAGCACCAGCTTGACCGGCTTTCCCACTACACGCGCGGCGATGATGCCGAGAATCTGCGGCCCGGAGATGAAGCCCTTGGAGCCGAAGCCGCCGCCGAGGAACGGACTGCGGATGTGGATCTTGTCGGGCGAGATCCCGAACAGTTCCGCGATGCGCCCCTGCGCCATGATGAGGCCCTGGCTCGGCGTGTCGACCGAGAGCGCGTCGCCGTCCCACGCCGCCACGATCGCATGCGGCTCCATGGCGTTGTGATATTGCGGCGCGGTCTCGTAGGTCGCCGCGATCCGCTTCGATGCGGCGGCAAGACCGGCCTCGACATCGCCGCGATGCATTTCCGCCGGATTGCCGACGCCGACGCCCGGCGGCACGAAGCTTTCGGCCGCATCGAGCCCGATCCGCGCCGGCTCGCTGTCGTAGCGCGGCGAGAGCAGCGCGGCGCCTTCCGTCGCTGCCTCGAGCGTTTCCGCGACGACAACCGCGATCGGCTGGTTGGCGTAACGGACCCGATCGCTTTGCAGCAGGTCGAGCCGGAACATGAAGGGGTTGGTCTTTGCGTCCGGATCCTGGGCGAGCGCCGGCCGGTTGGCCGGCGTGATCACCGCGACGACGCCGGGATGAGCTTTCGCGGCCGCAACGTCAAGAAAGGCGACGCGGCCGCGCGCGATGCTGCTGACCGCCAGGACCGCGTAGAGCATGCCGGGCGGATGCTGGTCGGCGGCGTAGCGTGCGGCACCGGTGACTTTGAGCACCCCGTCCCGCCGGGTGAGGGGCTGACCGATGTTCGAGCCGTGCCGAACATGCGCCGGCGACCGGGTGAGTGCGATTTCAGGCATGGATGACATCTCCGGAAACGGAGGCGAGCGGGGATGCCGGCAAAGCGGGCACGCGCTTCGGCGTGCCGGCTGCGGCGAGGGTGAGGGCGCGCACGACGATCCGCCGCGCGAGCTCGATCTTGAAGCCGTTGTCGCCCGAGGGCTTCGCCTGCGCGAGCGTCGCCTCGGCGGCGCGCGTGAACAATGCGGCATCCGCCCGTTTGCCGGCCAGGATGCCTTCCGCCTCGCGCGCGCGCCACGGCCGCAGCGCGACGCCGCCGAGCGCGAGGCGCGCCTCCACGATCGTGGCATTCTCGATGCGCAGCGCCGCCGCCGCCGATACGACCGCGAATGCATAGGACGTGCGTTCGCGAACCTTCAGGTAGCGGGCATGCGCGGCGAAACGGGCCGCCTCGGCCGGCAAGCGCACGGCGACGATCATCTCGCCGGGCTCCAACATGCTCTCGCGGTCGGGCGCGTTCCCCGGCAACCGGTGAAACATGTCGAGCGGGATCTCGCGCCGCCCGCCTTTGCCTTCGACCTCGACGACGGCGTCGAGCGCGACCAGCGGCACGCAGAAATCGGACGGGTGGGTCGCAATGCAGTGCTCGCTCCACCCCAGCACCGCGTGCAACCTGTTGTCGCCGCCGCGGGCGTCGCAGCCCGCACCGGGCGTGCGCTTGTTGCAGGCGCTGGCGACGTCATAGAAGTAAGCGCAGCGCGTCCGCTGCAGGAGATTGCCGCCGACCGTGGCGGCGTTGCGAAGCTGCGCGGACGCTCCGGACAGAAGCGCCTCGGCGACCGCCGGAAAGCGACGGGCGAAAGCCCGATCGTGAGCGAGGTCGGCGTTGCGGACGAGCGCGCCGATGCGCACGCCGCCGTCGGCAAGGTCCTCGATATCGTCGAGGCCGGGAAGATGGCTGATATCCACCAGGCGGCTCGGGCGGCTCACGCCGCCTTTCATCAGGTCGAGCAGGTTGGTGCCGGAGGCCAGATAGGCGGCGCCCGGTTCCGACGCGGCCGCAACCGCTTCGCGTACCGTTGCCGGCCGCACATAGTCGAAGGTCTTCATGCGACCTCCCTGCGGCCGGCCGCATCCAGCACCTTCTGCGCCTCCAGCACCGCCTCGGTGATTCCGCGATAGGCGCCGCAGCGACAGAGATTTCCGCTCATGCCCTCCCGCACGCGCTCGGGCTCGTCGCCGGCCTGAGCCTCCTGGATCAGACCGATGGCGCTCATGATCTGGCCGGGCGTGCAGAAGCCGCACTGCAGGCCGTCGTGGGCAAGAAACGCCTCCTGCACCGGATGCAGGCGATCCCCGCGCGCCACGCCTTCGATCGTGAGGACGTCGGCGCCGTCGTGACTGATCGCGAGCGCCAGGCACGAATTGAGCCGGCGTCCATCGACGATGACGGTGCAGGCGCCGCACTGCCCGCGGTCGCAGCCCTTCTTGGTACCGGTCAGATCGAAGGCGTTCGCGAAGCAGGTCGAGCAGCGTGACCCGGGGGTCATCGAGCGCGATCGTCCTCTTCACGCCGTTCACGGTGAGACTCGTCGTGATGCTCATGCAGTGCTCCGAAGATAGCGATGGTTTTGAAAGATCGACGGCCGAGGGCTCTCGTCCCTGCAGCTTGCTAGCGATCAGATTGACCGGACCCTTGACGATCGACGCGTGGGTGAACTCCGTCGTGACGGCGGAGGCATGGCCTCGCCGCCGTTTGCCCGACGCGGGTATTATGTGTCAGCGTGTTCTCCACCTGATATACGGAGGATGCCTCCGTTTTTCAAGCCCCCCATTCGAGGTGCGGTCGGCATGAGGCTGTCGGACAAGAGCACGCGAAAGCCACGCGCCGATGCCGTTCGCAATCGCGAGCGTGTGCTCGAGGCGGCAAAGGCGGTTTTCAGCGCCGGCGGCGCGGAAGCGAGCCTCGAAGCCGTCGCGCGCGCCGCCGGCGTGGGCATCGGCACCCTCTACCGGCATTTCCCCACGCGCGAAGCCCTGTTCGAAGCGGTATACCGCCGCGAGGTGCAGCAGCTTGCCGATCTGGCGGAACAGCTCAAGCAGGAGCCGCAGCCCGTCGAAGCGCTGCGTCGATGGCTGCGCTCCAATGTGAAGTTCGTTGCGACAAAAAAGGGCATGTCGGCGGCGCTCGCGCTTGCCACCGACAAGAACTCGGAACTGTTCTCCTATTCGTTCGATCGGCTGACGCGGGCCGTCAGCGCCCTGCTGGACCGGGCGATCGCGGCCGGCGAGATCCGCGACGACATCAGCCCGGAAGACGTCCTGCGTGCGCTTGTGGGCATGTGCTATATGCATGATCAGCCTGGTTGGCAGGCAAGCGTTTTGCGGCTGGTCGACGTCTTCGTCGATGGCCTGCGCATCCGGCCAGTTCGATCCCACTCCAAGACCAAGCGGAAAAAATCGTCGTGATGGTAACGGCTCGCGCCGGATGGCCACTATGGAGATCTTGCGCCATTCCGATGTCCAGCCGAGCGGGAGCTCATATCAACGAGGTTCGCGGCTAAAAAGTTTCAGTGCTGCGCGGTTTGCGATGACATGTGCGTGAGGGCGCACCGGCGGACATGAACGCGGCCCGCGCTGTCCGCGGGCCCGCGCAGTCTCCACCTCTGTCGGCTCGCAACGAGGTGAAGGGTTAGTTCCTGGCGAGGAACGCGCGCGCGGCCGCAAGCTCCGGCCTGACCGGGTCGGCGTCCGACGCCAACCCAACCGCCCTGGCGTAATATTGCCGGGCCTTGCCTGCGTCGCCGGCTTTCTCGGCGGCCTTGGCCGCGCCAATCGTGGCGCCCAGGCGGTTCGGCTCTTTCTCCAGCGTCGCTTCGAAGGCGGCCATCGCTTCCTTTGCCATCCCCGATTCCAGCAGCATGGCGCCGTAGAGCTCGCGCGCCGGCATCAGCGGTCCGGGCGTCACCACGGACTTTTCGGTCTGGTCCTCGGCATCCGCCGCCGCGCTCATGGTCTTGAGCGCATCATCGCGCTTGCCTTCGGCGAACGCGACCCAGGCGTTCGCGATCTGCAACTGGATGTCCGCCTGCTCCGTCCAATATGTATCGTTGGCGGCCCGCAGCTTGTCCCTCAGCTCGCCGAGCTTTGCCATGTCGAGCTTGGCGGCCGCGAGATCGCCGCTGCGCGCCGCGCCGAGGGCGCGCGCGAAATGGGTGATCGCATCCACATAGGCGAAGCGCGTCGGCCGCACCGGAAGGTCCGCCGCGCCTTTCCAGTCGCCGCGCTCCACCATGTAGCGCGCCGGACTTGCAGCCAGGGCGAACGGGCCGGTGCGGACTTCCGGATTGAAGCCCTGGATCCGGTTCATGTCGTCGATGACGTCCCTCGCCTGTTTGTCCTGCGCGAGCTGCAGATGGGCATAGACCAGGTAGTCCATGCCGTGCAGCTGATCGTGCATCTCCTTGTGAGCTTTCGCCTCGCGTACGGAGGCTGCATTGGAAGCAATCGATTCCTTCCAGTAGCCGACGCGGGTGAAGATGTGCGAAGGCATGTGCAGCCCGTGCGGGGCGGCCGCCGCGATTTCGGCATAACGCTTGGCCGCCCCGAGCCCCTTATTCGCGATCGCCGGATAGTCGTAGGTGTGGATCAGATAATGAGCGACGCCGGGGTGATAGGGCTGGCGCTGGAAGATCGCCTCCAGGATCGCGGCGGCCTTGAGCTGGTTCGCGTAGGTCTTGTCCGCCGGCGGCGCCGCCACGTTCAACGCCAGGGCATAGTACATCTGCGCTTCGTCGTCGTTCGGATAGCGTTGCGCCAGTTGCTCCATGGCCTTCACATAGGCCTGTATGCGCGTGCGGTGGTCGGATTTGTCGTAGCCGGTGTAGAACACGGATAGCGCATCGACATAGTCGCGCTCGCGTTGCGTCTTCGCACCGACGGCCTTTCCCTTCTCGAGCGCGGCAAGCCCCAGCGGCAAATTGCTCGCGGGCGGCATGCCGATGAAGGGATTGTTGAGCAGGCTGAGCGCGATGCCCCAATAGGCGATGGCGCAATCCGGGTCCGCCTTCAGCACGTCTTCGAATATTTCGCGCGACGCGCTGTACCAGAACGAATGCTGGTACCTCATTCCGCGGTCGAATCGCTGCTGCGCCGCCGCGTTGCACGAGGTTTCGAAGTGCACCTTTCCGAGCTGCGCGCCACCATCGTCCTGCGCCGCAGCCGGCTGCCCGAGCGCAAGCGCGGCTGCTGTCGTCAAAAGAGAGATCGCGACTGATCGGAGCTTGGTCATGGCATTCGCCCTTTCCGCCGCCCGGGGGCATCGATGTCCGCGCCCCGGCGTCCGGCTTTCCCAAGTGCGGCGACGCTAACACCGCGCCCGCAGGCGCACAACGGCAGTCCAGTATGACGGGACGACGACACGCGCGCGCGCCGCTTGCTGGCCCGGATCCGCAGCGATAAAATCGCTTGTCGCAAGAGCGTCGTGCGAAACAATTGCGTCGTGCAAAAAACGCGTGCAAGCAGCCGACATGAGATCATGATGGGATCACGATGAAACGACCTGGCGCAGTTTCGATCGCGTGTACCTTCGGCATCGGCTTGCTGGCGCTGGCGCCCGCGCCTCTTTATTCTCCGGCCCAGGCGCAATCGGCCGATCTCGTGCTCTGCGACCGCATCGCCGCCGATCCCACCGATCCGGACAAGCCCAAGGACGTCAAAGGCACCCCCGATATCGCTCCGGCCGATGTCGCCACGGCGATCAAATTCTGCAAAGTCGCGTCGGCGGCATCACGGCGGGCGCTCTACCAGCTCGGCCGCGCGTACGCGGCCAACCAGCAACTGCCGGAAGCGGTCGGCGCCTTCCGCAAGGCGGCCGACAAGGGGAGCACGTCGGCCATGGTCGAACTCGGCGTGCTGTTTGCGACCGGGTCGGGCGTTCCCAAGGACGAAGCCCAGGCGCGCAAGCTGTTCGAGCGCGCCGCCCAGGGCGGCAACCCGCGCGGCGTCGCCAATCTCGCGGCGCTGCCGAACGCCGGCGCCGCGCCGTCGGATCCCGCCAAGGCGAGAGCCTTGCTCGCGAAAGCGGCGGAGACCAATTCAGCAGAAGCGCAGTACCAGCTCGGCTTGATGATAGCCGACGGCGTCGGCGGCCCGGCGGACGATGTGGCCGCGCGGGCGTTGTTTGAAAAGGCGGCGGCGCAGTCTCATCCCGGGGCATTGGAGCGGATGGGCGCGTTCGCGCAAAGCGGTCGAGGCGGACCGCAGGATGCAAGCGCCGCCAAGGCGTACTACGAGAAAGCCGCGGCGCTCGGCAACGAAGACGCCAAGGCGGCGCTCAAGCGCGCGGAATGTCCGTATGTACTCAAGGACAAACGCGGAAACCTGGTGACCACCCTTTGCTTCTAGCCTGAGCGAGGGCTTCGACAACGGCAGAGGCGCGCACCAAGCGCGTGACCTGGACGCTGCCGGTCGTCGACAGGCGCCTTCTGGCGCCGAACAGCTGAGCTGAAGTTATTGTTGCGTCGGGTCGCGGACAGTCCGCCGGCTGTCACCGCGACAGAACCGCTATGTCGTTTCGCGGTCCGCCGACATCGATCTGAAATAATGCTCGGCGTGCTGGTAATAGTTTTCCGCTCCAATCGTATCGCCGGACCGGGCTTGCGCCTGGGCGAGCGCGAGATACCGCTCATAGTTTCTTTGCGCGTTTTGAGAGCGCTGCGGATCGGGACGATTCGATGTAAACCGCCTGGGGCGAGCATCAAATGGCGCTGCCGGCCTCGATTGGCGGTTGGTAGTGACGGTTCTTGGGCCATTATGCATGGCTACTCCTTGGTAAAGGCAGGTGAAAATACGCTCCGCGCGGCACGCGAAGAGCGAGAGCATGGGCGCAGTGCGCCGCCCTTGCCCGCAGCCTCAACAACGAATTGTCTGTATTCGTAGTGAAGAGCCCCCGAAGAACCGCGCACGATTTCTGGGGCTTATCGGCCAGTCGTCGTGGCGGTACCTGCCTGACTACACGCGACATTTATGGCCGATTAAAGATGAGTTGGGGACGGCAACATGGCTTGTCAAGGGGCGCCCTGAGGGGTCCGGCCGCGATAATATCGCGCCATCTCGCAGGGTTTACCGGACCCGGATATCGCCCCTGCGGCAGAGAATCGTGCGAGCCTGTCGTGGCCGATCGCACCGGCCTGACGGATCCGTGCGCATGCACTGCACCTTGTTCGAGCCATCGGCTGATCGGATGGCCGGGTCAGCAATTGCTGAAGAAGGGATACCTCATGTTGCAGCGGCTTGCGCTTTCTTGCGTGGCGGCACTCGTCATGGCGTCAAGCCCCGGCTTTGCGCAGTCACCGTCGCCGAACGGCGTCAAGACGCTCAATCCTCCCGGCGCCATCAAGGCCGAGGGCACCTGGAGTCTCGGCGTCAGAGCCGGTGACTTCGTGTTTGTCGCCGGCATGCAAGGGATCGATCCCGCGACCAACACGTTGGTTCAGGATCCGCAGGCCCGCATTCGCCAAGCCTTCCTCAATATCAGGCTGATTGCCCAGTCGGAGGGCGCAAGCCTGCAGGATTGCGTGCGGGTGACGGTGTATGTCAGCGACCTGCATCGTTACGCCGCCATGGTCGACAAGGCGCAGGCAGAGCTCTGGGGCAAGCCGCCGTATCCGCCCCGCACCATGATCGAGGTCCAGCGCCTGTTCGACGACGACATCGTGGAGATCGACAGTGTTTTCTATGCCCCGATGAAAAAGTGAGTGGCCTGCCGCGCGAGCAATAAATGCGGCGCTCGACCCGGGAGGCACGGGCCGCGATCATCGTGAACATGGCGGGTGCGTCGACACCGTGAACTGGAATGTCATGCCCGGTCCGTCGTCGCGGATCGCCCAGATCCGTCCGCCATGGGCTTCGATGATCGAACGCGAGATCGACAGTCCCATGCCCATGCCGTCCGGCTTCGTGGTGTAAAAAGCATTGAACAGACGGTCGAAATCCTCCGGCCCGACACCGATACCCACATCCTGCACGGCGACGAGGACTTCGTCGGCGTCGTACCGGTGGGTCCGGATCAGCAACGTGCGCGCGCGATCGGTCACCGTCGCCATGGCCTGGATGCCGTTGACGACGAGATTGATGATCACTTGCTGGAGCTGGATCCGGTCGCCATAAACCGCGGGCAATCCGGATGCGCATTCCAACCGCAGCGTTACGCGGCGGCTGAGCGCCTCGTTGCGGACAAGCGTGACCACCTCGTCGATCAGGCTGTTGATGTCGAGCCGGGACATCTCCGGCTCGCTCTTCCTGAAGAGCGCCCGGATGCGCTGGATCACGCCGCCCGCGCGCTCCGCCTCGCCGATGATCTGCGTGACGGCATCCAGGGCCTCATCGACGTCGGGGGCCTCGCGGGTCAGCCACCGCACCGCGGCACCCGCATTGGCCGTGATCGCGGCAAGCGGCTGATTCACCTCGTGCGCGATCGAGGCGCTCATCTCGCCCAGCGTCGCGACACGGCTGGCATGAGCAAGCTGCGTCTGCGCATCGCTCAGCGCCTCCTGGGCCTTGCGCGCTTCAGTCACGTCCATGAGTGCGCCGACGATTTCCTCCACAGATCCGTGTGTCACGCGGTGCGCGCGAACGTAGAGGTGTTTGATGTTGCCGTCCGCCGTCAGCCAGCGGTGCTCATATTCGAAATGCTGGGCGCCCTGCATGGCGCGATCGACGACCCGCTGCACGATACCGCGATCGTCGGGGTGAACGTGCCGCAGGATCAGGTCGACGGTCGGCGCGACGGTGCGGTCGACCCCTAGTATCTGATAGGCCTCCCGCGACCAGGCGATGTCGCCGCTGGCGACATTCCAGCCAAAGCTGCCGGTATGGCTGAGCTGCTGGGCCTGATCGAGATAGGCCTCGCTCTTGCGCAGCGCGTTTTCCGCGTTCTTCTGGTCCTCGATGTCCGAGCCGACGCCGTACCATCTGATCACGTTTCCGTTCTCGTCGCGCAGCGGCACACGGTGGACGAGTTGCCATCGATATTCGCCGCCGGCGCGCCGGAAACGCATCTGCATTCGCAACGGTCGCCCCGTCGCGAGGCTCTCGCGCCATGCGCGCTCGCCGGCATCGAAATCGTCGGGATGAACAGTGATCCCCCACGACCTGCCCGCCGCATCCTGCTGCGAGACGCCGGTGTATTCCTGCCAGGCCCGGTTGACGAATTCGCGCGTGCCGTCGGGCCGATAGCTCGAGACCTGGATCGGGATCGTGTCGATCGTCATCTGCAGGTCGCGTTCGGCTTCGGCACGATGGGCCTCGCTCCGCCGCAGCCGATCTTCGGCGCGCTTCTGCTCCTCGATGTCCGAACCCGCCCCATACCATCTGATGACATGGCCCTTCACGTCGCGCAGGGGCACGCGGCGGAAGGTGTGCCATCGAAATTCTCCGTCGGCGCGCCGCAGGCGCACCTCGGCCTGAAACGGCTCGCCTTTGTCCAGGCAGCTGCGCCACCGGGATCTCGCCACGGCGATGTCGTCGGGATGAACGACGGGCGTCCAGCCGTCCTCTTCGATGTCGTCGAGGGAAAGCCCGGTATAGTTGCGCCAGGTCTGATTGACGAAATCGAGGGCGCCGTCCAGCCGGTAGCCTCCGACCAGAGCCGGGATGGTGTCGATCGTCAGTTGAAGCTCGCGCCGGGCTTCGGCCAGCCGAGCCTCGCTCCGGCGCAGCGAAACTTCGGCTTCCTTCTGGTCGTGCACGTCGAGGCCCACGCCGTACCATCTGAGCACGTCTCCGCTGTCGTCGCGTAACGCCACGCGACGGGTCCAGTGCCACCGGTATTGCCCGTCGGCCCTGCGGACCCGGTGTTCCATCTCGAACGGTTCGCCCGTCGCCAGGTGCACGCGCCACGCGTCCTCGAGCAGCGGAAGGTCTTCGGGATGAATGATGCGGGCGCGGGGTCCGCCCCGCACGCTCTCATGCGAAAGGCCGGTATAATCCTGCCAGGTCCGGTTGACGAAATCATAGGAGCCGTCGTGCCGATAGCGCACGACCATGGCCGGGATCATGTCGATCGTCGCCTGCAGCTCCCGTTCAGCCTGGCGGGTCTTCTGTTCGGCCGCTTTGCGTTCGGCATTCTCGAGCAGCAGTTGATCGTTGAGCGTCTTGAGATCCTCGACCGCGTCCTGCAACTGATCCCGTGCGCGGCGGAATAGGGCCGCGGTGCGCCTTTGCGCTGCGCTGACCGACGCAATGAACACCGCTGCGACCCCGAACAGCGCAATCCGGGGCAAGTCCCTCGACGCAAGCGTGAGCGAATTGATCGGCAGCAGGTAAAAATATCCGAAGGCCAGAACGGACAGCAGCGCTGCCGCCAAAGCCGGGCCGAGGCCGGCAAACCACGCGACGAAGATGATCGCGCACAGAAACAACGACACCGGCGGAGCCGCTTGCAGCAGATAGCCCAGCAGGCTTACGCAGCCGAATGCCGCGGCAACGGACAGGAGGGCGAAGGCGTACCTTGAAACCGCTGAGGACCGGGGCCACACAGTGCTGCACCTGGACGGCAAGTGCCTTGGGCCGCCAAGACCCTTGGGCCGCCAAGACAAAACCACTCACAGGTGAAACATCAAGGATTGATCACCCCGGCCGGCGGAGTTGAGCAATGGCGCCATAATCACAGCAATTTTGATGAATTGCGACGGCGCGCATTGTCCACCAGCCAAGGTGCAGGGCGTCCGGAACTCGCGCGCCCTGCATGATCCGAACGGCGGCACGAACGGCCCGTTCGGTATCCTCTCGACTGCGGGAGGACGCTGGCCCAACCCGGGCGATACCGGAAGGGCTCCCGGCCTCGCGGCGCCGACGAGCGCCTGGGAGCTACGCCGCCGCGGCGAGCTCCGCCAGCTTCTTGCGCGCGTAGAACATGCGGGTCTTCACGGTGGCTTCATTGAGGCCGACGATCTCCGCGACGTCCTTGACCGACTTGCCGTGGAAGTACACGAGATCGATGATCTCGCCGTGCACCGGCGACAGGCGCGCCACGGAGCGGCGGAGAATCTCGTCGCGGTTCTTCTTCTGCAGCACAAGCTCGGGGTCATCCGAGGGGTCCGTCACCGTCGATGCGAGCTCGTCATCCAGCTCGGCGTCGGTGCGGCGACGTCGGGCCGAGAGTGCCTTGTAGCGCGCGATCGCCAGCAGCCACGTGGATACCGACGAGCGCCCCTCGAACACGGCCGCCTGCCGCCAGACATCGAGAAACACGTCACTCAAGAGGTCTTCCGCCAACGCCGCGTCGCCCACCAGCCGCACCAGCCAGCGATACAGCGCCGTGCGGTGCCGTCCAAACAGCGCACGCATGGCGAGCTGGTCGCGATCCGCGATCCGCTCCATCAGCGCTTCGTCGGAAGAGGTCCCGTGCATCGCCTGTGCAGGCGGCGCGGCAACTGATCTTCTTCTGGTGCAGGTCATCGACATGAAAGTGTTCCCCGAATTCACGCCCTGCCCGCCCAACTCGCTCAGGCAGGGAAAGGTTGGCCAAGTTGTCAAGCTCATGCCCAAGAGTATGCGATGATGGTTAACGTTTCACTATTTTGCCGGTCCCGGCCGAAGGGTTTTCACTCGCCAGCGAGGTAGCGGCGGGTCGCGTGCGGGCGAGAAAAACCCGGCCATGTGGCGAGTTGTGCGGCATCGACGCCGGTTTCAGCACGCCAAGACCCAAACCGGCGCCGCCCGACCGACGGAGATCGACAGCGCTGCCACGGGCGCGGCCGATGGCGCCCGGACGGGGTCGGCCTGAGCCTCAGCCGTCGCCGCCGACAGTCGCTGTCCCGATATCCGCGCTCGGGCCGCCGGGACGAACATTCGCCGCCGGCCAGGATCGCAGGACCAAGGGCCGCGTGTTATCGTGATCTGCTCCAAAACGGGCGGCGAACCAACGCCTCGTTCGACTCAAGACCACGCCTGGCACGCATCAGGAGACAAGCCATGGCGCCTCGGGAGAGTTCATCGCCTGCAGCCATTCCGGCGATCCTGCGCTACAGCATTGCAGTTCTGTCGGTCGCGATTGCAACCGGCGCGGCTCTCGTCCTGACGCGCTTTAGCGCGACATTGACCCCATTCCTGTTCGCGGTCGGAGCAACCGTTTGGTATGCGGGGGTCGGGCCAGGCATCCTCGCCATCGTCCTTTCGGTCCTGAGCCTCGATTTCTTCTTTGTGACTCCGTTTTATTCCTTCAGCTTTCGCCACGCCGATCTCGTCTATCTGGCTATTTGCACAGTGTTCGCACTGGTCGTCGGCTGGATCGCCGCCGCGCGCCGACGGGCAGAGGAAGAACTTCGAGACGCCCGCGACGCGCTCGACGCCAAAGTGTTGGAACGGACCACCGACCTGCGAGAAAGCGAGGGCAAGCTGGAAGAGGCCCAGCGTATCGCGCGTGTCGGCTACTGGGAGCGTGACGTCCGCACTGGGCTCGTCAACTGGTCGGAGCAAAGCAACCGCATCTTCGGCCTGGCGCCGAACGAAGGCCCGGTACCCATTGCGCGATATCAGGAGCTCGTTCATTCCGAAGACCGGCCACGGATCATGGCTGCGGTGGCGGAAGCACTCGCCGGCGGCAAGCGCTACGACGTGGAGTACCGGATCGTCCGGCCGAGTGGCGAAGTGCGCATCATCCACAGCCAGGGCGATGTGACAAAGGACGAGTTGGACCGGCCGCGCCGGATATTCGGCACCGTCCAGGACATCACCGAGCGCAAGCAGGCGGAGCGGGCGCTGCAAGAGAGCGCGCAGAGATACCGCTATATCTTCGAGTCAACCGGAGTATCGATCTGGGAAGAAGATTTCTCCGGGATCCACGCCGCGATCGAAGAGTTAAAAGTCAAAGGAGTGCGCGACTTTCCCCAATACTTCGCCGCCCACCCGGAATTCGTCCAGCAAGCCATCTCGATGGTGAAGATCGTTGACGTCAACGACGTGACGGTCAAGCTGTTCGACGCCAAGAGCAAGGACGAGCTGCTGGAATCCCTGCACAACGTATTCGTGCCCGAGACGCGGGAGATCTTCGTTGGGCAGCTGATCGCCATCGCCGAAGGCCGGACATCCTTCGGCGCCGAGGTCGATCTCCAGACGTTAAAGGGAGACAGGCGGACGGCGCTGATCACAATGACATTGCCGCCACCGCCCACGCGCTTCGACAGCGTGCTCGTGACCCTGACCGACATCACCGAGCGAAAACGGGCGGAATATCTGACCGGGCACGTGTTCGAGAGCTCCCCCGACGGCATGTCCATCGTGGGCAGAGACTACCGGTTTCAACGGGTCAACCCGGTCTACGAGCGGTTCTGGGGGATGCCGGCCGGGAAGATGCTCGGCATGCGCGTGGCTGAAATCCTCGGCACGGAGGTCTTCGAGCAGAGGGGCAAGCCGGATCTGGACCGGTGCTTCGCGGGAGAGGAGATCAACCACGCCGAGTGGGTGCCGACGCCGGGTGGGCCAAAGTACACGGCGATAAGCCTTTCGCCGCTGCGGCCGGACGGCCAGCGGGTGGACGCCGCGCTCGTGATCGCCCGCGACCTCACCGATCACATGCGGGCGTCGGAGGCGTTGCGCGAGGCGCAGACGGAGCTCGCGCACGTCAACCGCGTCACCACGATGGGACAGCTCACGGCCTCGATCGCGCACGAGGTCAGTCAGCCGATCGCCGCCACGGTGGCCAACGCCCACGCCGCCCTACGCTGGCTCGACGCCCAGCCGCCGGATCAGGAGGAGGTCCGGCTGGCCCTCGATGACATTATCAAGGATGGCAAGCGAGCCGGCGACGTCATCGGCCACATCCGCGCCATCGTCAGGAATGTGCCGCCTCGACACGATCGGCTGGACATCAACGAGGCGATCCTCGATGTCATCGATCTGACCCGGAGCGAGCTGGTGCGGAAAGGCATCTCGCTGCAGACGGAATTCGCGCGGGGTTTGCCGTCCATTCGAGGTGACCGAATCCAGCTGCAACAGGTCATCCTCAACCTGATCATGAACGCGGCCGAGGCGATGAATGACGCCAGTGAGCATTCGCGCGATTTGCTGATCGGCACCGCCGCCGACAAGCCCGGTGGCGTGCGCGTCGAGGTGCGGGATTCCGGCCCCGGCCTGAGCCAGGAGAGTCTCGGCCGCCTGTTCGATCCCTTCTACACGACCAAGCGTGGCGGCATGGGCATGGGATTGTCGATCTGCCGCTCGATCATCGAAGCGCACGGGGGCCAGGTCGGGGCAACGGCGAACGTGCCCCGTGGCGCTGCTTTTCATTTCACCCTGCCGGTGGGCTGAGCCGTCTGCAGCATCGAGAGCGGAGCTGCGTGCGCGAAGCCCGCGTCCGCGAAGAAAGACGAGTGGGCTACCGCCCCACCAGTGCGAGGTCATGCGCGGCTGATCTAGCTCGCGCGACGGGACGGCGTAGCAGGGCATGAGCCACGGTGCTACGCTTGAGCGATGCCACAACGACAACAAGGCAGCGCTCATGCTGTCCAACGGGAGGACGATCCGATGAAGCGACGCGAGTTCATGACTTTGCTCGGCGGCGCGGCGGCCTGGCCGCTCGCCGCCCATGCGCAACAACCGAATTCCATTGACGATGCGATGCGCCGCGCGGTGGAGCGCAAGGACGTGGCAGGCGTGGTCGTCATGGCGGCCGACCGCAAGGGCGTCATCTATCAGGGCGCATTCGGCGTCGCCGATATCGACTCCGGCCGTCCATTGCAGCTCGATTCGATGTTCCGCATCGCGTCGATGACCAAAGCCATCACCTCGACCGCCGCCATGCAGCTCGTCGAGCAGAACCGCTTTGCGATCGAAGACCCGGTGGAAAAATATCTGCCGGAATTCGCGAAGCTCATGGTCTTCGAATTGTTCGACGGCGCCACCGGCGCCTACCGGCTGCGGCCGGCCACCAAGCCGGTCACCATCCGGCACTTGTTCACGCACACGTCGGGGCTCGGCTACGGCTTCACCAGCCCGACCGTGCGCGACTTCAAGCCGCGCGCGGGCGAGGAATATGCCGTGGGCCCGCTGGAGTTCGAACCGGGCGAGCGCTGGCTCTACAGCACCAGCACGGACTGGCTGGGCCGGGTGGTCGAGAAGGTTTCGGGCCAGCCGCTCGAGGATTACTTCCGCCAACGCATCTTCACGCCGCTCGGGATGGGCGACACCTCCTACCATGTGCCGAAGGACAAGGAGGCGCGCCTGGTGACGGTCAACCGCCGGCAGCCTGACGGTACGCTGGCGAAGGACTCGGTGCAGCCGCCGACATCGGGCTTCACGCCGATCGGCGGCGGCGGCCTGTCGTCGACCGCGAACGACTATGTCCGCTTCACCCGGGCGCTGCTCAACGGCGGCGAGCTCGACGGCGGCCGCATCCTTTCGCCTGCCTCGGTCGCGGTGATGGGTCAGAACCACATCGGTGCAGTCGGCGTGCCGGCACTCAAGACCGCGCTACCGGCGCGCAGCGACGACTTCTCGTTCGTCGCCGACGGCCGCGACAAGTGGGGCCTCGCATACCTGATCACGACCGACGCGGTGCCCGGCAAACGGTCGGCCGGCAGCCTGAGCTGGGGCGGAATCAACAACACTTACTATTGGCTCGATCCGACCCGCGGCATCACCGGCGTGATCCTGATGCAGTTCCTGCCGTTCGCGGACCGCAAGGCGCTCGCCCTCTACGACACGTTCGAGCGCGGCGTGTATCAGCTCGCCGACGCGACGCGGTGACAGCTGGCGCGGCCGCCACGTGACCGGTGGGGGGCAATGCCCCTCACCCGTTCTGACCAATTGATGCAAGCGCAAGGTCAGCCCTAACGCCGACCTTCGGCGATCCAGCGCCCGCCCAGCATTCCACTCGCCTAAGGGGCAAAGGGAGCAACGACAATGAAACCCACGTGGCTGTTGGCGGCCGGCTTGACCGCGGCGTCGCTAGCGACGAGCGGCTTCGCCCAGCAAATCGACTTCGACAAAGTCCAGATCATCACCGATCAAATGGCGCCGAACCTTTACATGCTGTCGGGCTCGGGCGGTCTCGATCCGTCCCACGACGACGCCGCGGGCGGCAGGATCGGCGTGCTCGCGGGGCCGGACGGCGTCCTGATGGTCGATTCCCAGTACGCACAGCTCACCGACAAGGTCGCCGCAGCGATCCGACGCATCAGCGCTGCGCCCATTCGCTATCTCGTCAACACCCACATCCATCGCGACCACACGGCCGGGAATGCGAACTTTGCAAGAATGGGTGCCTTGATCCTGGCGCGGGAAGAGCTGCGGGAAGGGATGGTTCGCATATCGAAATCGCCCAATGCCGGCGCAAATCCCCTGAGCGATCCGGCCGGGTTCCCCGTCATTACCTACGGGATGGGCACGCCGTTGAAAATTCGCATGAATGGCGAGGTGGTCGACCTCATCCCGATCAGGGCCGCCCATACCGGCGGCGATACCATCATCAGGTTCGAGAATGCGAACGTGATCATGATCGGCGATTTCTACCGCAACTACGGCTATCCCTACATCGACATCGCCAACGGCGGCTCGCTGAAGGGAATGCTGGAAGGGCTCGACGCGACGATGGAGCTCGCCGGGCCGGACACCAAGCTTGTCCCGGGCCACGGCACGATCATCAAGCGCGGTGACATCGTCCCCTATCGCGACATGATCTTCGCGGTGCGCGGAAAGGTGCAGGAGCTGATCGCGGAGGGAAAGTCAGTGCAGGACGTGCTGGCCGCGAAAGTCACCGCGCCCTTCGACGCGAAGGTTCCCGGCGGCCTTCAGCCGGCTGGTACCGGCACGAGCGCGGACCGGTTCGTCTCCGCCGTATATCGGGAGCTCAAGGGCGGCAGTTGAGGCGACTGACAATGCAGGAGAACGAAGTCGACCGGGAAGTGCGCCCGCGGGAGCTGGCGTCAAAGCTCTTCTTCACGCTCACGGCCGAGGGCTCGCGCTTCGCCCTGTACCGGGACGTCGACGTGTCGAAGCCCGTCCGGCACGACGGCCTCACGCTCGACGAGGCGGAAGAGATACTCAACACATGGAAGCTGCGCGGCCCGCACGGCGGCTGACCCGGGCGCGCCAACGACACTCGGCGGGACCCGCTATTCCAATAGCGCGCACCGATCTCCGCCTGGATGCGTTGCTCGTGACCTTACCGTGCCCCCCTCCCCGTACAAGGAGGGAAGCGCAGCGAGCGCGCGGTCACAACGCTGCAAGCGAACCGCGGCGACGCCCGGTCGTCGTTACGACGACGTATGGGCGTGATGGTGGTGGTGATGCTGACGATTCGATGTCTTGGACCGGGTCGTGGTGGTCGGTGCCGCTGTCGGCGCCTGCGGGGCCTCGTAGCCGTAGCCTTGCGTGGGCGGCGGATCGAACACCATGCCGTTGAATTCCACCGGCTTCTGCGCATGCGCCTGAAGCGGTGCGGCGATCATGCCGAGGGTGAAGGTCAGGATCGCAAGATGTTTCATCGCATTCCTCCGATTTTGCTGCACGCGGACTGATGCGTAACAACCGTAAATTTCCTGACCCGGCGCAAGGAACGTTTCCGTAAAATCGGGCCCCCAATCCGTCAAATGCAGGTGATGTTCCGCGCGGCCGCCCGGGGACACGCGCACCCGAAACTGCTAGCCTTGGCCTCTTAATCGATGCAAAAAAAGGGAAGACACGCATGAAAAAGCTCATCGCCGGTTTTGCCGCGATGGCGTTCACGGTGGTGGCGACGGTTGCGCTCGCGCAGACGCCGGCGCCGCCCGCGAACGACCCGATCAAGCGTACGCCGCTGCAGAAGACCGAATATCCCGAAGGACATTTCACCTACGTCATGATGGTCGAGATCGCGCCGAACGCGACCATCGGCCGTCACACTCATCCGGGCATCGAGAGCAGCTACGTCCTCGACGGCAATCTCGATCTCGTGATCGAAGGCAAGCCGTCGCAGGCGTTCAAGGCCGGCGACAGCTTCACGGTGCCGCACAACGCCGTGCACGGCGGCAAAGTCGGCGACAAGGGGCTCAAGCTCATTGGCGTCTATGTGGTCGACAAGACCAAACCGCTCGCCACGCCAGCACCGGCAAGTCAGTAGCGCGCAAGTCATTAGCGCGCGACCGAAAGCAAGTCCGGGCGTCGTACCCGTTGCGGGCGGCGGCTCCCGGATCGTCACGACGTCGCGATCGTGCATTCGGTTGCTACTGGACGGGATGGCTTTGGCGCTCGGTTGCGAACTCGACGGTGAGCGCGTGGCGCGCAGACCGGGGAATGAAAACCGAGATCTCGCCCGTCCATTCATCCTTCGACCATGCCGCCTGGGTGCCGCCGGATTCGGCGCCATCCGCCGGAATCTCCTTGCCGTCGAGACGGACGACGTTCACCGCACCCTCGATGCCATGGAACTGGAGGCGATAACCGCGCCGGGTGACGCTCTGGAAGGCGCCGTCACCGCTTTCGGAGCTCACCTCGAACCGGGCCCCCGTGCCGGTCTGGCTGAAGCGGAGATGGGTGCGTTGGAACTCGCCGCTCTGATACGCAATGCTGAGCCCGTCGTCTTCATACAGCGAAAATTCGCTGGTCCTGGCGTTGCCGGCGAGGTCGGCCGGAGCAAAGCCGTAGACGTGCACGGACAGCAGATCGAGCGGCTTTTCCCCGGTATATTGCATCGCTGGTCCGAACGGGATCACAGCGCCCGCGCGCACGTAGGCCGGAACGCGATTGAGCGGGACCGCCGCGCGCTCGATTTTTCCGCCGCCCTGAACCGGCGACTGCTCGTCGAACAGGTCGTACCACGTGCCCTTGGGCAGGTAGAGCTTGCGGTCCCCCTCGTCGTTGAACAACGGCGCGACCAGGATGTTGTCGCCCACGAAAAACTGATCGTCGATACGAAAGCCGGCCGCATCCTGCGGTTCCTGCAATTGCAATAGGGCGCAAGACCGGCATGCCCGTTCGGTGCGCCTGCTCGTGCAGCGAATAGAGATAGGGAATGAGGCGGTAGCGCAGATTCAGGAACGAACGTGCTGCGCCCTCGACCGCCTCGCCGTGGGAATAAGGCTCATGGTCGCCCTTACCGTGCGACCACATGAAGGGGTAGAACGTCGCCGCGGCGAACCAGCGCGCATACAGCGGGTCGCTTGACTTCCCGTCCCAGCCGCCGATGTCCTGTCCGACATTGGAAAAGCCGGAAAGCGTCAAGTTCAGCATGGCGCGGGTATGCGCGCGGAAATTGGCATAGGTCGGAACCGAATCTCCGGTCGTGGTCCAGCCCAGCCGTTGGCTTCCCGCAAAGCCCGGCCGCACCATTCCGGTGCTGCGCCCACCGACGCGGTCGATGACGCCCTCGACCACCGCGGTAGGATAAACCAGCCCAAACAGGTTTCGCGTCTGCGCCACCGACATGCCGTTGCTGGGCCAGAATTTCTGATCCGCGTTTCGGACGTGATCCATCTCGCCGAAGTCGACCATGCCGAGGATTGCGCCATTGGTGAGCGCGTCGTTCCATTTGACTGTAAAGACATGATCCACGGCACGGGGCGAAAAATAGTCGAGATACGCCACGGAGCTTTTGTCTTCCTCGTCCTCGACGTTGGTATCTCGGCCGATCGCCGGCCGATTGTTGCGATCGACCATGAGGAAGCCGCGCGCGGCAAGGTCGTTAAGCAAAGCTGAGTCGTCGTTGCCGCGCCAGGTTCCGAACATCGGCATTCCGAAGCCGACCGTCAGCCTGCCCCGGTAACGCTCCCACAGCGTGTCGATAAAGGTCTTGCTCGTCGCCTCCTGGTCGAACGCGTCGTAGTAGATGACGTCGAACGGCAGCTTGCGCGCCCGCATCTGCTGTCCGACATCCAGGCCTTCGCGGCCACGATAGGTGGCCTTGCCCTGATGGTAACCGAACGCCCAGAGCGGCAGCATGGCCGGACGTCCGGTCAGCTCGGTGAACTGAGAAAGTATCTCGCTCATGGCGCCGACGAACAGATAGAAGTCCATCTCTCCGCCGCTGGCCTTGAGCTGCAACCGGCTCTTGACCGACGCACCAACATCGAACGTCGAAGGCCGGTAGTTGTGGAAGAACAGGCCGTAGCCGGCGCTGCTCATGTAGAAGGGCACGCTCTTGTAGCTTTGATTCGACTCGCTCGCGAACGCGTCGCGATTGACGATGTCGATCTTCTGCCCGCGCTGATCCATAGCCGCGCGCTTGTCACCAAAGCCGTAGATGCGTTCGGCATTCTGCAGCCCGATGCGCGCAACCCGTTCGCCGACGTCAATCTCCCAGCTGTCGATCAGGACCTTGTCAGGCGTCCGCAGCTCCAGCGAAAGGACCTCATCCTCCAGGGACAGGTTCAGGATGGCCGCGGACGTGCTGAACGTGACTTTGTCCCGCTGCGCGTCGACACCCACATCAACAGGCGGGTAGGACGACTCCGATTTGGTGGTCACATATTCCGGAAGACTCGAGGTCTCCGGTTCCAGGGCGAGGATGCGCACGCGGACTGTCGTCGCCGACAGGAATGTCACCAGCGCTTCCGCCAACTCGGGGCGCGTGATCCTGAAGGAGCGAGCGTCCTCGCGCCTGACTGACAGGCGATCCGTGTCGTCGCTCCCCTGAGCGAAGGCGGGCGCCGCCAGTGAGACGGAGAGCAGAATGCTTGCGGCGACCGCGAGGCAGCCGCAGATGCGCAATGGCAGGTTCGAATGTCTCAACGACAAACTCCCCGTGATTGGCGCGCAGGTCCAGACGGCCCGATCCAGATTGGTGCCCCGAAACCCCGCGAAGCCCCCGGCGGACAGGAGCCTCGGAGGTCGTACGTGAGCGTGGCGGAATGCGGATATTTTCGTGCACAATGAAAGGTCATTTTGGCGCATCGCCCTGGGGGTGCCAGGGGTGCGCGATGGCGCCGGCGATATCAGGCCTAGCTAGGCGCTGGTCCGCCCCGGGGATGCGCGAGCCGTGCGCTACTCCACCGGCTTGACGTTCGCGCCCTTGACGATCTTGCCGAGGTAAGCGAGCTGCTCACGCCAGAAGCGATCGAGCTCCTGCGGGCTCGACCCGACGCCGACGATGCCGACGTCGCCATAGCGACGGACCACCTCGGGGCTCTGCATCGCTTTCCTGGTTTCCGCAGCGATCCGTTCCACGATGTCCGTCGGGGTGTTCGCCGGGGCGAAGATCGCGGTCCAGAACGGGATTGCGTAGCCCGGCAGCGTGTCGGCGACCGGCGGTACCGTGGGGAGCACTGGCGAACGCTCGGCCGTGGTGATGGCGAGCGCGCGCACCTTGCCGCCTTGAATGTTGCCGAGCTGGGTCGGCGGACCGTCGAACATGATCGCGACGCGCCCGGCGAAGAGGTCGGCCATGATCGCCGAATTGCCCCGGTAAGGCACATGCACCATGTCGACGCCGGCCATCGACTTGAACAGCTCACCGGCAAGGTGGGGCATCGTTCCCACGCCCGAGGAGCCGTAGCTGTACTTGCCGGGATTGGCCTTCAGCAGCGCGATGAGTTCGCCCAGATCCTTTGCCGGCAGCTCCGGGTTGGTGACCAGCACCAGCGGAAAGCTGCCGGCAAGCGTGACCGGGATGAGGTCCTTGATCGGATCGTACGGCAGGTTCTTGTAGACGAGGGCGTTGACCACGGCCGAGGACACCGACTGGAAGATTAGCGTGTAGCCGTCGGGCCGCGCCCGGGCGACCGCGTTGGCGGCGATGGTGCCGCCGGCGCCGCCCTGGTTCTCCACCACCACCTGCTGGCCGAGCTGGTCGCTGAGATGCTGGGCGGTAAGGCGCGCCATCATGTCGACGCCGCCCCCCGCCGTCAGCGGAACGATGAGCTTGACCGGCCGGTTCGGCCAGGCTTCCTGCGCCGAGAGCGACCCGCTCGCCGCGGCGATCAGCGCGAGCGCGCCGAAACAGCGCGACACGAAACAGCACGCCAACAGCGAGCGCGGTCGGTGATTCGTCTGCATCGTCTTCCTCCCGGGCGGCGCGGCCGATTTGTCGGACCACCGTCACGCGCCGCAATTTGTTGTGACCGAAGCCTGCGCGAAGTGCTTGCCCGGCGTGCGTGCGCTTGCAACGATTGTAGCGGGCAAGCGGCCATAGTCCACCAAGGCCGTCCGCATCGATCGATCGAACTGGAGGGAAACATGTCCACGCTGAAACCCAAGATCGTGCTGTCACGGCTCGACGGCACCGACTGGACGCGCAAGGGACTGCGGCCGTTTCTGGAATATCGCGATCTCGGGCTCGCGGAAGCGACCGACGGCCGCATCGGCGGGACCATCGGCCGCGCCATCAAGAAGTTCGAGCCGGGCGGCGGCGCCCCGCGCCACACGCACAACACCAGCTTTCATCTGATCTTCGTGATGCGCGGCTGGTTTCGCACCGAATTCGAGGGGCTCGGCGAGGTGGTGGTGCGCCAAGGCGACTGCATCGCCTATCAGGGCGAGATCCCGCAGGCGCACATCGAGTATTCCGACGATTTCGAGGTCATGCAGATCGCGAGCCCCGCGGACTATCGCACCGACAACATCGGGCCCTGACGTCGAGCGCGCCATGATCACGCTTTCGGCAACTCGGTGTGTTGTCAGAAAGTCCGGATCACGCGCGGTGGGGCTATCGGGGCGTGCTCGGCGTGTGGACCGACGACCGGCCGCATATCCGGAGCCGGTGGGCGCGGGCGCGCGAAGCAGGCCCACGGGCCCAAAATCCGCCGGGATGTGGCGGTGCTGCTGGCAGGATTGCGGCGCGACGCGCCGCCCTCGGCGCAAGGATCGAGGGAGGGCCGTCGGTCGGTTTCCCGACGGTCCGGCCAGGTCCGGCCGACCGCACGACCGGCACGCGCTGCGGATACACCGGTTTTCGCGCTTTCGGTCCGCTCGGCATCCCTGATAGACTCCCTCCTCGCCGGAATCACGCAGTCCAGCGGATTGCTCATGCTGAATGTCTTCAAAGCTGCGATGGTGAGCGCGGTATGCCTCGCGAGCCTGGTGCATCCGTCTCCGCTGGCCGCGGAGCCGGAAGCGGACCAGGGTTCCGAGGGCACCGTCACCATCCTTAACCTCGACAGCGCCGCACACACCGCCGGCGTGGCGATCGACGGCCCGATCAGCAAGAATGCGGCGACCCATGCCCTGCAGCTGATCCGGTTCCTGCGCCCCGACAACGACGAACTGACGGTCTATCTCAACTCGTCTGGCGGCGATGTGTCCGCGGCCATCGAACTCGGAGAGGAAGTCAGGAAGCTGTCGGTGCTGACAGCGATCGACGATCACGGGGAGTGCCTGGGCGCTTGTGTCCTGGTTCTGGCGGCAGGCGTGCGGCGGTCCCCCGTGGCAGACAAAGTGGGGATCTATCGCCTGGCGGATCCAAAGGAGCCGGCGCGTGACCGCGCCGGTCAGAAGAATGCCCCCGCGGCGAAGAAGGTTTCAGTCTATCTCGCGCGCATGGGCATGCCGGACCGGCTATACAAGGAAATGATGCAGCGCTCGCCGGACAAGATGCTTGTCCTCGATGCCGGGCGACTCAAGACGCTTGGACTGGAAGGCATCGACCCGGCCTATGAGAAATGGCTGCGCGAAAACGCCAATACCGAGCGGCCGCAACAGTAACGGGTCCGTGTCGTCCACGTTTCCGGTTCACGGACACTGAAAGGCAGGATGATGGATGCGCGGCTCAAGCCCGCGCATGAGGGATAGAGGACGTTTCACCGCGCGTTGGCAACGCAATCGCGGCAAATAGCGCGGCCTGCTCGTTGACCCGGCATCGTCCCTCACCTGTCGATTCGTTACGTTCGACCGTTCGCCCGTTCGTTCGCGGTCGCGCTGAAAAATAGCCGACCACGAGAACGCCGCCAACCCTGGTGCCCGCGCCAACACGACGAGGTCATGCCGAGCACACCGCCGTGCGGGTCAATTCATCGGGTCTGTGGGTTTCCTCACGAATGCGCGGTTGTGCGGGTGGCATGCTGCGGCTGCAAGCGGCCGATTTTCGATCGGCCCGCTGATGCAGCTTGCCGAGCGGGACTCGTCGCGTGGAGGCATCCTGTTCGACGACCGCCACTCCCACGGAGATGCGCCATGACATCGTCCTTCGTAACAAAGCTTGCGGTGACACTTGCGCTTGCGCTGACCACGGCGGCGACCGTCTCGTTTGCGCAAAGCCGGCCGCAATCCTGCATCCCGCATTACGACGCGTCGGGGGCGCAAGAGGCGCCCTACTGCTGAATCCGCCGCGGCCTCCCCCCACCTCGGGCCGGATTGCAAGAGAGCCCGGTCACGCCGGGCTCTCTTGCTTGTGATCCGGACGAACAGAAGTCCGGTCATTGTGTGATGTGGTTAACAGAAGGTTTCCAGCCCCCAGCCTAGTCATAGGCCATCAAAGAGGGAGGCTGCGTATGCGCAACGATCTCGCCGGGCCCAACCACGACATTTCGGCTGACTGGACGCCGCGGAAGGGCCCGGATACCGCGGATGAGGCGCTGATCGCCAAAATCGCGGCCGGCAACCGGCTCGCGATGCAGGCCTTGTTCGCGCGGCACCACACCCGGGTCTACCGTTTCGTCCTGCGGATGGTGGGAGATGTTGCGGCGGCGGAGGATCTCACCAGCGACGTGTTTCTCAGCGTGTGGCAACAAGCTCACCGGTTCGAGGCCCGCTCGGCGGTTACGACCTGGCTGTTGGCAATTGCCCGTTACAAGGCGCTGGCCGAGCTCCGCCGTCGCCCGCAAGCCGCGACATCCGACGAGGATGGCCGGGAGGTCAGCGATACGGCCGACACGCCGGAAATCGCCTTCGAGATCAAGCACCGTGGAGAAATTCTGCGCAAATGCCTGGCGCGGCTCTCGCGGGAGCATCGGGAGGTGATCGATCTCGTCTACTATCACGAGAAATCAGTGCAGGAAGTTGCCGAGATCACCGGAATCCGCGGCAACACCGTCAAAACCCGCATGTTCTACGCACGCAAACAATTGTCCAAGCTGCTCGAAGCCGAAGGCGTTATGGGGGCATTGTCGTAGCTCCCCGCACCCGGCGCGACTCGGGTTTGTCGCCAACTCGAAGGCTCACCAATCCCAGCTTTATACGCGCCGTGGCTTTGAATTCTGAATTTATCCCTCTGTGAAGCAGTTCACATATGCCGCCGAAAAACCCGTGCGAGGCTACCAAACAGCCTTCACGGTCGGTGGGGACCATGTCCGACCCAAACGACGCACAAGTCTGCGATTTTTGCAAAGACGGCCATGTCGCCAAACGTAACCAGCAGGTCACGTTTCGCCAGTGGACCGACAAGGGCTACGTGTTCTGCCGAGCGACGATCCCGATAGGCGTATGCGACCGTTGCGGGTCAAGGCACTGGAGCGAAGACGCCGAAACAATCATCGAGGACGCGGTCCGGCAAGAATATCAAAAGCTGCCCTAGGGACTGCTCGCTGCTCCCCATTCAACCGCCGTCATCCCGCGGGGCTCGAGCTACGGCATCACCTGAGCTGGCAAGCAACGAGTTCACGCCACGAAGACTTCGCCGCTCACGATGGATCGAAGTCCGAGCCCTCGTCGGCAATCGCGGCCAGCTTGTCCGGTAGCACCACGCTGACGCCGCCGCGTTCGAGCCGAACCCATCCGCGCTTGACCCATGCCCGCAGTTGTTTGTTGGTGCTTTCCCGGGACCTGCCGATCATCTGGCTGATCTCGCGTTGGGTAATGGCTACTTTACGCCCGGGTGTTGGGCCACCCTGCTCGGACGATGTCAGCTGCAGCAGCGCCTTTGCCAGCCGCGTCGGCAGGTTCAGGAATGTCACGTCCTGGACCTGCTCGCTCGTCCGGCGCAGCCGCGAACAGAGAATTTCGATGAACTTGATCGTCACATCCGGATGGCTGCTGAGGAACGGCACGAAATCTCGCCGCTCGATGACGATAAGCTCGCAGTCGGACATGGCGGTGGCATCCGCGGTGCGAGGGCGGCCGTCAAGCAGCGCGATCTCACCGAAAATCTCACCTTCGCGAAAGATGTTGAGTACGATGTCCTTGCCCTCGGCCGAGGCAACGCTCACCTTGACGCTTCCGGTCAGCACTCCCATCAACCCGGTGCCCGGATCTCCTTTCGCGAATATCGTGGCGCCGCGCGCCACCTTCCGCGTTTTCATGTACGACCCGAGATGCTCGATCACCGGTCCCGGGAGATCTTGAAACAAGGGATGATTGCGGAGCAGCGACAGCCTGTCTCGCGTTCGCTCCGCCGGCTGCTTGCCCCCTGGCATCGACATGAGAGTTCGCTCCCTCGGCTCCTCAAAGACGAGCAACCCGACGTCCATCCGTCGTCGACCGTACGTACTGCAAGCGCTTGGCCCGACTCGCGTGTCCAGAGGCATGAGTATAGCCCAAGGCTATCGACATGGCGTTGCACTTCTCAGGCCGGTCTTTTGGTAGACGCCGCCCCGTCACTCAAGTCAAAACTGCGGCCTCCGAACTGAAGCTACAACAAGCACGGACTCGCGAGGTGTGAAGCGCTTCATACCAGCGTGCTTTGTCGCGCGCGCGCTCGTCGGTACAATGGTGTGGCAGCAGCCCCCCTTGATCGAGCGACCGCCACGCCAGGGCGATTCTGTCCGCGCCAGCGACGCTATGTGGGCGAAACCGCGGTCGATGGGCCGCTTGGGCCCGGGAACCGCACCGGCCGCGGGTGGGCACGGAAGTTCTTCCCTTTGTGACCTACCTCACCATCCGTACGAGCCGCCCATGACAGGGTCGCGGACGTGAGCGCAATTCATGCGCAGAGGTGAAGACATGCAAATGCACCAAATCCGCTATTTCCTGGCGCTGTGCGAGGAACGCAATTTTACTCGCGCCGCCAAACGCAGCGGCGTCTCCCAGCCTTCGCTGACCAACGGGATCATCACACTGGAGCGCGAGCTCGGCGGAGCGCTGTTTCAACGCAAGCCGACGATCGCGCTCACCGCGCTCGGCTATGCGATGCAACCCTACCTGGCCCGGATCGCGGAAAACGCTGACCACGCCCAGCGGGCGGCAGAGGCGCTGGCCGACCGACGCGCAGCCAACGGCGAGAGCGTGACACTCCATCAATCGGCAGAGACGTCCCTATGCTCATCGAGCTGATCATGGCGACGCTCATTGTCGCTTTTCTCCTCGTCGCCACGCTCGGCCACGTGCTTCTCGCCGCAGCGATCTACAAGTGCCTGCGTGAGGACTATGTCAACGGCCGGGGCCGAAGGGCACCCGCGCGCAACACGAGCGCTGCGGGCAGCGACGTGGGGCGCGCCGCCGCACCCGGCGGCTTCATTGAAACCGTCTGCGCCACGAAAAGCTGAGACCGGCGCGACCTGCGTACCAGCGATTCCCTTCGCCACCTCGCATCGACCGGCGGCTGGACACATGCCGGTTGAGGCTTGTGCGATGCCGTCGCCACTCCCTACAATCTTTCGACAAGCAGAGAGCGCTCGTTCCCGAGAGCGCCGACGGGAGGACGACAGATGCGGCGCTTCGGCCGGGCGTTGGTGCCTGCCCTCTGCCTCCTCTTCATCGCCGCCAACGCGTGCGCACAGGCTCCCTATCCTTCGAAGCCGATCAGGATTCTCGTGCCCTATGCGCCCGGCGGTCTGACCGACGTCGTCGCCCGGCTCTATTCCGAGCAGTTGCGACACCGCTTGGGCCGCGGCGTTTTCATCGACAACAAGCCCGGCGCCTCCGGAATCATCGCGATCGAGGAGATGGTCCGCGCCAGACCCGACGGCCACACCTTGATGATCGGAAACATCTCCACCAATGGGCTGACGCCGATCCTGCTCGCGAAGAAAATGAAGATCGACTACGAACGCGACGTCCAGATCATCACGCCGCTGGCGGACGTGCCGGTCTTCTTCCTCGCAACCACGACGAATTTCCAGCCCGCCACCTTCGCCGATTTCCTGGTTTTTGCCAGGGAGCATCCGCGCAAGGTGCGATACGGCAGTGCCGGGATCGGCAGCTATCAGCAAATCAACACCGAGATCCTCGCCAAGCGAGCAGGTCTCGACCTCGTGCACATTCCGTTCAAAGGCGGCGGCGCCGAGATCATCCGCGATCTCGCCAACGGCGACATTCAGGTGTCATGGTTCAACATCACCAATCCGGTCGGCATGATGAAGGCTGGCCGCGTGCGCGCGCTCGCCATCGCGGCCGAGCGACGGCTGGCGCAGCATCCCGACGTCCCCACCCTCTCGGAGGTCGGCTTTCCCGGCATCCGCGCGTCGCAGTGGGTGGCTGCGTTTGCACCGGCGGGTGTCACGTCCGACATTGTCGAGACGCTGCGTCATGCGTTCGTCCAGGCGATGGCCGTGCCGGACATGCGGGACGCCTTCGAGCGTGGCGGAATGGTCGTTCCGCCGCAATCCTCGCTCGACGACCCGCGCGGCTGGCTGCGGAACGAAATGACGAACTGGAAACGCGACGTCGAGGACGTCGGCATCGTCGTGGAGGAGTGAGCTTGAGAATTGGAATCCTGCTGGGCGACGACATCGGCCTCGAAGTTGTTCCGGAATGCGTCAAGGTGATGAAGGCAGCCGCCGCGCGCGAGCGCCTGGAGATCGAGTGGCAGCCGTTCCCGATCGGCAAGCGCGGGCACGAGGAGCACGGCAACACGCTGCCGGCGGTGACCGAGCAGGGCCTGCGCGAGCTTGACGGCTGGGTGATGGGACCGATCGGGCACGCCGCCTATCCGCGCGGGGATGCCACCTGGGTGATGCCGCCGGTGCGCAAGAAGTTCGACCTGTTCGCGGCGGTGCGGCCGGCGCTGTCCCACGCCACCATCCCGTCGATCCACCGCGACGTCGATATCGTGTTCCTGCGCGAGCTGACCGAGGGGATGCTCTATTCCGAGACGGTGGTCGCCGGAGCGCCCGAGTTCCGGCCCAATGACGACATCACGGTCGCCATGCGCGTGATCACCCGCAAGGGATCGAACCGGGTCGCGCGCGAGGCGTTCGAGATTGCCCGCACCCGCAAGCGCAAAAAGGTCACCGCGGCGCACAAGGAGCCCGTGTACCGGCTGGCCTGCGGCATGTTCGCGGAGGAATGCCGCAAGGTGGCGCGCGAGTACCCGGACGTGACGTTCGAGGAGATGATGATCGACTCGATCTCCATGAAGCTGGTGACCGCGCCGCAGCAGTTCGACGTCGTCGTGACCACCAACCAGTTCGGCGACATTCTCACCGATATCGGCGCCGGTCTGGTCGGCGGGCTCGGTCTCGCACCGGGGCTCTGCGTGGGCGAGCGGCAGGCGATGGCGCAGGCAACTCATGGCTCGGCGCCCGATATCACCGGGCGCAACATTGCCAACCCCTACGCCATGATCGTCTCAGGCCAGATGCTGCTGGCATGGCTCGGCCGCAAGCGCGGCGAGCCGAAGGCGACCGCGGCAGCCGGGCGCATCCACGCAGCAGTGAACACGGTGATCGCGACCGGCAAGCACCTGACCCGGGATCTGGGCGGTCAGGCCGGCACCACGGAAATGGGAGACGCGATCGCCGCCGCCGTGCAAGGATAGAGGATCAACGAGCCACGCTGGAATAACCGGCGGGCGCTTCATCGGGAGGAAGTACATGCGCATTGATCTCGCCAGGCGAGCCGCCACGCTCGCGCTCGCCGGCATGTTACCGCTGATGACGCTGGCGCAAGCGGTCGGCCAAACATCCACCCCGCCCTCCGCGCAAGCCTGGCCGCAGCGTCCCATTCGGATGATCTGTCCATTCCCCGCGGGCGGCGGTACCGATTTCATTGCGCGCCTGGCCGCCAAGCACCTGTCGGACCGGCTCGGCCAGCAGGTCTATGTGGAGAACCGCGGCGGCGCCAACGGAGCAATCGGCCTGCAGGCCCTGATGCAATCCGACCCTGACGGCTACACCATCGGCGCGATCTCCGACGGGCCGATCGTCGCCAACCCGGCACTTTACGAGAAGCTCGCCTATCAGCCGCTGCGCGACTTCATTCCGGTCGCCATGATGATCCGCTACCCTTCGATGCTGATCGCGCATCCCGCGGTCGGCGTCCGCAACGTCGCCGAGCTGATCGCGCTGGCCAAGGCCAAGCCTGGCGTGCTGACTTATTCGTCAGGCGGAACCGGCAATTTCAGCCATCTCGGCCTCGAGCTGCTTGCGCTGCAGACCGGCATCAAGCTGCTGCACGTGCCGTATCGCGGCGTCGGTCCGGCCACCATGGCACTGATCGGCGGCGACGTGCAGCTCATGTACAACAATGTCGCGACGGCGTTGGAGCACGTGCGCGGCGGCAAGGCGGTCCCGGTCGCGGTCGGAGAACCGGCCCGGCTCCCGGCGTTGCCCGATATTCCCGCGGTGGCGGAGACCGTGCCGGGTTTCGAAATGTCGGCATGGGTCGCGATCTTCGTGCCGGCCAAGACGCCGAAGGATGTCGTCACGCGCCTGAGCCAGGAAGTCGCGGCCCTGCTCAAGGATCCTGACGTGATGAAGATATTCGCCGAGCAGCAGATTCTCGCCTTCTACAAGGATCCCGACGACCTCGCCCGCTACATCAAGGTGGAATTGGAGAAATGGGATCGCGTGATCAAGACCGCAGGCATCAAGGGAGACTGACGCGTCGCCGGCATCTCACTGAACACATGGGCCACTGAAACGCATGGGCCATTGATTATGACAACCGTCGGAACCGTTACGATCCTGCTGATGAGCTCGCTGATGTCCATATCTGCCGTCGCGCAGACCGCCCCGCCCCCGCCGCTCGACTACGCCGTGGTCCCGGATAGCTTCAGCCTGCCCTCCGGCATGACCTTCGGCGGCACCTCGGGCGTGGCCATCAACTCAAAGGGGCACATTTTCGTGCTGCACCGCGGCCCGAATCCGCTCATGGAGTTTGATGCCGATGGCAAATTCCTGCGCGCGTTGGGCGACGGCCTGTTCGACCGGCCGCACGGGCTGCGGATCGACGCGCAGGACAACATCTGGACCACCGACGCGCGCTCCCATGTCGTCTACAAGTTCAGCCCCGAGGGACGCATCCTGCTCGTGCTCGGAGTACGCGACACCGCCGGCGAGATGCATTCCTACGGCCATCTGCGGCTGTTCAACGAGCCCAATGACATGGCGTTCGGGCCGCAGGGCGAGATCTTCGTGGTCCAGGGCCATGGGCGCGGCGAGCCCAAGGTCATCAAGTTCGACAAGGACGGCAACTTCATCAAGGCGTGGGGCAAGAAGGGGACCGGCGCGGGGGAGTTCGACATCGCGCATTCGATCGCGATCGACGCCCAGGGGCTGCTGTACGTGGCTGACCGCAACAACCAGCGCATCCAGGTGTTCGACGCCGACGGCACCTATCTTCGGGAATCCAAGCATCCCGGAACACCGTGCGGCCTGTTCATCGATCGGGACCAGAACCTCTGGCTTGCACACGGGCACGCCGGACGACTGCTGAAGCTCGACCTCAACGGCAACGTGCTGGGCGTAACCGGCAGCCAGGGAAAAGCGCCGGGCCAGTTCGGCGAGGCGCATTTCCTTGCCGTGAGCGCGCAAGGCGACGTCTACGTCGCCGACACGTTGAACTGGCGCGTCCAGAAGTTCGTACGCAAATCTCCCTGATCAGTGCGATCGGCATTCCAGATTCCCGGAGGCGCGTGGATGTACAATCTTCAACTGAGCCCTGAGCAGTTGGAAATCCGCGACACGGTGCGCGATTTCGTCGCCCGGGACGTCAAGCCGCACGCGCTGCGGCCGGAGCGCCTCGAGGCGCGGACCCGACCTCTGCTCATCGACGTGCTCGACAAGGCCTCGCAGCTCGGGCTGCGCACGCTTGCGCTGTCCGAGGATGCCGGCGGCGCCGGCGCCGACACGCTCACCTCCTCCATCGTGACCGAGGAACTGGCGCTGGGCGATCCCGACGTCGCCGCCGTGCTGGCGCAGACCTCGATGCTTGCACACCTGCTGTTCGACCGGCTGATGACGCTGGAGCAACGTGCGCGGTTCCTGCCGCCGTTTGTGGCCGACGACCGCTATCAGCTCGCGCTGGCGGATCTCGAGCCGGATCGGGATGCCGTGCTCGGTATCAGATATCATCGCCCGGAAATGAGCGAAGCCGGCGTGAAGACCACCGCTGTGCGCGCAGGCGATGTCTGGGTCATCAACGGCGTCAAGGACCGGGTCGCCAACGCGCCACTGGCCAAGCTGTTCGCGGTCGAGGTGAGCGGTGCGAGCGGCGTGAGCACGCTCTTGGTTCCTTCCGATGCACCCGGCCTGAGTGTCAGCGAAAGCGACCGCAGTAGCCATTTCCACCATGGCGCGTGCGGCACTCTCACGTTCAAGGACTGTCGGGTGCCATTGGAAAATCTCATCGGTGCCGAAGGTGAAAGCCCGCTCGACGGCAATGCCACGCGCGATTTACCGCAGGACCAGGCGCTCAACCTGGGCATCGGCCGCGCTGCCTACGAGGCGGCGCTCGACTACGCGCAACTGCGGGTACAGGGCGGACGCCGCATCGTCGAGCACCAGGCGATCGGAACCAAGCTCGCCGAGGTCGCCGTCCGGCTCGAGGTCGCACGCGCCGCCATCTGGCAGGCGGCGTGGGCTTGCGACCATCCGGAAGCGATCGCCGACCGCAGTCTCCCGGATCTACCGCTCACGCGCATCGCCAAGGTGTTCGCGTCGGAGGCGATCTACCACGCCACCAAGGACGCCGCCGAGTGCTTCGGCGCCATGGGCGTGATGCGTGACATGCCGCTGCAGAAACACGTGCACGATGCGCTGGTGTGCCTGCATTCCGGTACAAGCAACAGCGACACGAAGCTGCACATTGCCGAGGCGCTCGCCGGCTATCGCCGGCCCGCCAGCGCGGCCGTGCTGGCGGCCGAGTGAACCAACGAGAGCGCACCCCATGGACTTCACGCTGAGCAACGAGCAACGCTCCTGGCAGATGACCGCGCGCAAGTTCGCCGAGGAGGAAATCCGACCGATCTCGGTCGAGCGCGATGAAATCTCCGACCCACGCGAGACGTTCGACTGGGAGATCATCAAGAAAGGGTCGCGGCTCGGCTTTCGTACCATGGCGGTTCCGAAAGAATGGGGCGGCCATGGCACCGACTTCGTCACCCAGGCGCTGGTCATGGCCGAACTCGCCAAAGCCGACAGCGCCATCTCCAAGACCTTCAGCCAATGCTGGAAATGGAGCCACCTGATCGCCGCGACCTGCACCGACGAGCAGAAACGGCGCTTTCTGCAGCCGTTCCTGGAGGACGACACCTACCTTCTGGGAAAGGGGATCAGCGAGCCGAGCGCAGGCTCCGACAACCGGCTGCCCCCGCCAGATGATCCCAAGGCCGGACTCAAGTTGCGCGCCGAGCGTCACGGCGACGACTGGATCCTCAACGGCGAAAAATGCTTCATCGCTAACGCCAGCGTCGGCAAGCTGTTCTTCATCGACGCGCGCACCGATCCGAATGCGCCGCTCAAGCAAGGCACGACCATGTTCCTGGTGCCGCGCGACACGCCAGGCTTCCGCATCGGCAAGGTGTTCAACAAGAGCGGCTGGCGCTTCTACCAGAACGGCGAGATGATCTTCGAGAACGCCCGCGTGCCGCACGCCAATGTCGTCGGCCCGGTGAACGGCTCCGACATGAAGACGCAACAGGCCGGCGACCGTACCGGAGGCGACCTGTTCGGCGACCTCGAACTCGCGGCCAACGCGCTCGGGGTCTGCGACGATGCCTGCGGCATGGCGCTCAGGCTCGCGCGCACGAAGAAACAGGGTGGCCGGCTGCTGTTCGAGCAGCAGGTCGTACAGCTCAAGCTCAACCGGATGCATCTGCTCACCGAGGCACTGCGCTCCTTCGTGATGCGCGTGGCCTGGGAGCACGACCACAAGATGCACTCGGCCAATCCCGGGCTGTGCATGAATTTCTCGACTGACGTGATCCAGGAGGTCAGCGAGCTCAACCTCGAGCTCCATGCCGACGCCGGCGTCATGGATGCGCGCGCCGACAAGCTGGTGCGCGACGCCATCATCTGGAGCCATCTTGCGGGCGACAGTGTGCAACGCATGAAGACCACCCGGCGGTTGGCCAAGTGACCGGCATGTAGGTGGGCTAACCGAGGGCGTAACGCACCGCCCCGTTCGAACGACGGGCGGCGTCTGCGGTCAAGGCATGGGCCGGAGCTGGTACGCAAAGAACTGGCCGAGCTGTTCCTTGCTGAGCGGCGACGGCAGAAACTTCAGAGCAATCGCGTCGACCATGGCCTGTTCAACCCCGGAGAGACGGTTGGGACGCAAGTTGTCTTTTGGATAGAACTCGTCGCGCGATCGCTTCGCGATCGCGAATGGCACCTTCACGGCCTCGGCGTAGAGCTGCAGCGCTTTGTCTTCTGCATACATCCAATCGATGGTCTCGTTATAGGCTTCCATGAAGCGCCTGATCGCGTCCTTCTTTTGCGCCAGTGAATTGGCGTTGGCGATGATGACGCGCACGGTCTGGTCACGCAGCGACGCGACGTCGCTGCCGCGGGCAACCAGCCGGATCTTGCCCTGCTCGAGGTCCTCGACGCCGAGCGGCGGCGATGACCAGCCGATATCGATCTGGCCGGACATCACCGCGGTCAACGTGTTAGCGGGGCTGCCGGTCGCGGTCGGCTTGAGCGCCACACCCGATTCCTTGATCAGTCCGAGCACGATGACGTTGGTCGAGGAGCCGGTGCTCGAGAAGGCGATGGTCTTCCCGGCCGCATCCTTGATCGAGCGGATCGGAGAGTCCGCGCGCACGTACCAATAGAGATCGTGGGCGCCGGTCGTCGCATTGCCGATCGCCCGCACAGGCGCTCCCTTGGCGAACGCCCCCATGGCGCCGTAGGTGCCAACGCCGGTGCCGATATCGACGCTGCCCGCGATGACCGCCTGCATGGTCTCGCCGCTCCCTTGCGTGAAGAGGAGGTCGAGGACGAGGCCGTGCTTCTTGAAGATGCCGGCCTGCTGGCCGAGCGCCGCAGGCTGGTTCTCCCAGTTGTGCGGCGCGCCGACCGCGAGCTTGAGCTGATCCTGCGCCTGTGCGCTCCCAGGGACGCTGAACGTAACCGCGGCGGCAATCAGACAGTCCGCGGCAGCAGAGAGAAGCAGCAGCGCTTATGGCCGACGCTCGGCTCCGATCCATGTCGTTTCCTCCGTTGAATCAATCCGGCTGAACGCCGGTCATGACGGTTTCTGTGCGCGACAGGAAATCGTGCACCGCAGCCACAAGCCCATCGGGATTGTCGCCGGCGAGATCGTGGCTTCCGGTAAGCTCGATCGCAGCGATGCGGGGATTGGCGGCGCCAACCTTGGCCAGCGTTTCCGCAGCGAACATGTCGGATTCGCTGGCCCGGATGATCAGCGCCGGAATCTCGAGCGCTGAGAGCATCGGCCAGAGATAGGCTGGCACCGGCGCGGACTGGCCGGCGTCGAGCGCGCACTTGAAATTGTCGCGAAATGCCAAGTCGCGGCGCAGCACGTACCCGCTCGTTGTCGGCCTGAGAAAAGCCTCGTAGCGCTTGCGCACAGGCGAAGCAGCCGGCACATCCGCGTGGCCGTCATAGGCCATAGCCGCGTCGACGGAAGCGAAAACATCGGGCTGCCGCCCAATCCGCTCGGCGACATGGCGCCGACCGACCGGCGCGATATCGGGCGCAAAGTCCACGCAGATCAACGCCGCAGCACGATCGGGATGCCATCCCGCGGTGGCGAGACAGACGCGTCCCCCGAACGAATGTCCCATCAGCACCGCTCGAGGCCAGCGGAGGTGATCGAGCAGCGCGATGACGTCGGCGCCGAGCGTTTCGAGCTTATAGTCGCGGCCCGGACTCCAGGTAGATTGGCCGAAGCCGCGCATGTCGATGGCAACAACCTCACGGTCGACGGCGATGCCCGCGGCCGGTCCGATCCAGTCATAGGAAAAATAAGACAGCCCGTGGGCGATCAGGACAGGCGTCCGGCCAGGCCGTCCAAACCGCCGATAGAAAATCTCGGCGTCTCCGGACCGGACCCGGCCGGTCTCATGGTCTTGCGAGCCCATCGTCCTAACTCTACCTGGATGCGATCATCCCTGGCCGACGACGATGCCCATGCCGGTGATCCACTCCGGCACCAGGTGGTAGTACCGCAACTCCGGGCGCACGTCGCCCATCTTGCGGGCGGCGGCGGCAGCCGCGACCCAAGTGCGGACCTCATGTGCGCCAAAACCCGCAATCCGGTCGATCTCCGAATCGGTCATGCGGTCGAAGTCCTCGTGACGAGGGCCCAGGAAGGTATCAAGGAAATCACGATCCCACTGCTCGCTCGGCGGCAGGCACGGCCCCTTCCCCGCCACCAAGTCGCGCGCCGCCTTGATGACTCGGTTCTCACGTGCATCGAGTTCGTCCTGCGTGGGGATCTGGCGAACGATCAGTCGCCGCGCCACGTCGGGTGGGCTCATCTCGAGCCTCGGCGTCGGTGGATCGTGTGACAATCCGCCGGACCCGACGACCGTGATGCGCATGTTCTGATCCGCCAGAAACTCGCCGATCGCTTGGCCGAAGGCGCGCACGCGACGAAACGACGGCCTCGGATCAGCGGCGCAATTCACGAACACCGGCAGCACGTCATAGCGCGCAAGCGCACCGGTGAGTTGATAGAGCGGGATCGTCATCCCGTGGTCGACTTTCATCTGATGGGAGATCGCGACGTCGAAGTCGCGAGATTGCAGGAAGCGCACGCAGGACAAAGCGAGCTCGCGCGGCACCCGCAGCGGCCCACTTTCGAGGTGCCAATCCTTCGAGCTCTCGGCCGAGGTACCGATACAGAAAGCGGGCATCAACTCGTAGAAGAAGCCGTTGAAATGGTCGGGCCCGAACAGCACGACGAGGTCGGGCTTGAACGCGTGTAGCGCCGCAGAGGCCGAGCCAAGCTCCTGGAAGAACTGGGCGTGGACGTTCTGCTCGGTCTCCTCGACGTCGGTCGTCATCAGAGGGCTGTGAGAACAGCAAATCAACTGAACCGTCATGTTCTCCTCCGTCAAACCCTCGTCTCGCCCAAATTGCCTTCGGCGAACATTTCTTCCACCGTCAGCAATCGTACGGCCAGCCATTGTTCGAAGGAATAGCGCGCCATGGTTGCCAGCGTCTTGTGGTTGGCAGCCGTGCCATAGGACCAGAAATCCGCGCCCATCACATCCCTGGTCGCCTCCAACTCGGCCGTCACCCAAGGCAAGCCGATTTTGAGCGCCGTCGTTTCGGCGAGTTCGGCATCGGCGATTCGCTTGGCCTGCAGGAACGCCTTGTACACGCTCGCAGCGAGCCAGCGGTTTTTCTCCAGCACATCGCGCCGGATGCCGACGGCGTGCATGATCGGGAACAGCCTCGATCTCTCGTAGTACTCGCGCTCGGCGGTGCGGTAGTCTGGAAACAACCGCCGGACCTTGGGATGTCCCTTGACGAAGCAGGACGGCTGGCGCGCCGACATTACAGCGTCGAGCCGGCCATCCGCCAACATGGCCGTCAGCGACTCGTCGCTGGCGGAGACCAGCGGAAAGCCTTCTGGAAGGTTTAGCGGGAATTTGTCGCGCCGGCCTGGCACCTCGAGCCCGGCCTGCACCCAGTTGATGTCCTTGGCAGCGATGCCGAACTCATCCTGCAAGAAGCCGCGGAACCACATCACCGCCGACATCTGATATTCGGGCACGCCGACGCGCTTGCCGCGCAGATCGGCCGGCCCCTCGATGGCGCGGTCGGTGCGGATGTAGACCGCCGAATGCCGAAACATGCGCGACAGAAACGCCGGCACCGCGACATAAGGCGCAACCCCGCGCGACAGCGCGATCAGATATGGGCTGAAGCCGATTTCGGCGACTTCGAACTCGCCGTGAAAATAGGCGCGTTCAAAGCATTCTTCGACCGGCATCGTGATGTAGTTAACGTCGCAGCCTTCGACCTGCACGCGGCCATCGGTCAGGGCCCGGACCCGATCATAGTCCCAGGTCGCGATCGTGATCGGTAATCGGCTCATTCGCACTCCCGATGACCAGCCCTATCACCATCGCGTTGAGATGCAAACGCAGGGGTGGTCAACCGCCGGCAAATTCCGATTTCAATCGCTCTCCCGGCGTTTGTCGTCGTACCCGGGGTCATTCCGCCTGTATCCCGGTCGCCTTGATGATCGCGCCGTAGCGCACGATGCCATCCTGCATGAGCGCGCCGAATTGTTCGGGCGTGCCGCCGATCACCGTCATCCCGTTGTCCTCGAGCTTGCCACGCACGTCGGACGCATTGAGCGCCTTGACCATCTCGATGTTCAGGCGCGTCACGATTTCGCGCGGCAATCCGGCGGGCCCGAAGAATCCGAACCATGAGGATGGTTTCTGGAACGCAGGCACGATTTCCGACATCGAGCGGACCTGCGGCAACTTGGGATAACGCGTCGGCTCGAGCACGGCGAGGATCTTGACGCGCCCCGTCTGCATGGCCGGGATCGCGTTGGACACCGAGATGAACACCATCGGGATGTGCCCGCTGATCACGTCCTGCATGGCCGGCGCCACCCCGCGATACGGCACATGCTTGATCCGCACCCCAGCGGTCTGGTTGAACAGCTCTCCCATCATGTGGAACACCGAGCCGAGGCCGGAAGAGCCATAGGACAGCTCGTCCGGATGGCTCCTGGCGTATGCGATCAACTCCTCCACAGTGTCGACCGGGACGGCGCTGTGCACGGCGAGGCATGTCACCGGCTCGACGGCGGCGACGATCGGGGCAAAATCCTTGAGCGGGTCGTAGGGCAAATGCTTCATCAGATGCACGGCGGTGACGTGGGTGCCCGCCGTGGCAGCCAGCAGGGTGTAGCCATCGGGCGTCGCCCGCGCCACCAGGCTCGAACCGATCGTGCCGTTCGCGCCGCTGCGGTTCTCGACGACGACGGTCTGACCGAGCGCATCGCTTATCTTGCCGCCGACCAGGCGTGCCACCAAGTCGAGCGCGGGCCCCGGCGGGAACGGCACGACCATGGTGACGGGTCTCGCCGCGGGCCAAGTCTGCGCCACCGCCGTATCGACACCGACGACGCACAAGCTTGCGAGCCAACATAAGACGAGGAAGCGAAGGGTGCCCATGTGAGATGTTTCGGCTTATTGCTCGTGTTCCGGCGCAGCCCACCGCGGTTTGCGCTTCTCGCGAAAGCTGGCGACGCCTTCAACCGCTTCCGGCGAATGGCGGCGAGCGTCGAAGTCACGTTGCAGCTCGACCAGCAGCTCCTTCGAGACCGGCGCTTGGCCCAGCCGGCGCACGAGCCCCTTGGCGGTCGCTGCCGCGTTCGGGCCTGCGAGCAACAGTTCGTCTATCAGGGCCGCCAACGCTGCATCCCCATCGGCATCGTAGAGTTCATGGACCAGGCCGGTCCGCATCGCCGCTTCAGCCGTGAAGCGCTCGCCCGACAGCAGATAACGGCGCAGGCTGCGATGGTCGATGGCACGCAGAAAGAATGGAATCAACGGCCCCGGCGCAAAGCCAAGCCTCACCTCCGGCAGGGAAAAGAATGCACCTCGTGCGGCGATAACGATGTCGCAGCATGACACGAGCGCGACGCCGCCGCCGATGCAGGCGCCGTGGACGAGCGCGACGGTCGGCTTCGGGACCTCGTCGAACGCGAGGCAAAGACCAGGAATGGTGGCGCGCGGCGCGTCCTTCGCTGTCGGCTGCTCCTCCCCGATCTCCGCCCCGACGCAGAAATGCTTGCCGCCCGCCCGCAACACGATAACGCGTACCGCCGGATCCGCACCGAGGCGCGTCATTTCCGCCAGCAGCGTATCGAGCATCGCCTGATTGTATCGGTTGCCCTTCTCGGGACGGTTGAGCGTGAGCGTCGCGACGCCACGCCGATCCAACGCGCCGAGCACCGCGACTTCAGGCGAGGAAGCATCTGTCACGCCGATACTCCCGCTTCCAGCGTCAGGTCGGAAAACCGCCCGGAATGGCTGAGCTCGCCGCCATATTGCGCGGACAGCACCATGGCCCGTTTGTAATAGAGGCCGATATCGTGTTCCTCGGTATAGCCGATGGCACCATGCATCTGCAGCGCGCCGCGAACGATCTCCGAGGCCGAGCGCGAGGCACGTGCTTTTGCCGCCGAGATCATCGCCGGATGGTGCTCGCCCCTGTCGTAGGCGGCCAGCACCCGATAAACGAGAGAGCGATTGAGCTCGATATCGATGAAGGCGTTGACGGCGCGGTGCTGGAGCACCTGGAAGCTTCCGATCGGCCGCCCGAACTGCTGCCGCAGCTTGATGTACTCGAGGGTGACATCGAGCGCCGCGGCGGCGAGGCCGACGAGCTCGACCGCGGCACCGAGAGTCAGAAACTCCTGCAATTGGGTGGCCAGCCGTCTTGCCTCCGCGCCGGTGGCGATCACCTGTTCCGCGGGGACATGAACGCGGTCGAAGGTGAGCCGGCTCGCGGTGGATCCGTCGACATTGCGCTCGGTCACGACCGCGGCATCGCCGCGCGGGACCACCGCTACCACGGGCGGCGTCCCGGCATCGATCGCAACCAGGAAGGCCTCGGCCGAACCGCCATAGGCAACAAACGCGATGCTCCCGTCGAGCACGCCAGTCTTATGATCATATTGGATGTTGGACGTACCGCCGCCATAGCGCCAGGCCGCCGCCGCGGTTGCTGGCACGATCAGGCGTGACCCGCGCAACAGATCGGCGAGCCCAGTTCCTGCGCGGGCGCTATCCGTGGCCCGCGACAGCGTCAGTGCCGCCGCAGCCGCCTCGAGGAGCGGCACCATGAGGAGCTGCCGGCCGGCCTGTTCGAGCGCAAGCGCGATATCGAAGGCGCCGAGCCCCTGCCCGCCCTGACCTTCCGCCACCACGGTCGTGACCCACTCCGACTTGATGATCTCGCGCCATGCGTCAGGGTCGATTTCCGCCGCAGCCGCCCGCAACATCCGCAGGCGCTTCGTTCCACCGTGATCGAGACACAGCCGGGTCGCGGTCTCGGCGAACAGCGTCTGCTGCTCGGTCAGCAACAAGTCCAATTCAAATCCCTCTCATTCGCCTTCGCGGTGCGGAGACCCGTAAGCGTTTGACCCACGAGCATCAGCTTGGCAGCCCCAGCACCCGCTTGGCGATGATGTTGCGCTGAATCTCGACCGCCCCGCTGCCGACGGTCACCCGGCGCATCTCGAACATCTCCGCCGCCGGATTGATGATTTGGTTGCCGACAGCCGTGTCGTCCGCCAGCGCACCATATCCCGCGGCCGCATCCACCAGCAGTTCGGACGCCCGCTGGCCAAGCTCGCCGCCGACGATCTTGATCACCGGCGCCATCGAGAATGGCGCCCGCTTCTCGCCGTGCAGCGCGGCGGCGTGGCGGTAGTAGGCGGAAAACGCCATGAGATCGATCTCGAGCGCGGCCAGTTTGTGCAGGAATCCGGTCTCACGCGTGGCGCCGGTGAGCTCCGCCACCTGCCTGGCCTTGTTGAGCAGCACGGCGGCGTTGCGCGGATGGCCGGTGGTGAAGCGCTCGGACCCGAGTAGCCGGTTGGCAACCTTCCATCCGTCGTTGAGCTCCCCGAGCAGATTCTCCCGTGGCACGCGCACATCGACGAGGAATTCCTCGGCGAACTCGGCGTCACCCTTGATGGTCTGAATCGGCCGGACCGTGATCCCGGGGGATTTCAAGTCGATCAGCAGCATGCTGATCCCAGCATGGCGCGGCGTCGCGCTGCGGTCGGTGCGCACCAGCGCAAACATCCAGTCTGCGAAATGGCCATTGGTGGTCCACATCTTGTGGCCATTGACGACGAAGTGATCACCCTCGAGGTCGGCGCGCGTTTCCAGGCGCACGAGGTCCGAACCAGCGCCCGCCTCGGAATAGCCCTGGCACCAGGTGGTCTCGCCGGTGAGGATCGGCGGCAGGTGCTTGGCCTTCTGTTCCGGTGTGCCGGCGTCGATGATCAACGGACCGATGAAATTGAGGCCATGGGGATAGGGCGTAGGCGCGCCGACGCGGCTGATCTCCTCGAACAGGATGATCTGTTGCGTCAGCGTGGCGCCCATGCCGCCGTACTCCTTCGGCCAATGGGGTGCGATCCAGCCACGCTCATAGAGCTTGCGGTGCCAAGGCTTGAGCTCGGGCGGATCGATGCGGGTGGACCGATTGCACAGATCCGCGGGAAGATTTTCCCCGATCCATTCGCGCACCTCTTGGCGGAAGGCGCGGTCAGCCGGGTCGTCATCCACGAACAGCGTGGTGTTGTCCCAGGTTGGCAACGGCATGCGGTCAGGTCCTCAACGTCGCACGGCCGTTGCTGAGCACGATCTCGTCCCGTGCGGCCACCCGGCACTGGAACGAGATGTGCTCACGCTCCTGCCAGATTTCGGTCCGGATGGTCTCGCCGGGAAAGACCGGCCGCGAGAACCGCGCCTCGATGCTGTTCAACCGCTCCGGCCGGTAGTCGGCGCAGGTTCGCAGGATCGCGTGCGCCGCCACGCCGAAGCTTGCCGCGCCGTGGAGAATGGGCCGATCGAAGCCGGCGACCTTGGCGCGCGCGGGATCGGCATGCAGCGGGTTCTCATCGCCATTGAGGCGGTAGAGCAGTGCAAGATTGGGAGGCGTCGGCAGATCGCAGACCTGCCCCGGCGCCGTCTGCGGCACCGCCGGCGGCACCGGCGTCTCGGTGACCTTGCCGCCGAAGCCACCGTGCTTGCGCGCGAACGTGCTGCTGTCCACGGTGGCGACGACGGTCCCGTCCTCGGCGATCAGGTCGCGCGTATTCTGGATGATCGCGGCGTTGCCGGCCCCCTTGTCGATGACCTCCCTGATGCGCGGCCGGCTCAGGAGCTTGTCCTCAACGGCCAAGGGACGATGCAGCACCACCTTGATGTCGCCCGCCACTACGAGGCGATCGTCGACGCCGAAAGCCGGGTCAGTCATGCGGCCGGGCCAGCCCAGCACCACCGCCATGGTGGGGAATGCTTCGAGCCCGGCGCGCTCGTACACGAACTTGAGCTCACCCGGATCGGCCGGATTCATGCCCAGCCCGATGCCGAGCGCATAGATGATGCAGTCGCGCTCGCCGTAGCGCACGGGAATGTCGGCCGGCCGGTGGGCCATGATCCGTTCGTAGTTCAACGCCATTTCATTCTCGAGGTTCGCGGTGATCTGCGGTCATTGCTCCAGCTTCGCGCCGGAAATGTCGACGAGGAGCTTGCCCTTCTTCTGATCCTCCACGATGAACTTCGCAAACGCCTCGCTGCTGTCGCCGACCGGCTCGAAGCCCTTGGATATCAGATACTGCTCGGCAAAATCCGGACTCTTCACGATGGCGGAAAATTCAGCGTTGAGTTTCTTCACGATGTCGGCCGGCGTCCCTTTCGGTGCGAACATGCCGAACCAGGTCTCGAACGCAGACTGGTCGGGTGACAAGCCGCTCTCTGCGAACGACGGGACATTCGGAACCAGGGGACTGCGGGTCGATCCCGGGACCAACAGCCCCTTGACCTCGCCTTCGTTGATCTGCCGCGCGATATCGGGATTGCCGATGATCAGGTAGAGGAGCTGTATGTCGCCTGATTTGAACGCCAGCATCGCGTCGGACGCACCCTTATAGGGAATGTGCGCCATCTTCGCGCCGGTCTCGTGCTTGATCCACTCGACCACCAGGTGGGTATCACCGCCTACGCCGAAGGAGCCGAAGTTGAGCTTCTCCGGGTTTCGTTTCGAATAAGCAACCAGTTCCTTGAAATCGCTCACCGGCACGTTCTTGTTGAGGATGAGGACCTGGTGCGCGAAAGCGAGATTGGTGATCGGCTCGAAATCCTTGATCGGATCGTAGGAGAGATTTTTGTAGAGCGCAGGATTGATCGAGACCGAGCTGCGCGAAAGCAGGCAGATCGTGGAGCCGTCCGGCGGCGCCGCCTTGCAGGCATTGGCAGCGATGATCGTATTTGCGCCGGCGCGGCTCTCCACCACGAAGCCATAGGGATTGCGCTGCTCGAATGCCCGCCCGAGCGCGCGCACCATCACATCGATTGCGCCGCCCGGCGCCAGCGGGATGATGACCCGGATGGGAGCCGAGGGATAACTCGTTTGCGTAAGGGCCGTGCCGCCAAGGACGCTTATCGCGCCCGCGAGCACTGCAAGACCCAAGAGCTTTCGAACCGGCATCGACGCATCCTCCAGCGTGTCGTCCCTTGTCTTTTTCTGCAGTTTGGTGGCTTCGGGATCGCCGGGTCAAGCCCGCGGGTGACGGCACCGGCACAACCTGAAAGAACAGACGTCAGGCCATCCATTGCACGACATAGGCGAACGCGAACGCCTTCATGCATTCGTGGATGCGGTCCTCGATGTCGCGCCGTGCGGCCGCCGGGCCGGCCGCCGTGATCAGCGCCACGTTGCCCTTGACCGGATCCGCGACGATGTCGACCGAAAGCTTGCCATCCGCGACGTTTGCCAGCACGTCGCGGAACGCACGGCGCGCAGCGTCACGGCGCAACTCGGCCTTGGCCGGTTTCTGCACGTCGGTCAGCGGCATGGCCTCGAGGATGATGATCTCCTTCGGCGCGGCGGCGCGTTCCGGGATGTGGCGCTGTGCGAAATCGCCGAGGTCGTTTGCGCTTGTACGCGCTCCCGACACGAGTTGGACATAAGCGACCGGCAATTCGCCGGCATAGGCGTCGGGCTTGCTCACCGCGGCGGCCAGCAGCACATCGGGATGCTTGAGCAAGGTCTCCTCGATCACCGATGGGTCGATATTGTGTCCGCCGCGGATGATGACGTCCTTGACCCGGCCGGTGAGCCACAGGTAGCCGTCGGCGTCAAAGCGCCCGAGATCGCCGGAGTTGAACCAGCCGTCGCGCGTAAACACGCCTTCATTGTATTTCGGCTCGAGATAGCCCGGAGTGACGCTCGGCCCCTTTACGACCACCACGCCGATTTCATCGACTCCACATTCGCGCTTGATCAGGTCGTCTTCGAGCTCGACGGTCTTGACCTGCGTGTAGGGCAACCGGATGCCGGGCGAGCCATACTTGGGGTCCCCGTCGCGCGGCGCCTGCGTCACGTTCTGGGTGTATTCGGTGGCGCCGTACGTCAGGAGCACGCGCACACCGATCAACTTCTCGATCTGCCGCGCAACCTCGGCCGGGAACGCGGTCGAGCCGGTACACGCGTAATTGCGCAACGTGCCGAGCTGCTCGCCGTGCGGCCCGTTCTTGGCAAGCTGGGCCAGCGTCGTCGGCACGCCGGAAAAGAGGGTAATCCCGAACTTGTCCACGAACCTCCAGTAATTGTCGATAAAGCGCTTGTCGCGGGCGCCGAGCGGCGAGGGAATGACGATCGACATGCCGTGCGCGATGGGGAAATAGCCGCGCCCAAAAATGCCTGCGATGTGGAACATGGGATAATCGGCGAAGATGACATCGTCGCTGGTGTGCGCCATGACGACCGCGTTGGCCCAGCACTTGTAGGCAAAGCCCCGGTGCGTGAGCCGCACCAGCTTGGGCGATCCCGTCGTTCCGCCGGAATGCACATAGGCGGCAACGTGGTCGGGCTCGACCTTGCGCTGGAACAGCAGACGATCGCCGGGCTGGCATGCGGCGAGCGTGTCGAAGTCCGTTTCCGGCATGAGCTTTCCGCCCGGCCCGGGCACCGTGAGAATGCGCACCGCGGACGAAATTTCGGCGCCGATCGCCTGCAGGTTCTCCCAGATCTCATAGCCGGGGGTCGGCCCGAGCGTCACGATGGCTTTCGGCCTGGTCGCGCGCACGAGTTCGGCCAGCAGTTCCGGCTTGAGCATCCAGTTGACGCCGCAGGCGATGCCTGCTCCGACCGCTCCCAGCATCGCGACATAGAGCTGCGGCAGCGTCGGCAGCACATACATCACCACGTCGTCCGCCGACACGCCGAGCGAGTGGAATAGATTGGCCGCCTGGATGGCGCGCGATTGCAGCTCGCGATAGCGGAGCAAGGTCGGCTCGGAGTCCGGATTGCCGTCGGCGATGTAACGAATGGCAATCTTGTCCGGATCGAGCATGCATCCGCGGGCAATCCAGTCGTTCAGATCCCACGAGAACACCCGTTGGTCGAGCGGCACGCGCTCGAGCTCTTCGACATCTTGCAATGTTCGAAGCGGCGCGTAGCTCATCTGCATTGACGTTCCATCCTGAATGCCACCTCGGCCATTACGTTCGTTTTACGCAAGCCGCTCGTCCACGCGTCACCGTGGCACGACGAAAACCCGCTTGCCAGCCCGCGACGCGGAGGCTCGCCGCATCGAATGCGCGACCGGACCAAGGGAGATCGTCCACCCTACAACCGAGAGTTCTTGCGCGCGCGCCGCCTCGCCGCGCGTGGATTGTCTCGATTTGGCGCAGTATCGCAACTATGCTGGTCCGCCTAGGGAGACGACATCATGAAAACCATCGTTTGTTTGGCCGCCGGGTGCGCGGCGTTGATGCTCGCGGACGCGAGCCACGCCCAGAACGCGCCGGGCGGGGCTACGTCCGAGCTATCCGACCCGACAAGTCCGCATCATCGTGCCCTACCCGGCCGGCGGCCCCACCGACGTGATGGCGCGCCTCGTCGCACAGCACCTGACCGAGGGGCTCGGCCAGAACTTCTTCGTCGAAAACCTCACGGGCGCGAGCGGCGTGGTCGGCACCGGCACGGCGGCGAATTCCCCCGGCGACGGGCACACCATCCTGTTCGTGACCAACGACTTCGCCGTCGCGCCGACCGTGTCGAGCAAAGTGCCGTACGATGCGGTGAAGAGCTTCGCCCCCGTGACCATCGCCGCCGCCTCGCCGCAAGTGGTCGTGGTGCACCCTTCGTTTCCTGCCAAGACAATGCGGGAGCTCATCGCGGTCGCCAAAGCCAGTCCGGGCAAATACAACTATGCCTCGCTCGGCGTCGGCTTCGGGCAGTTGTCCAGCGAACGCCTGTTTCGCCTCGGCCTTGGGCTCGACGTCGTGCGGGTCCCGTTCCCGGGCGCATCGCCGATCATCACCTCGACGCTGGCGGGCCACACACCGATTGCGTTCCTCGGCCTGCCGCCGGCCGCTCCCCATATCAAGGAAGGAACGTTGCGCGCGCTCGCCGTCACCAGCCCCAGGCGCTCGCCCGTCTTTCCCGATGTGCCGACCATGGACGAGTCCGGCGTTCCCGACCAACAGTCCGAGCTGATCATCGGCGTTCTGGTGCCGGCGGCGACGCCAAAGCCGATCGTCGACCTGCTGCAACGCCAAATCGCGCGCATCGTCGCATTGCCGGACGTAAAGGGGCGGCTCGACGCACTCGGCTTTGCGGCGGTCGCGAGCACCCCCGAAGCCTACGCGGCACAGATCAAGGCGGACATCGAGACCTGGAGCAAGGTCGTGCGCGAGGCCAATATCAAAGTCGAATGAGCACTGTCATCTCGCCAATCCCAGACGCCCTTTGCTCACGGCTAACCCGTATCGCTTGGACGAGGATGCAATGCACGACACACCGGTGGTGCTCGGTGACGTCATCGAGCGCAACGCCCGCTATTTTCCGGGAAAGACCGCTGTCATCTTCGAGGACCGGCGCGTCACCTTTTCGCAGTTCGCGGCGCGCGTGCGCAGGTTCGCCAATGCGCTTGCCGGACGCGGCCTGCAGCGCCAGGCACGGTTTGCCGTGCTTGCGCAAAACTGTCTCGAATATTTCGAGGCGGTCGGCGCCGCGGAACGGGCGGGCTTCATCGCGGTGACGCTGAACTGGCGGTTGTCGCCGCAGGAACTCGGTCAGATCCTCGACGACTGCACGCCGACGGTGTTGGTTTTCGAGGCGCAGTTCACCTCCCAGGTGGAAAGCCTGCGGCAGCAAGGCAGCAGCATCGAGCGCTTCATCGTCATCGGGCCCGCCACCGACTGGGCCGAGAGCTATGAAGACGTTCTCACCGCGGCTCCGGATACGCCGCCGGCGCTGCGGCCGGAGCCGGATGACGGCGTCTATCTCATCTATACCAGCGGGACCACCGGCAAGCCGAAGGGCGTTCTGCTCAGCCACCGCGCGATCCTGTCGGCGGCCATCGGCATCTCGTGGGAGCAGGGCGTGCGCCCATCCGACCGGATGCTGATCGTGATGCCGCTGTTTCACATCGGCGCAAAGATCAACCAGCTTTCCAATATGGTGCTGGCCACGACGATCATCCTGCACCGCGCCTTCGACCCGGCCGCCGTGTTGCGCTGCATCGAGGAGGAGCACATCACCTGCGCGCACCTGGCGCCGATCATGGTGCGCGGCCTGCTCGATGACCCCGCGCTCGGGCGCTGGCGCAAGGATTCGCTGCGCAGCATCCAATACGCCTCCGCGCCGATGGCGGTCGCGCTGCTGCAGGAGGCGATGGCGGCGTTCGGTCCGATCTTCACCCAGGTCTACGGCATGACCGAGTGCGTCGTCGGCACCATCCTGCATGCGCATGAACATCGCCCGGACGGCGATGCCGCGCAGGCGCGTCGGCTCGCGTCGGCCGGACAGCCGTTCTTCGACCACGCCATCCGCGTGGCCCGTCCCGATGGCTCGGACTGCGCGCCGGAGGAGATCGGCGATATTCTCATTCGGGGTCCCAGCCTGATGACGGGGTATTGGAACAACAGCGCGGCGACGGTCGAGGCGTTGCGCGACGGCTGGATGCATACCGGCGACGTTGGCTTCTTCGATTCCGAGGCGTTTCTCTTCATCGTCGACCGCAAGAAGGACATGATCGTTTCGGGCGGCGAGAACATCTATTCGCGCGAAGTGGAGGAGGCGCTGCTGGCGCATCCGGCGGTGCTGCAGGCGGCCGTCATCGGCGTTCCCGATCGCCGCTGGGGCGAGTCGGTGAAGGCCTGCATCGTGCTGCGCCCGGCCTGCGCCGCCGGCGAGGACGAACTCATCCAGCACTGCCGCGCCCTGATCGCGAGCTACAAGAAGCCGCGCAGCATCGATTTCGTCGATGCCCTGCCCCGCCTGTTCAATGGAAAGATCGACAAGAAGCAGTTGCGTGCGCGCTATTGGCAGGACCAGGAGCGACAGGTGTCCTGAACCTCCTCGCCGCCCGCGGCAACATATTCGCCCCCGCTCCTTGCCCCCGCCGCATCTCCGCCGCTAGATTTCAGCGCGAGCAAACCCGGTCGGAGGCGATCATGCTGACTCGCAGAGCGCTGGCGAAGTTCGTGGGGGCGGCCGCGCTGAGTGGCGGCATGCCGCTTGGCCTTGCCGCAAGGGCCATCGCGCAAAGCGCCGCTGCGCCGCGGCCGCGCGGAGCCTACCTCATCAAGAATGGCGCGGTGGTGACCGTCGACGAGGCGCTGGGCACCCTGCCGCGCGCCGATGTACTCGTCCGCGACGGCAGGATCGCCGGGATCGGACCTGATCTGGCCGCAACGGACGCCGAGGTGATCGACGCGACCGACATGATCGTGATGCCGGGTTTCGTCGACACGCACTATCACATGTGGAGCGCACTCGGCCGAAACTTCATCGGCGATGGCGGCTTCGGCTATTTTCCGGCCAAGAATGCGACTTCGAAGCTCTACAGCGCGGACGACTTCTACAACAGCGTGATGCTGGGGCTGGTGGAGCTCGCCAATGCCGGCATCACCACCGTACACAACTGGTCGCACAACACGCGCACCCCCGCGCACGCCGATGCCGAGTTGCGGGCGCACCGGGACTCGATGCTGCGCGCCCGCTACGCCTATGGGCATATCGACCAGATGCCGCGTGATCAGGCGCTCGACTTCACCGACATCGATCGGGTCAAGCGCGATTATTTCGCCGGCGGCACCGCCTTCGACGGTCTCCTCACCTTCGGGGTCAATCTGCGCGGGCTGTCGCAAAGCGAGGAGCGCACCTACCATCAAGACATGGCCGCGGCGATGGAACGCGGCCTGCCGGTGGCGATTCATGCGAGCCAGGCGCCCCCCAACGTGGTCGACGCCGCGGACTACGAGAAGCGCGGATGGCTCGGGCCGAAACTCCTCATTTGCCACTACATCCCGGCGCGCGACATCGACGCCGAGACCATGGCGCGCACAAAGACGCCGTTGAGCTTTGCCACCCATTCGGAATTCCGCCTCGGGACTCGCCGGCGATCCGCGCGCCGCGCTGCTGCGCATGCGCAAGGCCGGCGTCGTGGTCTCGTTGTCGTTCGACGCGAGCTCGATCGCCCCGCCCAATATGTTCGAGACCATGCGTTTCACCTGGAACATGGGCATCCCCTGGAAGGGAACGCCAACCGAGGGGTTGCCCGCGGTCGGTTTCCGCGAGGTGATCGAGATGGCGACGCTCAACGGCGCCAAGGCGCTCGGGCTCGGCGACGTGACCGGTTCGCTCACCGTCGGAAAGCGTGCCGATGTCATCCTCATTCGAACGAACGACATCAATGTGGCTCCGCTCGCCAACATCGAGACGACCGTCGTTCAGTCGGCGACGCCGGCGAACGTCGATACCGTGCTGGTGGACGGCCGCATCGTTAAGCGCGAGGGCAAGCTCGTCGCCTACGACGTCGACAAGATCGTCAGGGACGCAAAGGCTTCCTCGTTACGCATCCGTACGGCCGCCGGGGGCGTGCTCGCGCCGCCGCCCGGCCGGTAGCGGGTTCGGACGCAAGGATCAGCTTCGCTCGCGGCACAGCGTCCCTGGCGCCTTCACGCCTGCCCGCGGAAGATTTCCCGCGCCAACACCATGCGCATGACCTCCACAGGTCCCTCGGTGATCATGAAGCTGCGCGCGTCGCGCCACATCTGCGCGATCGGCATCTCGGCCGCGAGCCCGATCCCGCCGTGAATTTGCATGCACCGGTCGGCGACGCGGAAGCCGAGCTCGGTGCCGCTGATCTTCGCCATATAGCTTTCGTGCCGGGAGGCGACACCCGCATCGGTCCGCGCGGCAAGCTGATACACGAACAATTGCGTCATCCGGTGCTCGGTGAAGCTGTCGGCGATCATGAACTGCACGGCCTGGCGATCGGCGAGCGGCGCGCCGAAGGTGACGCGCTGCTTGGCATAGCTGACCGCGAGGTCGAGGCAGCGCTTGGCCACGCCGAGGCCGCGACAGGCTTGGTAGAGCCGACCCGCCGTGATCCAGGATTGCGCCTGGCGCATGCCCTCGCCTTCCTTGCCGATCAGGTTCTCGGCCGGCACGATCACGTCGTCCAATGCGATCTCGCACGGCATGTCGCTCATCATGGTGGGTGTACGCCGTACGATCTTGACGCCGGGGGTGGCGGTGTCGACCAGGAACATGCTCAGGCCGCCGCGACTGCCCTTCGAGCGGTCGGTGGCTGCCACCAGCTGAAGAAAATCGGCGTCCTGCGCCTTCGTGATCCAACGTTTGTAGCCATTGATGACGTAGTGATCGCCTTTGCGTACGGCGGTGGTGCGCATGGCCCCGGGATCGGAGCCGGCATCGGGCTCGGATTGGGCGAAGGCGGTCGTCTTCTCGCCGCGCAGGACCGGGAAGAGATATTTCTCCTTCTGCGCCGGATTGAGCGTGAACAACACCGGCCGCACATCGGGGCCGAACACGCCCGGTCCACGCGGCGGCAGCGCGACGGTGCGCGCGATCTCTTCCCAAACCACGACCATCCCCAACAGCCCGAGACCTTGACCGCCATACTCCGTGGGAACGTCGAGCAGCCAAAGACCCAGATCCTTCGCCTTGCGCTCGAGGTCGGCGCGAACCTCCGGACGCATCCCCGGGCCGTCCATCGCGTTCATTTCGACCGAAATCAACTCCCGATCGACGAAAGTCCTCACCGTGTTCTTGAGCAGCTTCAGTTCTTCCGGAAGCTCGAAGTCCATGTCGCTTTTCCCGTTACGTTTCGTCCCTTATGGGGTTGAATATGGACCATGTTGTCACGCGGGGAGACAAGAAAATGCTGCACGCGGCGAACATGGGCCTGGTTGCAATCGTCGTCCTGCTCGCGGGACACTCGCTCGCCTGGGCGCTGGACGCGCTGAAGCTTGCGGTCGGCGCCAAGGGAATCTGGGATCAATCGATCTCGGAGCTCGCGCAGAACGCCGGCATCTTCAAGAAGCACGGGATCGCGCTCGACATTTTCTATACCCAGGGTGCGGGCGAGACGCTGCAGGCGGTGATCTCCGGCAGCGCCGACCTCGGCATCGGGCTCGGCACGCTGGGTGTCATGGGGGCTTATGCCAAGGGTGCGCCGATCCGCATCATCGGCGCGACCATGACCGGCGCGAACGACACGTATCTGTACGTTCCAGCCGATTCTCAGATCAAAAGCCTCAAGGAGGCCGACGGCCGGACCGTCGCCTTTTCCACCGTCGGCTCGTCGACCCACATGGTCGTGCTCGGGCTCGAGCAGCAGGCCGGGGTCAAGTTCAAGCCGGTCGCTGCCGGCACCGCCACGGCGACTCTCACACAGGTGATGAGCGGCCAACTCGACGTCGGTTGGGCGGCGGCGCCGTTCGGCGTCGAGGCCGTCGAGCAGGGCAAGATCAGGGTTATCGCGCGCGCCAGCGACGTTGTCGCTTATCGCACCCAGACCTCACGCGTGCTGGCCGCCAACCTGAACGCGCTCGACCGCCGCAGGGACGTGTTCATCCGCTACATGCGCGCCTATCGGGATGGCCTCGACTGGCTCTACTCCGACCCGGCCGCGCTCGCCGCTTACGCGGCGTGGGCAGGTTCAAGCGAACGCATCGCACGGCGGCTACGGGATGAATTCCTGCCCAAGGCCGACATCGACCCGTCCAACATTTCGGGGTTGCCCGAGCTCATGGCGCAGGCCGTGACTTTCCGCTTCATGCCCGCACCGCTGACGGATGCGCAGCTCGGAGAGCTGATTCAGAGGTATTAGGGCTTGCCCTCACCAACTCGCAGCCGCCGATACGCGCCAGCTGGATGCAGGCGATCTGGAGCGATTCCGACCTCGGCCCACGGAGGCGTGGCCCTCGCTTCGACGCTGGTACGGTGGGAAATTGGACCTTATGCTCCGGCTGCTGGGCGGAAGAGGGAGCATTTCCGTTGACGATCCGGAGCACACAGGGACGCAGGACTGGCCACAGGTGCAAAGCGGCGGGAGATGGAAAACACGCGAGACCGGCGATGGCCTCGTCGGTGCGCTGCCGCCCCATGCCTTGCTTTCGTGTCTGGCTTTTCTGCTGGGCGGCGCGGTCGCACATGCGCAGTCGGTCGCTTTCATCAATCCGGGAAAGTCCGACGAAATCTACTGGATGACGGCCACGCAAGGCATGCAGGCCGTCGCTCGCAGCCTCGGCATGACATTCGAGGTGCAGTATGCCCAGCGCGAACCGCTGAAGACGTTCGAGATCGCCCGCGAGACTGGTCGCGCGCGCCCCTGGGAAACGGCCCGACTATATCGTGCTCACGGACGATTATTCCGTGGCTGACCAACTCCTGAAGATCATCGACCCCACGGGGGTGAAAACCTTTCTCGCTTACAGCTCGATTCCGGTCGATCAGCGTGGCGGCATCGGATCGCCCCGCGGCAAATACAAAGGCTGGCTCGGATCGCTGGAGCCCCGGGCGGAGGACGCCGGCGACCTGACGGCGGACGCGCTGATCGAACGCGGCATGAAGGAAAAGGCGTTCGGGCCTGACGGCAAGCTGCACATGCTGGCGATTGCAGGAGATCGCTCCACGCCCTCGTCGATCAAACGCAATCAGGGCATGCGTCGCGCGGTCGCGGAAAACCCGCGCGTCGTTCTCGATCAGGAGGTTTATGCGGCCTGGACGCGGGAAAAGGCCCATGAACAAGCCGATTGGCTCTACCAGCGCTATCCGCACGCCAAGCTGATATGGGCGGGAAACGACCTGATGGCGTTCGGCGCCATGGCGGCGTGGGAAAAGCGAGGCGGCAAGCCCGGCGCGGACGCGTGGTTCAGCGGCATCAATACGTCGACCGAGGCGCTCGAAGCGATCAAATCGGGGCGCCTGACCGTCGCTCGCAGGCGGCCACTTCATCACCGGCGCGTGGACGCTGGTGATGATCTACGACTACCATCACGGCCGCGATTTCGCCGATGAAGGGTTCGAGCTGGAGCGCCCGATGTTCGCGGAGTTCACGCCGCCGCTCGCGGACCGTTACATCCAACGATTCAGCAACGGCTTCGACAGCATCGACTTCAGCCGCTACAGCAAGGTGAAGAATCCGCAGCTCAAGCGCTACAACTTCGGCTTCGCGCAACTGCTGGAAGCCAAGCCCTTGGAAACCAAGCCTTAGCCGCAGACAACCCGTCTAGTGCAGGCTGCGTATCCAGGCCTGCGCGGCTTCTCGACATGAGGGCAAGTGCCTCGGAGGCCGCGGCTCGGTGTCGAGACGCTAGTTGCGCGCCTGCGACACCCGCTCCTCTTCCCGCATCACCTCCAGCAACCGGCGCCGCTTCTCCGCCGACTCCGGAAAGTCCATCTCCTGCCCGATGCGCGGGTGAGCGTTGCGGTAGCGCGCCGGATATTTCAAGAACACGCCGAGATCCGACGCGGCAGTCCAGGCCCAGCGCGGATTGAACATCAAGCGCCGTCCGATCGCGATCATATCGGCCTGATCCTGTGCCAGGATGGATTCGGCCTGACTCGGCTCGGTGATCTGCCCCACCGCCATGGTGGCATGCCGTGCCGATGCGTCGCTCGGCACCTGAGATATCCCGCTCTCCCGAGCCGTTCCCCACGGTCGGCGCCGACCCCTGGCGAACCCGACACGAAACCATTGGCTTCGCATGCGCTTTCTGTTCGATTGCGCGCGTGATCTCAGACAATCTGCGCGCGAGCAGCCGTCAAAAAATGTCGCCGCGCGAGCCAGGAAAGGAAGCACGCATGCCCAACCCTCTCGCCGAGGCCTGCTACGAGCTGGCGCTCGCCAACCGCATCATCGCGCATGAAGGCGTGCTGGATGGATTCGGCCATGTCAGCATGCGCCATCCTACCGATCCCGGCCGCTATCTGCTCGCCCGTTCGCGCAGCCCCGAGCTGATCGAGCCCGCGGATATCTTCGAGTTCACGCTCGACTCCGAGCCGGTCGCGGCAAAGGGCGTGACGCTTTATGGCGAGCGCGTGATCCATGGCTGCATCTACCAGGCGCGGCCCGACGTCAACGCGGTCTGCCACCATCACTCGCCGTCGGTCCTGCCGTTCTGCATCACCGGCATCGAGCTCGTGCCGGTGTTCCACATGGGCGCGGTGCTCGGCACGGCGGCGCCATTCTGGGACAGCCGGGACGAATTCGGCGACACCAACATGCTGGTGGTCAAGCCGGAGGAAGGCCAATCGCTGGCAAGGGCGCTCGGCGCGCACTGGATGATTCTGATGCGGCGCCATGGCGCCACTCTGGTCGGTACCACGCTGCGCGAACTCGTGTTCCGGACGATCTACTCGCACGCCAATGCCGAAATCCAATTGCGCTCGATGCTGCTCGGCAAGATCGGCCCGCTGAGCCGCGGCGAGGCCGAACGCACCGGCCCGCACCAATTGCAGCCGCGTCCCATGGCGCGGGCCTGGGAATACTGGACCACACGCCTCGAGAAGAGCGGGGAGATGCCGAAATCAGCTCCTCGCAGGGCGCGCAAAACCCAAGCGGCCAAGCCCGGCACGGCCAAGTCGCGCCGGGGTCAAATGGCGCGTCGCGGCGCCAAGGCATCGCGTGCCAAACGATGAAAGCTCGAATGGTGATGCCCGGCCTTGCGGCTGGCACGAGATCCTGAGTCGCGACGACCCCTGCCACGGCGCGGAGAGAGGGGTTATCGCTACAAAGGTTGATGTAACATGCCGTGCGGGCAAATGAGGACCAGCGCATGCGGACAGTTCGGACGGTGCTACTTGCCGCCGCGACCGTCATGGTTGCGGCGGCGACTCCTGCGAGCGCGCAGCAGAGTTATCCCAACCGCCCGGTCCAACTGGTCGTCCCGGTTCCGCCCGGCGGCGCTGCCGATTTCATCGCGCGAACCGTCAGTGCCAAGCTCGCGGACGCACTCGGGCAGCCGGTCGTCATCAACAATCAGGGCGGCGCCGGCGGGACCATTGCGTCCCGGGGCGTCGCCAAGGCGGAGCCCGACGGTTATACCCTGCTCTTGAATTCGATCACCACGCACGGCATCGGCCCGCATCTTTACGCGACTCTTCCGTACGACCCGGTGACGGATTTCGTCCCGGTCATCCTGCTGGCCAAGCTGCCCTTGATCATGACCATCACTGCGTCGCTGCCGGCCAAGACCGTGCAGGACGTGGTGGACCTGGCAAAAGCGCAACCTGGACAACTCGCCTTCGCGTCATCGGGCAACGGCGGCGCGCCACACCTCGCCGGAGAGCTGTTCAAGACAATCACCGGTACCGATCTCCTGCACGTTCCCTACCGCGGCAGCGGCCCTGCCGTGGTGGACGTCGTCGCCGGCCGCATTGCCATCATGTTCGACGCGGCGCCTTCGCTGCTGCCGTTCGTCACGGCGGACAAGCTTCGGCCGCTGGCGGCCGCGAGCACAGATCGCCACCGGCTCCTGCCCGACGTGCCGACGTTCGCCGAGCTCGGATACGGCGGAATGGACATCTCGCTCTGGTACGGGATTGCCGCACCCGCGCGTACGCCGCAGGCGATCGTGCAGCGGCTCAATGGCGAACTGGTCAAGATACTCGACATGCCGGACGTCAGACGAAGTTTCGCCCAGCAAGGCGCCGAGGCCGCCGGCGGCTCGCCTGAGCAGTTCGAGCGCTTCATGCACGAGGAGTCTGCCCGCTGGCGCGTGGTGGTGAAGCAGGCCGGCATCAAGCCGGAATGACCTTGAACTGACGTAACTATGTCTCGCGCTGCGCCGGCGTCGGCCAGCCGCGCTCGATCTTGACGCTCTTGACCACCTCGGTGACGACACCGCAGAGCGGAACGCTCAGGCGCAGATGGTCGGCTTCGCTCAGCACGATACGCATGTCCTTCTCCGCCCATGGCATCGGAAAGCGATCGATCTGGGTTTGCAGCGCCCAGTTTGATGCGCTGCTGTCGATCAGCGCGGTGCGCAGGCGGTCGAGATCGACGCCGAGCGCGGCCGCCAGCTTGAAGCCTTCGAAATTGGCCGAGATGCATGACCACAAGATCATATTGTTGACCATCTTGCCGACCTGGCCCGCTCCGAGATGACCGAGGTGAAAAATACTGCTGGCGAAGCTTTCCAGCGCCGGCTTGCACGCCTCGAACGCTTGCGTGTCGCCGCCGACCATGACCAGCAATTGCCCGGCCTCGGCCGCGGGCTCGCCGCGCGTGATCGGCATGTCGAGCAGGACGATGCCGGTATCGGCCAGGCGACCGGCGAGCCGTTCCATGGTGCGCGGCGCGACTGTCGACGCGATGCCCACGATCAGTCCGGGGCGCGCGGCGCCAGCGATGCCGTCGCGACCCAGCAGGACTGCTTCCGCTTCCTTGTCGAAGCCGACGACGATGATGACGAAATCGCTGGCTTGCGCCACCGCCGCGGGATTGGCAGCGATCGCGATCCCTGAGCGCTGCGCCGCGCTGCATGCAAGCGCATCGATGTCGTAGGCGGTGACGTCGAACCCGGCTTTTTGCAGGTGCCGCCCCATCGGGTGCCCCATCTTGCCAAGCCCGATGATACCGACGCGACGAACCATGCTGTTGCTCATGTCTCGACCTCTCCCTTGTCATTCACGCGCATTGTAGACGCGAACCGGACTTGCGCGACAGCCAGACAATGTGCACGTCCGCGATTGTCCGTTACAGGCACGCAACCCGGCACGTATCGAACGTGGCGCGTCGCCGCAGCGCGCGTGGAGCACCGGGGAACAGGTTGCAGGTTCTCCCGCTCGATGCCTATCATGTCGCGGGACCACGCCGGTTGAACGAGACCGATCCCTTCATTGCCGCCGTAGAGATCGAGCCGTCATGACGCTTGCGCTCCTGCTCGAGCAGCTTTTCAACGGCGTGCAATTCGGGCTGATGCTGTTCCTGATGGCCGTCGGCGTGACGCTCGTGTTCGGCATCATGCGGGTCATCAACCTCGCCCATGGCGCGCTTTTCATGCTCGGCGGCTACTTCCTCATGGCAGCGCTCGCCTGGACGCAGTCCTATGCGTTGGCCGTTCCCCTCGCTCTCATCGGCGGCGCATTGGTCGCGATCGTGATCGAGATTGTGGTCCTGCGTCCGCTCTACCGGCGCGGTCCGCTCGACCAGGTGCTGGCCACGTTCGGCCTCTCGCTGTTCTTCAACGAGGCGGTGACCGTGATCTGGGGGCGCGAGTCGATCCCGCTCAGCATTCCGCCGTTCCTGACAGGGTCGGTCGAGATCATTCCGGGCGCCGCCTATCCGATCTACCGGCTGGTCATCACCGGGGTCGCCATCGTGGCCGGGTTGCTGCTCTACCTGCTCATCACCCGGACGCGGGTCGGCGCGCTGATCCGCGCCGGCAGCGACAACCGCGAGATCGTGGCCGCGCTCGGCATCAATATCAGTCTCCTCTATACGCTCGTATTCGCGCTCAGCGCGATGCTGGCGGCCCTGGCAGGCATCATGATGGGACCGTTGTTGTCGGTTGAGCCCGGCGCCGGCGACCCGATCCTCATTCTGGCACTCGTGGTGGTCGTGATCGGAGGGATCGGCTCGGTACGCGGCGCCCTCGTGGGCGCGCTGATGGTCGGGATCTTCGACACGCTCAGCCGCGTGCTCATCCCGCTGGTGATCCAGACCAACGCGACCTCAGCCCTGGTCGGGATGGCGGTCTACGTGTTGATGGCCGTGGTGCTGCTGTTCAGCCGGACCGGCCTTTTTGCCGCGCATCGGGGCTGACGATGACATTTCCCGGACGACGCGGCGCGCTGCTCCTGCTTCTGCTCGCCATGGCGATCGTGCTGCCGCCCTACTTGGGCACTTACTACACCCGCTTCGCGACCCAGATCGCGATCTATGGCATGGCGGCGTTGAGCGTCGATCTTCTGCTTGGCTACACCGGGCTGATCACGTTCGGCCAGGCCGCGCTGTTCGGCGTGGGCGCCTATGCCGCTGGCATGTTGACGGTCTATGGCGTCACCAATGCGTTCGTGGCGTGGCCGCTCGCCATCCTGGTCTCGATGCTGTTCGCCCTGGCGATTGGAAGTCTCTCGCTGCGGACCCGCGGCTTCCAATTCATCATGGTGACCCTCGCCTTCGCGCAGATGGTCTATTACTTCGCCCAGAGCCTGCGCAATTGGGGCGGCGACGACGGCTTCACCGTGCCACAACGCAACCATCTGGGCTTCGTCTCGCTCGCTGATCACGCGACATTCTATTACGTCGTGCTCGGGCTACTGGTGCTCGTGGTCTTTATCGCCAGCCGGATCGTCGGATCGGAGTTCGGAATGGTGATTCGCGGAATTCGCGATAACGAGCGGCGCGTGGCCGCGGTCGGCTTCCCGCCCTATCGGTACAAACTGGTCATCTTTGTCATTGCCGGTGGCATAGCGGGACTCGCCGGCGCGCTGATGGCCAACCATGCGAAATTCGTCAGCCCCGCGACGCTGAGCTGGCAGTTGTCGGGCGAATTGCTCGCCATGGTCATCCTGGGTTCGGCTAATTCGCTGATCGGGCCGATCCTGGGCGCCGCATTCTTTCTGGCATTCCGCGACGTGCTGTCCGACTTCACCGAGCACTGGATGCTGTTCTTCGGTCCGCTGCTGGTCGCGCGGGTACTGCTGCTGAAGGACGGGATTTGGGGCATGCTCCTGCGCGCCACCGGCGCCGGCGACGCGCCAGCTGCGCCTGAAGTCGACGGTCCCGAGCTGGCAGCGCCAATCGCGGATTCCAAACCGGGACGATCGCCATGAGCGAGTTCGTGCTGGAGATCCATCACCTTTGCAAGGCGTTCGGGGCGCTCATTGCTACCGATGATGTGACGCTGAGCATCCGCAAGGGCGAAACTCATGCGCTCATCGGTCCGAACGGCGCCGGCAAGACCACGCTGGTCGGACAATTGACCGGCGAACTCCGGCCGGATGCCGGACGGATCACCTTCGACGGACGGGACATCACCGATCTTTCTACCGCCCGCCGCGCGCGGCTCGGGCTGGCGCGGTCGTTCCAGATCACCAGCATCTTCGACAGTTTCACCGCAGAGGGGAACGTCGCCCTGGCCGTTCAGGCGACCGAGCCCCACAGCTTTCGGTTCTGGACGCCGGCCGAGCGGATTGCGCGCCTGCGCCAGCCTGCGCGCAGACTGCTCGAGGATGTCGGCCTTGGTCGGCTGGGCAATCTCATCGCATCCAGGATGTCGCATGGTCAGCATCGCCAGCTCGAGCTCGGCATGGCGCTCGCCATCCACCCCGTGATGCTGCTGCTCGACGAGCCGATGGCGGGACTTGGCATCGAGGAATCGCGCGCGATGTCGCAGCTCCTCGCGAGCATCAAGGGTCAGTACACGATCCTCTTGATCGAGCACGACATGGACGTCGTGTTTGCGCTCGCCGACCGCATCTCGGTTCTGGTGGGCGGCCGCATCATCGCGTCCGGAACCGCGGACGAGATTCGAAACCATCCCGCCGTGCGCGTGGCCTATCTCGGCGAAGAGGATGACGAGCTCGATGCTGACGGTTGAGGGACTTCAAACCAGCTACGGCCAGAGCCAGGTGCTGTTCGGGGTCGATCTCGAAGTTCGCCGGGGCGAGGTGGTGACGCTGCTCGGGCGCAACGGGATGGGCAAGACCACGACCATCCGTTCCATCATGGGAATGACCCCGCCCCATGGCGGAACGATCACATTCGAGGGGCGGGAGTTGCGCGGGCTAACCTCGTTCCGTATCGCCAAGCTCGGCCTCGGGCTGGTTCCGGAAGGGCGCTGCATCTTCCCCAGTCTCACGGTGTGGGAGAACCTCACCGCCACCTCGGCAGCCGGACCCAGCGGCCAACCGCGCTGGACCACGGACGCGATCGTCGAACTGTTCCCCTGGATCCGCGCGCGCAAACATCAAATGGGCGGCCAGTTGTCTGGCGGCGAGCAGCAGATGCTGGCGATCGCGCGCGCACTCATGACCAACCCGGAGCTGCTGATCCTGGACGAAGCAACCGAGGGGCTAGCTCCCATCATCCGCAGCGAGATCTGGAAGGTCCTGCGCAAGCTCAAGCTGAGCGGACAGTCGATCCTGCTCGTCGACAAGAACGTCAAGATTCTCGCAAGGCTTGCAGACCGTCACTACGTGCTCGAGCGCGGACGCGTGCGCTGGAGCGGAGACTCGCGCGCGCTCGGGAACGAGTATGAGGCCATCCGTCGCTTCGTAGGCCTGTAACGAGGTTTAGACCGCGTCGTTGCCTGATGTTAAGCTCAGGGCATGCTGATGCGTCACGCATCACGTCAAGAGACTTCAAACAGGAGGGAACGACCATGCGAGGATTGGCTCTAGCCGGCACCATGCTGACTGCTCTCTGCGGCGGCGCACAGGCTGCCGATCAGGTCAAGCTTGGCCTGATGACGCCGCTCAGCGGTCCGATCTCGCCGGCCGGCGCGGAAACCAAACGAGGCGTCGACCTCGCGCTCGAGGAACTCGGCAACAAGCTCGGCGGTCTGCCGGTCAAGTACACGGTGGTCGACGACAAGACCAACCCGGCCGAAGCGGTGCAAGGCGCATCGAAGCTGATCGATGACGCCAAGGTCGATTTCGTGACCGGCTTCAGTTCGTCGAACACGATGATCCCGGTCTGGAAGACCTTCAACGACGCCGGCGTTTTCGCCGTCGGCGCGCTGGCAGGACCGCTGCAGTTCGCCGGCAAAGACTGCGTCCCGAACGGCTTCGTCGTTTCATTCTCGAACGACGACTGGCCGGCGGCGGTCGGCAAGTACATGACCGACAAGGGCGTCAAGAGTGCGTTCTTCATCGGTGCGGACTATCAGGCCGGCTACGAGCACGTCGGAGCCGCCATGAAGTACTTCAAGGGGAAGGCCACGGGCCCGGTCTACACGCCGCTGACGCAGCTCGACTTTTCTCCCGAAATGGCGCGCATTCGCGCCGAAAAACCGGACGCGGTGTTTGCGTTTCTGGTCGGCGCCGGCGGCGTCGCCTTCGTCAAACAGTACGCACAGGCTGGGCTGCAGAACCAGATACCCTTCTACACCGAGGATCCGGTCGCAAACCCGCTGACGTTTCCGGCGCAAGGCGATGCCGCGGTCGGGTTGATCATGGGCACGAACTGGACGGCGGACTTGGACAATGCCGCGAACAAGAAGTTCGTCGCCGCATTCAGCGCCAAGTACAACCGTCTGCCCGCGACCTTCGCCGCGCTCGGCTATGACGCCGTGAAGCTCATCGACTCCGCGGTCAGGGATGTGGGCGGCAAGATCGAGAACAAGGACGCCGTGCGCGCCGCTCTGCGCAAAGCCAACTTCCAATCGGTGCGTGGCTCGTTCAAGTTCAACAACAACCACTTCCCGATCCAGGATCTCTACATCATGGAGGTCAAGAAGGACGAGAAGGGAATGCTAAAGGCGGTGTTGAAGGACACTGCGGTCAAGGATTGGCAGGACCCCTATCACCAGGAATGCCCGATGAAATAATGAAGGCCGCGTCGAGCGCACGTGGGTTTGGTCCGAACCTGGCCTTCAACGAAACGGGATGAACGAATATGAACTCCGCCCCGTCGGCTGAGGACTACACGGCCCGCGCTCGTTTGTTCGGCGGCAATCGCATGAAGCTCGGGGTCATGGCTTTCAATTGCAGCCACGGCTCCACCATCACCACCGTCCCGGAAGCGTGGCAGCTCAACTGGCCCGACACCAAGGACATCGCGCAGGCGGTCGATCGTTCGGGAATGGAGGCCCTGTTGCCGGTGGGCCGCTGGAAAGGCTACGGCGGCCCATCGAACTTCAACAACCGCACATTCGAAAGCTTCACCTGGGCCTCCGCGATCGGCGCGGTGACGAACTATTGCACCGTGCTCGCCACTGTGCATGTGCCGTTGGTACATCCATTGATGGTGGCCAAGATGGCGGCCACGATCGATCACGTCACCAACGGCCGGTTCGCCATGAACGTGGTTTGCGGATGGTTCAAGAACGAATTCGACATGTTCGGCGCGCAGATGCGGCCGCACGATGATCGTTACAGATACGCCACCGAGTGGCTCGAGTTCGTGCGGCGGGCATGGACGGAGGACGAAGAGTTCGATTTCAAGAGCGAGAGCTTCGACGCCGTCTCGGTCTGGAGCCAGCCGAAGCCGCTGCAGAAGCCCCATCCGCCGATCATGAATGCCGGAGGCTCGCCGGCGGCGCAGGATTTCACGACACGCTATTGCGACATGAACTTCGTCATCCTCAAGGACCGTACCCACCTCGCGGGTGCAAAAGCGCAGATCGATCATCTCAAGACGATGGCGCGATCACACGGGCGCGAGACCCGGATTTGGATTCACGTCTACGTCGTGTGTCGCGAAACCGAGAAAGAGGCCAACGACTATCTGCGTCACTACGTTCACGAGAACGGTGACTGGGAGGCGGCCGGCAATCTCCTGAAAATTTTCGGGCTGCACAACCAGACTTTGGACGCCAAGACCCTGGACGGACACAAGGCGCATTTCATCGCGGGTCACGGCGGCTACCCTTTGGTAGGAACGGCCGAGCAAATCGTCGACGAACTCGGCAAGCTGGCGGCGATCGGCGTCGACGGCTGCCTGATTTCCTGGGTCAGATACAAGGAAGAGCTTGCGCAGTGGAACGAGGAGGTCCTCCCGCTCATGGTGCAGGCCGGATTGCGCGCGCCGTTTTCACCGGCCGAGACAGCGCGTGCGCCCGCGATGCCGGCATTGGGGGACGTGAGGGTGGCATAGCGACGTTGCGACGGCTTGAACGGCGAAACGCTCAATTTCGCTGACAAACAATCTTGGGAGGGTGGGCATGCGCCGGATCATGGCGGCGATTGCGGTCGCAGGATTTTTGGGCGTCATTGACCTGACGGCATCCGGCGCCCGCGCCGACGAGCCGTATCCGTCGAAGCCCATTCGCCTCGTGCTACCGCAACCGGCAGGCGGCGCGGTCGACCTGATCGCGCGCAGCCTCGCGGATCGCCTGAGCGAATCCATGCGGCAACCGGTGATCGTGGAGAACCAGCCCGGCGCCAACGGCGGACTGGCCGCGGGGCAGGTCACGCGCTCGACCCCGGACGGCTACACCCTGTTCATGGCCGTCGACACCAATCTGGTGGTCAATCCAAGCCTGTATCCCAACCTCACCTACGATCCGTTCCGCGACTTCATCCCCATCAGCATCATCGCCAAAGTCTATCTCGTGCTGGTCGCGAGTTCGAAGATCGAGGCCAACAGCGTGCACGAGCTGCTGACATTTGCCCGCGCCAACCCCGGCAAGCTCAACTATGCCTCGATCGGTCTCGGGACCCAGGCGCATCTCGGCATGGAACTGTTCAAGATGATGACCAAGACCGACATCACCCAGGTGTCATATCGGGGCACCGCGCCGGCGATGACCGACATTGCCGCCGGAGTCGTCGACGTCATGTTCACGGGGCCGCCTTCGGCCATGGCGCTGGCGACCGGCGGCAAGGTGAAGATGCTGGCGGTCGCCTCGCCCGCGCGCTCGAGCCTGATGCCGCAGCTTCCCACCGTGCACGAAGCAGGCGTGCCCGGATACGAGCTGGGGGGATGGTTCGGACTGCTGGCGCCGGCCAGGACGCCACAGAACATCGTCGATCGGCTTGCGAGCGAGGTCAGGAAGGCCGTCGCCGATCCCAAATTGAAGGAGCGCCTTACCGAGCAAGGCCTGGATGTTTTCGGCAGTTCGTCCGAGGAGATGCTCGCGATTATGCGGGCGGACACCAAAAAATGGGCCGAGGTCATCACGGCCACCGGCGCCAAAATCCCGCAATGATCCCGATGACCTGTCGTTCAAACCAGGAGCACCAGCATGGCTGAAGGCATTACCGGATGGCGCCTGCATGTCGGAGTGATCTTTCCGACGCCGGTGCCACCACGCGCCGTGCTCGAGTTCTATGAAGCGGTGCCCGAAGGCATCGATATGACCACCGTCTCGCTCACGATCCAGCAGCTTTCGGACAACGATATGGACGAAGCGATCAAGGGCATGGAGCGCGCGGCCAAACAGCTGGCGAACTTCGACGTCGACGTGATCTATCAGTCCGGCGTGCCGCCGGTCGTCCGGCGCGGATTGGGGTTTGGAGACGAGCTCGCCGATCGCTTGTCGCAAGCGTCCGGCCTGCCGGCGATCACCGACATGTCGAGCGTGATCGACGCCATGCGCACGGCGAACCTCAAGACGCTTGCGATGGCAACGCCGTTCGAGCAATTCATCAATGACCGGCTGGTCCAGTACCTTGCGGCGGAGAAGATCGAGATCACCAACAACACTGCGCTCGGCATCAAGCGGAACGTGGAAATACGCCGGCTGCCGATCCCGGTCGAATACACGGTGGCGCGCAAGACCTATCTCGAATCGCCGAAGAAACCGGACGGCATCTACATTCCCTGCGGCGGCTGGGGCAGCATCCGCAATATCGAGCTGCTGGAAAAGGATCTCGACACCACCGTGGTTACCTGGATGAATGCGATGATCTGGAGCTCGATGCGGCGCGGTAAGGTTGCCGGCGCGATCCACGGTTTCGGCAAATTGCTGGCGTCGCTCTGAGGTGCGGAAACAACGTTGCCCGCAGCGGTTTGAATGATGGGCATGGAGGTACGCATGAGGAGCCTGTTTGCGATGATTCTGGCCATGATGGTTTCTTTTCCCGCAATTTCCTCTGCCCAGCCGGATCAAGCGACGCTGCGGCGTGTGCACGTGATGACCGGTGCCGGGACGCTGCCGCGAAATCCGGCGAACCGGCTCGAATATCTCCGCTATGCGACCACCGGCGAGCCGAGGTTGACCGGCGCGCAGTTGATCGAGCGGATACCGGAAGTTCAAAAATTTGCACGCGTGAGCGTGGAATCCGACGAGTTCATTCCCTACGACCAGCCGCAGGAGCTCAAGGCGCTCAGCCTGCGCATGACGGGTCGGCTGGCCGACCCCGATATTGCCGGCATCATATTCACGCACGGCACCAATACGATCGAGGAGACCGCCTATTTCATGAATCTGACGGTGCGGAGCGACAAGCCGGTGGTGATCGTCGGCGCGCAGCGGCCGTTCAGTACGCTCAGCTCGGACGGCCCGCTCAACCTGCTGAACGCCATCAGGGTCGCCGCGGACCCGGGCTCGCGCGGCAAGGGCACGCTGGTGGTGCTCAACGATGAAATCAATGCCGCACGCGACGTGACCAAGACCAACACCTACCGTCTGGAGACCTTCCAGTCGCGCGAGCTGGGGATCCTGGGTTATGCCGATCCGGACAAGATCGTGTTTTATCGCGCGCCGACGCGCAAGCACACCACGCAATCGCAATTCGATCTGACGCAGACCGGAGAACTGCCGAAGGTCAGCATTCTCTACGGTTACGCCGGCGACGACGGCGATCTGGCCAAGGCGGCGGTCGCCGCGGGCGCCAAGGGCCTCGTCATCGCCGGCACCGGCGCCGGGCACACCCAGAACGCAAGGAAAGCTCTCAAGGAGCTTTATGATGCCACCGGCGTGGTCGTGGTGCGCAGCGCCAGGGTCGGCGCCGGCCGGGTGGTGCGGGACGACAACTGGCAGGAGCCTGGCTTCGTTGCCGCCGACAACCTGAGCCCGCAGAAAGCACGCATCCTGTTGCAATTGGCTTTGACCAGGACGACCAAGCCGGACGAAATCCAGCAGATGTTCGACGAATATTGATCCGCCCGCCGCGGTGCACCTTCTCAGCCGCCGCGCAGTTGCTTTCGCGCGTTGTCGGACAGGTCAGGCTTTGGAGGGCGCCGGCACGCCGAGCGCGCCGGCAACGGCGAGCAGCCTGGACCAGGTGCCTTGCGGCAAGGGGATGCCGTCACGCGTGCGTTTCTCCAGGATGCTGTCGCCGCGCTCTCCCGGCAGGTAGATGCGCTCGACGCTGTCATCGGGCGGGAGCGCCCGGACCTGATCTCCCAGCCGATCCGCTTCAACGAGAATACGCTCGACGTCGCCGAATGCGGCGAGATCGACCGCCATCGCGACGCCATTGAGGAACGGCGCATCCAGCGCGCCACCCGCGGCAAGGGCAGGCGCAATGATCGGATTGCCCACCGTGAGACTGCAAAGACACTCGATCATGAAGGAGAGGCCCGAACCTTTCGGCCCGCCCAATGGCAGCAAGGTCGTCACCCTCTTGGGATCGGTGGTGTCGCGTCCCTGGGCATCCATCCCCCACCCCAGCGGGATGTCGCGGCCGGCATCCCGCGCGCCCATGATCTTCCCCATCGCGACGTTCGAGGTCGACATGTCGAGGACGAGCGGCGGCCTGCTCTTGGCGGGAAAGGCGATCGCGAGCGGATTGCTCGACACGCCCGACACTTTGGCGCCGTGGTAGGCCATCATCGGACCGGAAGCCGACATCACGATGCCTGCCATTCCGGCGTGCGCGGCCTGCAAGGCGAAGTAACCGATCGCGCCGGCATGGGTGATGTTGCGCGCGGCGCACCAGCCGAAGTGGACCTCGCGGGCACGGGAAATCGCCTCCTCCATCGCCCGCGACATCGCGACCGCTCCCGGCGCACGGTCCGCCTCCAATACCGCGATAGCGCCGGTGCGGATCTCCACGCGCATGTCGGGGGTGGGATTGATGAGCTTCTTCTGCAGCCGATCGACGTAGCTCGGTATCCGCAATACGCCATGCGAATCCACGCCGCGCAGGTTCGCCCAAACGAGCGACCTCGCCCATTCGTCCGCCATCGGGCCTGCGACGCCCAAGGCCTGAAACAGCGCACTCGCAAAGCGCTGGAGATCGGAACCCGATATCAGATGCACGTCGTTGCTCGTCGGTGGCATTGCCTTCGCTCTTCTGACTGTTGAAACGCGGCACCGCTGTAGCCCGGATGAGCGGCGAGCGAAATCGACGAACGGGGCCAGCCCGCGAACTTGTCTTTTCGTTCGTTATCTGTTCTCGTTGAGGATTGAGTCGGGGAGCCGCGGGCATGAATTCGATGATGCGCACGTGCGGACGCGCCCTTGCGCGAGCATGGCAATGCGCGTGTGCGCGCGGCGAGGCGCCTCGACCCACTCGCCCGTCTCGATGACCGCGTCTCATCTCGCCCATCTCAATCCGGAACAACGCCGTGCCGTTGAGTTCGGCGGCGCGGACGTCACCGGCGCGCCTCCTCTCCTGATCATAGCCGGTGCGGGCTCGGGCAAGACCAACACATTGGCGCACCGTGTGGCGCATCTCGTCGTCAGCGGTGTCGATTCCCGACGCATCATGCTGCTGACCTTCTCGCGCCGAGCCGCGGCCGAGATGACGCGGCGGGTCGAGCGCATCACGGCACATGCCCTGCATGGCAAGGCAGGGTTGACACACGCTCTCACCTGGTCGGGCACCTTTCATGCCATCGGCGCGCGGTTGCTGCGCGAGTATGCGCCGCAAATCGGGCTCGACCGCGCCTTCACCATTCACGACCGCGAGGACTCGGCCGATCTGCTCAACCTGATCCGGCACGATCTCGACTTGTCGAAGATGGAAAAGCGCTTCCCGACCAAGGGCACGTGCCTCGCCATCTATTCGCGCGCCGTGAATGCGGAAACACCTTTGGACGAGGTGCTCGCCGCCGCCTTCCCCTGGTGCGCGACGTGGGAAACGCAGTTGCGGCGGTTGTTCGCGGCCTATGTGGAAGCCAAGCAACGCCAGCATGTGCTCGATTACGACGATCTGCTGCTCTACTGGGCGCAGATGATGGCGGTGCCGTCCATCGCCGAGGATGTCGCGGATCGCTTCGATCATGTGCTGGTGGACGAATATCAGGACACCAACCGGCTGCAGGCGTCGATCCTCCTGGCGTTGAAGCCCAATGGCACGGGGCTCACTGTGGTGGGCGACGACGCCCAATCCATCTACTCGTTCCGCGCGGCGACGGTGCGCAACATCCTCGATTTTCCCGGCCATTTCACCCCGCGCGCCGCAGTCGTCACGTTGGACCGCAACTATCGCTCGACACAGCCGATCCTTGCGGCCGCGAATGCTGTGATCGAGCAGGCAGAGGAACGCTTCACCAAGAACCTGTGGTCGGATCGCGCCTCCGCCGAGCGCCCGCGATTGGTGAACGTGCGCGACGAAATCGATCAAGCCCGCTATGTCGCCGCTAAAGTCCTGGAGCAACGCGAGGCCGGCATCGCACTCAAGGCACAAGCGGTGCTCTTTCGCGCGTCGCACCATAGCGGACCGCTCGAACTCGAGCTCACGCGCCGCAATATCCCGTTCGTCAAATTCGGCGGTCTCAAATTCCTCGAAGCCTCGCATGTCAAGGATGTCCTGGCTTTTCTGCGCTGGGCGGAGAACCTGCGCGACCGCGCCGCGGGCTTTCGCGTAGCCCAGTTGCTGCCCGGGGTTGGTCCGGCCACCGCCGGCCGCCTTCTCGATCTGGTCATGACCGGCGCGGACCCGATGCAAGTCATGGCAGCATTCGTTGCTCCGGCGGCAGCCGCCGCGCACTGGCCGTCGTTCGTGGACGCGGTCGCGCTCGTGCACGGCAAGACAACTGGCTGGCCGGCTGAGCTCGACCTCATCTGTCGCTGGTACGCCCCGCATCTGGAACGCATTCATGACGACGCCGTCCTGCGTCAGGCCGACCTTGTGCAGCTTGCCCAGATCGCATCCACTTATACGAGCCGCGAGCGCTTCCTGACCGAGCTCACGCTCGATCCGCCCGACGCCACCAGCGACGAAGCCGGGACGCCGTTGCTCGACGAGGATTATCTGGTGCTCTCGACCATCCACTCCGCCAAGGGGCAGGAGTGGAAATCGGTCCTGGTGCTCAACGTGATCGACGGCTGCATACCGTCGGACCTCGGCACCGGCAGCAGGGCGGAGATCGACGAGGAGCGTCGCCTGCTCTACGTCGCAATGACCCGCGCCAAGGATCATCTGCACCTGGTCATGCCGCAGCGTTTCTTCGCGCATCAGCAGAAGAGCAACGGCGACCGCCACATGTACGCGGCGCGGACGCGCTTCATCACCGCCCCCATGCTTGACCGCTTCGAGAGCTGTGCCTGGCCAAGCGCGGGCGCGAGGACGGCCGGCCACAGGCCGGCGGGCGAGGCCGTCGATATCGCCATGCGATTGCGCCGCATGTGGAGCTGAGCACGCGAGCAGGCGGCGCGCCTTCGATCCCTGCCCCGCTGATTTAAGGGCATTCCAATCCAGGTTGTGCTGCGCTCCCGACGCCTCGGCCCGGAGGCCTTGGCAATGTCGGCTTGTGTAACGGCAGGAGGGACGGCACTATCACAAGCGGTGCGCGCGAGCGCCTCCAATCAAGAACCTGATTCCGGAAAGGGGAGTGAAACACATGTCCGAAAGAAGAAACCTGGCGGTGGCGAGCCTGATTGCCCTGTCTCTGGGCTGCGCGGGCGCGGCCTCGGCACAAGAGATCAAGCTCACGCTCGCCGACCAGAACTCCCCGACCGCCTGGGGTCCCTCGCATGCGCTGCAGCCTTGGGTGAAACAGGTCGAGGAAGCGACCAAGGGACGTGTGAAGATCGAGGTCTATCCATCCCAAACCCTGATCAAGGGCGTGGATATGTGGAAGGGCATCCGCAGCGGCATCGCTGATATCGGCTGGTGCGTGCAAGGCTATTGGCCCGAGCAGACGCCGTTGTCGGACGTCATGTCGCTACCCTTCCTGCCGATCAGCTCGGCCGAGAAGGGAAGCGAGGCGCTGTGGAAACTGTACGAGAAATTTCCCTCGGTGCAGAAGGAGTTCAACGAGATCCAGCCACTCGTGCTGTACACCAGCTCGCCCAATCTGCTGGTGTCCAAGAAGCAGGTGCGGACGCTCGAGGATTTCAAGGGCTTGAAGGTCCGCGTGCTGGGCGGGCCTCCCACCGAAATGGCCAAGGCGCTCGGCGCGGTGCCGACGCTGATTCCGATGCCCGACGTCTATCAGTCCCTCGACAAGGGCGTCGTCGACGGCGCGGCCGCGCCCTGGGAGGCGGTGCAGGGATTTCGGCTCTATGAGGTGGCGAAAAACTACACCATCGCTCCGTTCTACGTGGCCTATTTCTCGGTATGCACCAACAAGCAGAAATGGCAGTCCCTGCCCAAGGAGGTTCGCGACGCCATCATGAGCGTGAGCGGGCTCCCCGGCGCGAAATTCTGGGGCAAGAACTTCTTTGATACCGCCGAGGAAGGCGTGATCGAGCGCGCGAAGGCCGGCAACTACGAGCTCAACCGCTACCAGGTGCCAGCCGATCAGCTTGCGCGCTGGACCAAGCTCGCCGGCGAGCCGATCTGGGAGGAGTGGATCAAGAAGATGGAAGGCAAAGGCCACAAGGACGCGCGCGACATTCTCAACAGCGTGCTCGATTCGCTCAAGAACTAGGGCCCGAGCACACCGAACATCGCGCGAGACGGTGACCGTCCTGCATTCCATCGAAAAGTGGTTGTGGCGCTGCGAGCTCGTGCTGGTCTACGCCAGCGTGCTCGCGGCGCTCGCGATGATGTGCCTCACCTCCGCGGACGCGCTCAGCCGCTACCTCCTCAACCGTCCGATCATCGGGGCCTATGAGATCACCGAAAAATACCTGATGGTGGCGACCATCTTTCTGGGACTTTCCTTCGCCTATCGCGGCGGCGTATTCATCCGTGTCACCTTCCTGGTCGACCGCCTGCCTGCGCGGATGAAGCTGCTGGCGCAATATCTCGCGCACCTGCTGTCGCTGCTGTTCTGTCTGATCATCCTGGTGGCGACGACACAACAGGCGGTGCGCGGATTGAGTGACGACACCACCCTGAGCGCACTGCCGCTGCTGGTCGGGCCCGCCTACTCCCTTGTTCCCCTGGGCTTTCTCTCGCTGACGGTGATCATGCTCATCGATCTCCTGCGCATCCGCAGCAGTCGGTCGTACCTGTTCAGGGAAGAGGCACCGCCCGCCTGACGGTGAACGCCGTGCGAGGCCGCTGAAAGATCGACATGGTCGTGCTTCCGCTTGTGTTGCTGGTTCTTGCGCTCGTCCTCGGCGTGCCGATCGCGGTCGCGCTCGCGGGTGCCGGCATGTTCGGCATCTACGTTGTTACCGGCGATTTCGGCAAGGTGATGGGGATCATCAGCCTGGCTCCATTCAGCACGGTGGCGGATTACGCCCTGACGACGATCCCGATGTTCATCCTGATGGCATTTTTCTCCGCCTCGAGCGGGCTCGCGCGCGACCTTTACACCGCGGCGAGCAACTGGTGCTCGCACATCAAGGGCGGGCTTGCGATCGCCACCGTCTTCGCCTGCGGCATCTTCGGCGCCATGTCCGGTGCGAGCACTGCCGCGGCGTCGGTGATGTCCAAGATCGCGATGCCGGAAATGCGCCGTCACGGCTATTCGGACGAACTTGCCGCCGGGGCGATCGGCATCGGCGCGACCCTTGATATCCTGATCCCGCCAAGCATCGCGATGGTGATCTACGGCGTCGCGACGCAGACCTCGATCGGTAAGCTCCTGATCGCCGGCGTTGTCCCGGGACTTATTGCCGGCGTCCTGCTCGCGGCCATGATCTATCTCTGGGTGGTCGTGAGCCCCAAGCACGCGCCCAGCACCTTTCGCGTCAGCCGGGAGGAGCGCTGGGCAAGCCTCGTGCGCATCTGGCCGAGCCTTCTGCTGATCTTTCTGGTGCTGGTGCTGCTCTACACCGGGATCGCCACCCCAACCGAGGTGGGCGCGCTGGGAGCGCTGCTCGCCGGCATCATCGGCGCGGTGTTCGGCCGGCTTACCCTGGCAGACGCGCTGGATGCGGTGAAATCCACCATTCGCACCTCGGCGATGATTTTTCTCATTCTCATCGGCGCGACGATCTTCGGTTACTACATGGCGTTGAGCCGCATTCCGCAGGACATGGTAAGCGCCGTCACCGCGATGGACCTCAATCGCTGGGTGGTCATCATCGGCATCGTCGTCGCCTATTTCATCATCAGCATGTTCATGGACGAGATCCCCCTGCTGCTGCTCACGCTGCAACTGACCTTTCCTCTGATCACGTCGCTCGGCTTCGATCCGATCTGGTTCGGCGTCATGTCGATGATGATGGTGGCGATGGGGCTGGTATTCCCGCCGGTCGGCCTTATCGCGTTCATTGTGAGCGCGACGGCCGGCGTCGATCTGATGAAGGTCTACAAAGGCACCAGCATTCTCATGATCTCGATGGTGATCACCACCGTGCTGCTGATGATCTTTCCGCAGATCGCGCTCTGGCTGCCGGCAACGATGCGCTAGTGTCCCGATTCCGAAGTTCGCATCATTGCGCGACACACTCGTTTGCGAACTTCGGAATCAAAGGGACACTAGCAATTTATGATTCTAGTGCGGTTTTTGGATTTGAAGTTCCTAAACAAACGCGCGGCTACAATGATAGGAACTTCAAATCCACCGCACTAGACTGGCGCACCGGTATCGACCGGCCGGGCAGGCGGATACATGGAGGGTCGCCATGAACGTTCAGGATTCATCGCGATTTCGCGGGACGAGCGATGTCCGCCAGGTCGGTCTCACCCCCGGCTACATGTCAGGATTCGGCAACTCGTTCGAGACCGAGGCGCTTGCGGGCGCGCTGCCGGTTGGGCGAAATTCGCCCCAAAAGGTCAGTTTTGGCCTCTATGCCGAGCAGTTGTCGGGCTCCGCCTTCACGGCACCGCAGGCCAGCAACCAGCGCTCGTGGCTTTACCGCATCCGCCCCACCGTCAAGCACTCCGGCCGTTACAAGAAGATCGATCAGGGACGCATTCGTACCGCCCCGTCGGCGCGGGAGGAAAGCGACCTCCCGATCGGTCAACTGCGCTGGGGGCCGATCCCGATGCCCGACGAGACACTGACCTTCGTGAGCGGCCTGCGCACCATGACCACGGCGGGCGACGCCGAGACGCGAACCGGCATGGCGGCACATGTGCTGCTCGTCACCGCCTCGATGCAGAACGAGTACTTCTTCAATGCGGACGGCGAGCTGCTGATTGTCGCGCAGGAGCACAGCCTTCGTTTCCGCACCGAGTTCGGCGTCATCGAGATCGAGCCTGGCGAAATCTGCGTGATCCAGCGCGGCATGATCTTCAAGGTCGAACTCATCGATGGACCTGCACGCGCATATGTGTGTGAAAACTACGGTGGCGGTTTCACGCTGCCGTATCGTGGACCGATCGGGGCGAATTGCCTCGCCAATCCGCGCGACTTTCTCACCCCGGTTGCCGCATATGAGGATCGGGAGGAGCCTTCGACCCTGTTCGTGAAGTGGGGCGGAGAACTTTATGCGACGCAGATGAACCAGTCTCCGCTCGATGTCGTCGCCTGGCACGGCAATTACGCGCCCTACAAATACGACCTGCGGCGCTTCTCGCCGGTGGGCGCGTTGCTGTTCGACCACCCCGATCCGTCGATCTTCACCGTCCTGACCGCGCCGTCCGAGACGCCGGGCACAGCCAATGTCGATTTCGTCATCTTTCCCGAGCGCTGGCAGGTGGCAGAGAACACGTTCCGGCCGCCCTGGTACCATCGCAATCTGATGTCGGAGTTCATGGGCCTGATCTACGGCGTCTATGATGCCAAGCCGGAGGGGTTTTTGCCGGGCGGCATCTCGCTGCACAATTGCATGCTGCCCCATGGACCGGATGAGCTCGCCTTCGAACATGCCAGCAACAGCGAACTCAAGCCGGTGAAGCTGACCGATACCATGGCTTTCATGTTCGAGACCCGCTTTCCGCAGCGGCTGACGAAATACGCGGCCCAACTGGAGCAATTGCAGGACGACTACCTCGATTGCTGGCAGGGCTTGCGCAAGCACTTCGATCCAGGCACCAACAAGCCATGATGGCAGCATGCGCCATCAGGCGCACGCCGACACCCTCCCCGACAGCACGAACAAGATCCAAACATGATCGATGACACCCATTCGCCCGGGCGCCGAAGCTGGGTCGCTTCGGCGAACCAGCACGCCGACTTTCCGATCCAGAACCTGCCGCTCGGCGTGTTCACGCCGCGCGGCGCAAGCGCGCGCGGCGGCGTCGCCATCGGCGACGACATCTTCGATCTCGCCACGGCACTTGAACTCGGGCTGTTCGATGGCCCAGCTGCGGAAGCCGCACGCGCGGCGTCCGGCGCGACACTCAACCCGCTGTTCGCGCTCGGCCGCGACGCGCGGCTGGCCTTGCGGCGCCGGGTCGGCGAGATTCTCGACGCCGACAGCCCGGACCATGCCCGTTACGAGGCGCTGAGCTCGCGGCTCATTCATCGCGCCGAGGCCTGCCGCATCGAACTGCCTGCGACGATCGGCGACTACACCGACTTCTTTGCCGGCATTCATCACGCGACCAATGCCGGCAAGCTGTTCCGCCCCGACAATCCGCTGCTGCCGAACTACAAATACGTACCGATCGGCTACCACGGCCGCGCGTCGTCGATCAGGCCGTCGGGCGCCGAGGTGCGGCGCCCGAACGGCCAGCGCAAACCCGCGGCAGACCCGGTCCCGAGCTTCGGGCCCTCGCGCAACCTCGACTATGAATTGGAGCTTGGATTGTGGATCGGCCCCGGCAATGCGCTCGGCGCTCCGATTCCCGTGGCGGAGGCGGCCAGCCACATCGCCGGCTTCTGCCTGCTGAACGACTGGTCCGCGCGCGACATTCAGGGGTGGGAATATCAGCCGCTCGGGCCGTTCCTCGGCAAAAGCTTTCTCACCACCATCTCGCCCTGGGTGGTCACCCCGAGGCGCTGGCGCCGTTCCGAACGTCGCAAGCGGCGCGGCCCGCCGGCGACCCGGCTCCGCTATCCTATCTTCTCGACGCGGCGGATCAGGAAACCGGCGCCCTCGACATCGATCTCGAAGTTCTATTGCTTACGGATGGCCTGCGGTCCAAGCAGCTTCCGGCGCACCGGCTGTCTGCCGGCAACGCACGCCATCTCTATTGGACCGTCGCCCAGCTGGTCGCCCATCACGCCAGCGGCGGCTGCAATCTGCGGCCGGGCGACGTCTTTGGGACCGGCACGATCTCGGCGCCGCAAGACGATGGCCTCGGTAGCCTGCTGGAGATTTCCGCGGGAGGCCGGCAGCCGGTTGCGCTGGCGTCGGGCGAAAGTCGCCGTTTCCTGGAGGACGGCGACACCGTGATCATGCGCGCGCACTGCCGGCGTGAAGGCTTTGCGACGATCGGATTCGGGGAATGCCGGGGGACGGTTCAGCCCGCGGTCTGAAGCGCCCGCCCCGGCAAAGCATTTCTCTCACTACGGCATGCCTCTCACCGGCACGCCCGGACGATTGAGCCAAAAGGCCGGGATCGCTTCGCCATCGCGATGACGGCCGCCAAACCCGGCCGCATACCAAGCGACGGCCGCTCCTACCAGCAGCGAGGCGGCGGCCATGAAGGCCAGGATGACGGCGTTGGCCCTTGCGCGGCGAATGGCGCGCCGAGCCTGGGCGATCACTTCGGTCACCCGGCGCTCGGCATCGGGCTGAGCCAGGCCGGTTCTGGCCATGACCATGCGAACAAGGTAGGCGCGATCGTCGGCGGCCATGTCGGCGTGTCCGAAGCTGGTGGTGATGATCCGCGCGGCCTGCGCGCGGATATCCGGCTCGACCGCGTCGTTCGGGCGGCGATCCGTGCGAAACAGCCGGTCGAGTTCGAATGCCAGCAACGGCTCGGCGGTCGCAGCGCTCGGCGCGAGGGCGTTGCCGGTGGCCTGCGGCGCTGCTGCGCGCACTGCGCCCAAGGCCAGCGCTGCTCCAATGAGAATCGCAAGACCCCAGACGAGAACGCCGTGGATTCCGTCACGGAATTCGACCTCGTCTGCAGCCGTGGTGTCCCAGGTCGCCCGCAGCCGGCCGGCGAGATAGCCTCCGAGCGCAAAGCTCGCGACTGCGGTGAGCAGAAGCCAGAGCCCCGACAACAAGGCAAGCGCCACTGACGTATCGCGCCAAGTGGCCGAGGGCGAAGCGATGGCAAGGCCGATCGCCGCCCCGAATGTGATGAGAACGAAGGTCAGGGCAGACGCGGCAATGGCGCCAGCGATCACAGCTCCCCAGGAGATGTAGACCGGAGCGGCCACGGCCTCGCGTCGGAAGGGGGGCTGGTCGACCATCTGCGCCTCCTGTTAACGCAGACCGAAAAACGAAAGGATCGCCAAGATGACCACGATCAGGCCGATGAGATAGATGATGCCGTTCATTGCTGCCTCCTGCGAAGATCGCGGAAATAACGGAACACCGCTGTAATAGTTCCACGGCGCCGCTGTGCCGTTCTGTTTTCTTGCCGACATCATCAAAGGCTAAGGCGTCCGGGTCGGATTGCCGTAGACAGTCGGCGCCGGGCATTCCCTGCATATCTTTTGAAAGGCACGGAACTGGATGCTTCCGGTGGACTTGCTGTCTGCACAGTCCCTTCAGGCCTCGATGGAATCTATCCTCGTCAAAATCTTTGCCTTGGCGCTTGCGCTCAGTCAGGTCACCACCACACCCGACGCGGTAAAGACGCAGTTCGACCGCACCCGCGATCAGGAAGAGGTGGCACGGCTGCTGGGCGCGGGCTGCACGCACATGCGCAAGGCCTTCGACATCGAGGACATCAACCTCGATGAGCTCATCGCCACGGCGATGGACGATCCGCAGGCGGTGACCAGCGAGAACAAGGCGTTTCGCGGCATCAATTTTGCCGATCTGCTAACGGCCTATCGTCAGTTTTGCAAGAACGAGAAGGTGCCGGTGCCCGCCGTGGATCTCGGCGAGGTCATCGACCACTACAACAAGGCGGTCGCCGACCTGCCCGATCACAACAAGCTCAAGGGCCTCAAGCTGCCTGGCGCCAGCGTCGTTCTCGACCGCAAGGGCGAACGCTTCGCGGAGGTGTTCGAGGAGAATCAGCGGCGGCAATGGGTCCCGCTCAGCGACATTCCGGAACCCGTCCAGAAGGCGTTCCTCGCGGCTGAGGACAAGCGCTTCTATCGCCACCGAGGGATCGACGAGCGCGGACTGATCCGCGCCTTCATCGGCAACCTTGCGCAATCCGGACGCCCGCAGGGTGGCTCGACCATCACCCAGCAGATCGTGAAGAACCTCCTGGTCGGCGAGGATCTCACCTATGACCGCAAGATCCGCGAGATGATCGTGGCGTCGCGGGTCGAGCACACGCTGAGCAAAGCGGAGATCCTCGAGCTCTACCTCAATTCGGTTTATCTCGGCCGCGGCTCCTGGGGGATCGAGCTCGCGGCCCGCAGCTATTTCGGCAAGCAGGCGAAGAACCTGACCCTGGAAGAGGGCGCCCTTCTTGCCGCCCTGACCAAGGGGCCGAACTATTTTAATCCCGACCGGCATCCTGGACGGGCCCAGGAACGGCTCGCCTACGTGTTCAGCCGCATGCAGGAGGACGAAGCAAACCCCGCGGAGCAGCAGGTCGGCCGCGGGCTGCCTGCGCTGCCGGCCATGGTCTCCTACGAGCGGCCGCGGCGCGACATCGGCTTCCATTTCGTGGATCAGGTGGCGCGCGAGGCCAAATCGGTTGCCGGCCTTGAGACGATCACCGCCAACTCCTACACCGTGCGCTCGACGATAAACCCGCAATTGCAGCGCGCGGTCGAAACGACGCTGCAAGAAGGGCTTTCGCGCTATGAACGCAGCGCCGGTCGGGTGCAGTTCGTGTCTCCGGAGGCGAGGCTGGGCAAGGCTGTCCAGCGCGCTGACGCGGAGCGAAAAGCCGGCGACAAGCGGCCGGCTTGGCAGGTCGCGCTCGCGACCGCGCGGCTGCCACTCTACGACGTGCATTGGACGCCCGCGATCGTGGTGGAGAAGCCGGGCGGCGGCAAGAAGAACGAGGCGTGGCGTGTCGGCTTGGCTGACGGCCGCGTCCTTCCGTTCTCCGTCGACAACGCAGTCGCGCAGCGCAAGCTCGCGGTTTACGATGTGGTCCTTGTTCGCGTGACCGATGGCAAGGGCAAAGCCGCCGCGCGCGCCGAACTGCGGGTGCGCCCCATAGTGCAGGGCGCTGTGGTGGTGCTGGAGAACAAGACTGGCCGTATCCTGGCCATGAGCGGCGGCTTCTCCTATCCGCTGAGCCAGCTCAATCGGGTGAGCCAGGCCATGCGGCAGCCCGGGCTCAGCGATCAAGCCGCTGAGCTATCTCGCTGCGCTCGGCAAGGGTCTGCAGCCCAATACGCTGGTGACGGACGAGCCGATTACGCTGCCGCCGATCGGCGGGGGCCGCAACCGCGAGCAGGATTATTGGACGCCGAAGAACTACGACGGTGGCTCGGGCAACACATTGACGTTGCGTCGTGCGCTGGAGAATTCGCGCAATCTCGCCACCGTGCACCTGCTCGATGGCGGGATCGAAAAGAAGCCGGAAGCCAGCCTCAACCGCCTGTGCGACCTCGCGGTCGAGGCGCAGATCTACCGGGAATGCGTGCGGTATTATCCGTTCGTGCTCGGCGCGCAACCGGTGCGGCCGATCGATCTGGCGGCGTTCTATGCCGCAATCGCGAATGAAGGATTGCGGCCGGTACCCCATTCCGTGGACTCCATCGATCGCGATGGACAAACGATTTATCGATATCAGCAGACCGCGTCGGGCACGATCGGCTCCGTTGATCGCGCCGCTTTCTACCAGCTCAAGAGCATGATGCAGGGCGTGCTGGCCCGCGGCACGGCGCGCGCGATCTCGGGCCTTGCCCCCTATGTCGCGGGCAAGACCGGCACCTCGGACGATGAAAACGACGCCTGGTTCGTGGGCTTCACCAATGATGTCACCGTCGCGGTCTGGCTGGGCTACGACAACGCCACCGGTAAGCGCCGCACGCTCGGCGGCGGGGCAACCGGGGGCGGCGTCGCCGTTCCGATCTTCGAGCCGATCATCCAGGCGGTATGGGCCAATGTCGCCCCGAAAATGGCGCTTGCTCCGCCGTCCCCCGAGGCGAAACGCCAGCTCAGTTGCAAGTCCATCGATCTGGATTCGGGCGAAGTGGCAAGCGGACGCGGAAAAGCGGTCTCGGAATGCTTCCGGGTCGATGCCAGGGGCAAGGTCATTGATACCCAGTACCGGCTGGTCTCGCGCGAAAGCGCCTCCACCAAGCGCGAGGCAGCGGCGGCCCGAGCAAGGCGCGATGAGTCCGCCGCTCGCACCAACTCGGAGCGCCCCTACTCCTACCAGGATCCCTGGCGCGCGGCGCCGCAGTGGGATTCGCGCTGGGATTATGGCCAGCGCGGTCGCCAGCAACAACCGGAGGTGCGGCGCGCCGACCCCAACACCTTCTGGAATTACCACCGTTGATGCCGATCAATTCAGGCGATGACATCAAACGGAAACACAGCGCTGCTATTGACGGCCTCGTGGCCGGTGTCGATACCCCAGACGGAGCGACGGCGATGCCGGCCGCCAGGCAACGGCTTGTCGGCGATCTAGGGCGACCCAGGGAGCGGAACCAGCCGGCCGGTTTTGGCGTTTAGGCTGAAGAGACACTGGGAGATACGGACGTGCAGTTCTTGGACCGCCTGCTGTTGCACTACGGCATTTACCGCCGGTATCCGCTGAGGCCTTGGCCCGCGTTCAAGAACGCGTGGCGCATTTCGTTCCGATAGCAGAAATACTGAAAGCGAGCTTGCGATGGGAACGGGCTGGTCCCGCCTGCTCTTCGCAGCCACTTTCCTCGTTTGCGCGGTCGCGGTTTTGCTCGGCTCGCGCGCGGCCTTGACGCAGGCCAATTCGCCCCGGACCATGCCAAGCATGATCCCATCGGACATCGACCCCAACTCGGGTTTTCGCCTGCCCTTGCCGAAACGCGAGGATTTGGACGAGGCCGGTAAGAAGCAATACGATCGCGCATCAGCGCCGGGTGCAACGATCGCAGGTCTGCAAGGCCCGAGCGGCATCCAGCTCTACAGCCCGAACACCGCCGAGCACACACGCGCGCTCAACCGGTATCTGCGTTACGAGGCCGGCTTCACCCCACGCGTGCGGGAGATCGCTATTCTCGCGACCGCGCGCGAGATGGACAGCCAGTTCGAATGGGTCGCACACGAGCCGGAAGCTTTGAAGGAAGGGGTCGAGCCTGCCGTCATCGACGCGATCAAGTATCGCAAGAGCACCGCCGGCCTGGACGAAACCGACGCCACGGTGATCGAGCTCGGTCGGCAGATCTTCCGCGACCACAAGGTGACGCCGGAAACCTTCGCCAAGGCCAAGGCGCTGTTCGGGCCGACCAAGCTCGTCGAGCTCGTGATGCTGATGGGTAACTACGCCGGGACCGCGGCCCTGCTCACCGCCTTCGATATGCAATTGCATGCGGGAAAAAAGCCGTTGTTGCCGATCCCTTAGAGGCCTCTGCGGCTAGACACGCTCTAGGGGGAATGGAGGCCGGCGATCCCCTCGCCGGCCTTATTCTTGAACTGAGGCAAGTCTCACTTCACCGCAAAAACCCAGATCGCACCGCCCTGCGGCACCTCCGGATACTGGCCCGGGAAGATGAGGTTCATGCGCGCCTGCATCTTCGCCGGGTCGACGCCCCAGCCGGACTGAACCGCGATGTATTGCTTACCGTCGACCTGAAACGACACCGGTACCGCCGCAACCCCGGAGCCTGTCGGGAATTCCCATAGGATCTTGCCGGTCTTGGCATCGAAGGCGCGGAACATGCGGTCGTTGGTGCCGCCCGCGAACAGAAGCCCGCCGCCGGTAGCGAGCAAGGGGCCCCAGTTGAACGACGGCAGATTTGTCGTCCATACCTTTTTTCCGGTGTCGAGGTCCCACGCCTGCAGTTCGCCGATGTGGTCGGCCCCGGCGACCATCTTCAGGACGTTCTTCGCCACCCCCATGTAACGTTCGCCTTGCACATATTTGACCGGCTCGCCGGTCAGCTCGGTGCACAGGTTGTCGTTGGCGGGGATGTACATCATCCGCGTCTGCGGGCTGTAGGCGACCGGCGGCCAGTCCTTGCCGCCCCACAAGCTGGGACAGAACTCGGCGGTCTTGCCTGTCCCCGGCTTGCGCGCCTCATCGATATCCGGTCGCCCGGTTTTGGGGTCGAGGCTCTTGAAGACGTTCTGCCGCACGAAAGGTTGGCCGTCGATGAAGTTGATCTTGCCGTTGGTGCGTTCGAGTTGCCAGAGGTAGCCGTTACGCGCGACGTTCACGAGACCCTTCACGTTTTTTCCGTCGCGCTGGTAATCCACGACAATCGGGGGTGAGACCTCGTCCCAGTCCCAGGAGTCGTTGGGATGATATTGGAAATGGCCCTTGATCGCGCCGCTGGTGGCGTCGAAGGCGACCACTGAGCTCGTATAGAGATTGTCGCCGGGCCGCTGGTCGCCGAACCAGGGGCCGCCGTTGCCGGTGCCCCAGAAGGTGAGATTGGTGTCGGGATCATAGGTGCCCGTCACCCAGATCGAGCCGCCGCCGCGCTTGTAATGATCGCCGCCCGCCGGCCACGTTTCGCTTCCGGGCTCGCCGGGCGCCGGCACCGTATACGTCTTCCAAAGCTCTTTGCCGGTCTCGGCATCGAATGCAGCAAGGAAGCCGCGCACGCCCACCTCCCCGCCCGATGCGCCCAGCAGCACTTTGCCGTCGATGACGAGCGGAGCCAGCGACATGTAGTAGCCCTTCTTGTAGTCATCGACTTTCGCGGTCCAGACTTCCTTGCCGGTCTTGGCGTCGAGCGCGACGAGCACCGCCTCCGCCGCCGCGAAATAGACCTTGTCGCCGTAAAGGCCGACGCCGCGATTGGTCGGATGCAGCGGAACCATGTCCTCCGGGAACGGGCGCTTGTAGCGCCACAAGACTTTGCCGCTCTTGGCCTCGAGCGCGATCAGCTGGTTGCCCGGCGTTGCCGCGAACATCACGCCGTTGTTCACGATCGGCGGCGCTTGGTGTCCCTCGATCTGCCCGGTGGCGAAGCTCCAAACCGGCTGCAGACGGCTCACGTTCTCCGGGGTGATCTCGGCCAGCGGACTGTAACCCCAGCCGTCGTAGGTGCGGCGAAACATCAACCAGTTGCCGTCCTCCGGCTTCTTCAGCCGCTCGGTGGTGACCGGCGCATATTTCTGCAGAATGTCCGGCATCGGGCCCGGCGTAGGCGTTGCCGAGGCCGGCGCGATCATCTGTTGCGCGGAAGCCTGCGAGATGCCGGCCGCTGCCAGCACGGCGGCGACACCCACGCTTCGCATGAGAAGCTTGGCTATTGTCATGACGTTTCCTCCTGCTCTTTCTTTTTTCCCCGAGCACGACGCATCGGGTTGGGTTTGCTTCGGTGCCTGACTGACGATGACTCCTCCGATCGATGTTTCCGACGATCCGCGCGGCTGCGATCAGGTTGGAACGATACCGACGCGACCAGTGAAGGGCTTGGCGACGGTCAGCTTGCCCTCGACAATCTTGAGCGGCAGCGCCGCCAAGGAACGGGTCGCAGGGCCGTCCATGACCGCTGCGGCTTCGCGCGGATTGTAATGCGAATAATGACAGGAGCATTCGAGAATCTGCTGATCCGCCAGCCAGCCGTTCACCTCACAACCCGCATGCGGACAAATCGCCGAATAGGCAACGACACCTTCGGCCGCACGCTCCTGGGTCGACCCAACCAGCGTCGACGGGTCGAGATGGACCAGCAGGACCTTGTTGAGGCGCGAGTCCCGGCGAACGGTATTGCTTGCGGGATCCATCGGCCAGGCAAGAACCGGCGGTCCGCCGACCGGAATATCCTTGGCTTCAAGGGCAACGGGCTTTTCGGCATCAATGGCGACGAGGACATCGCCCTCCTTGGGCCGTTCGCTTGCCGGCTCCGCCCAAGCCGGGATGGCGTCCGCCGCCAGATCCAATCCCAGGAATGACATCACTGTCAGAAAGGTTCGCCTGGTCGATCGTTCCGCATCGACGCGATCACACCCGCGACCGCTCCCCTCGTCCGGCTCGCTCATGATCTCGCTCCTGCGCCGCAACTGGATGCGCGTGACGTCCGGTAGATGGCGGCACACGGACGAGGCCAACCGGGCCGTCTACTCCGTGTCGAAGATCGCCGATGACGACAGTCAAGCCCGCCGGTCGGCAAACTTCAAGCCGACTGCCTGCCTCCCGCGGCGACCATTGTCACCCCAGGGCCCCGCGAGCTAGTCTCGATCAACAAGAGAACTCAGGGAGGCGGCCGTGACGATTTCATTCAACGTCTGCAATTTGCGTTTTCGCCGTGCCGGGACGGCCGGCGCCCTCGCCGTGTTTGGCTGCGCGGCGCTGGCCACGGGCGTCCCGAGCGCGCACGCCGCCGACGTCACCTACGAGCGGCTGCTCAATCCCGAGCCGCAGAACTGGCTGATGAATCACCATGACTACAATTCGCAACGGTTCTCGCCGCTCGACAAGATCACCAAGTCGAATGTGAAGGATCTGAAGCTCGCCTTCGCGGTGGCGCTCGGCGGCACCTCGCCCAACGAATACCTCGAGGCCACGCCGCTGGTCGACGACGGCTTCATGTACATGACCGACGTCTGGGGCGTGGTCTACAAGATCGACGTACGCTCGGGTACGCAGGGCCGCATCCTGTGGAAGATGGATCCCGGCCAGCAGAAGCCGGATCGCAATCGCGGCGTCGCGCTATGGGGCAATCTGGTCATCTCCGTCACCGGTCTGGACGGGCGCGTCATCGGCACCGACAAGGAGACCGGCAAGATCGTGTGGGACACCAACCTGCTCGATCAGGAGGGCATGGAGATCACTGCGGCGCCGCTCGCGCTCAAGGACGAGGTCATTGTCGGCGGCTCAGGCGGCGACAACGGTGTCCGCTGCTGGCTCGCATCGCTCGATGCCAAGACCGGCAAGCTCAAATGGAAGACCTTCGCGGTGCCGGCGCCGGGCGAGGCTGGCAGCGAGACCTGGAAAGACAAGGCCAACGCCTGGCAGACCGGCGGCGGCGCATTCTACGTCACCGGCTCCTACGATCCCGCCACCAACCTGACCTATTGGGGCTCCGGCAATCCCGCGCCGCGCTACAACTCCGCCTACCGGCCCGGCGACAACCTCTTCACCAACAGCACGATCGCGTTCGACGCCGCGACCGGCAAGATCACCTGGTACTTCCAGCACACGGCGAACGACAACCGCGATTACGATTCGAGCGGGTCGCAGATCATCATCGACGGCAAGGTCGCCGGCGAGGATCGCAAGCTCCTGGCGCACGCCAACCGCAACGGCTTCAACTACACGGTCGATCGGCAGAACGGCCAGTTCCTCAAGGCGGTGCAATATGCCGCCAAGGTCACCTGGACCAAAGGCATCGACCCCAAGACCGGAAAGCCGGTCGACTACGATCCCGCAAAGGACGTGCAGAACTTCGCATTGCCCTGGAAAGGTGGCACCGACGTGCTCAAGAGTGCCTGTCCGGACGTGCACGGCGGCACCAATTTCTGGCCGCCGGCTTACAGCCAGAAGACCCGGCTCCTCTACATCGGCGGCAATGAAGGCTGCGCCAACATCACGCCCGACCCGACGGCCCACGTCAAAGGCAAGTTCGGCGGCGGCAACTACGTCAACGAGGAGCGCATCACCGGCTCCCTCAGCGTGGTCGACCCGGCCTCGGGCGAGTTCAAGTTGCGCAAGGAACTCCCTTACGGCAACCACAGCGGCGTGCTCGCGACCGCCGGCGGCATCGTGGTGACCGCGCTGCTCGACGGCACGATCCTAGCCTACGACGACCAGACGCTGGAGGAGCTGTGGAAGATCAACGTCGGCTCGGGCTTCGTCGCGCCGCCCATGACCTACATGGTCGACGGCAAGCAATACATCGCCATTGCCTCCGGCATCGGCGTGGTCGGCCGGGCCAAGCTCGCGCGCTCGCCCGAGATGAAGACATTGTCGAACGCCACCGTGCTGTTCGTGTTCGGGCTGTAATTCGCATGAAGATCAAATCCATCGCGGCTCCGGCCGCGGTTGCTTGCGCGCTGCTGGCCGCCACGTCGCACACGCGCGCGGCCGACGTCACCTTCGAGCGCCTGCGCAATCCCGAGCCGCACAACTGGCTCATGCACCATCGCGACTACGGTGCGCAGCACTTCTCGCCGCTCGACACGATCAACAAGTCGAACGTGAGGAATCTCAAGCTCGCCTTCGCGGTGGCGCTGGGCGGCACCTCGGCGAACGAGAATCTCCTGGCGACGCCGCTGGTCGACGACGGCTTTATGTACATGGTCGATGCCTGGGGCGTGGTCTACAAGATCGACCTGCGCTCGGGCACCATGGGCCGCATCCTGTGGAAGATGGATCCGGGCCAGGAAAAGATCGACCGCAACCGCGGCGTCGCGCTGTGGGGGAATCTCGTCGTCTCCGTGACCAGCCATGACGGGCGCGTCATCGCGACCGACAAGGAGACCGGCAAGATCGTCTGGGACAGGAACCTGCGCGACCAGCCCGACATGACGCTCAACGCGGCTCCGCTTGCGCTTGCAGACAAGATCATCATCGGCGCCTCGGGCGGCGACCAGGGCGTGCGCAACTGGCTGGTCGCGCTCGACGCCAAGACCGGCAATGTGCTGTGGAAGACCTATGCCGTGCCCGCCCCCGGCGAGCCCGGCAGCGAGACCTGGAAGGACAAGCATAATGCCTGGCAGACCGGCGGCGGCGCCTTCTACGTCACCGGCTCCTACGACCCCGACACCAACATCACTTATTGGGGCGCGGGCAACCCAGCGCCGAAATACAATTCGTCCTACCGGCCCGGCGACAATCTCTACACCAACAGCGCGCTCGCGATCGACGCGGCGACCGGCAAGATCCGCTGGTACCATCAGTACACGCCCAACGACACGATGGACTACGACGAGAGCGGCAGCCACATCCTCATCGACACGAAGGTGAACGGCGAGGATCGCAAGATCGTGACGAGAGCCGCGCGCAACGGCTTCGCCTACAGCTTCGATCGCTTGAGCGGCCAGTTCCTCAAGGCGACGCCCTACGTGTCGAAGGTGACCTGGACCAGGGGCATCGACCCGAAGACCGGCAAGCCGCTCGACTACGATCCGGCCAAAGACCTCCAGACCTATGCCGATCCGATCGGCAAGATCCTGACCGGCGCAACGGGCAGCTTCTGTCCGGGCGTGCCGGGCGGCAACAATTTCTGGTCGGCGGCCTACAGCCGCAGGACCTCTCTCCTCTACATCCCGGAGCTCGAGGCCTGCACGTCGGTGACGCGCGACCAGACCGCCCACGTCCGCGGGCGCTTCGACGGCGGCAAGTTCGCCTATGACGGCCGCGGCTTGAGCGGCCTCGTCGTGCTCGATCCCGCCACCGGCGAGGTCAAGAAACGCAAGGAGATGCCTTATCCGAACGCGGCTGGCGCGCTCGCGACCGCCGGCGGCCTGATCGTGACCGCGCTGCTCGACGGCACCATCGTCGCCCTCGATGACGAGACGCTGGAGGAGCTGTGGAGCATCAATGTCGGCACCGGCATCAATGCCCATCCCATCACCTATGCGGTCGACGGCAAGCAGTACATCGCAATCGCCACCGGCCTCACGCGCAACCAGATCGGCCGGATCGCCAATTCGCCGGAATTGAAGAACCTGGCCAAGAACGCGACCCTACTGTTCGTGTTCGGCTTGTAACTCGCCGCGCTGTCATCCCCGCGCACGCAGGGATCCAGCATTCGAGAGGCCGTCGTGCGAGGCACCATGGGTCCCCGCTTTCGCGCGCACGACAAGTCGTGATCGGATGACGAGACAAAATCGAATTTGGGATAGGGAGACAATAATGAACCTGAAATCCACGGCCGTCCTGACCGCGCTTGCCGGTGCCCTGCTGGCGAGCACGGCCCCGCTGTACGCGGCTGATGTGACGTTCGAGCGGCTGCTCAATCCCGAGCCGCACAACTGGCTGATGGTTCATCACGACTACGGTGCGCAGCGCTTCTCCAAGCTCGAGACGATCAACAAGTCGAACGTCAAGAACATGAAGTTGCTGTTCGCCGTCGCGATCGGCGGGACATCGCCCAACGAGGCGCTGGAGGCGACGCCGCTGGTCGAGGATGGCTTCATGTATGTCGTCGACGGCTGGGGCGCGGTCTACAAGATCGACGTTCGCTCCGGCACTCAGGGTCGCATCCTGTGGAAGATGGATCCGGGCCAGGAGAAATACGGCCGCATCCGCGGCGTCGCGCTGTGGGGCAACCTCGTCATCTCGACCACCGGCAAGGACGGGCGCGTCATCGCGACCGACAAGGAGAGCTGGCAAGATCGTCTGGGACAAGAATTTGCACGATCAGCCGGAAGTCGAGTTGTCCTCGGCGCCGCTCGCGCTCAAGGACGACATCATCGTCGGCGCCTCCGGCGGCGACCAGGGCGTGCGCGACTGGATCGTCTCGCTCGATCCGAAAACCGGCAACTTGAAATGGAAGACCTTCGCCATCCCAGCGCCCGGCGAGCCCGGCAGCGAAACCTGGAAGGACAAGAACAACGCCTGGCAGACCGGTGGCGGCGCGTTCTACGTCACCGGATCCTATGATCCGCAGACCAACCTGACCTATTGGGGATCGGGCAATCCCGTGCCGGGCTACGATGCTTCGTACCGGCCGGGGGACAACCTCTTCACCAACAGCGCGATCGCGTTCAATGTCGCGAACGGCAAGATGGAGTGGTACTTCCAGTACACGCCGAACGACAGCCGCGACTATGACGAAACGGGCACGCACATCCTCATCGACACCAAGGTGAATGGAGAGGACCGCAAGATCCTCACCCATCCCGGCCGAAACGGTTTCAACTACACCTTCGACCGGCTGAACGGCCAGTTTCTCAAAGCCGGGCAGTATGTCGGCAAGGTCACCTGGACCAAGGGGATTGATCCGAAGACCGGCAAGCCGGTCGACTACGACCCGAGCAAGGACCTTCAGATCTACGCCGAGCCGGCGAACGTGAACTCTGACAAGGTGACGCGACGGGTGTGCCCCGACCAGTCCGGCGGCAACAACTACTGGCCACCGTCCTACAGCCCCAAGACCGGGACGCTCTACATTCCGAGCGTCGAAGGCTGCTCCGACATCACGCCCGATCACAGCGCGCACGTGAAAGGAAAATTCGCCGGCGGCACCTATGTCAACCCGGAGCGGCTCACCAGCAGCATCGTGATGGTTGATCCCGCCACCGGCGAGCAGAAATCGCGCAAGGACCTGCCGTATCCCAACTCCGCCGGCGTGCTGACCACTGCCGGCGGCATCGTGGTCACGGCGCTGCTCGACGGCACCATCGTCGCGCTCGACGACCAGACGCTCGAGGAACTGTGGAAGGTCAACGTCGGCACCGGCTTCAACGCGCCGCCGATGACCTACTCGGTCGACGGCAAGCAATATATCGCGATCGCCTCCGGCCTGTGGCGAAATGCCAAGAGCAAGCTTGCCCGCTCGCCCGAGATGCGAACGGCATCGCAGGCGACCGTGATCTGGGTGTTCGGGATGTAGGGAACGACCTTTAGATCAGCACGATCGAGCGCAAACTCACTTCGTCAGCTCGAACCGCACGTAGCTTTCGAACTGCCCTTCGGTCTCCCGGTCGGTGCGGGGGTCGTACTGGCTCTGGCCTTTCTTTCGCAGATAGCGCGTCTGGAGTGTCGCAACCCCGACCCCGTCGATGGTCTTGCGGCAGTCCTGCTTCACAAATGTGCGGATCACCGGCGTTTCGCTGTCGGCGGGAGGATGGTCGACGCAGTCCCAGCCGTCGCGGCCGAAGCGCGCGGTGATGAAATTGCGCAACGCGTAGGCCTCTTCGCGCCGGCGCGAAGGATCGCGTGGATCGCTGACGATCCGTGTCCCGACGAGCACGCCCGCGGCGTCGAACAGCGCCGAGAGCACCACCGGAAAGCCGTAGACCTTGGTGCCGGAGAACTGCTCGACCTCGGTGCTGAAATTGTTGGCCTTGGCCCAATATTCCAGTTCGTCGTCGTAGCGGAAATAGACCTCGTAGCGGCCATCGGGCTCCGCGCGGCAGCGACGGAATTCCCGCCAACTTGGGAGCGGCGCTCCGGGCGGACCGCCGTTCGAGCCGCAGGCATATTCGGCAAAGCTATCGGGCAACGCCTCGGCCGCGCCGCCGAGCTTGAGGTCCCACACCTCGGCCCGCGTCGGCCGCTCCTGCGCGGCAGCCACCGGCGGGCACCCCAGGAAGGGAACGAAGACGCCGGCCAGGACCGCAAGCAACAGCTGGCGCATCACGGTCGGCGGGCCGGACGAGGACGGAGGCGATGCATGCCCGGCATGATATATGAGCCCCGGCCCGGCGAACACGTGCCCGGTGACGGCCGCGATCCCCACCACGAGGAGAGAATGAATCCCACGTCCCACCCGCGCTGCACCGCGCTCATCGCCACTGCCGCGCTCATGGCCGCGATTACCGCGGCGGCGGCGCAGCCGGCCGATCCCACCGCCTACGGACGGCGGATCTATCTCGACAAGGCGCAATGCTCGTTCTGCCATGGCTGGGCCGCCGACGGCGCGGGCGAGCCGCAGTCCAACGGCGGCGCCGCGAACCTGCGGCAAAGCTTCTTGAACCGCGATCAGCTCATCGAGGTGATCATGTGTGGCAGACCCGGGACGCCGATGCCCCATTACGACGAGCTCGCCTACACGGACAAGCGTTGCTATGGCGTGACCGAGGCGGAGCTCGGGACGCAACGGCCCTCCCCGCCTCCAACCACGACGCTGCAGAAGCGCGAAATCGAGGCGGTCGCGGATTATCTGCTCGCCAAGGTGATCAATCGCGGACCGGTCACGCGGGAGGAATGCGAGGAGAGGTTCGGGCAAGGCGCCCGTTCCTGCGGCCAGTATCCGAACAAGCCGTAGCCGGTGGCCGCCGGAGCGTCACCGATCCCATTCAGCTGTTCGGCGCCGTGGCTGCCGGCGGGCCGAGCTTCTGCGTCAGCCGCCACTCCAGCATCTGCAGGCGGTCCTGGCCCCAGAACAGCTCGCCATCGAACACGTAGGCGGGTGCGCCGAAGACGCCGATGGCCATGGCTTCGTCGGTGTTCGCCTGGTACTCGGCCTTGACCGCCTCGTCCTCGGTCGCTGCCAGCAACGCCTTTCCGTCCATGCCGTTTTCGGTGGCGATCGCGGCCAGCGTCTCATGGTCGGCGATATTTCGCTCCTCGACCCAGACCGCGCGCAGCAGCGCGTAGCTCAGCCGGCTCCAGTCGAGCCCCTGCCGCATCGCGGCGATCGCGAGGTAGCAGGCGCGCCGGTCGGCGACGGGATGAAACGCCGGCTCGACGTTGCACGGGATGCCCAAATACTCCCGCCAGCGCCGCAGTTCCTGGTGGCGATAGGCCTGCCGCTGCTTCGCGCGCTCGCGCAGGGGCAGCCCCCCGGACACCGACCACACCTTCAACAGATCCATGGGCTTGTGGTTGATGGTCAGGCCGAAGCGGCGGCACAGATCCAGGAACCGCAGGTGGCCGAGATACGTCCACGGCGACGACATGGAATCGAAATAGTCGATGGATTTTTCAGTCATTGTGCAACCCCGGCAACCGGCGCGACCCCGAGATAGGCTTCCCTGATGACAGGGTTGTCCGCAAGGCTTTTCGACGGACCGTTCAGGGTGACACGACCTGAGACCATCACGAACGCCTGGTGCGACAGGTCGAGCGCGGTGAGCACGTCCTGCTCCACCACCAGCATCGAGAGCCCGGTCGCGTTGATCTTCAACAGCGCGGCGCTGAGCTCTTCTACGATCCGCGGCGCCAGGCCGAGCGACAATTCGTCGATCATCAGGAGCCGCGGCGCCGCCATCAGCCCGCGCGCGATCGCGCACATCTGCTGTTCGCCGCCGGAGAGCGTCGACGCGTCCTGCAGGCGGCGCTCGTACAGGCGCGGGAACAGCCCGAAGACGAAATCGAGATCGCGGCGGATGGCGGGCGTGCCGTCGCGGCGGTGGTAGGCGCCCATCAGCAGGTTGTCACGCACGTTCATCGCCGCGAACAGCCGCCGCCCTTCCGGCACGTGGATGATGCCCGTCGCCACGACCTGATCGGGAGGAAGCCCGCCGATGTCGGCATCGCCCAGCGTGATGCGCCCGCTGCGCGTCGGTAGCAGCCCGGATATGGTGCGCAACAGCGTGCTCTTGCCCACCCCGTTCGAACCGATGAGGGCTACGATCTCGCCGGGTTCCACGCGCAGATCGATACCCCACAGCACCTGGACGTCGCCGTATCCGGCGGTGACGTTCTCGACCGACAGCAGGCTCATGGCGCGAGCGCTCCGTATCGCGCGGCAAACTTCGGCCCGAGATAGGCTTCGATCACGCGCGGATCGCGGGTGACGTTGCCGGGGGTGTCGTCGGCGATCAGCTCGCCATGATGCAGCACCAGCACCCGGCTCGTGGCCGTGAGCACCACCTTCATGACGTGCTCGATCAGAAGGATGGTGATGCCGCGCGCGGCGATGGAGCGGATCAGGTCGAGCGCGGCATCGATCTCCGCCGCGTTGAGCCCGGCATTGACCTCGTCCAGCAACAGAAGCCGCGGGTTGGTGGCGAGGCTCTTGGCCAGTTCGAGGCGCTTGCGGTTCGCCAACGTGAGCGATGATGCCGGCCGTTCAGCGAGGTGGGACAGCCCCGTGAACGTGAGATGCTCCATGGCCTTTTCCTTGGCCGCGCCGATGGTCGGCACACCGCCGGCGAACAGCGCGCCGCCGGTCACGTTCTCCAGCACGGTCATGAGCGGGAACGGCTGCACGACCTGGAACGTGCGTGCAATGCCGAGCCGGGCAATGCGATCCGGCGGCAGGCGATCGATGCGCTCGTCGCCATACCAGATCTCGCCGGTGCCCGCCCGATGCACGCCGGTGATGAGATTGACCAGGGTCGTCTTGCCGGCGCCGTTGGGACCGATCAGGCCGACGATCTCACCCGCCCGCAATTCGAACGAAACGTTGTTGACGGCGATCAGGCCGCCGAAGCGGCGGGATACGTTGGCGAGCCGCAGCATGGCGGTCATGGCGCCGCCTCTTCGGTCCGCCGCCGCCACCAGGGCTTCGCCCATCCGGCCCCGCGCAACCCGTTGGGCAGGAACAGCACGAGACAAACCACGATGATGCCGAGCAGGCCGGCATGAAACTGGAGCAGGTTACGCCAGACCAGTTCCTCCATCAGCAGAAACAGGATCGCCCCATAAACCCCACCCATCACCGTGCCGACGCCGCCAAGCAGAACCATGACGATCGGCTTCACCGACAGCAGCACGTCATAGACATCGGTCGGATCGATGTAGTTGACCCAGGAGGCGTAGATGCCACCGCACACGCCCGGAAACACCGCCGACAGGACGAAGGCCACGACCTTGTAGCGCAGCGTATTGATCCCGAGCATGATCGCGGCGTCTTCGTTCTGCTGGATGCAGCGCAGCCCGAATCCCAGGCGGTTATGGGCGACGAACGCCGTGGTCGCCAGCGCCACCGCGGCGGCGATGAACATGGCGTAGTAGAACAGCCGCGCCTGGTTGGTCACGTCCAGCGACAGCACCGGCAGGTTCAACCCCATTCCGCCGCCGGTCAGATCGGTCGCCGAGTTGGTGATCTCGCGCAGCACCTCGGCGACCACCAGGCTCGCAATGGCGAAGTAGTGGCCGCGCAGATGCAGGATGGCGCGGCCGAGCGCGGCCGCGAACAGCGCGACGATCGCGCCGCCGAGCGCCCACGCCGCCGGCATCGGCACGCCCATGGTCTGCAGCACGCCGCTGGCATAGGCGCCGAGGCCGAAAAAGGCGGCCGTGGCGAAGGATGGATATCCGGCAAAGCCGCCGATGAAATTCCAGCCCAGCGCCAGCGCACTGTACATCAGCATCGTGGTCGCCACGCGCAGCACGTAGTTGTCGGCGAGGGCCGGCAGCAGCACCAGCACAACCGCGGCGGCGAACGCGAGCACGCGCATCATTGGTAGCCTCGCCGTCCCATGATTCCGGTCGGCCGGAACATCAGCAGCAGGATCAACAGCGTGAACGAGATGGTGACGGAAAACTCCGGTCCGAAGAACAGCGCGGAATAGCTCTCGATGATGCCCAGCGTCAGTCCGCCGACCATCACGCCGGGCACGCTGCCCAAGCCGCCGAGGACGCAGATCACGAATGCCTTGCCCAGCAGGGCATTCGCGGTTTCCGGGGAGATCGGGAACATGACGCTGAACAGGCTGCCGGCGGCGCCGGCCATGGCCGCGCCGAGGCCGAAGGTGATGGCGTAGATGCGGCTCACATTGACGCCCATCAGTTGCGCCGCTTCACGGTCCATTCGCACGGCGACGATCGCGCGCCCGATCCGCGAGCCGCGCAGCAGCGCATACAACAGTCCGACCAGCGCAAGCGCAAAGCCCATGCTGATCACGCGGTCGACCGGCACGATGACGCCGGCCAGGTTGAGGGATCCCAGCGGCGGCGACAACGTGACTTTGCGGAAATCCGCTTTGAACGCCAGGATCATCAGGTTGTAGAGCAGGAGGTTCAGGCCGAAGGTCAGCGTCAGCGTGATCAGCACCGCGCTGCCCATGACCCGGTTGATGAATACAAGCTGTATCGCATAGCCGAGACAGAACAGCAGGAGCGCCGCCACCGGCACGAACAGGAACGGATTGATGTGGAGGTACTGGTAGGCGAAGAAGGCGGCGTAGGATCCGAGAATGATCAGGGATCCGTGCAGGATGTTGATGACGTTCAGGACGCCCCAGACCAGCGAGAACCCGACGGCGATGCAGCTGTAGAGGCCACCCAGCACCAGCCCGTTCACCAGCACCTGAACGTAGAGCACCGACTACCCCGCCCTTGCCCTATCCGTCATCCCGCGCGTTGTTCCGGCGCTCCAGCGGCAGCGAAAGAGCCCGGACTCCATCATCACCGCTGGCGATCATGGAGTCCTGGCTCGCGTTTCGCGGCGCCGGAATGCCGGCCGACGGAATTGACGTCTTACAGCCACAACGTTCAGCGCCCCGCCACCGGCTGCAGATCGGCCTGCTTGATCACGTCGGGATAGATGACGACCACCTTCTTGTCCTGGATCTGAAAGATCGGCGGCGTGTAGGAATTGGCCTGGCCGTCGGGACCGAACTTCACCGGGGCAAAGAAAGTCTTGAACTCGGTGTTGGCGAGCACGCTTCGCACCTTGTCGCGGTCGAGGGAGCCCGCCTTTTCGATCGCCATCTGCAGGATGACCCCGATGGCCGAGCCGGACGCCTGGGTGAAGTCGGGCTCGGACTTGTACTTCGCGGTGAACAGCTTGACGAAGTTCTGGGTGTCGCCGAAGAGGTCGTCGGACTTGTAGCGCACGGAGGAGTGAAACCAGCTTGCCGTGGTGACGCCATTGCCGACCGCGCCGACGGCGTCGATCCATTCCTGATATTGCGGGCCGTTGATGCCGGTGACCACCTTCGCGGTGATCTTCTGGTCCGCCATCTGCTGCCGGATCAGGATGAGATCGTTGATGTAGCCGGTCGCCACGATCCAGTCGGGCTTGGCGGCCCCGATCTGGGTGATGGCGGCGGCATGGTCGAGCGTTCCGATGGTGTATTTCTCGAAATAGACCACCTGCAGGCCGCGGGACTCCGCCGACTTCTTGAACTCGCCGCCGAGCGCCAACGGATAGAGGTCGTTGCGGGCGAGGATGGCGACGCGCGTGACGTCGGGAAACTTGGCTTTGACCAGGGCCGCGATCGGCTCGCTGAGGGTGTCGTTGGGCGTGTAGAGGCCGAACAGGTTCTTGTAATTCTGATCGTAAACCTCCTTCGACGACGCGGTTGAGGCCATCATCGGGACGCCGTATTTCTCGGCCACAGAGCTCGCGGCCTTGATCGCGCCCGAGCCGAACGGCGAGAACAGGAAGTTGACCTTGTCGCTGCTGATCAGCTTTTCGGCCAATTGCACGGCGCGCGGCGTCTGCGACTGATAGTCGGAATAGACCAGCTTGACCTTGTGCTTCACGCCGCCGACGCTGATGCCGCCGCGTTTCTCGAGCTCTTCGAGCCAGAGCTCGTAACCCATCCTGAGCTTCTCGCCTTCCGGCGACAGGGCACCGGTGAGCGGAAGCGGCGCGCCGATCGTGATCTCGTCGGCCGCCGAGGCCGGCCGGTCGGCAACAAAGAAGGCGCCGGCAACGGCCGCCGCAGCCAGTCCACACACGCGCAAGTTCGCCACCATCGCAATCTCCCTCCGCGCACAACGCGCTTCCTCGCGGCGGCGAGCATCGCCTCGCGCCACCCTGCCCCGAATGCCGCTCTCCCAATTCGATTATGTCGGCTTTGACGAGCAATCTAGCAGAACGCCAAGCACCGGCAAGGCGCGGCGCGCGCCTGCACGTCGCAGCGCGGTGCGGCTGGCGCGGATTCGACGTTCTGTCATTCGGCCGCGCGCCTGCATAGAAGCTTCGAACCCAAAAGACCGAGCTGGAAGCATTAAATGCTAGTGTCCGTTTCCGACGTTCGCATCATTTCGCAGCACCCGCTTTTACGAACGTCGGAAACAAAGGAACATTAGCAAAGGCATGATCCTGGTGCCTTCTTCCAAAGCTCGCGCGCGCGGCCACAAGGGCTATGCGAACTTCAGAGGCGGGATGTTAGTCTCGATCCCGATGCCCGACCGGCATTGGCAACACAGACCTGCAAGGAGAGACGCGTTTATGGGTGCGATCATTCACCACATGCTCGATCGGGCTCCGGCCCCGGTGGCGCCTTTCAGCCACGCGGTTGAAACCGACGGATGGGTTTTCGTCACCGGGCAGATACCGGAGAATCCCGGACAACGAGGACGAACCGCTTCCGGTCGGCATCGAGGCGCAGACCCGCCGCGTGATGGACAACTTGAAGCTGGTGCTGTCGGAGATCGGGCTCGGCCTCGAGCACGTTGTCTCGGCCCGCGCGTTCCTGATCGACATGCGGGAATTCGAGACCATGAACAAGATCTACGCGTCGTACTTCCCGCCCAACAAGCGGCCCGCGCGCACCTGCATCGGCGTGACCGGATTGGCCAAGGCAGCACGGGTCGAAATCGATTTCATTGCCAGGCGGCCGTAGCACCACGGACGGAAACGCAGGACAGGTTGCGGCACAGGCGACGAGTTTCGCTGTGCCCAACCCATCCCGCGGCGATGTCCCTACCTGATCATCGCGGCCGCCTTGGCGGCGGTCTCCTTCGGCGTTCGGTAGACTTCTTTGACCAGCTTCTCGATGTCGGCGCCCGAGACCGGCGTGATCTCGAGCTTCGCCTTCTCCGCATCGGCGAGGAATTGAGGGTCCTTCATCGTGCTCATGAAGGCGTCCCGTAAAACAATGGCGCGTTCCGGCGGAACACCGGGAGGCGCCATGAAGGGACGGCCCATGACCTGGCGGGCGAAAATGAGCCAGATGATCTGCCGCTGCTCCTCGCTCCTCGCGAGATCGGTGACGAGCGGGACGTCGGGCAAGTCGGCGTGCTTGCTCAGCGCGGTCTGGATCAGAACGGCGATGCGGTTCTGCTCCAGCCAATGCTTGTGCGTCGCGACCACGCTCGACCAGGACCAGCCGCAGCGGCCGCCCACCTCCCCGCGCTCGATGGCGAGATTGATCTCGTTCCCGCCGGGATAACCGGTGGCCACCTTCAGTTTCGTTCCGAACAGCGCGTTGAGCAGCTTGGCGAACTGATCGGTATCCGAGGCTGCGCTGCTGCCTCCGACCACCAGTTCCTTGCTCAGGAGATCCTCAAACCTGGCAACGCCGGTCGTGTGCCATGCCACGCAGACGCTGACCTCGTTATTGGCGCTGCCGATCCAGGTGAACTCCCGCCCATCGAACTGGGTGGCCGGCGATCCCAGCAGCGGATCGAACGGGGCGCCGCGCGAAACCGTGCCGAATGCCGTGCCGTCGCGGGGCGCGACGTTGTAGAGCCAGTTCGCCAGCCGGATGCTGCCCGCTCCTTCCATGTTCTTGGGAATGATCGTCGGGTTTCCCGGGATGTGCCGTCCCATGTGCCGGGCGATCATCCGGGCGTAGACGTCGTACCCGCCGCCCACGCTGTAGCCGATATAGAGGTCGACGGTCCGGCCCTTGAAGAAATCGGCCGGCGTCTGGGCGTTGCCGCGGTCAGAGGATCCCATCAGCACCATGGCGGCGATGGAAACATGCGCGATTGCCCTCATTCCGCGGCGCCCTTTGCGTTATTGGGCCGCGTGCGTGCGAGCTCCCTGATCTGCGGCAGGACCTCCTTGGCGAAAAGCGTCATGCTTTGCACCGTGCGCGCGTGATCGAGAAACCCCGCCTGCTGCATCACCAGCAGGTGGTCGAAGCCGCCGACCCGGTCGTAGAAGCGCCGGATCTGCTTTGCGACCTGATCGGGCGTGCCGTACATCACGACGCCCTGCTCGCGCTGAAACTCCAATCCCATCGCCCGCATGGCGTCGGTGCGGCCGGAAAATGCGCCCTGCAGCGCCTTGACGTTGAGCTCGACCGGAACATAGCCGGGCGGATTGCGGAACTGCGGCTCGGTCTTGGCGGTCATGTACCAGACCAGCTCGCGCGCTCCGGCCTCGGCGGCGTCCTCCGAGTCGCCGGTGAACACCAGCGGCATGAACGCGGTGCCGCCGCCGCCCGGCAGGCCCTGATCGAGATAGGCGCTGCGATAGGCGTCGAACAGCGCCCTCACCTTCTCGTGCGGCTGCAGAAATGTCGCGAACACGTAGCCGCGGCCGGCGGCCTTCTTGATGGAGTCGAAGTCGCTCGACCCGGTGATCCAGACCGGCGGATGGGGCGACTGGTAGGGCCGCGGCCACAGGTTGACCAGCCGTCGACGCGTGAAGCGGCCTTCGAAGTTGAACGGCTCGTCATGGCTCGTCCATGCCCTGACTGCGAGGTCGATGCCCTCCCAGAGCCGCTCGACCGTCTGCGTCGGATTGGTATTGGCCGCGAAGATTTCGTAGGGCACGCCGCGCACGAAGCCGACGTCGAGCCGTCCGCGGGAGATGCAATCGATCATGGCCATCTCTTCGGCGATGCGCAGCGGATCGCCGCGGTTCGCCACCGGATTGCCGAGAATGCAGATGCGGCCCTTTCGGGTCTGACGCGCCAGGATGGCCGCGGACAGCGGCGCGGCGACGTCGAGGCACGTCGCGGTCTGGTGATGCTCGTTGACCATATGATGGAAGCCGAGATCATCGGCGATCATGTATTCGTCGAGATATCGGTTGTAGAGGTCGGCCCCGATCTTCGGATCGTAATGCCGGCTCGGCAACGTCACCCGCATCGTGCTCAGCGTGTCGACGGGCGGCAAATGCGGGTAGGGCATCTCGGTAAAATGCCAAACGTCCATTCCGGCTCCTCCGGGAATGATCCGGCCAGAGCATGATCCCGAAAAGTGGGTTCCGGTTTTCGGAAAAGATCATGCTCCAGCGATAGGCTAGAGAAAGTCCTGCACGAGCGTCAGGAACTTGGCGGGCTGCTCCAGATGGGGATAGTGTCCCGCCTGCTCCACGATAGCGAACCTGGCCTGCGGAATCATCCGGCTGAACGCCTTGCCATAGTCGGGCGTAACGATGCCGTCATGCTCGCCCCACACGAACAGCGTTGGTACACGCACGCGATGGAGCCGCTGCTTCAGCTTGGGATTGTGCAGGCAGGGATCCCAGCAGAAGCGGGCAAACAATTCGTTGTTGCGGGCGACGACAGTGAGCTCGCGCTCCGGCATCGCGCCGAAGTCGCGTTTGCCTTTCTCCGGATCGAACCACTTGAGCTCGGCCGCCTTGCTGGGATGAATATTCCAGGGGTCCTGGATGTCGCGATCGGCAGGGCCGCCGATCTTGACCCCGTAGGGCGCCGCCAGCACCAGCTTCGAGCAGAAGCCATCATGCTTGGTGGCCATTTCCAGCGCGAGCCAGCCGCCGAATGAGCACCCCAACGTGGGCGTCTGCCGCAGGCCCAGGGTCTCGACCAGATCGAGATAGATGTAGGCGATATCGTCAGGAGACTCGATCCAGTCCGGCCGTTCCGACGTGCCGAAGCCGGGCGGAGAAGGAATGATCAGCTCGTAGTCCTTGGCGAGTTCCGCCAGCACGGGCGCGTCCCGCTCAAGCGCCTCCTCGCCGTAGAGCACCAGCAGAGGCCGACCCCGACCGCGCCGCTCGACCTCGAGTTCCAAACCGCTGACTTTCAAAAGCGCATCATCCTACGATTGCCCGGATAGTTCTGCTGCGATGCGGGTGCCGGATCAAGAACGGATGGAAACAGATGGACATGCCATGGGTTTCGCCCGATTCCGCCCTTTCAGCTCGCCGGCGGCAGGTTGTGGCCTACGCTGCGAAGGTAATGCAGCGTTTCCTCGACGGTCACCACGTCCGCGTATTTGGCATTGAGATCGAACAGGCTCTGCTCGTGCGCGGCAGCCGAACGATCACCGACCGCTTCCCGCACCACCATGGGGCGGAGCCCGTTCTGCAGCGCGTCGACGGCGGTCGCCCGTACGCAGCCGCTGGTCGTGCAGCCGGTGATGATCAACGTGTCCACCTGCCGGCTGACGAGCTTGGACACGAGGTCCGTCCCGAAAAAGCACGAGGCGTATTTCTTCACCAGGAGGATGTCCCGGTGTCCGAAATCGAGGCGGGGATCGACGTCGACCAGATCGGTCCCGGCCTTCAAGGTGACGACCCCTTTCTGCTTGAGCGTCCAGATCCCGGCGTCGGCCAGGTCGGCCTCGTGGTACATCACGGTCGAGAAGATGGTCGGGATCTTCCGCTCGCGCGCCGCGGCAAGCAGCGGCTGCGTCGCTGCGATCTGCTGGTCGAGGTTTGCTCCGAGCATCATTGCGGGGTCGGTGAACGCCTTGATCATGTCGATGACGATCAGTGCCGGCCGCGCACCAAAGCCGATCTTCAAGCCGAAGCCGCGCTCGCGGAAGAACGCTTCATCCTGTTGTCCGCTGGTCATGTCGCCCTTCCCTCGACGGCGGCGACCGTCGGCCGCCTTCTCTCGATCCGCCTTCGCGGATAGGGTATATCGAAGCAAAAAAGCGGCATGAATGACAGGGCTCAAGCCATGCCGAAGATAGCTGC
>CAVRXD010000043.1:0-116735 GCA_963725065.1 uncultured Alphaproteobacteria bacterium
TGGCGGGGGACGTGCTCACCGCGCAGGAGCGCATCGCCGGCATCACGGAGAAGGAAAGCCGCCGCGCCGGCAAGCTGCAGATCGCAGTGATCGAGACCACTTTCCACAATCAGCGCGGCGAGAAGGTGCAGGTGGCCCGGCGCACCCTGGTCGAGACCGGCAAGAGGATCGCCGAGTGATGAGCAGTCGACCGTCGTTCCCATCGATCAACATCGGTGATGCACCGACGCCGCTTGTCTGCGGCCCGCTCACGCGCACGCAATTCGTGCGCTATGCCGGGGCATCGCACGACTTCAATCCCAATCATCACGACGAGGTCTATGCCAAGGCCAGCGGCAACAAGGCGGTGTTCGGCATGGGCATGCTGGCCGGCGGCTATTGTGCCCGGCTGCTGACGGATTGGTTCGGCGACGGCGCGTTGCGGGGATTGCGCATCCGCTTCGCATCGCGGTTCTGGCCGGGCGACGTACTGACCTGCAGCGCAGCGGTCACCGGGAAGCGCGAGGTCGCGGGCGAGGGGCTCGTCGATTGCGAGTTCTCCGCCGTCAACCAGAACGGCGACATCATCATCCGCGGCGACGCCACCGCCGCCTTGCCGCGTTGACGGAGACGGGGCACCGCGACTAGTGCGGTGGATTTGAAGTTCCTATCATTATAGCCGCGCGTTTGTGTAGGAACTTCAAATCCAAAAACCGCACTAGAATCATAGATTGCTAGTGTCCCTTTGATTCCGAAGTTCGCAAACGAGTGTGCCGCGCAATGATGCGAACGTCGGAATCGGGACACTAGCGTGTGCGGGCGATCTACTCCGCCGCGGCGGCCGCTCCCGCTTTTGCGCGCTCGATCGTTTCCCACACCCGCATCGGGGTTGCCGGCATGTCGATCGCCTCGACGCCGAGTGGCGCGAGCGCATCGATGAGCGCATTGATAACGGTCGGCGGCGCGCCGATGGTGCCGGACTCGCCGATGCCCTTGACCCCGAGCGGATTGGTCTTGCAGGGCACCTCCTGCAATTCCGTCTCGATGTTCGGCATCGTGTCCGCTCGCGGCATGCCGTAATCCATGAAGCTGCCGGACAGGAGCTGTCCGGATTGGGAATCGTAGACCTGGTGCTCGATGAGGGCCTGGCCGATGCCCTGCACCACGCCGCCCTGGATCTGGCCGCGCACGATCATCGGGTTGAGCACGCGGCCGAGATCATCGACCACGAAATAGCGGTCGAGCGTCACGTCGCCGGTTTCCGGATCGACCTCGAGCTCGCAGACGTGCGAGCCGTTGGGATGGCTGGGTGGGCTGGCGCTGAAGCTGCCGGTCGCCTCGAGCCCGACGCCGAATTTCTCGGTGAGCGGCCCCATCGGCGCATAGGCCGCCTTGGCCACGTCGACGATGGTAATCACCTTGTCGGTGCCGACGACGCGATATTGCCCGTCCTTGAACTCGATGTCGGCGGCGTCCGCCTCCATCAATGCGGCGGCCAAGGGCTTGCCCTTCTCGATGATCGCCTCCGACGCCTTGGCGAGGGCGTTGCCGCCGACGGTCGCGCTGCGCGCGCCATAAGTGCCGCGGCCGATCGGAATCTGGGCCGTGTCGCCCTGCATGTAGCGGATCGATTCGAACGGCACGCCGAGCCGGTCGTGCACCAGCTGGGCGAACACCGTGGCGTGACCCTGGCCGTGCGAATGCGTCCCGGCCAGCACGTTGAGCGTCCCGTCGGGATTGAAGCGCAGGTCCATGCGCTCATTGAAGATGCCGCCGAACTCGATGTAATAGCTCACCGCGCGGCCGCGCAGCTTGCCGCGCTTCTCCGATGCTTTCTTGCGCGCGGGATATCCCTTTGCGTCGCTGAGCTCGATGCACCTGTCCATCAGGCGTTCGAACTCGCCGCTGTCGTACGTCCATAATGTCGGCGTCGCGTAGGGAAGCTTGTCCGTCGGGATCAGGTTGCGGCGCCTGATCTCGGCGGGGTCCATGCCGATCGTACGCGCCGCGTGTTCGATCAGGCGCTCCATGAAATAGGCCGCCTCGGGTCGTCCGGCGCCGCGATAGGGTCCGGACTGCGAGGTGTTGGTGAACAGTCCCTGCGACATGATGTGCAGCGTCTGGATGTCGTAGGCTGCCGGAATGAAGCGCAGCGAGAACGCGCCGGCTGCAAGCGCCGCGCCGACGAAATAGGCGCCGAGCTGGAAGAGGCACTTGGCACGCAGCGCCAGGATCTTGCCGTGTTCGTCGAGGGCGAGCTCGCCGTAATAGATCATCTGGCGGCCGTGATGGTCGGTGAGCATGCTTTCCGACCGGGTGGAGACCCACTTCACCGGGCGGCCGATGCGGCGCGCCGCCCACAGCACCAGCGCATCGTCCGGAAAGACCGACTTCAGTCCGAAGCCGCCGCCGACGTCCGGAGAGACGACGCGGATCTGATTTTCCGCGATGTGGAAGATGTGCGACATCTCCATGCGCGCGCCGTGCGGGTTCTGGCTGGTCGCATACAGCGTGTACTGCTGGTCGGCCGCGTTGTACTCGCCGATCGCGACGCGGGGCTCCATGGTCACGGGCGACAGGCGGTTGTTTTCGACCCGCAGCTTCACCACGTGCTTGGCCTTCGCGAATGCCGCATCGGTGGCGTCCTTGCTGCCGAACATCAACCGGAAGCCGACATTGCCCTGCGGGCAGTCTTCCCAGACCTTGGCTGCGCCATCCTTGGCGGCTTCCTCCAGATCCACGATCGTGGGCAGAGGCTCGTAGTCCACCTCCACGAGCTCGGCGGCATCACGCGCCTGCGCGAGCGTCTCGGCCACGACGAAGGCGACCCGATCGCCGACGAAGCGCACTTTTTCGGCGTTGAGCACAGGCTGGAAGGTGCGGTGGCCCTTGGGTGCGCCGAAATCTTCCGGCATCAGATGGGCGGTAAAGCTGCCGAGCTTGTCCGCCACGGCGTCTGCACCGGTAAGGACGCACAGCACCCCGGGCGCGGCCTTGGCCTTGGCCACGTCGATGCGCGTGATGCGCGCATGCGCGTGCGGCGACAGGACCGTCACGCCATGGCACAGGCCAGGTAAGCTGATGTCATCGACATAGCGCCCTTGCCCGAGCAGGAAGCGCTGGTCCTCCACCCGCCGCACCGCTTGTCCGATACCGAACTTGGCCATAGTCGCCCGCCTCTGTTCACGGTCTGATTTATGGGTCGAATGTAATGGAGGGTCGCCGCCCGCGCCAGCGCCAGCGCGAGTCTGCTCGCATACTGGCTTGCTTATCCGACTATCCGTAACGCCGACTATACCGGCGCCACCGCGCCACGCTCGATGCGGAAGGCGCGCGAGAGCAGGTCGGCAATATGCACCTCGTTCGATTCGGCGATCAGGATCGAGAGCCGCTGGCCCTTCAGGTTGGCCATCACCTCGCCGAGCCTGCGCGCGAGCGCCGGCGCCAGCCCCTCGAAGGGTTCGTCGAGCAGCAGCATCCGGGTGCCGGCCATCAGCGCGCGCGCGAGCGCGACCATCTTCTGCTGGCCGCCCGAGAGCTCGAGCGAGCTTCGCGCGCGAAACGCCGCGACCTCGGGCATGATCGAGAAGATCCATTGCAGGCGTTGCTCCACCCCATCGGTCGGCGTGGTCCAGCTCGGCAACCGGATATTCTGTTCGACGGTGAAATCGGGCACCAGGCGGCGGTCCTCGGGCATGTAGCCGATCCCGAAACCGACGCGGCGGTGCGGCGGCAGCGCCAGTAAATCCACCTCGCCGAGCCTGACCTTGCCGGTCGCCGGGATGGCGCCCATCAGAGCGCGCAACAACGTGGTCTTGCCGGCGCCGTTGCGACCGATGAGGCCGCACATCTCGCCCTCCGCGAGATCGAGCGAGGCCTTGCGAATGACCGGCACCGGACCGATCGAGACGTCGAGGTCCGAGACGCTAAGCATGGGAATGCCCTTCGACGGCCGGCTTGGTGCCGCTGATGAGGGTCTGCACCCTGCGATCGGCGAGTGCGGCTGCCGGCGCACCGTCGGCGATCACCGTGCCGTCGTAGAAGGCGAGCACGCGGTCGGCGAACCGCGCCACGATTTCCATATCGTGCTCGACGAACAGCACCGTCAATTTCCGGCTCTTCAATGCCGACATGACGACGTCCATCACGCCGAACTTCTCCTCGACCGAAATTCCGCTGGTCGGCTCGTCGAGCAGGAGAACGCGCGGCGAGCCCACCACCGCCATGGCGATGTCGAGGAGCTTGCGGATGCCTTGCGGCAGGGTCGACGCCAGGGCGTGCCGATAGGCGGCAATGCGGAACAGCTCGATGGACGCTTCGGCCTCCCTGATGGTCGCGGGCGATTTCAACGGCGCCAGCACCCGCGCGAAGACGCCGTTCGATCCCGCAGCGGCTGCGGCGGCGCACATGTTCTCGAACACCGTGAGCGAGGGAAAAATCTGCGCCACCTGGAACGAGCGCGAGATGCCCAGCCGTGTGATCTCACGCGAGGGGCGGCCGGTGATGTCGAGATCCTCGAGCCGGATGGTGCCCTTGGTCGGCCGCAGATGGCCGGTGATCATGTTGATGAACGTGGTCTTCCCCGCTCCGTTGGCCCCGATGATGCCCACGGTCTGTTGCGCCGGGACGTCGAGGGTGATGTCGCGCGCCGCCACGATCGAGCCGAAGGTCTTCTCCAGATCGCGCACCGAAAGGATCGCGGTCATGATCCCTTCTCCGGCGTGCGGCGCAGGCGGTAGAACAGCGAACCGAGCCCTTCCGGCAGGAACAGGATGGTCAGCAGCAGAGCCGAACCGAGGATGAGCTGCCAGAAGCCGGGCAGGAGATCGATGGCGATCGAGCGAACCAGCTCGAACACCAGGGAGCCCACAAAGGCGGCTGCGACCGAGCCCACGCCGGCGAGAATGGTGACGAACACGAAGCCGCCCGAGGTCGTCCAATACGCCATGTTGGGATCAACATGCGCCACCGCCAGCGCCGCGAGCGCGCCCCCGAGGCCGGCCAGTATCCCGGAAATCACCAGCTTGAGGTGGATGAGGCGGGTGACCGAGATGCCGAGGAATTCCAAACGGATCTCGTTGTCGCGCGCCGGCATCGCGAGCGCGCCGGCGACCGTACGGAAATAGAGCGTGATGACGAAAGCGCTGACCGCCGAAAGTCCGAGCACCAGCCAGAACAGCGCAAGATTGAGCGCCCGGCCGCGAGGCTCGTATCCCAGGAAGGTCCCGGACTCGACGTGGAAGCCGTCGGTCGAGCCGAGCGTCTCGGTCTTGACCAGCACGCCGTAAAGAATCATCGACATCGCGAGGCTGAGCATCGCGAAGAAAATGTCGCGATAACGCGCCAGCAGGAATCCGACCAGGAATGCGACGATGCCGGCGGCGGCCGCACCGACGGCGATCAGCAGAAACACGTCCCGCCAGCCGGCGTAGCGGCTGAGCAACGCCACCGCATAGGCTCCGGTTGCGTAGAACAGCGCTTGCCCAAACGGGACGAGGCCGGCCCGCCACAGGATCACGAGCCCGAGCACGACCAGCGCATTGGCGAACGCGATGGTGGCAAGCGACACGAGCCAAGGCGGCAACGCCGGCGCGACCGCGGCCACGGCGATGAAGGCGAGAGCGCCGAACAGGTTCGCGCGCGACCACATGTCAGCGCTTCCCCTCGGGATTACGGTCGTTGCTCCGGGCCATCAGATCTTCCGCGGTGCGGCCTGGGTGAACAGCCCGTGCGGACGGAAAATGAGCACGAGCGCCATCACCGCATAGATGACGAACAGTTCGAGCTGCGGGACGAGGTGGACGGCGGCGGCGCGGCAGATGCCGACAATGAGCGCGCCGATCAGCGCACCTTCGATCGAGCCCATGCCGCCGATGGCGACCACAGCGAAAGCGAGGACGATCACCTCGACGCCGATGCCGAGCGTGACCGAAATCTTCGGAGCCATGACGGCGCCGCCGAGCGCGCCCAGCATGGCTCCGATGATGAAGGTAACGGTGTAGACCACGGTGACGTTGATGCCGAACGCGGCCGCCGTCTCGCGGTTGAAGATCACCACGGTGAGAAGACGGCCGTAGCGGGTATGTTTCAACGCCCAGTAGCTCAGGACGGCGACCAGCGCCGCGATGCCGACGAGAGCGATGTCGTAGTTCGACAGGATAAGATCACCGATCTCGATACTGCCGGCAGCGACCATCGGTTGGTAGGCGCCATAGGAACGCGGTCCCCAGATCAGCACGATGACATCTTCGAGGATCAGGAAGGCGGCATAGGTGACGAGGACGATCACGACCTCGTCCTTGCCGTAAACCAGCCGCAGCACGCCGCGCTCGAGCACGAAACCGAGCACGAGCCCGATCGCCATCGCCACCAGCAGCATGAAAAGGAAACCGCTGGCGTCCGGCCAGCCGCGCTCGACATAGATGCCGACCGCGGTCGCCGCGCCGTACGCGCCGAAGGCATAGAACGAGCCGTGGGTGACGTTGAGGATCTTCATCACCCCGAAGATCAGACTCAGGCCGACCGCGACGAGAAACAGATAGGCGGCGTAGACCAAGCCATCGGTGAGGATGGCAAAGGCGGTCAGCATGATATTTCACCGACAGGGCCGCGCACAGTGTGTGCTTTCGGCATAGCGCTTTGCCCGCCTCGGGTGGGATTCAAGACGCGACCCGGCGAAGCCCGGGGCGCGCGGCAGAGGGCGCCGACCGAGTCTATGTCTCGGCCGGCAGCCTGGTCCGCACAGACATGGAGTCCAAGGAGCGTGCGCTAATTGCACTTCGCGCCTTTCATCCCATCCTTGATCCAGTCGTCGGCGGTGACGCCGGGCGGCGGGTTCACGCACTCGGCCGCGAAGCGCATGATGTCGACCACTTCGGGCTGGTTCTTCTGCTTGTTGAAGCGGTAGGTCCCGTATGCGGTTTCCTGGATGCCCTGGTGGCCGTTGCCGAGCGCGAGTTTGACCGGCCCGCTCGGCGCTTCGTACGAGATGCCTTCGAATGCGGTCGCGACCTCGTCGGTGGAGGGCTTGCCGCCACCTTTTTCCTTCTGCGCTTTCTCCCAGGCCACTTTCAGGCCGAGGATCGACAGCGCCATCTGATACGAGGGATAGGTCGGCGGCGTGCCGTAACGTTCGAAATAGATCTTGTGGAACCAGTCGTTGAGCGCGGTCTTCGGCGCCAGCGGTCCGTTCGGCCCGCGGCCGCCGATGATGGTGCCGTCCGGCATCTTGTCGCGCATCCGCCAGATCGATGCCTCCGCCGTCGTGCCGACGAACGGCATGCGCTTGCTCAGGCCGCGCGCCTCGCTCTGATAGAGGAATCCTTCGAGGTCGCCGTCCCAGAAGCTGGAATGGAGCGCTTGCGACTTCGACGTCAGCAGGGTGGAAATCTCGGCGCCGAACTCGCCGGCGAACAGCTTCGGAAACAGCTCCTTGTCGACTTTTGCCTTCGGTGCCAGCACCCCCATCGCCCCCACGAAGTCGCGCCAGGAATCCTGGCCCCAAGCGTAATTCTGATTGATGCCGGAATAGAGGGTGACGTCTTTCTTCTTGGCGAGGAGGTAGCGCGCCGCGCCGGTATTATCCATGGTCGCGTGCGGCGACGCGCGGAATACATATTTGCGCGGCTTCTCCTCGAAGATGCGCGGCGTGCCGCAGTCGAAATAGACGGTGAGCGCCTTGAGCTCGTCCGCGACCGGCGTCACCGCGAGGCAGCTGCCGGAGGAGATGTAGCCGACGACAGCGTCGACCTGATCGCGCTGCACCAGATTGCGGAATTCGGTCACGACTTGCGCGGTCGAGCCGGCTTCGTCGACGTACTTGGCGTCGACCTTGGTGCCGCCCAGGCCGACGGTGTTGTAGGGCGCCGGCGCGGTGCCGGCGTTGAGCGCCTCGATCACGATCTCGGCGCCGTTGCGGCCGGGCACGCCGAAGGGTGATGCCGCCGGCCCACTGAGAAACGAGACGATGCCAAGCTTGATCGGCGCCGTGGGCGTCGCGGGCTGCTGGGCCGGCGCGCCGCCCGCCGAGGCGAGCAGCAAGGCGGCCGCAAATCCGAGCGCACCGACGGCAGGTTTGCAGTAGCGATAGATCATTGCTCATTCCCTCCAGATTCCACGTATTCGATCGTTGTTGTTCTTTGCCGTAAGGAAACGCGATCCCGGCGGCATATTCAACCGGTTTTCCCTTAGAGCATGGTTCTGTGCGGTGATAAGATAGTCGCATGCGTGCCGCGGTACGCCTGATCTGCAAGGAGACGCAATGAGCGTTGCCACCATCTCCCGGGAGTCGTCCGCTGCCCCGCAGACCGGCCGCGCCGCGCGGCTTGCGGCCCGCAACGGCGAGTTCAAGGGGGCGACCGCCGGCCTCGCGCCGGGCTATGTGCAGGGTAATCTCGCCATCCTGCCGGGGGCGCTGGCGGGCGACTTCCTGCGCTTCTGCCAGCTCAACCCGAAACCCTGCCCGCTGCTCGCGTCCTCCTCACCGGGCGACTTTCGGCTGACGAGCCTCGCCGACGACCTCGACATCCGCACCGACCTGCCGCGTTACCGCGTGTTCCGACAGGGCGAGCTGGTCGACGAGCCGGCCGACATTCGCGGACATTGGCGCGACGATCTGGTCGCGTTCGTGCTCGGATGCTCGTTCTCGTTCGAGGAGGCCCTGCTCGAGGACGGAATCGAGCTGCGCCACATCACCTGCAACGCCACGGTGCCGATGTACCGCACCTCGATCGCGACGGTGGCCGCGGGTCCGTTTCACGGCCCGATGGTCGTCTCCATGCGACCCATGAAGCCGGCGGACGCCATCCGAGCGATCCAGATCACCACGCGCTTTCCTGCCGTGCACGGCGCGCCGGTGCATATCGGCAAGCCCGAGCTCATCGGCATCGCCGACCTGATGAAACCGGACTACGGCGACGCGGTGCCGGTCAATGACGACGAGATCCCGGTGTTCTGGGCCTGCGGCGTCACGCCGCAATCAGTGGTGGCGACGGTCAAGCCTGAATTCTGCATCACCCACTATCCCGGCAGCATGCTCGTGACCGATCGGCGCAATACCGAATTTGCGATCATGTGAGCTTCGGCTCGGCGTCGAGCCGCACCGCCCAGCCATCGAGGCCGGGCTTGGCCGCGGGATAGCGGGCAAGCACGATCGGATCGTGCCCTGGGATCACGTGGTCAACTGACGAGGCGAGTCTTCGCAGCCTCGCATAGCCCTCAACCACCTCCGCGACATTATACGTGATGGGAAACACCCGGCCGGATTCCAGGTGCGCGTAGAGGTGCGCGGCGTCAGCCGCGAGCACGACATGGCCGCGGCGGGTCTTCACGCGCACGCACTGCAGACCCTTGGAGTGGCCGCCGATATGGTGGACGGTGACGCCGGGCACGATCTCGTCCTCGCCGTCGTGGAAGGCGACACGGTCCTCGAAGACCTTGCGCACCATCGCCACCACGTCGTCGGCCTCGAACGGAAGGCGCAGCGACATGTGACACATGCAGCGCCCGGTGGCGTAGGCCATCTCACAATCCTGCAGGTGATAGCGGGCGCGCGGAAACAGGTCGTAGTTGCCGATGTGATCGTAGTGCATGTGACTGATGATGACGGTCTCGACGTCCATGGGATCGATGCCGATTGCCTTCAACCCGTCGCCGACCGGCTTGATCGTCTCGCGCTGGCGCTTCTTGCCCATCGCCGCGTCGAAGCCGGTGTCGAGGACGATGGGGCCCCTTGGTCCGACGATCGCCCAGACATAGAAATCGAGCGGCTGCTGCACGTCGTGGGGGTCGCCGCCGATGAAGTTGTCCGATGCCTTGCGATCATGATGTCCGTACCGGATCGCATAGATCTCGTGGACGTCCTCGCTCATGATTGTACTCCGTCGTGGCTCGCGCGTGGTCCGTGAGCGCGGCTCACTTCCCGAGCGGGGCACCCTCGTGCGGTGCGCGCACTTCGACGCCGGCGCGACGCTCGACCGGCTGCACCACGGTGCTGAGATCCTTGTCCGGCCCGTTCTCGTCGCAGGCGGTCTGCAGCAGCCGCGTGACCGCTTCGGCCACGTCCATCGGCACGCCCAGCGCCTTGCCCTCGGACAGGCACAGCTTGAGGTCCTTGGTCATCAATCCCACGGTGAAGCCGAGATTGAACGCGCGCGGCAGGACGACGCGCCCGAACTTGTCCTCGGTCGCGGTGTTGCGGCCGGTGCCGGAATTGATCACGTCGAGCATGATGCGGGGATCGAGGCCCGCCTTGACCCCCATCACCATCGCTTCGGACGTCGCAGTCATGGCCGCCGCCGACAGGTAGTTGTTGCAGAGCTTCATGGTCTGTCCGGCGCCCGGCTGCTCGCTGATGAGAAAGGTCTTGCCGATGGCCGGAAGCAGCGGCTCGATTGCGTTGACCTCCGCGCGCGGGCCCGACACCATCAACGCCAGCGTGCCCTTCGCCGCGCCGGTGACGCCGCCGCTCACGGGGCAGTCGATCTGCACGATGTTCTTCGCCTTGAGCGCTTCGAAGATGCGCTTGGCCATGACCGCGCCGGTGGTCGAGAGGTCGACGAAGCGGCGCACGCGCTTGCCTTCGATCACGCCGTCGGCGCCCGTTGCGACCGCGAGCACGATGTCGGGCGTGGGCAGGCTCGCCATCACGGTCTCGACCTGGTCGGCCATGGTGCGCGGCGAGCCGGCGGCGCGCGCGCCGAGCGCGATGAGCCGGTCGACCGCCTCACGCCGCGTGTCGAACACGGTCACCCCGTGGCCGGCCTCGACCAGCCGGCGGGCCATGTGGAAGCCCATCTGGCCGAGCCCGATGAAGCCGATATCCATGTCCGTCTCTCCCTCGCTATTGCTTTGTGTGCCTTCAATTTAGCGCGAATTCCGATCGGCTTGCGCAATTCCTTGGACGGACTAGGCCGCCGTCGATGCGATCTTCGCCAGCAGATCCAGCAGTGCCTGCGGCGCGGTGATGTGCGGGTTATGGCTGGCGTCCACCTCGAAATAGCGCCAGCCGCTTTCGCGTTGGGCGCGCTCAGCGAACTGGCGGAACACGTCCGCCGGAGCGCTTCGTTGGCAATAGATGTAACTGCGGGGAGGCGGCGCGGCGTTGCCGGCGAGACGAAGAGGTTGCTCGAACGTCCTGATCGGCTGCGGCCGCCGGCGGCCCGACGCCCAGGCCACGTCGGCATCGGGTGTGTCGGCCGGCATCTGCGTCGGCGGCAGACGCCAGCCCTCGCCGTCGGTGCGGGCAAGCTCGCGCATGCGCACGCGGGCGTCCGCCGGTTGCAGGTCGAACAGACTCTGGCCGTCGTGGGGGACGAACGCGTCGAGGTAGACCAGCTGCGCGATGCGTTCGCGCGCGCGGTCGGCGACGCCGGTTGCCACCATGCCGCCGTAGCTGTGCGCGATCAGCACGACGTCGCGCAGATCCTCCATCTCCAGTACGCCGGTCACATCAGCAATGTGGGTATCGAGATCGATCGCCGAGCTCGCCAGATGTGCGCGTTCGCCGAGGCCGGTATAGGTCGGCGTCCACAGCTCGTGGCCGGCGGCCCGCAGCAGAGGGCGCATTTTCTTCCAGGCCCAGCCGGCCGACCAGGCGCCATGGGCGACAACGAACATGGTCACGATCGCGCTCCTTCTGGTTGGCCGGGACCGGCCGGGAAAGGGCCGCCCGCGGCGCGTTGCCTTCGTTCACTCGCACGCTCTCCCGGCCCGTCGAGACGTGCAAGCCTTTGATTCTAATCTGCGCGTGCCGCTCTCGCCGTGGGGCCCACGGTGTTCCTTACCAGTCCTTCAGTTGCCATCTTTGCGCCATCGCGGCATGGTCGTAAGCCCACGACCGGAGAGGTGCCATGGCCGGGGAAAACTTGGTCAAAGTGTTGCAGATTGCCGGCGCAGCGCTCGGGATTCCCGCCGCCGCCGCCGGCACCTTTGCTGCTTACCAGAATTATTTCTCGACCGACGTCACCTGCCAGAAGCTCAGGAGCAACATCGTCGCCACCATGGAGCGGAGCGTCGCGCCTGAAACCAAGCGCAGCCTGCTCAGGAAGGAAGTGAACGAGTTCGACAAGCTTTGCGGCGAAGGCGATCCGGACGCGCGCACCATTTTTCACGCGGCGCTCACCCCCGAACATCCGGCGCCTGCGGCAGCCGAGACCGCGAATGCCACGACGGCCGATGCCGTCCATGGCCCGGCCCCGGCCGGTGCGCAGCCGGATTCATCCCGCCGCTCGCAGCTCCAGTCGGCGGCCGTGTTCGGTGCTCCCGGCACTAAAGAGCACTACGGCTGGGTCGCGTTGAGCCGCCGGCAGTCCGGGGCCTGGGTGGCGCATTTCAACGGGTATACGATCTCGGACACATCGTTGCCGCCGCCGGGCACGGTGTTGAGCGCACAAATCATGCTGCCGGTCTGGTCGGAGCCGCAAGGGACGACCAACGATCAGAGCAAGCTGCAGAGCCGGCTCCCGAACGGCGCCTGCGTGCGTGTGCTGTCGACGCGCGGCGGCTCCGGCCGGCTGTGGGCCGAGGTCGCTCCGGCATCCTGCTCGTGAGCCTGACCGGGTTCGCGCTTTAGAACAGCTTCAACTGCCGGTCTTCGCGCTTGGCGCGCGCGCCCTGCATCGGCTGGTGCTTCACCAGCTCGTTTTCGATGTCGCGGAGGAACGGTGATGGCTCGAGCGTGTGCGGGCGGCCGCGCCAATGGCGCTGGCGCGCGCGGCTGAGGATCAGCCGGTCCTTGGCCCGGGTCATGCCGACATAGAACAGGCGGCGCTCTTCCGCCGTCGCCGCGTCGTCGGGCTCGCTCCAATGCAGCGGCAGCAGGCCGTCCTCGAGTCCGACAATGAAGACGACCGCAAACTCGAGGCCCTTGGCGGCATGCAGGGTCATCAGCGACACGCGGTCGGCGCGCGCATCCCAGAATTCTGCGTCTGTGGTCAGCGCGGCGGCGTCCGCGAAGCGCGCGCGCTCGTGGCCGCACCGTTCGGCGAGCGCCATGAGGCGCTGCAGCGCCATGCCGACGGTCGCGCCTGCGCCGGCGTCGCCGCGTTCCCCCAGCCGGTGTGCAGCCGCCTGCAGGTCATCCGCCAGCGCCGTCGCGCCGCTGCCGTCGCCGAGTTCCTGCAGTAGTGCGCGCACGGCCGGTTCCTCTGCGAGGGCCGTGTGGGACTGCTTCTGGTAGGGCATGCCGGACCGGTCGAGCGCCTCGCACAGCGTCGCCGACTGCGCGTCGGTGCGGTACAGCACGGCGAAGTCAGCGAACGATCTGCTCGCTTGCGGGCCGGGTCCGGCGCGTCCGCTGTCGATCGAGAAAAAGGTGTGGCCTCCGATCATGTGCTCGATTGTCTTCACCACCGACTCGGCCTCGGCCCGCTCCGTGGCCGCGACCTGGATGGCGATGCGCTCGTGCATGTCGCGCACGATTTCGGCGACCGGCTCATTCGGTCGCGGTGCAATGACCTGTGAGGAGGCGCTGACGATGGTGCCGGTCGAGCGATAGTTGCGCGCAAGGCGTACGGTCCGGACCGCCGGGTAATCCTGCCGAAAGCGGTCGAAGCAGGATGCATCGGCACCACGAAAGCCGTAGATCGCCTGGTTGGGGTCGCCGATCGCGCACAGGTTGCCGTCGGGCGGCGCCAGCAGGGTCAGCAGCCGGTATTGCTGCTCGTCGACATCCTGGAATTCGTCGACCGAGATCCACCGCCAGCGGCGGCGATAGAACTCGGCGATGTGCGGATCCGACACCAGGACGCGGACCGCAAGCGCGACGAGATCGTCGAAGTCGATCCAGTTGCACCACGCCATCGCGCGCGCATAGGCCGCTCTTGCCTCCGTTGCCTCGGCGCCAGCCCAGCTCTGCGTCCGCTTCTCCCGGGAGATCGCGCGCAGCAACCGCTCTGCCTTGTGCGCGCTGAGTCCGAGTGTCTCGGCGAGCAGCGCGATGCGCTCGGTCTCTCCCGCGACCCGAAAGGCCGGACCGAGGCCGGCCGCGCTCCAATGCTCGCGCAGGATCGCGAGGCCGAGCGAGTGGAAGGTGTGGATGGCGACCTTGTCCGTGCTGTTGGGGAGCAGGCGTGCAAGCCGCTCGCGCATCTCGCCGGCAGCGCGGCGGGTGAAGGTGATGGCGAGGCAGCTCTCCGCGGCGGCGCCGCGCTCGGCGACCAGATGGGCGATTCGATAGGTGAGGGTGCGGGTTTTCCCCGAACCCGGGCCCGCGACGATCAGCAGCGGTCCGTCCACGATGTCGGCTGCCGCGCGCTGATCCTCATCGAGCTGCGCGAGGATGCCGGGCACGGTGCTGCTGGTCCGGTCGGAGACGATGCGCAGCCGCGGCCGCGCCGGCTTGACCGGCGCCTCGTCCGTCGCGACCGACGAGGGGGGCGCGACGGCCTTGACCGCTTCGGCAGGCTTCCGCTTCGAGACCGGCGCATCGAACAGCATGCCGCCGCCGGTCAGCCGCCTGAGCTCGTTCTCCTCGAACAGGCGGATGACGCCGTATTCGCCGTCATAGCCGGCATCGCGGATGACATGGCCGCTGCGCAGGCGTGCGATCGCTTCGGCGAGGATCGCCGAGCCGGCATGGGCGATGTCCTCGACCGGCACCGACTGCAGGATGGAGAGCTCGGGGCCCAGCTTGGCGATCGCCTGGTCGTAGCCGTGCGCGACCGCGCGCGAGGCCGTGCCGGTGGCGGTGAGCTCGGAAAGGATCTCGGGCAGCGGCACCAGGCTCGAGACCGCGCCGGCGGTCGATGGCGGCGCTGCCTGTCCGTCGCTGCGGTCGGCGAGCACCTCGACCCGGTGCTCGACCCCGATCGTCAGCGGCTGGCCGCAGACCGGACAAAGGCCGCCATGGGCGAGCGTCTCCTTCGGAGAGAGCCGCACCTCGCATTTGCGATGGCCGTCGAGATGATACTTCCCCTCCTCGGGGAAGAACTCGACCGTGCCGACGTAGCCGTGGCCGCTCTCGAGCGCGTGCTTGATGGCGAAGTAATCGCGCTCGCACTCGAAGATGGTGGCCTCGCGCCCGAGCTTGCCCGGCGAATGGGCATCGGAGCTGGAGGTGAGACGATAGCGGTCGAGAAACGACACCCGCCAGTTCATCGCCGGATCGGAGGACAGCCCGGTTTCCACCGCGAAGATGCGATCGGCGAGATCGCCGTAACAGTCGACGATCGAGTCGAAGCCGGATTGCGATCCGAGCGCCGCGAACCACGGCGTCCAGATATGTGCCGGCACCAGATAGGCATGGGGACCGGCTTCGAGCGCGATCTCCAGCAGATCGCGGGAATCGAGTCCGAGAATAGGTCGGCCGTCGGAGGCGATGTTGCCGATACGCGCCAGCCGTGCCGACATGCGATCGACGGTCTCGAAATCGGGCGCATAGATCAGGTGATGGACTTTGCGGGTACGGTCGCCCTTCTTGTAGATGGTCGAGATTTCCACCTCGAGCATGAACCGCACCGGCGTGCGGCACGCCGGCGGCAGCGTCTGCGCCACCGCCTGCTCGATGTCGTCGCGCAGGCGGTAGAGGCCGGGCTCGGCGGGGACCAGCTTTTGCTTGAGCTCGGCGCACCAGGCGGGATGGGTGAAGTCGCCGGTGGCGACGACACCGATGCCCTTGCGGCCCGCCCATGCGGCGAGATGCTCGAGATCGAGGTCGCGGCTGGTCGCGCGTGAATATTTCGAGTGGACGTGCAGGTCCGCGTGGAAGCGCATGCGAGCCACGCCTTCTTCCCCCGATTCGGGTGGACGCGCGGACATAAAGGGTGATTCGCGACGATGCGGAAAGGATCTCCTGTGGACATCCTTGGATTCGCAGAGATTTTTGCGCTTTCTCGGAGATCAGAGTTCCGCCCCGGAGCACTGCGCATCGGCTGCATGCTTGCTGGGCGGGCTGCCCAAGATTGCGCCACGGCGACGTTTCCGGTCGCGGGATGGCCGCCGCCCAGGCGGTCACGCCCCTGATAGGGCGGGACATTTAGCTCGCGACCGCTGTTGGCACGGTGCTTGAAGCGTGCCCGGCGCGCATGCAGTCCTCGCTCAAGATCGTCATCGTCGACGAGAACCCGATCCGCGCGGCGATCCTGGAAGACGGATTACGCGAAGCCGGCCACGTCCACGTGGTGCGCGTCGATGAGATGTCGCATCTGCTGGCGCGCATCTACGCCATCGACCCCGACGTCATCCTGATCGACCTCGAAAATCCCAGCCGTGACGTGCTGGAGCAGATGTTTCAGGTCAGCCGGGCGGTGAAGCGGCCGGTCGCCATGTTCGTCGATCAGAGCGACACGGCCTCGATCGAGGCCGCAGTCGATGCCGGTGTCTCCGCCTACATCGTCGGCGGGCTGCAGAAGGCGCGCGTCAAGAACATTCTCGATCTCTGCATCTCGCGCTTCAATTCCTTTGCTCGCCTGCGCGACGAGCTCGAGCGCACGCGCACCGCGCTGGAAGAGCGCAAGGTGATCGATCGCGCCAAGGGCATTCTCATGAAAGCGCGCAACCTCAACGAGGAGGCGGCTTACGTGCTGCTGCGCAAGACCGCGATGAACGAGAACAAGAAGATCGCCGAGGTCGCCCAGTCGGTGGTCACGGCCGCGGAGCTGTTGCGATGACCGCAAGCCAAACGCGATTGCGGATCGGGTTCATCCCGCTGGCCGATGCGGCCGCGCTGATCGTTGCGGTCGACAAGGGCTTCGCCGCTGCCGAGGGGCTTGATGTCGAGCTCGTGCGCGAGGTGTCGTGGTCGAACGTGCGCGACAAGCTCAATATCGGCTTGTTCGATGCCGCGCATCTGCTGGCGCCGGTTGCGATCGCATCCAGCCTCGGCCTCGGCCACGTCAAGGTGCCGATCGTGGCACCGTTCGGCCTGGGGGTGAACGGCAACGCCATCACGGTGTCGCCCGCCCTTTACGCCGCCATCGCCGCGGCGGCGGACGGAAGCATTGTCGATCCCATCGTATCGGCGCGCGCGCTCGCCCGCGTGGTCGCCGCGCGCAAGGCCAGGGGCGAGCAACCGCTCACCTTCGGGATGACCTTCCCATTCTCGACCCACAATTATCATCTGCGCTTCTGGATGGCAGCCGGAGGCGTCGATCCCGACGAGGATGTTCATCTGGTCGTGCTGCCGCCGCCCTACATGGTCGAAAGTCTGGCCAACGGACACGTCGACGGGTTCTGCGTGGGTGCGCCGTGGAATTCGGTCGCCGTCGACCTCGGCGTCGGTTTCATCCTGCATTTCGTGTCCGAGATCCTGCTGCGCGCGGCCGAGAAGGTGCTCGCGGTGCGCGACTCGCTGGGCGCAGGAGCACCCCGACACGCTGTTGCGGCTGGTGCGCGCCCACGGCCGCGCGGCCGCCTTCATCGAGGATGAGGCCCACCGCGACGAGGTGGCAACGCTCCTCGCCATGCCCGATCGCATCGGCGTCGCCCCGGAAGTGATCCGCCGCACGCTCGACGGCCGCATGAAGATCGCGCCCGATGGCACGACGCGGGTGAGCGACCGCTACCTCCTCGTCGGCCGCAAAGGCGCCGCGCGTCCCGACCCGGTACAGGCGGCGTGGCTCTATGCCCAGATGGTGCGCTGGGGGCAGGCGCCGCTGTCGGCGGAACTGCTGGCCGCCGCCAAGGCGGTGTTCCGTCCCGACCTCTACGACGCGGCGATCGTGGGCGCGAAGCCCGCGGTTTCGGGTGAGCCCGCCGATGGAATCGGCGCCTTCGCCGGACCGCCCTTCGACCCCGGTGCGATCTCCGCCCATCTCGAAAGCTGGGCGATCCGGCGGGCGGGATGATGTGTTCGGGATTTTGCGCTGCACAAAGTGTTTGCAGGCATGGCCTCGATTGCGGGCAGTCGGGTCTCGTCGCCGCCCACGCGATGGTCCACCCCGGGCGGGCTATCTGCTTGATATGACGGTCACTTGCGCCGCCGGCGCAAGTTGGCACGAAGCTTGTAAAGCAAGTGCTGAGTACGGCCGTCAGCGCTGACGGCGACACAAGGTCTTATTGCGGACCGGACAGGCAACGCCGCCGCCCTGAGGACAGACGCTTTCGAGCGTCCGGGGGCGGCTTTTTTATTTGGTCGACCGCAAGCAGCGGAGCGCGCGGGCGTCAGGAAACATGTCGAGAGGACGACGAACCAAATGACCACCACTGGAATCAAGGGAACGAAGTCCCCCCGCGGACTGAGCCGCCGCGCCCTGCTGAAGGCAACCGCCGGCACCGCCGCTTTGCTCGGCGCCTTACAGGCAAAATTTCCCGGCGGCGCTCACATCGCGCAGGCGGCCGGGCCGGAGGTGAAAAAGGCCAATCTCGGCTTCATCGCGCTCACCGATGCGGCGCCGCTGTTCGTCGCCAAGGAAAAAGGAATCTTCGCCAAATACGGCATGCCCGATGTCGAGGTGCAAAAGCAGGCCTCGTGGGGCGCCACCCGCGACAACCTCGTGCTGGGGTCCGAAGGCAACGGCATCGACGGCGCGCATATCCTCACCCCGATGCCTTACCTCATCTCCGCCGGCAAGGTGACGCAGAACAATGTGCCGACGCCGATGTACATCCTGGCCCGGCTCAACCTGGACAGCCAGTGCATTTCGGTCGGCAAGGAGTATGCGGAGCAGCGGATCGGGCTCGACACCAAGCCGTTCAAGGAAGCGCTCGACAAGAAGAAAGCCGCGGGCAAGTCCGTGAAGGCAGCGATGACTTTTCCCGGCGGCACCCACGACCTCTGGATCCGTTACTGGCTCGCTGCCGGCGGCATCGACCCCGACAAGGACATCGAGACCATCGTGGTGCCGCCGCCGCAAATGGTGGCGAACATGAAGGTCGGCACCATGGACTGCTTCTGCGTGTGTGAACCGTGGAACCTGCAACTCATTCACCAGAACATCGGCTACACCGCGATCACGACCGGCGAGCTATGGAACAAGCATCCGGAAAAATCGCTCGGGCTGCGCGCTGCCTATGTCGACAAATATCCGAACGCGGCGAAGGCGCTGCTGATGGCGACGATGGAAGCGCAGATGTGGTGCGAGAAGATGGAGAACCGCGAGGAAGTAGCCGCTATCTGCGCCAAGCGCCAATGGATCAACTGCCCGGTCGAGGACGTGACCGATCGCATGAAGGGGAAATTCGATTACGGCATCCCGGGCAAGGTGGTCGAGAACAGCCCGCACATCATGAAGTACTGGCGCGATTTCGCCTCGTATCCGTTCCAGAGCCACGACCTATGGTTCATCACCGAGGACATCCGCTGGGGCAAGTTCGAGCCCGATGTCGACGCCAAGGCGCTGATCAAGAAGGTCAACCGCGAGGACCTCTGGCGCGACGCCGCCAAGGACCTGAGCATTCCCGCCGACCAGATCCCGACCTCGACCTCGCGCGGCAAGGAGACCTTCTTCGACGGCAAGGTGTTCGATCCCGAGGATCCGCGTGCCTACCTCAAGAGCCTGGCGATCAAGCGTGCTGAAATCGGCTGAACGTCGCTCGCGGGAGACATCTGACCGGGGACACCAAATCATGAACATGCCGCTCATGAAAGCCGAACCCGCGACCGTGACGCCGGCCACGACCGCGAAGGTCGTTCCGCTGCCGCCGAAACGACCGGCGCTTGCGACGCGGACCAGGATGGTGCTCGGAAAGGTCGCCGAGCGGGTCGTGCCGCCGGTCGTGGTCATCGCGGTCGCGTTGCTGATCTGGGAGCTGCTCTGCCGGCGTGCCGGCTCGACCTTGCCGCCGCCGTCGCGCGTTCTCGCCGACACCTGGGAGCTGATCGTCGACCCGTTCTTCGATCGTGGCGGGCTCGACAAGGGCCTGTTCTGGCACCTGTCGGCCAGCCTGCAGCGGGTGGCGTTCGGCTACCTGCTGGCCTGTTTCGTCGGCGTCGCGCTCGGCACGCTGGTCGGGCAATCGACCTGGGCCATGCGCGGGCTCGACCCGATCTTTCAAGTGCTGCGCACGGTGCCGCCGCTGGCGTGGCTGCCGCTCTCTCTCGCCGCTTTCCGCAACGGCCAGCCCTCGGCGATCTTCGTCATCTTCATCACCGCGATCTGGCCGATCATCATCAACACCGCGGTCGGTATCCGCAACATTCCGCAGGACTACCGCAACGTGGCGCAGGTGCTGCGGCTCAATCACCTCGAGTTCTTCTGGAAGATCATGGTGCCGTCGGCGGCCCCCTATATCTTCACCGGGCTGCGCATCGGCATCGGCCTGTCCTGGCTCGCCATCGTCGCAGCCGAGATGCTGATCGGCGGCGTCGGCATCGGCTTCTTCATCTGGGACGCGTGGAACTCCTCGCATATCAGCGAGATCATCCTGGCCCTCGTCTATGTCGGCGTGATCGGCTTCGTGCTCGATCGCATCGTGGCCGGCATCTCCACCGCCGTCACCCACGGCACCGCCGCCAACTAAGAGCGATCGCGACATGACGTCCTATCTCAAGCTCGATCACATCGATAAGACCTTCATCCGCGGCTCCGCCGAGACCGAGGTGCTCAAGGACATCACGCTCGGCATCGACAAAGGCGAATTCGTCTCGATGATCGGCCATTCCGGCTGCGGCAAGACCACGCTGCTCAACATCGTGGCGGGCCTCGCGCGCGCCACCAATGGCGGCGTGCTGCTGGAGGAGCGCGAGGTCAACGAGCCCGGTCCAGACCGCGCCGTCGTGTTCCAGAACCATTCGCTGCTGCCGTGGCTCACCGTCTACGACAACGTGCGGCTTGCGGTCGACAAGGTCTTTTCCGCCACCAAGTCACGCACGGAACGCCGCGCCTGGACCATGCACAATCTCGAGCTGGTGCAGATGGCGCACGCCAAGGACAAGCGGCCGGCGGAGATTTCCGGCGGCATGAAGCAGCGGGTGGGCCTGGCCCGCGCGCTCGCCATGGAGCCGAAGGTGCTGCTGCTCGACGAGCCGTTCGGCGCGCTCGACGCGCTCACGCGCGCGCACCTGCAGGATTCGGTCATGGCGATCCATCAGAAGCTGCGCAACACCGTGCTGATGATCACCCACGACGTCGATGAAGCCGTCCTGCTGTCGGATCGCATCGTGATGATGACCAATGGTCCCGCCGCGCGCATCGGCGAGGTGCTGGACGTGCCGTTGGCGCGGCCGCGGCGTCGGCTCGAAGTGGCGTCGAGTCCGACCTACCTCAAATGCCGTCAGCGCGTGCTCGAGTTCCTCTACGAGCGGCATCGCTTCATCGAGGCGGCATAGCAAAGGCAGCAGGGTTCGTGCCATGACTCCGGAACAGGTTACGCTCGTTCAGCACACATTCGGCCAGGTTGCGCCGATCGCCGACAAGGCGGCGGAGATTTTCTACGATCGGTTGTTCGAGGTCGCCCCCACGGTCAAGCCGCTGTTCCAGGGCGACATGGCCGAGCAGCGCCGCAAGCTCATCGCCATGCTGGCGGTCGTGGTCCGCGGCCTTTCCGATCTGCCCAGCATCCTCCCGGCGGCAAGCGCGCTCGCCAAGCGTCACGTCGACTACGGCGCCCGGCCCGAGCACTACCCCGTCGTCGGCGCGGCGTTGTTGTGGACGTTGGAGCGCGGACTGGGGCCGCAGTGGACGTCGGAGGCGGCCTCCGCCTGGACCGCGGCCTACTCGACTCTGTCCAGCTTCATGATCGCGGAGGCCTACGGCTCCGCGCAGGCAGCCGAATAGCGCGCATACCGACCCGCACAATTATGCCTCGTCATTCCGGGGCGCGCCACCCAAGTCGGGTTTACCCGACTTGGGCTCCATAGAGGGCCGATCTTGGGTAAACCCGAGATCGGTGGCGCGAGCCCGGAATCCATAGTTCCGTTTGGTGGTTATGGATTCCAGCCCTTGCCGCTATCGCGGCCCGGCCGGAATGACCAATTGAGAGGCTGGGCTTACTCTTCCTTGAAGCCGTATTCCGGCACGTTGCCGGAATTCCCGTAATATTTGAACGGGAGGAATTTGCCCGACATGGTGATCTTGACGCGGTCGCCCTTCGGATTTGGCAGCCGTTCGATCTGCATGTCGAAATCGATCGCCGACATGATGCCGTCGCCGAACTCCTCCTCGATCAGCGCCTTCCAGGCCGGCCCGTTCACCATGACCAGCTCGTAGAAGCGGTAGATCAGTGGGTCGGTCGGCGGCATCGGCACGCCCGCGCCGCGCATCGGCACCTCGTTGAGCATCGCACCTTCGGACTTCGACAGGCCGAACAGCTCGGCGGCGTTCGCCACCTGCGGCTTGGTCAGCTTCATCTGGCCTAGCAGCGCACCCACCAGCAGCACCGGCGACGTGCCGCCGATCTTCTCGTGAATGTATTTCCAGCTCCATCCTTTCTCGCGCTTGATATCGAGGATTTTTTCCGTGAGATCGGCACGGGTCATGTGATGCCTCCTTGGTCCTCTCTTGGGTATGGGCGGGGAACGATCACGCCCGGCCGCCCTGGATCAGGCCGGGCCGCGCCGGCGTCACCTGCGCTTCGGAAGCGGCCGCGGGAGTCGGGTCCGTCGTATCGGATGATGCGGGTCGAGCAGGCTCCCCCGGCGGCGCACCCGGCCGCACCACGGGCACCGCCCGGCGATCATAGTTCTTGTCCCTCATCTCCCCGGCGAAATTCTTGCTCCGGGTCACCAGGAAATCGATGATGTGGTTGCGCACGCCGTAATACAGCGGGTGACGATGAACGTCCTCGCGCCGCCGTCGCTTGGGCAGGGGGTTTTCGACGATCTCGGCCAGAACGGCGTTGGGCCCGTTGGTCATCAGCAGCACGCGGTCGGCCAGATAGATCGCCTCGTCGACGTCATGGGTGATCATGAACACGGTCTGACCGGTCTCGGTGCAGATGCGCCGCACCTCGTCCTGCAACGTGCCCCGGGTGAGCGCGTCGAGCGCGGAGAACGGCTCGTCCATCAGCATGATCTTGGGCTCGATCGAGAGAGCGCGCGCGATGCCGACCCGCTGCTTCATGCCGCCGGACAGCTCCGACGGGCGCTTGTGCTCGGCCCCGGTGAGACCGACGAGGTCGATGAATTTCTGCGCCTGGCGGTGAAGGTTTTCCTTGCTCATGAAGCGCCACTTCGACGCCACCGCATAGGTGACGTTGCCCATCACCGTGAGCCACGGCAGCAGCGCGTGACTCTGGAAGATCACCGCGCGGTCGAGGCTCGGTCCCTCGATCGCCTCGTTGTCGACGATCACCGCGCCCGCGGACGGCACGTCGAGCCCGGCGAGGATGTTGAGCACGGTGGTCTTGCCGCAGCCGGAATGGCCGATGATGCAGACGAACTCGCCGCGCGCCATCGACAGCCACAGATCGTCGAACACGATCGTGCTGCCGCCGCCCGGCGCCGCAAAGCGCTTGGTGATCCCTTCGATGGAGATGAACTTGTCGGTCATCGGATCCGTCCGTCCCTCCGTCATGCGCGGGCTCGACCCGCGCATCCATCTTCTTGCGAAAATGGGATGGATTGCCGGGTCAAGCCCGGCAATGACGACGGAGAGACATTGCCCATCACCACGACCGTCACTCCGGAAACGTCACCAGCCGCGTGATGCGGGCGAGAATCTGATCGAGCAGCATCCCGATGATCCCGATCACCAGGATCGCAGTGATCACGTTGGTGATCGAGAGATTGTTCCATTCGTTCCAGACGAAATAGCCGATGCCGGTGCCGCCGACGAGCATCTCGGCGGCCACGATCACCAGCCACGCGATGCCGATGGAAATGCGCATGCCGGTCAGGATGGTCGGCGCCGCCGCCGGCAGGATGATGGTGAAGGCGCGCCGGAACGTGCCGACCTCGAGCGTGCGCGCGACGTTGAGCCACTCCTTGCGCACCGCCGCGACTCCGAATGCGGTATTGAGCAGCATCGGCCAGACCGAGCAGATGAAGATCACGAAGATCGACGACAGGCTGGAATCCTTGATGGTGTAGAGCGCGAGCGGCATCCAGGCCAGCGGCGAGATCGGCTTGAGCACCTGGATGAAGGGGTCGAGCGCCCGGCTCATCAGCGGCGACATGCCGATGAGAAAGCCGATCGGGATCGCGACCGCGACCGCGAGCAGATAGCCCGCGGTGACGCGGGCGATCGAATAGGCGAGTTGGATACCGATGCCCTTGTCGTTCGGCCCGTTGTCGTAGAACGGGTGCTGCAGGTGCTCCCACAGCTTGGCCCCGACCTCGAGCGGGCCAGGCATGGCCGACTTGCCCTCGGTCGCGGTCGCCCCCATGAGCTTGGCGTATTCCGGGTCCATGCGTGCGACCGGCCCCGCGCCGCGCGTGGCGACATGCCAGGCCAGGATGAAAGCGATGAACAGCACGACCGAGACGACGGCCGCGCGCAGCCATAGCGGCGCGCTCATGCGGCGCCCCTGCAATCGCGGGCCGCGTGCGGCGGCGCGCCGATGGCTGCAGTCCTTGCGGCGCCCATGTCTCAGGCCCGCTTGATCTTGAAGCTCTTGATGTAGTCCTCAGGCTTGGCGGGATCGAAGGTCTTGCCCATGACCACAAAGGTCTTCGACGTCGTGGCGGGCGGGGTGAGTCCGACTTCCTTCATCAGCCGGGTGGTGTCGGTTGCGAGGAACACCTGCTTGGCGACGCCGGAATAGTCGATCTCGCCCTTGATCTGTCCCCAGCGCTTCATCTGGGTCATGATCCACACGGCAAACGATTCCCAGGGGAAGGGATCGAAATCGATGCGGTCGGGAACCCGCCTCACGTTGCCGAGCCCGTCGGCGAATGTGCCGGTGAGCACCTGCTCGACCACGGTCACGGGCTGGTTGAGATAGTTCGCCGGCGCGATCGCTTCCGCGATCTGCTTGCGGTTCTCCTGCTTGCTCGCGAACGCGGTGGCGTCGATGATCGCCTTGAGCAGAGCGGCGTAGGTATTCGGCGAGCCGGTGACGAATTCCTTGGAAGCGGCGAAGGCGCAGCACGGATGCCGGTCCCAGATGTCCTTTGACAGAATGTGGATGTAGCCGACGCCGTCATAGACCGCGCGCTGATTGACCGGATCGGGAGCCAGGAAGCCGTCGATGTTGTCGGCACGCAGGTTCGCCACCATCTCCGGCGGCGGCACCGCGCGGATCTGGATGTCCTGGTCGGGATCGATACCGTGCTCGGCGACGTAGTACCGCAGCAGGTAGTTGTGCATCGAATAGTCGAACGGCACCGCGAACTTGAGCCCTTTCCACGACTTCGGGTCGGTCTTGTCCTTGTGCTTCACCGCGAGCGTGATGGCCTGGCCGTTGATGTTCTCGACCGCCGGCATGGTGTACGGGATCGGCGTTGAGCCGGCGCCGAGCGTGATCGCGATCGGCATCGGCGAAAGCATGTGGGCGGCGTCGTATTCCTTGTTGAGGGTCTTGTCGCGGATGACCGCCCAGCCGGCGGTCTTGATCACCTCCACGTTCAAGCCGTGCTTGCTGTAGAAGCCCATGGGGTGCGCCATGATGATCGGCGTGGCGCAGGTGATCGGAATGAACCCGACCTTGAGGTCCTTCTTCTCGATCGCGCCGCCCTGCGCGAACACCTCGGTCGCGGTCTTGAGCGGAAAGAACTGGGAGAGCGCGGCGAGCGCGGTCGACGCGCCGACCGACTTGAGGAATGCGCGGCGCGCGGCATCGCGCGGGAATACCGCACGCATGACCGCCGAGGCGACGACGCCCTGGTAGCGCTGGTCCTCGCTCTCGACCGCCGCGCATTGAAGCTGCCGCTGTGCGGCGTCGTGCTCGGCCTGGCTGCGATGCGCCCCGCAGCCGCATCCCGCTCGCGCGAGCCGGCGGTCGGGATCGAACGGGTTGTCAAAACTGGACATGGCGGCGCGCTCCATCGTCGGGCCGGCGCCCGGCGCCGGCAGCCCGCCAGCGAATTAGCAATGGACGTGCCAAACCAAGGCCTTGAGTTTGGGGCGCGCCGAAATGGAATTCGCGCAGGCCGCACGCACTGGGGCGGCGCATCGGGGGTCCTGATGTCGTCTCAGCGGGGGGCGCGGCCACCGCGAACACCGGCGCACGTGCGCCCATTTGTTGGGCAATCGCTGAAGTTTCGAGCGCCGTCTTGCCGATCGCATAGGCTGTCTTCGCCGCCCCGGTCCCCGAAAAGTCGGTGCTTTCGCCGCGCGCCGCGCGCCGACGCTGCTTAGCGATTAGGCGCGCTTTGGCGAATTGTATGCAACGCTTTGCGGTGCTGCCGATCGCCTGCCGGCCCGCCCCCGCCTGGATTTAACATCAAAGTCAGCCGGTTAACGGAGAATACGCGGGCGTCCGCGTTCCTGGCACGACCTTTGCGGAACCTGCGTCGGGCACGTTCCGATTGGAGGTTGGCATGAAGCGTCGCGAATTCCTGAAATCGATGACCGCCCTTGCGGCGGGCGGCGTCCTGCCGGCGGCACCGGCGGTGTGGTCTCCGGCCAAGGCGCAGGCGCGCCAGGAGACCTTGCTCATCGTGTCCGAGAGCGGCCCCAACAATATCGACATCCATGGCGTCGGCACCAATGTCCCCGGCTACGAGGTGTCGTGGAATTGTTACGACCGGCTCATCAGCCACGAGATGAAGACGCTGGAGAACGGAACGCAGTATTACGATCGCGACAAGTTCAAGATGGAGCTCGCCGACGACATGAACGTCGGCGACATGTCGGTCACCTTCAAACTGAAGAAGAAGGCGGTCTTTCACGACGGCACGCCGGTCACGGCCAAGGACGTCAAGTGGTCGCTCGATCGCGCCGTCACCGTCGGCGGCTTTCCCACCTTCCAGATGGGAGCGGGCTCGCTGTCGAAACCCGAGCAGTTCGTCGTCGTGGACGACAACACCATCCGTGTCGACTTCCTGCGCAAGGACCGTCTCACGGTGCCTGATCTCGCGGTGATCGTGCCTGCGGTCTACAACTCGGAGCTGGTCAAGAAGAACGCCACCGAGAAAGACCCCTGGGGTCTCGAATACACCAAGCAGAATACCGCCGGCAGCGGCGCCTATCGCGTGGTGAGCTGGAACGCCGGCACCGAGGTCGTTCTCGAACGCAACGACAAGTGGACGGGCGGCCCGCTGCCGAAGGTGCGGCGCATCGTGTGGCGCATGGTCCCCTCCGCCGGCAACCGGCGCGCGCTGCTCGAGCGCGGCGATGCCGATATTTCATATGACCTGCCCAACAAGGATTTCGTTGAGCTCAAGAACATCGGCAAGCTCAACATCGTGTCGACGCCGTATTCCAACGGCATTCAGTATATCGGCATGAACGTGAAGACCCCGCCCTTCGATAATCTGAAGGTGCGCCAGGCCGTCGCTTACGCGTTGCCCTACCAGAAGATCATGGACGCCGTGCTGTTCGGCCTTGCCAAGCCGATGTACGGCGCCGCCGCCGGCGCGCCGACCGAGGTGGCGTGGCCGCAGCCGCACAAGTTCAACACCGACATCGCCAAGGCCAAGGCGCTGATGGCGGAGGCCGGCTATCCCAACGGTTTCGACACCACGCTCTCGTTCGATCTCGGGTTCGCCGGCGTCAACGAGCCGCTCTGCGTGCTGACGCAGGAGAGCCTCGCCCAGATCGGCATCAAGTGTACGATCAACAAGATCCCGGGCGCGACCTGGCGCACCGAGCTCAACAAGAAAGTGCTTCCGCTCTACACCAACGTGTTCTCGGGATGGCTCGATTATCCCGAGTACTTCTTCATCTGGTGCTATCACGGCAAGAATTCGATCTTCAACACCATGAGCTACCAGTCCAAGGATATGGACGCGCTGATCGACGGCGCGGTCACCGCGGCGGCGGAGGGCGACAAGGCCAGCTACGACAAGGACGTGAGGGGCTTCGTCGATCTGGCTTATGCCGACATCCCGCGCATCCCGCTCTATCAGCCCTTCGTCAATGTCGCGATGCAGAAGAACGTGTCGGGCTATCAGTACTGGTTCCACCGCCGCCTCGATTACCGCGCCCTGGTGAAGGGGTAAGTCACCGATGGTGACTGTCGTGTCCCGGACGAGTGCAGCGAGCGCTCTTGCGCGAGCGGAACGAGACAACGATCTCGGGCTTGCCCGAGATCGCCTGCCCGCCTGCAAGTCGGATACATCCGACTTGCACCGACCCAGCGCGAGATTCGCGAAGCGCAACATTGGCGCCTGCGGCCCCTGGGTCCCGGCTCCTGCGCGCGAGTGCGCGCATGGCCGGGACACGCGGATGGAAGACCAACCATGCTGATGATGATCCTCAAGCGCATGATGATGGCGGTGCCGAGCCTGATCGGCGTGGTGATCGTCACCTTTCTGCTGACGCGGGCGCTGCCCGGCGATCCGGCGGCCTATTTCGCCGGCCCCGCCGCCACCACCGAGGCAATCCAGCAGATCCGGGTGAAGCTCGGATTGGACAAGCCGCTCTACATCCAGTTCGTCCGCTACGTCGAGGATCTCGCGCACGGCGATCTCGGCAACTCGCTCACCACGGGTCAGCCGGTAGGGCAGGAGATCAAGACCCGCCTGCCGGCCTCGGCCGAGCTCACCCTGCTCGGGCTGATCGTGTCGGTGCTGATCGCGGTGCCGCTGGGAATCCTCGCGGCGACGCGCCCCAACTCGCTCATCGATCACACCTGCCGCGTGATCGCCACCGCGGGCGTGTCGTTGCCGGTGTTCTTCACCGGGCTGATCCTGATCTACGTCTTCTACTACCACCTCGGCTGGGCACCGCCGCCGCTCGGCCGGCTCGACATCTTCTACAGTCCGCCGCCGCACGTCACCGGCTTCTACCTGATCGACAGCCTCATCGCCGGCGACGGCGAGCTGTTCGTCGCTGCCCTCAAGCAGCTCATCCTGCCGGCGCTCACGCTCGCCATCTTCTCGCTGGCGCCGATCGCGCGCATGACCCGCGCCTCCATGCTCGCCGTGCTTTCCTCCGATTTCGTGCGCACCGCGCGCGCGAGCGGGCTCGCGCCGTTCACGGTGGTCATCACCTACGCCTTCCGCAACGCCATGCTGCCCGTCATCACCACGCTGGGAATGGTGTTCTCCTTCCTGCTCGGCGCCAACGTGCTGGTGGAGAAGGTGTTCGCCTGGCCCGGCATCGGCTCGTTCGCGGTCGAGGCCCTGATCGCGTCCGATTTCGCGCCGCTGCAGGGATTCGTGCTCACCATGGCGGTGATGTACGTGGCGCTCAACCTGCTGATCGACATCCTCTACGGCGTGATCGATCCGCGCATGAGGGTCGAGGCATGACCAATATCGCCCTGCCGAGCGAGCGCCCCGCGTCCGAGACGCGGCACAATACCGGGCTCGGCGCCACTCTGCGCCATGCCCGCTACATTCTCGGCGAGAACGCGGTCACCGGCTTTGCCTTCGGGCTGTTCCTGCTGATCGTGCTGGCCGCGCTGGTCGGTCCCTATCTCGTCCCCTACGATCCGCTCGCCAGCGATACCGCGGCCGCGCTCAAGGGTCCGTCGCTGGCGCACTGGTTCGGCACCGACCAGCTCGGCCGCGACGTCTTCAGCCGCGTCGTGGTGGCGACGCGGCTCGATTTCTTCATCGCCGTCGCGTCGGTCGCGCTCGTCTTTCTCATGGGCGGGCTTGCCGGTGTCGCCGCCGGTTTTTTCGGCGGCTGGACCGATCGCATTGTCGGCCGCATCGCCGACACCATCATGGCCTTCCCGCTGTTCGTGCTGGCCATGGGCATCGTCGCCGCGCTCGGCAACACCGTGCAGAACATCGTGCTCGCCACCGCGATCGTGAACTTCCCGCTCTACGCGCGCGTTGCCCGCGCCGAGGCCAATGTGCGGCGCGAGGCCGGCTTCGTGCAGGCGGCCAGGCTCTCCGGCAACGGCGAGATGCGCATCCTGCTCGGTCAGATCCTGCCCAACATCATGCCGATCATGGTGGTGCAGATGTCGCTCACCATGGGCTACGCCATCCTCAACGCCGCCGGACTCTCCTTCATCGGCCTGGGCGTGCGCCCGCCCACCGCCGAATGGGGGATCATGGTGGCGGAAGGCGCGGCCTTCATGGTGTCCGGCGAGTGGTGGATCGCGTTCTTTCCCGGTGCCGCGCTGATGGTCGCGGTGTTCTGTTTCAATCTGCTCGGCGACGGCTTGCGCGACATCGTCGATCCGCAGCGCCGCACGTGAGCGGGGATGAAGGAGTCCCACGGTCTTGTGTCCCGGGCGCAGCGCAGCACGCAGTGGTGCGGTGCCGACCCGGGACCGTTCCGTTCCGTGACGGTCCCGGATCAGCGGTGCACCGCTCGCGCACGCACCGGTTCAGACCGATGCGATTTGTCTCCCTTGCGCTTGCGCTGCACCGCATCCGGGACACACGCCTTCAGCCAGTGTCAAAAGCGAAATTGAGCTAACCCCATGACCGAACCCGTACCGCTGCTCGACGTCTCGGACCTCACCGTCGAATTCTCCACCCGCCGCGGCATCGTGCGCGCGGTCCAGCATGTCAACGTGAAGATCGCCAAGGGCGAGACCGTGGGGATCGTCGGCGAATCCGGCTCCGGCAAGTCGGTCACGTCCTACGCGGTGATGCGCATTCTCGACCGCGCCGGCCGCATCGCCGAAGGCGCGGTGCATTTCACCGGCCTCGATATCCGCGCCGCCAGCGAAGACCAGATGCGCAGCCTGCGCGGGCGCGAAATGTCGATGATCTTCCAGAACCCGCGCGCGGCGCTCAACCCCATCCGCAAGGTCGGACACCAGATCGAGGATGTCCTGGAGCAGCATTCGCAGGCGGATTCCTCGGCGGTGACGGACAAGGCCATCGAGATCCTCGACCAGGTGCGCATCGCCCGACCGCGCGAGCGCTACCATGCCTATCCGTTCGAGCTCAGCGGCGGCATGTGCCAGCGCGTCGTGATCGCGCTGGCGCTGGCGTGCCGTCCGCAGCTGCTGATCGCCGACGAGCCGACGACCGGCCTCGACGTGACGACGCAGAAGACGGTCATGGACCTCATCGTCGAGCTCACCAAAGAGCGCGGCATGTCGACCATCCTCATCACCCACGATCTCGGGCTCGCCGCCACCTATTGCGACCGCGTGGCGGTGATGGAAAAGGGGCACGTGGTGGAGTCCGCGCCATCGCGTCAGATTTTCACTGCGCCGTCGCATGCCTACACCCGCAAGCTGATGCGGGCGACGCCGCGCCCCGGCGCCTCGCTGCGCGACCTCCTGCCCGAGGACGAGCCCGGTGCCACGCCCGCGGCCGCCGTGCCGGTCGCGACCAACGGGAAGGCTGGCGCGCCGCTGTTGGTGGTGGAGAAGCTGGTCAAGGAATATCCGCGCAAGGGCGTGGCCGGCGGCTTCAAGCAAATCTTCCAGCGCAAGCCCGCGCCGGAGCCGGAGGTGTTCCGCGCGGTCGACGGCATCAGCTTCGCCGTCAACCGCGGCGAGAGCGTCGGCCTCGTCGGCGAATCCGGTTGCGGCAAGTCCACGACCTCCACCATGGTGATGCGCCTCATCGACAAGACCGACGGCGTGATCATGTTCGATGGTGAGGACATCGGCGCCATTCCGGCCAAGAAATTTGCCAGGCTGCCGATGCGCAAGCGCATCCAGATGGTGTTTCAGGACCCGACCGACAGCCTCAATCCGCGCTTCACCGCCGTCCGCGCCATCGCCGACCCGATCCTGCGCCTGGGCGAGGTGAAGGGCGGCGACGCCGTGCGCGCGCGCTGCGAGGCGCTCGCCCGCCAGGTCGGCTTGCCGGTCGAGTTGCTCGACCGGTTTCCGCACCAGCTCTCCGGCGGGCAGAAGGCCCGCGTCGGGATCGCGCGCGCCATCGCGCTCAATCCCGACCTCGTCATTCTCGACGAACCGACCGCCGCGCTCGATGTTTCGGTGCAGGCGGTGGTTCTCAATCTGCTGCAGGAGCTCAAGGATTCGCTGGGGATGTCGTATCTTTTCGTGTCCCACGACCTTAACGTGGTGCGCCTGCTATGCGATCGTGTCATCGTCATGAATGCCGGACGCATTGTCGAGCAGGGTCCGACCGAGCAGGTTCTGGTCGCGCCCGCGGCGCAATATACCCGCGACCTCCTCGCGGCGATTCCCCATCCGACATTCGCGTGACGGGTGTCATCCAATGAGGCGGCCGAAGACGGGGCCATGTCGTCATTGCCGGGATTGCACCGATCTCCCAGGTCGGATTAAAGAGCGGAGCCCTCGGGGCAAGAAGGCTCGGGGCAGGGGATTGCAATGACGAAGCGAGCCAAGGCGCCGCGCAAATCGAAAACCTCACGCGGCCGCGTGACCAAATCCGCGCCCACCAAGCCCGCGCGCGCCAAAACCATACGCACCAAGAGCGTGCGCGCGAAGGCGACGCGCTCCAGGTCTGCCCGCGCCAAAAGCGCGCCGGCGGCGCCTGAGCTGCTCGATCAGTTCATCGAGGCCACCGCACACGCGCTCGCTCTCCCGGTCGAGCCCGCCTGGAAAGGCGCCGTCAAAGCCAACCTCGAGGTGACACTGCGCCTGGCCGCCTCGTTCGCGGATTTTCCGTTGCCGGACGACGCCGAGCCGGCGCCCGTGTTCACGGCGTAGGCGCTACGTCGATGGGTTCGATGGACAAACGCGCCACGCGCTCGCTGGCTTGCATCTCCGCCCCTCGGTTGTCATCGTCCGCGCTGGATGCCCGCTTTCGCGGGCATGACGACGGAGTTTGAGGCACGATGGACACGGCCTGGTCGCACGCCAGCGAGATTGCCGCCGCCGTCGCCGACGGCACGATCAGCGCGAGCGCCGTAGTCGACGCCGCGTTGGCGCGGGTCGCAAAGGATGATCGCGTGCTCAACGCATTCACCGCCGTGGTGGCGGCGCGTGCGCGCGCGAAGGCCAAGGCGGTCGATGCGGCGCGCGCGGCAAGCCGTCCGCTCGGGCCGCTCGCCGGCGTGCCGTTCGCGGTCAAGAACCTGTTCGACATCGAAGGGCTGCCGACGCTGGCCGGCTCCAAAATCAATCGCGACCGCGCGCCGGCCGCACGCGATGCCACCTTGATCGCCCGCCTGGAAGCGCAAGGCGCCGTGCTCGTGGGTGCGCTCAACATGGGCGAATACGCCTACGATTTCACCGGCGAGAACGTGCACGACGGTCCCTCGCGCAACCCGCACGACCCGAGCCGCATGACCGGCGGCTCCTCCGGCGGCTCGGGCGCCGCGGTCGGCGGCGGGCTGGTGCCGCTGGCGCTGGGCTCGGACACGAACGGATCAATACGGGTGCCGTCGTCGCTGTGCGGCATCTTCGGCCTCAAGCCGACCTATGGCCGGCTCTCACGCGCGCACACGTTTCCGTTCGTGGCGAGTCTCGATCACGTCGGCCCGTTCGCACGCAGCACCCGCGATCTGGCGCTCGCCTACGACGCCATGCAGGGCCATGATCCCGACGATCCGATTTCGCTCGAGGATCCGGTCGAGCCGGTCACCGAGCTCATCGCGCGCGGCCCCGACGGCTTGCGCATCGCCATCGCCGGCGGCTATTTCCGCGACGGCCTGTTTCCAGAGGCGCAGACCGCGCTCGCCCGCGTTGCCGCCGCGCTCGGTGTCGAGCGCGAGATCGAGATTCCGGAAGCCGCGCGAGCGCGCGCCGCTGCCTATGTCATCACCGCGAGCGAAGGCGCCACGCTCCACATCGAGCGGTTGCGGACGCGCGCGCGCGATTTCGATCCCGCCGTGCGCGACCGCCTGATCGCGGGCGCGATGATCCCCGCGTCCTACGTCACCAAGGCGCAGAAGTTCCGCCGCTGGTACCGCGAGCAGGTGCTGGCGCTGTTTGCTGACGTCGACGCCATCCTCGCGCCGGCGACACCGTGCACCGCGCCTGCGATCGGCCAGCAGACCTTCACCCTCGACGGCGTCGAGCTCAACGTGCGCGCCAATCTCGGCATCTACACCCAGCCGATCTCGTTCATCGGCCTGCCGGTGGTGGCGGTTCCGGTCCCTCTCACTCCCCTGCCGATCGGTGTGCAGATCATCGCGGCGCCGTGGCGCGAGGACATCGCGTTGCGCATCGCGCATGCGCTCGAACAGGCCGGCGCGGTCGCCGCGACCAGACCGTCGCTCGCGCCGGACAAGCGCGCGCGCACGCGCAAATGAGCAAGCCGATGGACATCGATCTCCCCGATGTGGTGGCCGAGGTGACGGCGGCGTTCGAGCGCTACGAGCGCGCGCTGATGGCGAACGACGTCGCCACGCTCAATTCGCTGTTTCGCGACGATCAGCGCACCATCCGCTACGGCGGCGGCGAAAACCTTTATGGCCACGCCGCCATCAGCAGCTTTCGCGCCGCGCGCTCGCCGCTCGGTCTGGCGCGCACCTTGTCGAAGACGGTCATCACGACCTATGGGCGGGACGTGGCCGTCGCTTCGACGCTGTTTCACCGCGCGGCCTCCCCAGGCAAGGTGGGCCGCCAGATGCAGACCTGGGTCCGGTTTGCGGACGGCTGGCGCATCGTGGCGGCGCATGTGAGCATGATCGACGCCGACGATCCCGCAGGACCTGCGCGATGACGCTCGCCGAGCGCACCCGGGCCGCTGCCACGACCGCGCCGGTCGTCGGCCGCAGCCGCCGCACCTTGGCCGACGAGCTGCGCCTGGCGCTCGCCGACGATATTGTGCGCGGCCTGCTCGTCCCCGGCGCCGCCCTCGACGAGACCGAGCTGGCGCGCCGCTTTGGCGTGTCGCGCACGCCGGTGCGCGAAGCGATCCGCCAGCTCGCGGCCAGCGGCCTGGTCGAGGTGCGCCCCCATCGCGGCGCCGTGGTGGCGCGGCCGAGCGAGGAGCGCCTGCTCGGCATGTTCGAGGCGATGGCCGAGCTCGAAGCACTATGCGCGGGGCTCGCCGCCGAACGCATGACACCGGCCGAGCGCGGGGCGCTCGAGGCCGTGCACGAGGAGCTGCGCGCGCTCATTCAGGGCGGCGATCCGCAGCGCTACCACGAGGTCAACGAAGCCTTTCACGCCGCGATCTATGCCGGCACCCACAATGCCTATCTCGCCGAGATGACGCACGCGACGCGCTCGCGCGTGCAGCCGTTCCGCCGCGCTCAGTTCCGCAATCTCGGGCGTCTCGCGAAATCGCACGTGGAGCATGACCGCGTCGTGCTCGCCATCCTGCGCGGTGATCGCGTCGGCGCCGCCGGCGCGATGCGCGTCCACATCATGAAGGTGCGCGAGGAATACGAGGCTTACGCGGAGACGGTGTGAGGCGTCACGTGCTCGGGAAACACGTTCTAAGGGACTTGCGCCGCCGCATGCGCCGCTGCCCGACAGTTCTGAATTCAGCTCGCGGCTCCGGTGAAAAATACTGGCGATCACCTGCCTCGCGAGGTAAGAGCAATCCGGGCGCGACAGTCGCGAGCTGCTTCGATGTAAGCGCGCGCGGGCCGCGTGGCGCGAGATGTTGATGTTCCGGTCGCGCATTCGATTGATTCGGACCGTCAGAAACGCGAGAAGAGGCGAGGCAGACCCATGCCGAGCCTCCCGCGTTCCCAGACGCCTGTTTCCACCACCATCGCCTTTCTCTCCGGCGGGAAGCGAGGTAACGCTCATTTCGGGGTCGCTCGAGCGAGGTCAGCGACAGCTTTGGGCAGGACGGCTTCGGCCAACACCGATCATTCCCCCCAGTACAGCCCGTATCTGTCCAATGCGACCAAGTGGGGCGACCTCACCTTGCAGCTCATCTGGAACGCCCGCGGTTGTCACCTATCAGTTCGACCCCGCTTCGAACTGGAGCGCCGAGGAAGAGCGCCTGGCGCGCGGCGCTGGCGTTGTGGTCGGCAGAAGTCGCCAGATCAGTTCACGCCGCGCAGGACCGACGTCGTGCGAATCTCACCTTCTATAAGCAGCCGCTTCCCGGTGATCCCGCCGCGACGACCGGCACATACCAGTCCACTCCCGACGGCGCGCCCTCGGTCATCGGCAGCAACGTCGAGAGCGTTCCCGGGCTCGGCGCCTTCATCACGTTCGATATCTACAACGAAATCACCAACCCCAAGGGCGATACCCGACCGCTCGAGGACGACTCTCGCAGACAGCAACGATTTCTATTACGCCCTGATCCATGAGCTCGGGCACGCGATCGGGCTCGGGCATGGCGGACCCTACAACCAAGGCGACGATAGAACCTTTCGACGCCGCGGTCCGGCAGTTCGGCCCCTACGACATGGCGTTGTGGGCGATGATGTCCTACGTCACCCCGTCGATGACGAACGCGACGTTCTATGCCGACTATCCGGTAACCGGGACGAATTGGGGCAGCGGTGGTATCCAACCGATCACCCCGATGATGTTGGACATCCTGGCGGCGCAGCGGCTGTACGGCCCGGCGACATCGGGCCCGCTCGCGGGCGGACAACCATATCTTCGGGTTCAACAGCAACATCGCGGGCCCGATCAAGCCCTACTTCGATTTCACCCAGAACACGCAGCCGGTCATCACGATCTGGGGCCTCGGGCTGCACAACACGCTGGATCTCTCCGGGTGGTCGACGCCGTCGATCATCAATCTCGAACCCGGAAGCTTCAGCAGCGGCAACGGCTTCACCAACAATATCGGCATCGCCTTCAACACCGTGATCGAGACCGCGATCGGCGGCGGCGGCAACGACACCATCAACGGCAATGCCTACGACAATGTCCTGTTCGGCGGTCCCGGCAATGACTTGATCACCGGCGGCCCGGGCGCGGATCGCTTCGCGCTCGGCGCGCCGTCGGACGGCGTCGATACGTTTTTCGATTTCGCGTACTACCAGGGCGACCATATCGCGCTCGATCACGTGGGCTTCGGCCTGAGCGGTACCGGCAGCCTCGCCGCGGCCGGGGTGAATTTCGTCTATGCGTTCGGGCCGCCATCGCTCGGCTACAATGGCCCTCCGCCCGCCGGCCCGACCATTATCGAATATGGCAGCGACGTGTATTGGGATTCGGACGGCTCCGGCGCCCGTCCGGCCGCGCTGCTCGCGCATGTCTTCGGCCAGGGCACGCCCGCGCCTCCCGTCACCCGGAATGCTCCCAACGACGTGATGCTGGTCGACCCCGAGACCGGCGTGCTCGAGAGCTTCAAGGTCGCGCAGCTGACGCAGTACGACTTCCTGATCATCTGACCGGGCTGCCGGTCTCACGCGTGCGGATGGCGGACGCGCGGAATTCGTCTGGCGTTGGCAACGGGCGCGCGGGACCAGCAGCCGATCCCGGCAGTTCGGAGTTGAGCTCGGGCCTCAGTCAAGACTACTGGTGATCGCCTGCTCCGCCGTGTAAAAGTAGCGGCCGATGCCAGACCCGTTCACCCGCAGTCAAGCGCCGTCTTTTGTGGCTCCCGTCACTCCCCCTGGCCGGGAAGCCGAGGTCACCTTCATCTCGGGCGTCACGGCGGACGCGACGGTTGCCGCGACCAGTTTTGGGGCATGGTTTGCATTCGAGCCCTACCCGTCAAATCCCGCCCAGTACAATCCGTATTATTCCAAAACGACCAAGTGGGGCGACCCCACGTTGCAGCTCGCTGGAACGCCCGCCGTCGTCACCTATCAGTTCGATACTGACTCGAAATGGTCCAACGACGAGAAAGGCGCCTGGGGCGCGACGTTGGCGCTGTGGTCGGCGGAAGTCGCGATCACGTTCACGCTCGCGACAGGACCGACTGCCGATCTTACCTTCTATAAGCAAAATGAGTCCGGCACATTCGCGTCACCAGCCCCGCTCTCGGTTATCGGCAGTAACGTCGAGACGTCACCGAGTGGCGCTTACGTGGTGGTCGGCACTGATACCCAACCGCTCGACGTCGACAGTTTCGCAGGCAGCAACGATTTCTATTTCGCCCTGATCCATGAGCTCGGGCACGCGATCGGGCTCGGGCATGGCGGCCCCTATAACGCGGGTGACGTGCCAAATTTCAACGCCGCTCTCCGGCAGTTCGGCCCTTACGACATGACGTTGTGGGCAATGATGTCCTACGTCACGCCTTCGGAGACGAATGCCACGTTCTATGCCGATTACCCGGTGACCGGGACCAACTGGGGCAGCGGTATCCACCCGATCACCCCGATGATGCTGGACATCCTGGCGGCGCAGCGGCTGTACGGTCCGGCGACATCGGGCCCGCTTGCGGAGGGCAACGCGACCTTCGGGTTCAACACCACGATCACCGGCCCGATCAAACCCTACTTCGATTTCACCCAGAACACACAGCCCGTCGTCACGATCTGGGACTTCGGGGTAAATAACAAGCTGGATCTCTCCGGGTGGTCGACGCCGTCGATCATCAATCTCGAGCCCGGAAGCTTCAGTAGCGGCAACGGCTTCACCAACAATATCGGCATCGCCTTCAACACCGTGATCGAGACCGCGATCGGCGGCGGCGGCAACGACACCATCAACGGCAATGCCTACGACAATATTCTGGTCGGCGGTCCCGGCAACGACCTCATCACCGGCGGCCCGGGCGCGGATCGTTTCGTGCTGGGTGCGCCGTCGCAAGGTGTCGATACCTATTTCGACTTCGCGTACTACCAGGGCGACCGCATCGCGCTCGACCACGTGGGCTTCGGCCTGAGCGGCACCGGCGGCCTCGCCGCGGCCGGGGTGAATTTCGTCTATGCCTTCGCGCCGCCGTCGTTCGGCTACAATGGCCCTCCGCCCGCCGGCCCGACCATCATCGAATACGGCAGCGACGTATATTGGGATGCGGACGGCGCCGGCGCGAGTCCCGCTGCGCTGCTCGCGCATGTCTTCGGCCAGGGGACGCCCGCTCCTCCCGTCACCCGCAGTGCTCCCAACGACGTGATGCTGGTCGACCCCGCGACTGGCGTGCTCGAGAGCTTCAAGGTCGCGCAGTTGACGCAGTACGATTTCGTGATCGTCTGACGCCGGTCTCACGCGTGCGGATGGCGGACGCGTTGGAGCAGCGCGGCCAGCGTCGTTGCAGCCTCGTCGATGAGGGATTGCTGGTAACGGTAGAACATTTCATCGCTCATGGGCGTGACCACGGAATTTGTCTGGCGTTGGCAGCGGGCGCGCAGGGGAGACCGCGCGTGCGGGAACGCGACAGCGGCCTGGCATCACCGCTTTGCGGAGCCATCATCGTCCTTGCTCGCACGGGCGGGGTTGGGCCGCGACGGAGCCGGCGTCGTCGGCGTGGCGAGGTAGTACGGCGCCGGGCGTCCGGCCGCGATGTCTTCCGCGGATTTTTTCCGCGCCTCCAGGATGCGCGCCGCCGCCTTGGCGTCCGTTTCCGTTTCGCTCGCCGTTCCTGCATCCGGGAGTGCCGGCGGCTGCGCGCCCGGCTCGGCGGCCGCGCGTTGCGCGGCATTCACCCCTTCGGAAGGGCGGATTGCTGCGCCCGTCCGGGACTCCGGGAGCGGAGTTTTGGTCTCGTGCGATGCCAGCACCCGCACCGTCTTCAGATCGATCACGCCGCTTCCCGCGGCGGCAGCGTCGAGCGCCGGCACCGCCTCCTCGTACGAGGGCGCTTCGAAGATGAGGAGGACGTCGTGATCGCCCGACGTCCGATAGCACCCGATCAGCGTGCCACCGATGCCGGCGATCAGCCGCCCTGCGGCCTCCACGTGCTCCGACGGCGGGACGAGCGGGCCGCCCTGCGCGCCATCCGCGGTGAAACGCGCCGTCGTGATCAGGATGGCCATCTCGTTCTCCCGGCAACTGACGCGGCGGTCCTTGTTTCGCGGTTCAGGGCCGGCGTGAATCTCGGATCGGGTGGTTCACCGTCGCCGCGGCCGCTCGCGACGCCGTTACAGCTGCTGGGCGCTGAACGTGTCGCAGCTTGCAAGCTCACCCGATTTCAGGCCGGCGAGGAACCAGCGCGTGCGCTGCGCCGAGGATCCGTGCGTGAAGGCGTCGGGCACGACGTAGCCCTGACTTCGCCGTTGCAGACGGTCATCGCCGATCGCCGACGCGGTCTGCATGGCCGCCTCGACGTCGCCGGGCTCGATCAGCCGCCACTTTTCCTCGGCGTGGTGCGCCCACACGCCGGCGAGGCAATCGGCCTGCAACTCGACCCGCACCTGGAGCTGGTTGGCCTCGGCCTGGTCGAGGCCGCGCTGCATCTCCTGCACCTTCGGCAGGATGCCGAGCAGGTTCTGCACGTGATGTCCGATCTCGTGAGTGATCACGTAGGCCTGGGAGAATTGGCAACCCTTGCTGCCGACCTCGCAGCCGCGGAAACGCCGCTCGAGGTCCTGGAAGAACGAGGTGTCGAGATAGACCTTGCGGTCGTTGGGACAATAGAACGGGCCCATCGCGGCCTGCGCGAACCCGCATGCCGAGCGGGTGGCGCCCGAGAACATGACCAGGGTCGGCGCCTGGTAGGCCTTCCCGGCGGCGGCGAAGATCTCCTTCCATTGCACCTCCGTGCTTCCGAGCACGGCGGCAACGAACTGGCCCATCTGATCGGAAGGCGCCTGTGCCTCGCGTCCTGGAGCGGGCTGCGTCTGCTGTTGCTGCGGGTCGCTGGTGCCGGAGCCGATCTGGCCTTGGATCAGGTCGAGGGGATTGATACCCAGCGCCCAGCCGATCAGGCACAGGATGACCAGGGTGCCGATGCCGATGCCGCCGGTGCGCCCCATCGGCATCCCGCGCGGCCCGCCGTCGGCGCGCCGATCCTCGACATTGTCGCTACGCGGCAGCTCGTCCCAGCGCATGGCCTTGGTCTCCACTGCGCCCACAACCAGTATTACCCCGATTGGGTTCCCGATTCCATGCCTGGTTCCAGACGTGGGATCGCGACGGCGGTTTCGGAGTAGGGAGAAACCTGGCGACAGGACTCGGGAGCGCGACGGCGACCTGCTCGATTCTGTCCGGGAATCGGGCAGGTGCCGCGGACGCAATGCGCCTCACATGCGTGAAACTGCGCGCGCTGCGAGCGTGTCGCGCATGCGCGACCCGCGCCCGCAATCAATCGCGAGGGATTACGGCGACCTTGGCGAGAGTGCCCGAAACCATCCGCCGCTCTTCGCGGATGCGTTGGCGCGCAGGGGTGCCGGGATTTGAACCAGCTCGGCCGTCTGCTTGCGCGACAGCGGCGCCCAGATTTGCCGGACCTTTGCCGCCTCCTTGGAGATCGCGTCCAAGCCGACGATGCTGTTCGGCGACAGCATGTCCTTGGTGTAGAAGTCGTCGCGCATGCGGCGTGCGACCTCTTCGGGCATGCCCGCGAACTCGGCATAGGCCTTGAGCGCGGCCGGGTCCGAATACATCCACTCGACGGTGTCGCGATAGCCCTGCACGAAGCGTTCGACGACGTCCTTGCGCTTCTGCAAGGTGTCCGCGGTCACGATCGTCACGCTGTCCGTCTTGTCCCGGATCTTCGGGATGTCGTTCGCTTTCGCGAGCACGCGAATTCGACCCTGCTCGAGGGCATCGACGCCGAACGGGGGCGTCGCCCAGCCGACGTCGATCTTGCCTGCCATCACCTGATCGAATGTCGGGGTCGCACCTGCGATCAGCACCGGCCTGGCCTTGACGCCGTAGCGTTGCATGAAGTCGAACACGTCGTATTGGCTGGAGGCATCGGCCTTCGAATATGCGATGGTCTTGCCGTTGATGTCCTTGACCGTCTTGATCGGAGACGTCGCGGCCACATACCAGTAATTGGCGGAGCCGGTCATGTTCGCGCCGATGATCCGTATCGGCGCCGACTTGGTCGCATAGGCCCGCAGCACGTCGACGATACCGACGCCCAGCCCGACATCGGCGCTGCCGGAAATCACCGCGGGTTCGATGGTGTCCTCGGCCCGCGGGTAAGTCAGGTCGAGCGTGAGGCCGTGTTTCTTGAAGATGCCGGCGCGCTGCCCGAGATCCGCGACCGCCGTGTCCCAGGCCCCCTGCCGGGCGACGGCGACTTTGAGCGTGTCCTCCGCCATCGCCTGCGGCGTCATTGCCCACACCGCGACGACGGCCGCGACGACATATTCCAATTTCCGCATATGCCGCAGTGGCTTCACGTGCGTCACTCCGTGCTTCTCGAGAATTCGTCCGTCAGGCGGACACGCGATGAATGGTTTGCAACGAAACGCCGCAACATGGGCGGATAATGGCGGCGAGAACAAGACCTCAGCGCGGCGGATCGCTTGCCCCCAGCTTATTCCTGATCTTTTCCAGCAGTCGCGGTAATTCGACCGGCTTGGTGTCGAAATCGTCGCACCCGGCGGCAAGCGCCTTTTCCCGGTCCTCGACCAGGGCATTGGCGGTCAGGGCGATGATCGGGATGGAACGCGTTTCCGGCGCGGCCTTGACCTGACGCGTCGCTTCCAGCCCGTCCATGACGGGCAGGCTCATGTCCATCAGGATGAGGTCCGGCTTCTCGGCGGCAGCCATGGTCACGGCTTGTCCGCCGTCGACGGCCACCACCACTTCGAATCCGTTGCGCACGAGACGGCGCGAAAGCATATCGCGGTTCATCTCGTTGTCCTCGACCAGCAGGATTTTGGGCATCAGGCTCACCCCGGCACGGCTGTGGGTTGTTCGGCCGCGGGCGTATGCTGCACGCGCTGCTTGGCGATGGCCGACAGCGCCGAGCCGAGGCTGCCGATCGGCTGGGCACCCTTGCTCAGCACGAGCAGCGTGCGTTCGGCGAGAAATGCCCGTTCCTCGGCGGTCAGCTCCTTCGCCGATAGAACGACGACGGGCACGTCGACGAGCTTGTCGTCGTCGCGGATCCGATTGAGGAACTCGAAGCCGTCCATCTCCGGCATCATCAGGTCCAGAAGGATAAGCGACGGCGCCGGATGGCTCTGCAGCCAGTCGATCGCAGCGCGACCGTTCACGGCCTGGAATGTCTTCAGGCCTGAATTTTCGAGCGTGCTGCGCACGACGTCGCGGACGTCGGGATCGTCGTCGACGATCAGCACCCGGGCTTGCGCCTCGTGGCCGGCGAAGCGCTGCACCAGCGAGAGCAGGCGCGAGCGGTCGATCGGCTTGGTCATGAACTCGGACGCGCCGAGCGAATAGCCGAGATTGCGGTCGTCGACGATGGTGATCATGATGACCGGGATGTGATCGAGCGATGGGTCGGATTTCATCGTACCCAGCACCGACCAGCCGTCCACTTTCGGCATCATCACATCGAGCGTGACGATGTCGGGCGGCGTCTTGCGCAGAATGTCGAGCGCCTCGGCGCCGTCGCGCGCGTGCAGCACGCGGTGGCCCTCCTTTGCCAGCGTCGCCGCCAGCAGGTCGTGCACGGTCGGATCGTCGTCGACCACCAGCACGGTAAGGCCGGAACCGTTGCCGTTCGCGGCCGCGACCGTCATCGTATCCGCCGTGGGCGCGGCCGCCTGGATCGGATGATCCGGCAGGACCATGATGAAGCTCGAGCCTTCGCCCGGCTTGCTGGTGACTTCAATGGTGCCGCCCAGCATGCTCGCGAAGTGTCTGGTGATGGTCAGCCCCAGCCCGGTCCCGCCGTAGTGGCGGGTGGTCGAGCTGTCGGCCTGGGTGAAGGCCTGGAACAGGCGGCCGAGCTGCTCCTCGTTCATGCCGATCCCGGTGTCGGACACGTGGAAGGTGAAGCGCGCCTGGCCGGCTCCGGTCTGCGCGCGGGAGAGGGCCAGGGTCACGGTCCCGTTCTGCGTGAACTTCGCCGCGTTGCTGAGCAGGTTGATCAGGCTCTGCTTGAGCTTGGTGAGGTCGGTGCGCATCGAGCCGATGTCGGGCGGGCATTCGATCACGAGCTTGTTGCCGTTCTTCTTCACCAGCGGCTCGACGATGGCGCGGACCTCGTCGACCAGCCGGGCGAGATAGATCTGCTCGAGATAGACGTCCATGCGGCCGGCTTCGATCTTCGAAAGATCGAGGATGCCGTTGATCAGCCCCAGCAGGTGCTGGCCGGCTCCCTGGATCTTCTGCAGATCGCCGACGGTCGCCTCGTCGCCGCTGTCGGTCGCGTCCTCGACCAGGATCTCGCTGTAGCCGATGATGGCGTTGAGCGGCGTGCGCAGCTCGTGGCTCATATTGGCGAGGAATGCCGATTTCGTGCGCGAGGCGGCCTCGGCTTCGGCGCGGGCCTTCTCGGCCTCGTCCCTGGCGGCGCGGATGTCGCGGGCATTGTCGCGGAACACCGCGAGCGTCCGGCTCATGTCGCCGAGCTCGTCGCGGCCGGGCGTCGGAATCGGGGTCGCCAGCTCACCGCGCGCGATCGCCAGCATGCTGGTCGCGAGCTCGGTCAGCCGCCGCACGACATAGCGCAGCACGAACAGCCAGACGATCAGACCGGCCAGGATGAGGCTCGCAGCCGCGATCAGGATGAGCCACAGCCGGCTGGAGTCGATCGCCTGGGCTGAGAGCGCCGCGGTGCTGGTTGCCTCGGCTTCGGCGCTTTCGTTGAGCTTCGACACCTGCTCGCGCAGGTCGACCCCGATCGTCTGCAGCGCGGCCTGCTGCGCGGCCACCGCCTGCCGTTCCGGCAGGAGCTTGGTCTGTATCGCCAGCAAACCATCGTCGGCCGTGCCCAGCTCAACCAACGAGCGGCCGGCGGCGCGAAGCTCGCCGACGCGCGCGGAATCGGGTGTCGCATCCGAGGCTAGGGTCGCCAGGCTCTGTGACAGGTTGTCGGCGGCGGTCGCGAGTTGCTGGCGCAGCCCCGGCAGGGCATCGGGAATTACGGCGGACCCGATCCCGCTGAGCAACGTGGTGACGCGGTTGAAATCGGCGCGCGCGGCATAAGCGGTGCGCAGCGATGCCAGATCGCGTTGCAGGTCTGGCGCTTCGGTCTGGCCGTTGCGGGCGCGATCGACACTCACGCCAATGCGCGACAGGATGTCGTCCGTGACCTGCAGTAGCAGCCGCAGCGCGGCCTCGTTGGCGGCCTCTATTTTGTCGATGGCCTTGTGCCGACGATCGCCGAGCAGAAGAATCTCACGGGTCGAGCGGTCGAGGTCGCCGATATTGGTGTTGATCGCGGCGACCAGCTGCTGCAGCCGTGCCGCCGTCGTCTCTTCCGAGATGATCGTCTGCAGCTTGCTCAGGACGCTCCAGAGTTGGCCGATCTGGTCGGACAGGCGCTCCATGCGCTCGAAGCGCTGCGCCTCGTTTTCCGCCTTGCTGAGCTCGGTCGCCAGCACGACGAGTTCGGCGGTCTTGGCTTCGACGCCGAGTGACGACTGGACCAGCGGAAGACTGACCCCGGTCAGGCGGTTCATCACCGCATCGATCTGGTTGAAACGGATGAGGGAAAGCAGAGGTCGCGCTGACCGTCAGCGCGACGATGAGCGCGAAGGCGAGCAGGAGGTTGCCGGCGATGCTCTGATACCAGGGCCGGCGGGCCGTCGCGGCAGTGAGGTCGCTGGCTGTCGTCATTTCGGACGCTCGTGTTGGAGCAACGATTCGCCAATTCGAAATCGGGGCACTTATTACCTTGAACGGTTTATCCCGTCGCGCCTTCGCGCAGCGAGAGCAAAATGGCCGCCATGTCGTCCGACGGCGGCATCCCGCCTTCGAAGTCGCGGACCTGCCGGACCAGCGTGGACAATAGCCCGGGATCGCCGGGATCGGCCTGCTGCATGAAGGTTGCGATCCGATCCTCGCCGAACAGCTGCCCGGCAGGATCGGCCGCTTCCGTGAAGCCATCGGTCAGCACCAGGACCGCGTCGCCGGCCGCGAAGGCCGTGGTGTCCGACTTGTAGACCGCCTTCTCCGTCCAGCCGAGCGGAGGTCCGCCAAGCTGCTCGAGCCGCTCGAGACTGCCGTCGGCCCGCCGCAGATAGGGTGGGACGTGCCCGGCGCGGACATAGGCCAGCCGGTTGCCGGCGAAGTCGAGCGTGCCGAGCAGGAGGGTCACGAACATGCCGCTGTCGTTGCCTTTCGCAAGCGCGGCGTTGAGCAGCGACACCGCCTTCTCCGGTTCGCGAAACAATGCGGCCGCGTCGGGCCGCACCGAAAGCCCGCGTACGAGCGCGTGCGTTCTCGCCATCATCAGCGCCGCGCCGGCGCCCTTGTCCGACACGTCGCCGACCGAGACGACGAGCAGATCCTCGCCGATGCGGAAGTGATCGACCAGGTCGCCGCCGACCTCCTTGGCGGGCTCGAGCACCGCGTCGACCGCAGCGGTCCGGCCGCCAATCGAATCGCGCAGCGGCGCGGGCACCAGCGCGAGCTGCAGCGTGCGCGCTTCGTCGAGCTCCATCTGCTTGCGCCGCAGCTCGTCGCGCGTGCGGTCGCGCAGCGCCTTCTTCTCCAGGCTGGCCATGACGCGCGCACGCAGCAGCGTCGGATTGAACGGCTTGAAGATGAAATCCTCGGCGCCCAGCTCGACGCAGCGGACCACCGGCTCGATCTCGTTGAGCGCGGAAATGACCACGACCGGCAGATCGTTGATGCGGCCGCTCTGCTTGAGCCGCTCGAGGACGCCGAATCCATCCAGTTCCGGCATCATGATATCGAGAAGCACGAGGTCGAAATTCTTGCGCTCGATCGCCGCCAGGGCCTCGATCCCGTTGGCCGCCTGCTCGACGTCGTTGATGCCCAGGCGCTTGAGCCGGCGCACGAGCAGGTCCCGGTTCTCCGGCACGTCGTCGACGACCAGCACCGCGGCGTTGGGCGATTCGCTCACGGTGCGGCTCGTCGGGCGCCAATGCTTCGGGGCGTCAAGAGCTGGGTGCTCCAGCACGCCGGGCCCGCGCTGCGTCCAGGCCGCAGGATCGCGGCCAGGCGCAGCCGCGCGCCGGCAGCGGAGCCGTCGGACGCTCGGGCAAACCCGGGGTAGCAGCTCGACGGCCGGGGTGCGCGTGAGGGTACATGTCGGAATACATGCCAGGATGCCGGCGGGTCATGGGCGGGAAAACCACGGTACACGCCGGGCCACAGGGTCGGCAAGCTGCGCGGCCCGCCCTTGACCGACCCCTCGGGCACACCGGGAGCGAGGCGCGGGCGCCTGCAGGATCGATCGCTGCGGGCCTCGGCGGTGGGAGTCCTCGACATCCACCTCTCCTGTGCTGCGCAGTCCCGCAGCAAAACGCCGATCCGCGATGGCGCACGCCGCGTAAGCCGCTATAGTGCGTCGAATAGTCGCCAGGACCTTGTCGCAGCGATGAATACTGGATCCTCGGTTCCGCCGCAGGCGGGGTTGTCGGCATCCTGCGAAATCCGGATCGACAACAACCTGTCCGAGATCACGCGCGTGGCCGACATGGTCGACGACTTCGCGGCTCGCCACCAATTCCCGGAGCAGGTGCTCTTCGCCTTGAACGTCGTGCTTGACGAAATCATCAATAATATCATTTCCTACGGCTACGAGGACGCGGGGCATCACGAGATCGCGGTGCGCGTTGCGTTACGTCCCGGCAACGTCGAAGCGGTTGTGGAGGACGACGGCAAGCCGTTCGACCCGCTCGCGGCACCGGCGCCCGATCTCACCAGCGCGCAACGCGAACCCGGCGGCGTGGGCTTGCATTTTGTGCGCAATCTGATGGATGAGGTGACGTATACTCGCCGCGACGGCATCAATCACCTGCGCATGATGAAGCGGCTGGCACCATGACGGCGGCTGCGAATCAGGATGGGAAGCCCGACATGAAACTGGTGGAAGCATGAAACTGGTGGAAGCGGTCGCCGAGGACGTCATGGTCGTCGAGGCCTATGGCCGGCTCGACAGCACCACGTCGAAGATGTTCGGCGATCGATTGATCTCGCTTCTGCAAACCGGCCGCGGCTCGCTCGTGGTCGATCTGAAGAATATCGCCTATATCAGCAGCGCCGGGTTTCGCGCCCTGCTTATCGCCAATCGGGCGGCGGCGGGACGGGACGGCAAGCTCGCGCTCTGCGGCGTTACCGGCGAAGTCCGGCGGCTGTTCGACATCGGCGGTTTCACCAGCGAATTTCTGATCTTTCCCACGCAAGCCGACGGAATCGGCAAGCTGCGGCCGTAACAGGCATGTCCGACGGTGGCGGGCGGGCCCGGCTAACTCGAATCGTCAGCAGCACGTTGCATCCGAGCCAGTGGCTCGAGGCGTGGCGAAGCACACGGCCGTCCGCGCAGCCGAAGAAGCCCGGAGAGCTGGCCTACGGCATCGACGACGTGCCGCCGCCGCTCCTTACTCTGTTCAGCGGCTTCCAGCACGTCGGCCTGGTGCGCATCCAGCTCATCTTTCCCGCGCTCGTCATCCAGCTGGCCGAACTGCCGACCGAGGCTTCGGTCAACATGCTCAGCCTGTCGCTGATAGCGCTCGGCGTGGCCGCCATCCTGCAATCGCTGCCGAGAGGTCGGGTCGGCAGCCGATTTCTGTGTCCGCCGTGCCACGACGCGATCTTTCTCGAGCCCTCGATTGCCGCCCTGAAATTCGGCGGCCTCCCGCTGGTCTTCGGCATGACCATGTTCGCGGGCGTCATCCAGTCCCTGTTGTCGCCGATCCTGAACCGCATCCGGCCGCTGCTGCCACCCGAGATCGGCGGTCTGGTCATCTTCCTTGTGGGCACCAGCATTGCCGCGATCGGTTGCCGATACATGATCGGTATCGGCGCGAAGGAGCCGGTCGGCCACGACTATTGGCTGGTTGCCGGGGTGACGCTCATGACCACCGTGGTGTTGAACGTCTGGGGCAGGGGCCAGGCCAAGCTGCTCTGCACCATGGTCGGGATCTCGGTGGGCTACGGCCTGGCGGTCCTCACCGGGGTGTTGCCGCAAGACGCGCTGGGCGTGCTCAGCGAACTGCGCCTGTTCGCGATACCACACTTCGCTCACGGCGGCTGGGCGTTCTCGCCGGACATGATCCTGCCGTTCACGGTCGCGGCGCTCGCCGTCACGCTCAAGGGGATCGGCGATATCACGGCGCTGCAACGGATCAACGACGCCGGATGGGTGCGGGCCGAGATGGGTTCGATCAGCCGCGGCACGCTCGCCAACGGGTTGGCCAACATGTTCGCCGGGCTGGTCGGCACGTCGGGGCTCACGCCGTCGACGGCCAATATCGGCCTGCAGGCGGCGACCGGGGTCAGCAGCCGGGTCATCGGATTTGCCGTCGGCGGGATCCTCCTCGCGCTGGCTTTTCTTCCCTCGGTCACCGGCTCGCTCATCCTGATGCCGCGTCCGGTCATGGGCGCGGCGCTGCTGTTTTCGGCTTGTTTCGTGCTGATCAGCGGGCTGCAGACGATCACCTCGCGCATGCTGGATGCCCGCCGCACCATCGTGATCGGTCTCGGCATCTCGAGCGGCGTCGCGGCGGAGCTCATCCCCAGCTTCGCCACGGACATTCCGCATGCGCTCCAGCCGATCGTGAGCTCGTCCATCGTTCTCGGCACGACCACTGCCTTGCTGCTCAACGGCCTGTTTCGCATCGGTCAGCGGCAGCGGGTGAAGCTCGCGCTCGATCCGGCGGCGCCGGACGCGGTCGCCGAGGTCAACGAATTCTTCGACACGGCCGGCCGGGGCTGGGGCGCACGTCCCGACGTCATGGTCCGCGTTGCGTTCGGCATCAACCAGGCGATCGAGGCCATTCGCGAGCACTGCGAGCCGCAGGGGCCGATCACGATCGAAGCGCATTTCGACGAGTTCAACCTCGATGTGCGGATCAGCTACCGCGGCGAGGCGCTGGAGTTTCCCGATGAGCGGCCGTCCGGGCAGGAGATCATGGAGACCGATGCGGGCTATCGGCGGCTGGCCGGATATATGCTGCGCATGAATGCCGACCGCATTCGCACCTCGGTCAAGGACGGCATGACGGTGCTGGAATTCCATTTCGTTCATTGAGCCCGCGCCGCTACGGGCTGGGAGGGCGGACGGCGGAACTGTGCGGCGCATTGGTGCGGGACGCGGCGTGCCCCTTCGCGATCTCGTCGATGGCGAACGATGTTCCTGCCAGGATCGCGTAGCCGAGCGACAAGAGAACGGCCAGTGTCACCAGCGCATCGAGCCAGAATCCGAGTCGCTTGTGCTTCACGAAATGAAACGGCGTCAGCACCCACACATTGACGTACGACAGGCAGTAAGCCGCGAGCGCGACATAGGCGATGATGGCGAATATCTGCAGCGTCACGCTCCCGCTCGCGTCCGCAAGATACTGCAGGACGCCGCAGATGAAGGCGTTGCGGAGAAATGCGAAAAACCAGGTGTAGAAGGACTGTATGGCCCCGGCGACCACCCGCTCTTGCGGAACCGGATGGAAAACGCCGGCCAGATAGGTCTCGAATCGGGCGAGCAGGGAATTGGCAGCACTGGTGTAGGTCATGCGTGTGACTCCGTGTTCGTGACCGGCTGCGCGGTTTCGCTGGGCTTGCTATGGGCCTGCCATTGAAGGGGTGCCACCAGAGATGTCCACTCGCTATGGAGGCGCTTACTTTTCGGCTACTAATCGAATTTTAACTTGACTACGGAACGAATTTATAGTACAAAGATTCACATCCTCGCTCATGGAGGGGCGTCTCCGGAGACGATCCTGAAGGCGGAGCGGGGAGTGGCGTCCTGCGGCCGCGGCTCGTAACCGCGGGCTCGGGAGGTCCGGGACACCGCCCGCCAGGCACGACGACCTGGCTGCGAGGAGCTCGCTGCACGGATCCGGAGGCAATGCCGGAGATGGAAGCGCGGCCCCCGGCCGAAAATCGCCACGGTGGAGTGCCGAGAGGCGAGCGTCCCGCGTCATGGGACGCGCCGCGCCTCACTCGCGCGGACCGGTCGCGTCTCGCAAACGCGACAACAGACATAGTGCGCCTGTCGGCGCTCCGCCCACCCCTCCTTGGGTGGACGCGAAAGGAAAAGCGAGAACCCGGGCGCCGCGACGCGCCGCGGGAACGAAGAAACGCACGCTGTTTGACATCGTGAAATCGGGATGACGGCCAACGGTTCGCTGCGCGCGCCGCGACTTTGCACGCGTCGTGCGCGTGGCCCACTCTCGTGTCCCGGGCGAGCGAGCGTCAGCGAGCGAAGACCCGGGATCCAGGAGCTACACGGCACAATCGATGGACAATTGAAGCGTCCCGTCGTGTCGCCCTAGGTCCCGGCTCTCGTTCCGCTCGCGCAAGTGCGCTCGCTGCACTCGGCCGGGACACGAGACCGATACTCTGTTCCGCCGCGACCACCTGCTCTAGCCTCAAGCTTCCCGGCGCAACGGAAGGAATCCGCGCGTGCGATCGATCCGCCTCTCCTGTTCGGCGCTGACCGCGCTGTTGCTGCTCGCCACGCCGGCACCGGCGCAGGTCACCGGCAGCTATACGGCGCCCGCCGAGTTCATGAACCTGTTCTTCGACTTCACCGGCAGCGAAGAGCCCGACTATCCGGCCGGCCAGCCCACCTTGGGGCAGATGGTCACCCAGTCCGCAAAGGAGTCGGCCGGCGGCGCTGCCGGCCCGCTGGTGCTGGTCGTCGGGTCCGACATCTATGTCTACGACACCGCCGGCGGCGCCCGGCTCGGCGCGGAACGGTTTCGTGCCGACCGCGCCAGCGGGTTCTATGAGCTCACCGCGATCAGCCATATCGGCCCCGCGCTCGCCTATCTGGCCCAGATCAAGGCCAACGGCGATGCGCGCTGGCAGGCGCGCCTCGCCTCGTTGCGCACGCACACCGCGCAGGTGCGCGCGCTCAATCGGCGCGCCGCCGACAACTGGCTCGATCGCTTGAACCAGCCGGCCTGGAGCGCGCACAAGGCGCAGATCCGCAGCCATGGTCGATTATGCCTGCGCCCGGACATTGAGCTATATCGACTCGCTCGGGAACGGCGACCGCTTCACCACCGCCGGCGTGAACGATGATTTCTTCAACGGCACGTCGGCGGAGTATCCGATCCCGTTCGTGAATGTGATGATCGGCACGTTCATGCTCGAGGCCCTGCGCGGCGCCGCCGACGTGCAGGGCTCGCTCGCCCGGCTCAAGCTCGACTGGCCGCATGCGATGGTGCTGGTGAGCAGCCGCGCCGGCAGCAACGTCTCGTCGGGACTGACCGAAGGGACCAACTGGCTGGTGCTGTTCCTCAAGGCGGTATCAGGGTTCAGCCTGCCCGATGACCGGATCAAGATCGTCCCGTATGCCGAAGTTCGCCCCTCGCTCGGTCAGGCGCAACTGGCCCCCGCGGATCTGGCTTATTATGTGCAACGCGTGTGGGGGCCTTTGTACTACCGCAAGGTCATTTCCGATCAGGTGTTCGCCGGCATCCCGACCATCTACCTGCCGGACCGGCCGCCGCTGCCTGGCGATTACTTCGTGACCCAGGCCGGCGCGATCGATCAGTTCATGATCCGCATGAAGCATTCGCTGCGCGATGCGCGCGAGATGCTGTCCAATACGGTCGCGTTCTGGATGGTGCGGGAACTGGCAAACAAGAACTGGGATGCCGGCGCGGTCGACATTCCCGGCGTGACCACCGGCTTCCCGGGCGGGGTCGCGGGATATCCCGCGGTGACGCCGCAGTAGGGTCGGAGCCGTGCGCGGCTCACGCGCTGACTTTCATCTGCTCCATGAAGTTGCGCCAGCCGCCGAAGGCGGAGATGTCGCGGGCGTCGCGCGTCGCCTCGGCCTCGACCAGAAAGCCCTTTACATCGCGGCCGTCGGTGATGGTCAGCGTGCCGATCGAGAGCGGGGCGGGGATCGACGCGACAAAGCGTCCGAATTGCTCCGCCGGCATCGTCCAGATCTCGACGTCGACGGCCACGCCGGCATCGACGCCGACCCGCAGCAGCCCGGGTTTCGCCGGCGTCGTGCCCGGCAACAGGAACAGGCGATAGTCCGCGGTCGTCGTGGTCCGTTCCAGGAAGCGCGCGCCGAACGACTTGAGCTCGCCGTTGAGCGGCATGCCGGTGAGATGCGCGCCGACCACCGCGATGGCGATCTCGCCGGCGGCGGGAGGGCCGGGGAGCGGCGCGAGCGCAGGCTGCGCCGTGCCGGTCGCGCCGAGCGGCAGGCCGGTGCCGGCGTGGAATACGCGGCCGAGTGAGGCGAGCGTCGCGTCGTTGCCGGCTTGCGCAAGCAGCGTGATCCCGAATGGCGTGGCCTGCATCGACGCCGGGACGGCCAGCGCGCAGAGGTCGAGCAGGTTGACGAAGTTGGTGTAGGTGCCGAGCCGGCTGTTGAGCCCGATCGGATCGGCCAGCACCTGCGCGACGGTGTAGACCGTCGGCACCGTCGGCAATGCCAGCACATCGATCTCGCCGAAGGTGTGGTCGCGCACGCGCCGCAGCTCTTCGAGCTGGTAGAACGCCTTGAACGCGTCGACCGCGCCCGGATGCGCGCCGCCGAGGATGATCTGCCGGGTCACCGGGTGCATCGCTTCCGGCGCCGATGCGATCAGCGAGCGCACGCTGATGTAGCGCTCCGCCACCCACGGTCCGTCGTACAGGAGGCGCGCGGTTTCGTAGAACGGCTCGATGTCGATCTCGACGATGGCGGCGCCGAGGCCCGCCAGGTCGGCGAGCGCGGCCTCGTAGGCGGCGGCCGACACCTTGTCGCCGAAGAACAGGCGCTGCCCCGGCATCGGCACGCCGATGCGCAGCCCCGCCGGCACCGCTCCCGGCGCGCCGAGCGGTCGCGGTCGCGCATAGGGATCGGCCGGATCGGGGCCGGCCATGGCCGCCAGCGCCGCGAAGGCGTCGTCGACCGTGAGCGCGAACACCGACACGCAATCGAGCGTGCGGCAGGCCGGCACGACGCCGGCGGTGGAGACGAGACCGAGGCTCGGCTTGAGGCCCACGATGTTGCTCAGCCCGGCCGGCACGCGGCCGGACCCGGCCGTATCGGTGCCGAGCGCGAGCGGAACGAGGCCGGCCCCGACCGCGATCGCCGAACCGGAGCTCGACCCGCCGGGAATGAGCGCGGGATCGAACAGGTTGCGCGGCGTGCCGTAGGGTGAGCGCACGCCGACCAGGCCGGTGGCGAACTGGTCGAGATTGGTCTTGCCGATGACGATGGCGCCCGCCCGCCTGAGCCTCGCGACGCAGGTCGCGTCCTTGCCTGCGTCGTACGCGAAGGCCGGGCAGGCGGCGGTGGTCGGCAATCCCGCGACGTCGATATTGTCCTTGACCGCGACCGGCACGCCATAGAGGGGGAGATCGGTATCGCCCTTCGCCGCCAGGTCAGCGGCTTCGGCGCGCGCATCGGCTTCATCGCGCAGCGTGATGAAAATGGCGGGATCGCCGTGGGCGCGGATGCGCGTGTAGGTCCGTGCGACCGTTGCTTCGGGGCTGCTCGCGCCCGAACGGTGCGCCTCCACGATCGCGGCTATCGTCTCGCCCACCTTCACCACCCGCTGCCGACGGTCACAACAAGCCCCGCTGCAACCTTCACACCTGCTCACGCCATTTCAGCAAGCAGCATGCCAGCCGGTCCGGCGCAACGCGGGCGGCCTCCGGGCATGCGCGACGGAGCGAAATCTGCACGAAATGACGTTGCATACAATCGGCAGCTTTTGCCCAGTTTTTGGGCAGATCGGACGAGCTGGCTCAAGCCTCCGGTTGCCGCGCATCCAAATCTTCCCGCGATTTATAGGGCGCGAGCCCCGCGCCCGATCGTGGCACAGAGCTTGCGACATCGCTCTCGGGGATCGGTCGGGCGGCCGCTAGTGAGCGGTTGCGCCCGTCAGCTTGTTCGAACCAGGACCAGGAGCGAGCCCATGCCATTGCCCAGGATCTCCCGCCGCCATCTGCTGCAAGGCACCGCCGCCACCGCGCTCGCCACGACCCTGCCGGGGCGCACGGCGTTCGCCAAGGACACCGTCGTCGGCTTCGTCTATGTCGGATCGCGCGACGACTACGGCTACAACCAGGCCCACGCCGCCGGCGCCGCCGCGCTGAAGAAGATGGCCGGCATCAAGGTGGTCGAGGAGGAGAAGGTCCCGGAAACCGACGCGGTTGAGAAGACCATGGAGTCCATGATCAATCTCGATGGTGCCACGCTCTTGTTTCCGACCTCGTTCGGCTACTTCAGCCCGCACGTCCTCAAGCTCGCCAACAAATATCCCAAGGCGCGGTTCGAGCACGCCGGCGGGCTGTGGACCGAGAAGGACCCCAAGAACGTCGGCAGCTATTTCGGCTATATCGACGAGGCGCAGTACGTCGCCGGCATCGTCGCCGGCCACTCCACCAAGACCGGCAAGCTCGGCTTCGTCGCCGCCAAGCCGATCCCGCAGCTGCTGCGCAACGTCAACGCGTTCATGCTCGGCGCGCGGCTCGCCAATCCGAACGCGACCTTGCAGGTCATATTCACCGGCGACTGGTCGATGCCGGTGAAGGAAGCCGAAGCCACCAACAGCCTGGTCGACGCCGGCGCCGACGTCATCACCTGCCACGTCGACGGGCCGAAGACCGTGATGGAGAATGCGGCGCGCCGCGGCGCCATGATCTCGAGCTACCACGTCAACGCTGCGCCGCTGGCGCCGCAGGCCCATCTCACCGGCGCCGAATGGAACTGGGAGGTGCTCTATCCGCGCTTCGTGCAGATGTACACGAAGGGTGAAACCATCCCGAACTTCTATCGCGGCGGCCTCAAGGAAGGCGTGGTCAAGGTCGCGCCTTACGGGCCGAAGGTCTCCGAGGCCGCGCGCAAGCAGGCCGACGACGTCAAGGCCAAGCTCACGGCCGGCGACTACGTCATCTTCAAAGGCCCGCTCAAGGACAACAAGGGCAACACCGTGATCGCGTCCGGCGTCGACCGCGGGCAGACCGACGCCGAGCTCGAAAAGATGAACTACCTGGTGGAAGGAGTCATCGGAGCGACGTCGTGACGGCCGGCGTCCGCTTGCGGCGAGTTCGACGCAAACTTGCGTGATGTCCGTGCAGATGGTGCCACGAATTCGGTCTGTTCCCCTCCCCCTTGTGGGGAGGGGTTAGGGGTGGGGGTAGGCGTTGGTTGACGCGGCTCGCGCCATAACACCGACCCCCCTCCCCAACCCTCCCCCACAAGGGGGGAGGGAGCACACCGGAATCCGCAGCACGACTGATGTTACTTCGCCGGCAGGCGCTGCAGTCGCGGGTAAGGGCGAGTTGCTGCGGGCGGCATTCCTTGACCGGCTGAGAGGCACCGCGGAATACATCGTCATCCCGCTCCTTGCGCTGGTGGCGGCGCTCATCGCCTTCGGCATCTTCGTCGCGCTGTTCGGCAAGAACCCGCTCGACCTCTATTTCTACATGTACCAGGGCGCCTTCGGCACCTGGTTCTCCTGGCAGAACACGCTGACCCGCGCAGCGCCGCTCATCCTCACGGCGCTGTGCACGGCGCTGCCGGCGCAGCTCGGCCTCGTGATCATCGGTGGCGAGGGCGCGCTGCTGATGGGGGCGTTGGCCGCAACCTCGACCGCGTTGCTGCTGCAGGGGGCGCCAGCGCTGGTCGTGCAGATGGCAATGGCGCTCGCCGGCATGACGGTCGGCGGAGCCTGGATCGCGCTGTCGGGCGGCCTGCAGCATTACCGCGGCGTCAACGAAACCATCTCCAGCCTGCTGCTGGTCTATATCGCGCTCGCGCTGCTCAATCATCTGGTCGAGGGGCCGATGCGCGATCCGGCGAGCCTGAACAAGCCGTCGACGAGCGAGATCGGCGCCGCCAACATGATCGGGACCATTCCCGGCACCGACGTGCATTGGGGCCTGGTGTTCGGCATCGTTGCCGCGATCCTGGCCTACCTGTTGATCTTTCACACCACGTTCGGGTTCGCGGCGCGGATCGCCGGCGGCAACGTCCGCGCCGCCAAGGCGGTCGGTCTCGGCGTCGGGCGGCTCGTTCTCATCGTGTGCTTTCTCGCCGGCGCCGCGGCCGGGCTCGCCGGCATGGTCGAAGTGGCCGCCGTGCAGGGCCGCACCAACGCCAATCTCGCCGCCGGCTACGGCTTCACCGGGATCCTGGTGGCCTTCCTCGCGCGGCACAATCCGCTTGCCGTCATTCCGGTCGCCCTGCTGCTCGGCGGCATCAATGCCGGCGGTGGGCTGCTCCAGCGCCGGTTGGGATTGCCCGACGCTTCGGTGCTGGTGCTGCAGGGCATGATCTTCGTCTCGGTGCTGGCGAGCGAAACGCTGTACGGGCGTTTCCGCATCTTCCGACCGGGAGTGCGCACATGACCGAGACCGCGCTCGGCTGGTGGGTGGTGCCGATTGCCGTGCTTGGCGGCGCGTTGCGCGTGAGCACGCCGTTTCTGTTCGTCAGCCTCGGGGAGTGCATCACGGAGCGCAGCGGGCGCATCAATCTCGGCCTCGAAGGCAATCTGGTCATGGGCGCGATGTGCGCCTACGGCACCTCCTATCTGACCGGCTCGCCCTGGCTCGGCGTGCTGGCGGCCGCCATGTCCGGCGCGCTGCTGGGCTTGTTGCATGCGGCGATCTGCGGCTTGCCGCGCGTCAACGACATCGCCGTCGGCATCGCGCTGATGCTGTTCGGCACCGGGCTCGCATTCTTTCTCGGCAAGCCGCTGATCGAGCCGTCGGCGCCAATCCTGCCTGCGATCGACTTCGGCTGGTGGAGCGACATTCCGCAGGTGCGCGCCGCGCTGCGGATCAACGTCTTGTTTCTCATCGGCGTGGCGCTCGCGCCGTTGCTGGTCTGGGCGCTCGCCTCGAGCCGCTGGGGGCTGATCCTGCGCACCGCCGGCGAGAGCGCCGACGCTGCACGCGCCATGGGCTACTCGGTCAACGCCATCCGCATGCGTGCGACCATGCTCGGCGGCGCTCTCGCCGGCGTCGGCGGCTCGTTCCTCTCGCTCTATTACCCGGGCAGTTGGAACGAGGGCCTGTCCAGCGGGCAGGGCATCACCGCCGTCGCGCTCGTGATCTTCGCGCGCTGGAACCCGATGCTGTGCCTGTGGGCGTCGCTGCTGTTCGGGGGCGCCGCCGCACTCGGGCCGGCGTTGCAATCCGTGGGCGTGAGCCAGGGGTATTATCTCTTCAACGCCGCTCCCTATGTCCTGACCCTGCTCATCATGGTCATCACCTGCTCGCCGAAGCGCACCCTCGTCGGTGCACCGGCGGAGCTGAGCATCACCAAGTAGACCCGAGGGGACGCATGCCCGAGCGTTACGTGAAATCCGATCCCTATCCCTGGCCCTACAACGGCGATCTGCGGCCGGAGAACACCGCACTGATCATCATCGACATGCAGACCGACTTCTGCGGGATCGGCGGCTATGTCGACAAGATGGGCTACGACCTCTCGCTCACGCGCGCGCCGATCGAGCCGATCAAGCGCCTGCTGGCGGCGATGCGCGGCAAGGGCTTTCATGTCTTCCACACCCGCGAGGGCCATCGCCCCGATCTCGCCGACCTTCCCGACAACAAACGATGGCGCTCGCGCCGGATCGGTGCCGGCATCGGCGACCCCGGGCCGTGCGGGCGCATCCTGGTGCGCGGCGAGGAGGGCTGGGACATTATCCCGGATCTCGCGCCTGAGGCGGGCGAACCGATCATCGATAAGCCGGGCAAGGGTTCGTTCTGCGCCACCGACCTGGAATTGATGCTGCGGCTGCGCGGCGTCGACAACATTGTGCTCACCGGCATCACGACCGACGTCTGCGTGCACACCACCATGCGCGAGGCCAACGACCGCGGCTTCGAATGCATTCTGCTGGAGGATTGCTGCGGCGCGACCGACCAGAGCAACCACGACCACGCGATCAAGATGATCAAGATGCAGGGCGGCGTGTTCGGCGCGGTCTCGAACTCGGGGGCGCTGATCGAGACGATCGCATGACGATCGAGATCACCAAGGACATCTCCCATCTGCCGCCGCCGCCGGTTCCCGAGCGCGCGATCGGCGTCGAGGCGGTGTCGATGACCAAGCGTTTCGGCGAGTTCGCGGCCCTCGACCAGGTGTCGCTGAAGGTGCCGGCCGGAACGTTCCATGCGCTCCTCGGCGAGAACGGCGCCGGCAAGAGCACCCTGGTCAAATGCATCATGGGTTACTACCGGGCGGATGCGGGCGGCATCCTGGTCGACGGCCGCGAACAGACGATCGACGATCCACGCGCGGCGCACGCGCTCGGCCTCGGCATGGTCTATCAGCACTTCACCTCGGTTCCGGCCATGACCGTGACGGAGAATTTCGTGCTTGCACGGCCCGAGCTGCCGGCGGTGATCGACTGGCGGCGCGAAACGAAGGAGCTGGAAACCTTCCTCGCACGCATGCCGTTCCGTGTTCCGCTTGCTGCCAAGGTGTCGGCGATCTCCGCCGGCGAGCGGCAGAAATGCGAAATCCTCAAGCAGCTCTATCTGCAGCGCCGCTTTCTCATTCTCGACGAGCCGACCTCGGTGCTGACGCCCGGCGAAGCCGACGAAGTGTTGGGCATGCTGCGCGACATGGTGAGGTGCGGCGACCTCACCGTGCTGATGATCACGCACAAGTTTCGTGAGGTCATGGCGTTTGCCGACGAGGTCACGATCCTGCGGCGCGGTCGTCTCGCCGGTGCGGGACGCGTCTGCGACCTCACGCCCGACGTCATGGCCGGCATGATGATCGGCGCCCAGGAGCTGACCAAGTCGCCGGCGCGTATCGGCCAGTTCGGCGCACCGCGGCTGGACGTCGATCGCCTGAGCGCGCTCGACGATGCCGGCCAGCCGGCGCTCCACGATGTCTCCTTGACCATCCGGGCGGGCGAGATCGTCGGGATCGCGGGGGTCTCCGGCAACGGTCAGCGCCAGTTGGTCGAGGTGCTGGCCGGCCAGCGCGAGGCGAGCGGGGGCGAGATTCGAATTGCCGGCGAGAGTTACCACGCCACGCGCGCGGAGATGCGTCGCCACAAGCTCTCCTGTCTGCCGGAGGAGCCGCTCAAGAATGCGTGCGTCGCCCGCATGAGCGTGGCCGACAATCTGGCGTTCCGCGATTTCGATCGTCCGCCGCTCGCCGCTGGCGGCTGGTGGCTGCAGCACGGAAAATTTCGCGAGCAGGCCGAGCGCGGGATCGCGAGCTATCAGATCAAGACCCGCTCACCCGATACGCCCATCGGTGAGCTCTCCGGCGGCAACGTCCAGCGCACCGTGCTGGCGCGTGAGCTCGGCGGCGAGGTCGACGTGATGATCGCGGCTAATCCGTGCTTCGGGCTCGACTTCGCCGCCGTCGCGCAGATTCATGCCGAGATCATCGCGGTGCGCAACCGCGGCGCCGCAGTGCTGCTGGTGAGCGAGGACCTCGACGAGCTGTTGGAGCTTGCCGACCGCATCGTTGTCATCTTCAACGGCCGTTTCGTTTACGAGGCGCAAGCGAGCGAATCGGATCCGCTCGATATCGGCCGCCACATGGCAGGTCACGAGGCGCCAGCGGCCGCGGAGTGACGCGGCGCGAGCAAAAGCAGCTCAATCCTCACATCGCGGCCAGCCGCGGCGCGATCGGCGTCGGCATCCAGTCGGCTGCGAGGCCGAGATCGGCCAAAATCACCTGCGCCGCGTTGTAGGCCGGCAGGCCGGTGATGTTGCCGCCGGGATGGCTGCTCGACCCGCAGAGATAAAGACTGGGCAGGTGGGTGCGATACGTCCCGGCGCCGGCGAACGGCCGGTGAAAGCCGACCTGATCATTGGCGAAGGCGCCGACCAGGAGATCGCCCTCGCGCATATTGGGCAGGCAGCGCTCGACGTCGAGTGGCGAGCGGGTGAACGAATCGATGACCGCGTCGGCGAGGTTGGGCGCGTGCCGTTGCCAGAGCTTGCGCATGACATCGCCATGCTCGTCGCGCAGGCGGTCCCAGTTGCCGGGATCGCCGTGCACGCGATACGGCAGCTTCTCCCACATGAAGGCGGTGTGGCGGCCGGGCGGCGCCTGGCTCGGATCGAACAGGGTCGGGCACGCGCCCCACATCACCGTCGGCGGGATGGTGCCGGCCTCGTGATGGCGCACGATGTCGCTGAACTGGTCTATATGGTCGAGCCCCATGATCACCATGAACGCCTGCGCCAGTTCGGGGTGATCGGCGCTGGCGCGGTAGCGCGGCGGCTCGCTGAGATTGAGATGAAGGGCGAACAGCGGCGCCAGCAGATTGTACTGAAAGCTCTCCGCCCGTTGGCGAATCTCGCGCGGCACCGCTGCGTCATCGAGCAGGTCGAGAAAGGTCTGGTGCGGATTGAGCGAGGACGCGACCAGATGCCGGGCGCGGATCACTTCACCTTCGGCGGTTTCGATCCCGACCGCGCGGCCGCCCTCGACCAGAATGCGCTTGGGCTCGGTCATCAGCCTGATGTCGCCGCCCGCTGCGCGCACCGCCGCTTCGAGCGCGCGGGCGAGCGCCGCCGAGCCGCCGCGCGACATCTGCGCCTTGGCCGGGCTCGCCAGCAGCGCGGCGATGTGATGGCCGAAGCCCGGCAGCCGCAGGTCGACCTCGCGCAGTCCATTGAAGAAGAGGAGGCCGGCCTTGATGGTGGGATGCTCGAACTCCTGTTCGACGAATTGCAGCGGCGAGAGCGCGCTCACCTCCAGCAGCCGCCGGCCGGCGCTGGTGCGTCCCAGCAGCGCGCGGCGCTCCTGCGGCGGCAGCGGCGGCGAGCGGCCCTCGGGCGCCAGAATATCGCGCACGATCGGCACGAACTCGTCGTGCCATCGCCGCAACGTGTCGGCGTCGCGGCGGCTGAAGGCGGCGAACGATGCGATCGTCTTGTGCGGATCGGTCCACCATTCCAGCGCGCGTCCGTCGCCGGTGAGCAGCGCGACGTTGAGCTCGGGCTCGATGTAGCTGGCGCCGTGCCGTTCGAGCTCGAGATCGCCGTACCACGGCATCGCGGTGATGGCGCGCTGGAAGAAGGCGTGGGTGTTGTGCAGGAAGCCGGGATGGCGCGGGTCTTCCAGCGTGCTCAATCCGCCGCCCGCGACCGGGCGGCGGTCGATCGCCAGCGTCTTGAGGCCGGCCTTGCCGAGATAGGCCTGCAGGATGAGGCCGTTGTGTCCGGCACCGAGGATGATCGCGTCGTAGGTGGTGGTCATGGTTTTTCAGTACGCTGACTCGTGTCCCGGGCGAGCGAAGCGAGACCCCGGACCCAGGGGCCAAATTCGCGAAGCGGGGCGTTGGCAAAGTTGCGGATAGCAATCCTGCTGCTCCTGGGTCCCGGATCTTCGCTCGCGCTGTGCGCTCGCTCGTCCGGGACACGAGAGTGCAACGCCCGCTGTGCCATCACACCACCGTCCGATGGCGCTCGATGCACACGCGCAGCACCTCGTCGGGATCGCGCTTCCACCAGTTCTCGGCGGACAGGATTTCGACCTCGCAGTGGCCGCGATAGCCCGCGTTCTCCACCAAGCCGCGGATCGCGCGCAGGTCGATGACGCCATCGCCCATCATGCCGCGGTCGAGCAGCAGATCGGTGGTCGGCACCAGCCAGTCGTTGACGTGGTAGGCGAGAATTCTTGCGCCGGCGCGCGCGACCTGGCGCGCGAGGTCGGGATCCCACCAGACATGATAGGTGTCGACTGCGATGCCGATCCCCTCGCCCAGCTCGTCGCAGAGATCGTTGGCATGCGCGAGGGTGTTCACGCAGGCGCGGTCGGCGGCGAACATCGGATGCAGTGGCTCGATCGCGAGCGGCATGTTTGCTTGCCGCGCATGGGGCAGGAGCGCAGCGAGCGCGTCGCGCACCTGCCGGCGCGCGTCGGCGATGTCGCGGGAGCCCTTCGGCAGTCCGCCGACCACGAGGATGAGGCACTGCGCGCCGATGGCGGCGGCTTCGTCGACTGCGCGGCGGTTGTCGTCGAGCGCCGCGCGCCGCCCGGCGTCATCGGCGGCGGGAAACATGCCGCCGCGGCAAAGGCCGGTGACGGTCATCCCGTGCGCGCGGATGAGCTTTGCCGCGCGCTCGAGGCCGCAGGCCTGCACGATGTCGCGCCAGGGCGAGATCGCGGAAATGCCGGCGCGGGCGCAGCCTTCGACGAGTTGCTCCAGCGACCACGGCTTCACCGTCATCGAATTGATCGAGAGCAGCGAGCTGTCGTGCGAAAGGTCGCGCATCACGCCTGCACGCCCCGGGCCGCCATCACGTGGCGCATGCGCCCGGCGGCGCGCTCGGGCTCGGCGAGCAGTCCGGCGGCGTCCGCGAGCCGGAACAACTCGGCCAGATGCAGGGTCGAGCGCGCGCTCTCCTGGCCGCCCACCAGCGTGAAGTGATCCTGCAGGCCGTTGAGATAGGCCATGAACACCACGCCGGTCTTGTAGAAGCGCGTCGGCGCCTTGAAGATGTGACGCGACAGCGGCACGGTCGGCGCCAGGATGTCGTGGAATGTCTTGGTGTCGCCTGGGTCAGCGCCCCGAGCGCCGAAGCCGCCGCCGGCGCGATCACGTCGAAAATGCCGAGCAGTGCGTCGGAGAACCCTTGCGCATCGCCGGCGATCAGCTCCGCATAGTTGAAGTCGTCGCCGGTATACATGCGCACGCCCTGGGGCAGGCGGCGCCGCATGGCGATCTCCTTGTCCTTGTCGAGCAGTGAAATCTTCACGCCGTCGACCTTGGCGGCATGGTCCGCGATCACGTCGACGGCGACGGTCATCGCCGCCTTGTGGTCGCGGTGGCCCCAATAGCCTTCGAGTGCGGGATCGAACATCTCGCCGAGCCAGTGGATGATGACAGGCTCCTTCACCTGGCTGAGAATGCGGCCATAGACCTTGGCGTAGTCGTCGCCGCTGCGCGCCGCCTTCACCAGCGCGCGGCTTGCCATCAGCACGATGCGGCCACCGAGCTTTTCGATCGCGGCGCATTGCTCCTCGTAGGCGCGAATGACGTCGTCGATGGTCACGTCGGCGCTCGGCGCGAGATGATCGGTGCCGGCGCCGGACCCGACCAGCGCGCCCGGATAATCTCGCGCTGCCTCGAGGCTCCTGCGGATCAATTCGAGCGAGGTCGGCCAGTCGACTCCCATGCCGCGCTGGGCGGTGTCCATGGCCTCGGCGACGCCGAGCCCGAGCGACCACAGGTGCCGGCGGAACGCGATGGTGCGTTCCCAGTCGATCGCGGAATCGAGCCAGGGGTCACCATCGGCGAGCGGATCGGCGACGACATGCGCGGCCGCATAGGCGATGCGGCTGAACGGCGGCTTCGCCGCCGGCAAATGGCGCGGGGGCTTGGTGGTGTAGGGCGCAAGCTTGCCGCCGGCGACAGGAAGGTTGAGCGTGGGCATCGTCGTCCTTTGCGTTCTCTCTGTTTCCCTAGCTCTCGGCCTCATGCTGAGGAGCATCGCAGCGCTGAAATCATGCAATCACACAAGTTCAGCGGCGCTGCGATGCGTCTCGAACCATGTGGCCGCCCATCCTTCGAGACGCGCCTGCGGCGCTCCTCAGGATGAGGCGGAGCAACGAGCGGGACATGGCATCACACCTTCAGCGGCGGGATATCGATCCAGCGCCGCTCCTTCCAGCTCTTGAGCCCGGCCTCGGCCAGTTGCACGCCCTTGGCGCCTTCCACCAGCGTCCACTTGAACGGTGTGCCGTCGTAGAGATGGCGGATGAACATCTCCCATTCCGTCTTGAAACCGTTGTCGTAATTGGCGCTGTCGGGCACCTCCGCCCAGGTCTCGAAGAATCTGATCGGCTGCGGCACATCCGGATTCCACACCGGTCGCGGGGTGTTCACCCGCGCCTGGCTCCAGCATTTCTGCAGGCCTGCCACCGCCGAGCCCAGCGTGCCGTCGACATGGAAGGTGACGAGGTCGTCGCGACGCACGCGCGTGCACCAGGAGCTGTTGATGTGGGCGATGGCGCCGCCCGCGAGCTGGAACGTCGCATAGGCGGCGTCGTCGACGTCGGCCTTGTACAGCTTGTCGTTCTCGTCCCAGCGCTTGGGAATATGGGTTGCGCCGAGGCAGGAGACGCTCTGCACCTCGCCGAACAGGTTGTCGAGCACGTAGCGCCAATGGCACAGCATGTCGAGGATGATGCCGCCGCCGTCCTTCTTGCGGTAGTTCCACGACGGGCGCTGTGCCGGCTGCCAGTCGCCCTCGAACACCCAGTAACCGAACTCGCCGCGCACCGAGAGGATGCGGCCGAAAAAGCCGGAGTCGATGAGGGTCTTGAGCTTGAGCAGGCCGGGAAGGAAGAGCTTGTCCTGCACCACCCCGTGCCTGATGCCGGCCTTCTTGGCGGCGCGCGCGACGTCGACCGCGTCCTTGAGGGTCTCAGCCGTCGGCTTCTCGCAATAGATGTCCTTGCCCGCCGCGATCGCCTTGTGCAGCAGCTTGGCGCGCAGCTTGGTCGTGGCGGCATCGAAGAACAAAGTGTCCTCGGGGTTCTTGAGCGCGGCATTGAGGTCGGTGGTCCAGCGCGTCACCCCGTTCGCCTTTGCCAGTTGCGCGAGCTTCGCCTCGTTGCGACCGACCAGGATCGGATCGGGCATGACGGTGTTGCCGTTGCGCAGCGCCACGCCGCCCTGGGCGCGGATCGCCACGATCGAGCGGATTAGGTGCTGGTTCATGCCCATGCGGCCGGTGACGCCGTTCATGATGATGCCGAGACGTTGCTGCGCCATTTCTCTTCTCTTTCTCTTGCCTTGCATTTCGACCGACACAGAGACGCACAGGCCGCGCGCGCCTCCTCCGCGGCGCTACTCCAAACCCAATAGCCGATAGATCCGCCGGGTATATTCGCCGAATCTCTCGCTGGTCTTCATCTCGAGTGTGCGCGGATGCGGCAGCTCGACCCGGAAATTGTCCGCCATCCGCGCCGGTCCGGCCGTGAGCACAATCACCCGGGTGCCGAGAAACACCGCTTCGGTGATCCCGTGGGTGACGAAGACGATGGTCTTCCTTGCCTCTTCCCAGATGCGCAGCAGCTCGAGGTTCATCTTCTCGCGCGTGAGTGCATCGAGCGCGCCGAATGGCTCGTCCATCAGGATCAGCTTGGGATCGTGAATGAGCGCGCGCGCGATCGCCGCGCGCTGCTGCATGCCGCCGGAAAGCTCGTAGGGATACTTGTCTTCGTTGCCCTTGAGCCCGACCAGCGCGAGGAGATCGCGGGCGCGGCTGCGGCTTGCGGCCATCGGAAGCCCGAGGATTTCCGCGGGGAGCAGCACATTGTCGATGATGCGCCGCCACTTCAGCAGGAGCGGCTGCTGAAACACCATGCCGATGTCGCGCGAGGGGTCGAAGGGCTGCGCCTTGGTGCCGATGCTCACTTCGCCGGAATCGAAAGGATGAAGCCCGGCCAGCACCTTGAGCAGCGTGGTCTTGCCGCAGCCCGAGGGCCCGACGAGTGATACGAGCTCACCCGCCTCGACGTCGAAGGTCGCCTCGGAGATCGCGAGAAAATCCGCGCCGCGCGTCCGGTAGACCTTTTGCACGCCGGCCAAATGGATGAACGGTTCGCCCATGGCTTCTACGACATCCGTCTATGACAGCCGCGCATCGCGCACGACCAGCATGCGTTCGAGCCCCAGCACCAGCCCGTACAACACCATCCCGATCAGGGTGATCAGGATGACGGCCATGAACATCGCGGCGGTGTCGAGCGTGACTTGTACCTGCAGCATGAGATAGCCGAGGCCTCGGTCGGAGCCGAGGAATTCGCCCACGATGGCGCCGGCGACCGCCAGGATCGCCGCAACCTTCATGCCGGAAAAGATGTAGGGCAGTGCGCCGGGGAGCTGAATCTTGGTGAACACCTGCCAGCGCGAACCTCGCAGCGTATGCACGAGGTCGAGCAGTTCCGGCTCGACTTCACGCAGGCCCCGCGCGGTGGTGAGCACGATCGGAAAGAAGCAGATGGCGAAAGCCATCATCGCATTCGGCCCGATGCCGTATGCGAACCAAACGATGATGAGCGGTCCGAGCGCGACTTTCGGAATCATGTTCAGGCTGACCAGCAGCGGCATGACCGCCATTTCCAGCCAGCGGAACCAGGAGAACATGAGTGCCGCGCCGATGCCGAAGGCGACCGCCAGAATATAGCCGCCGAAAATCTCGACGGTCGTCACCGTGATGTTTTCCACCCAGCGATAGTTCGGGACGAGCAGGGCGTGGAGCGTGTCGTAGGGCGAGGGCATGACATATTTCGGCACCTCGCCGAACTTGACGAACAGATACCAGGCGACCAGCAGCCCGAGGTGGCTCAGGACCGCCCACGCATAGCGCTGCAACGCTTGTGGATTTGCTCCCAACGCCTACTCCCTCAGGTCCGACCGCGGCAATGGCGGTATGGTACGGCAAGCATCGCTTTGGAACCAGTTAATGCGGGACGTGTCACGACAGCCACCGCTCGAGATTGGCGCGCACGAAGGCATCGTCGTTGAGATGCGGATAGGCCGCGCAGACGCGGTCGATCTCTTCCTTCTGCCCCGGCCCCAGGGTTTCGTGGGGATCGAGACACCAGATGCCGGCCAACAGGCCCTGCCGACGCAGGATTTCATGGCAACCGGCGATCACGCCGTCGAAGTCGTTGGCGACATCGAAGATCGCCGCGTTGCAATCGGTGACCTGCGCGTCGAGCGCCAGCAGATCTGCCGGGACCGCGCCGGAAGCCACCGACGCATGGATGCGCTTGAGCAATTCGACCGCCCGCTTCACCCACACGCTCCAATGGCCGAGCAGTCCGCCTTTGATGCGCACGACCGTCTTGCCGCCATTCGCTCCGGCCGGGAACGGAGTCAGGAGATCAAGGACGATGTGATCGTCATTGCCGGTATAGAGCGTGATCCGGTCGGCGGCGCCCGCTTCGACCACGCCGCGCACCACATCGAGCGTGCGATAGCGATTGAACGGAGCGATCTTGATGGCGACGACATTCTCGATTTCCGCGAAGCGGCGCCAGAACGGCACCGGCAGCACCAGCCCGCCCACGGCGGGCTGCAGGTAGAATCCCACGAGCGGAATCTCGCGCGCCACCGCCTGGGCATGTGCGATCAGCTCGTCCTCGCTGCGCGCCCTTGAGCGCGGCGAGCGAGAGCAGCCCGGCGTGATAGCCGAGATCGCGCGCGATCTGCGCCTCCTGCACCGCCTGAGCCGTGCGACCGGCGAGCCCGGCGATCATGATCGGCCGCTCGCGCGCCCAATCAGTGGCGCTGCGCATGGCGAGTTCCAGCACCGGTGCAAACAGCCCGGCCTCACGGATGGCGAACTGGGTGGTATGGACGCCGACGGCCAGCCCGCCCGCGCCGGCATCGAGGTAGTAGCGGGTGAGGGCGCGTTGACGGCGAGGGTCGAGCTTGCGATCGGAATCGAGCGCGAGCGGATGCGCCGGGATCACCGTGCCCCCGCGCAACGCGGCGAGCACCTGCGGGGGCCAGTCCTGCCAGCGCAATCTCATGAACGACCTCAAGTAACCAGCCGGTTACATTGTGCCCAAAGCGGGCGAGCCGTCAACGTGAACGCCAGGGAGCGCCGCCGCCAGGGAAGGATTCAGCACGACCGGCATGCCTCAGGCCCGGATCGCGTTCAGGATGAACTCGACATTGTGCCGCTTGCGCCTGCGGCATGCTGCCGCGCTGCTGAGATCGCGCCCGAAGATGGTCGACAGTGTCCGATTGTTCGAGAGGTAGAAATAGCCGACGGCGGCGATGGTGACGTAGAGGTCGACGGGATCGACACCAGCCCTGAACACGCCTTCGGCGACGCCGCGTCGCAGGATGTCGTCGAGCAGCTTCACGAACGGGCTGTGCAGCTCGCGCACCTTCTTCGATTTTCGCAGATACCGGGCGCGATGCAGGTTCTCGTTGTTGATCAGGCTGATCAATTCGGGATGGCCGCGGGAATAGTCGAAGGTGAACTCGACCAGCCGCTGGATCGCGGCCGTAGGAGCAAGATGCGCGAGGTCGAGGGTGTTTTCCGTGCCGCGCAGCTCCTCGTAGACCCGTTCGAGCGCGGCGAGATAGAGCCCCTCCTTGTTGCCGAAGTAATGATAGATCATCCGCTTGTTGGCATGCGCACGCCGCGCGATCTCATCGACCCGCCCGCCCGAGAGACCCTTGGCGGCGAATTCATGCTGCGCGGCGACCAGGATTGCTTCGCGCGTGCGGTCGGGATCGCGGCGGTGCGCCGATGGTTTTGAATTCGCCATGCCGAACGTGTCCGTTTCGACGTGCTCTGTCCTGAAGGGGGCTAATTGACAGAGATAGGGGGCCGCTCCTATCGTCCAGGTAACTACGCGGTTACCAGGACATTCGGTGCGCGTCGAGACGGTGCGCAACCTTAGCCCCAACATTGGAGCTCGGCATGAAGATCATTACGACAGTCGTGCTTGCGACGCTCGTTGCATTCGGCGCGTCTCCGGCCGCGGCGCAGAAGATCACCTTCACGCTCAACTGGGTCGCGGGTGGCGATCACGCGCCGTATTTCTACGCCCAGAAAATGGGCTGGTACAAGCAAGCCGGCCTCGACGTCGACTTCGAAACCGGTCGCGGCTCCGCCGCGTCCGCGCAGAAGGTAGGCGCCGGCCATTCCCAGCTTGGCCTATCCGACATGGCGGGCGTGCTGCTGTTCCGGGGCAAGGGCGTCGATGCCGTGGGCGTGATGAACGTCTATGCCAACTCGCCGCAGGGACTTTATTGGCTCAAGAGTTCTGGCATCCAGAGCGCCAAGGACCTCGCGGGCAAGAAGATCGGCAATCCCGCCGGCGACGGTGCGCGCACGATGTGGCCGGCCCTGGCGAGGACGATCGGCATCGATCCCAACTCGGTGACCTGGGTCAACATCGACGCCAACTCCAAGCTCAGTGCGCTCAAGTCCAAGACCGTCGATGCGACCACCTCGTTCTTCAACCTGCACCACGTGTTCGCCCGTGAACTCGGGAACGACATGGGCTTCCTGGCGTGGAAAGACGCGGGCGTGAACCCTTATGGCAATTCCATCATCGCCAACGGCGCCTGGCTCAAGGCGAACCATGACAAGGCCGACAAGTTCGTGAAGATCACGCAGAAGGCCTTCGCGGAATGCGCCAAGACGCCGGACCCCTGCGTCAAGGCGCTGGTCGAGGCCAACGGTGCGCTGCTCTACCAGAACGAGCTCGACAACTGGCATCTCGTCACCATTCTGATGAACGACGAAACCGCGCGCACGGTGGCGCTCGGCTGGCAGGACGACAAGCGCATGGCGGACGACTACAAGCTGGTCGACGAATACCTGAAGATGGAAAAGCCCTACGACGTCAAAAGCGCATATACCAACGAGTTCCTCGACAAGAACGTGAAGATGCCGCCGATCAATCCGCCGAAGCTTTATTGATGCTTACCCCTGTGTCCCGGACAGGCGAGCGTTCCGATCTCGGGTTTACCCGAGATCGGCCTTCAGATGAGCAAGTCGGGTAAACCCGACCTGCGTGCGCGAGCGAGATCCGGGACCCTAGGCAATACGGCGGCTTGAGACCGTACGCGATTGCCGGATACCAGCCTATCCGAACTCCGGGCCTACCACCGCGAAGGTCCGCGCCGGGTCGTCGAAGCGCGCGGACGTCCCGTAGAGCATGCGCGTGAACGGCCGCACCGGGTCGAAGCCGCATGCCTCCAGAAAGTTTCGAACGGCGGTCTTGTCGTCCGCGAGATCGATGAAGAGCGGACCGTCGAGCGCATTGAGCGCGTGTGCGATGAGGGCGCAGGCGATGGCGTCGTCGTCGGCAATCAGCGGACACAGGTGGCCGGCGAGCATGCCGTCGCGGCCGAGCAGGAAGCCGGCGATGCGGCCGGCGCGCTCGGCGACGACGTCGGCCGCCGGCAGTCGCCCGCGCAAGCCTTTCAGCATCGCGCCGCGCTCGGCGCCGAATGCCGCGCCGTCGTAGGCGCACAATGCCGGCCAATCGTCGTTCGCCAGCGCACGCACGCGCGTGCCCGCCGGCGGCGAGGTCGCCGCTGCCGGGCGGCGTGGCTCGCGACGGATGAATCGTTGAAAGCCCCAGGAGTCTTCGAAGCCGAGCCTGCGATAGACGGCACGGCCGTCGGGCGTGGCATCGAGGATAGGGATGCGGCCCTCGCGCGCGAGTTCGTCTATCGCCTGGCGCATCAATTGCGTCGCCAAGCCGTGGCGGCGAAATTCGCTCTTCACCAGCACCATGCTGATCCACGCAAACCGGCTGCCGTAGGGCAGGGTCGCGGTCGTGGCGACGATGCGGTCCGCTCTGGTTTGGGCGGCGTAAACGCGACCCAGATCGGTGAAGATACGCCAGTCGGCGGCGAGCTGGTTCCAGCGCGCTTCGCGCACGAGCGTATCGACGTCGTCCAGTTCCGACGCGGTCAAGGACGGCTTGATGACGAACCGCAGCTCAGAAGTTGCCATCGCGCGTATCGTAGTGAGTGTCCTTGCCGAGGCTCGGCAGCCCGCGGCCGACCCAGTCCGCGGTCCAATCGACCAGGGTCAGCAGCGGTACGCTCGGATAACCGAATAGCCGCGTCGCCTCGGCGGTGTTGACGAGCCAGCCCTCGGCGGCTTCGACGCCAGTGAAAACCGGCGGCTTGCCCAGGCGCTGCCCGAACGATTCTGCCAACCAGCGCACGCTCACGGTCTCCGGGCCGCTGACATTGAGCGGGCTCGACGGCACGGTGCAATGACCCAGCGCACGCAGCACCATGGCATTGGCATCGCCTTGCCAGATCACGTTGACGTGGCCCGCGGTGAGATTGATCGGCTCGCCCGCGAGCACGCGCGCGGCGACGTCGTGCAGCACGCCGTAGCGCATGTCGATCGCATAGTTGAGGCGGATGATGCGCCCCGGCGTTCCACGCGTGCGCGAGAAGTATCGGAACATGCCCTCGCGCGCCACACAGGAATTGGCATAGGCGCCGGGCGGCGGGGTCGCCGCGGTCGCCTCGGTGGCGCCGCCATGATGGACGTTGACATAGGGGTACACGCAGCCGGTCGAATAGGCGACGATGCGCGAGCCCGCGAACGCCTCGGCCACGATGGCGGGCACGTGCGCGTTCATCGCCCAGGTCAGGTCCTCGTGGCCGGAGGACCCGAACTTGCGTCCGGCCATGAACACCACATTGGCGAGTTTCGGCAGCGCCTCGATCTGCTTGCGGTCGAGGAGGTCGGCCTCGACGCATTCGATACCGGATCCCGCGAGTTTTTCCCGCAGGCCCTTCTCGCTGAAGCGGGCAACGCCCACGATCCGTTTGCCCGGCGCGGCGCGTTTAGCGAGCTGCGCGAGCGATGGGCCAATCTTTCCGCCGACGCCGAGGACGATGATGTCGCCCGGAAGGTTTTCGAGCGCGGCGATCAAGGCCGCCGAGGGGGTGGTCATCACCTCCTCGAGGTGCTCCACGTCGCGGAAGCGATCCGGCAGCGCGGGGGATTGGGTCATCCGCGGTCTTGTCCTCGAGCGGTCTCGGATGGGGTGCGCGATAAGTAACCAGTTGGATACTAGCGGTCCCGATGTCGAACCCGCAAGCGAGCGCACGGCGGACGCCCGCCGGTCTCGGGCGTCGACGAGTTGGTGCTTCCCGATATCAGCGGCTTTTCGCCACAGAGCCAGCAGACGGTATGCCCGCGAGCCCGTGCGTGGTCGCCAATTGTGCAGCCCGCCCAGCACGGACGCGCGCTCAGCGTCGTGTGCGGCGCGCGTCGGCCTCCGGCAACGTCGGATGATCCCGCCCACGGCCAAGCCCGCTGTAATCTTGCCCACCCACGACCGGCTGTATACGATCATCGGCCGGCTCAAACGCGGCATGAGCATTATTGCCTTATCGGCCGCGGACGATTGCGGATCCCAGTCACCGGCGCGACGCCGAAATTCAGCTGCCGGGAGGACATGCGGGGATGAACGCGCCGGTACCGAGAATCCTCATCGAATCGACATGGCGCGGACGCCTCTTCGGCGCGCAATGGCGGCCCGCAATCGGCGGATCGCTCGACGTGCTGGAGCCCGCGACCGGCGCCGTCATCACCCGCGTCGGCAATGCCACCGCCGAGGACGTGCGCCAGGCCGCTGCCGAGGCGCGGGCCGCGCAGCCGGGTTGGGCAGCCACGCCTTACGACCAGCGCGCCGCGATCCTGCGCAAGGTCGCCGGCGCTGATGGAGGAGAACCAGCCCGAGCTCGTCTACTGGATCATGCGCGAGACCGGAGGCATCGAGGCCAAGGCGGCCTTCGAAGTGCAGATGGTGACCAGTATCCTGCACCGCTCGGCGGCGATGTGTACGGAGCCGCAGGGGCTGGTGCTGCCGAGCGACGGCGGCCGGATATCGCTCGCCCGGCGCGTGCCGCGCGGCGTGATCGGCATCATCTCGCCATTCAATTTCCCGCTCATTCTGTCGAGCCGCGCCGTCGCACCCGCCCTCGCCACCGGCAACGCTGTCGTGCTCAAGCCGGATCCGCGCACCGCGCTCACCGGCGGCTTCATCATCGCGCGGCTGTTCGAGGAAGCGGGCCTGCCCAAAGGTGTGCTGCAGGTCCTGCCCGGCGGCGCCGAAGCGGGCGAGGCGATCTGCATTGATCCCGACATCGCGATGGTCTCCTTTACCGGCTCGAGCGCAGTGGGGCGCCGCATCGGCGAGCTTGCCGGCAAGCACCTCAAGCGAGTGCAGCTCGAGCTCGGCGGCAAGAATGCGGTGATCGTGCTCGACGATGCCGATCTCGACGCCGTCGCGTCAGCCATTGCGTTCGGCGCCTGGTTCCACCAGGGCCAGATCTGCATGACCACCGGCCTCGTCATCGCGCACGAGAAAATCGTCGATGCGCTGACCGAAAAGCTGGTGGCCAAGGCGAAGCACCTTCCCGTGGGCGACCCGACCTCGGGGCAGGTGGCGCTCGGGCCGGTGATCAGCCGCAGCCAGGTCGACCGCATCCACGGGATCGTCAAGGACACGGTGGCGGCGGGTGCGAAGCTTAGCGCCGGCGGCACCTTCGATGGCCCGTTCTACCGGCCGACCGTCCTCTCCGGGGTGAAGCCGGGCATGCGCGCCTTCGACGAGGAGGTGTTCGGCCCGGTCGCCGCGATCACGCCGTTCGCGAGCGAGGACGAAGCGGTCGCGCTCGCCAACAGCAACGAATACGGCCTCTCCGCTGGAGTGTTCTCGCAGTCGGTCGGTCGCGCGCTTGCGCTCGGCAACCGGCTCCGCACCGGCATCCTGCACATCAACGACCAGACGGTCGCCGACGAGCCGCATATTCCGTTCGGCGGCACCGGTGCCTCGGGAAACGGGACGCGTATCGGCGGTCCGGCCAACTGGGAGGAATTCACGAACTGGCAGTGGGTGACAATCAAGGACAAGCCGAATCCGTATCCGTTCTGAACGCGGAGCGATTGCGGCCGCAGTAATCCACGAGGGAGGGACATGATGAAAAGCAAATTGAGCGGCCTGGCACTGGCCGTGGTGATCGGTGTCGTTGCGGCGGCGTGCTCCGCGCTCGCCGCCGATCCGCCAAAGAGCGTGCGTATCGGCTACGCGATCTCGCTGTCGGGCCCGAATGCACAAGGTGCCGCCATCACGACGCTCAGCGGCTACAAGCTGTGGGTCGACGACGTGAACAAGAAGGGTGGCCTCAAGGTCCAGGGCTTCGACAAACGAATTCCGATCGAGGTCGTCGAATACGACGACACCAGCAATGCCGAGAACGCGGTGCGGCTGGTCGAGCGGCTGATGACCCAGGACAAGGTCGATTTCGTGCTGCCGCCATGGAGCACCGGTTTCAATCTCGCAACGGCGCCGGTGTTCGCGCGCAACGGCTATCCGCAACTCGCGGTGACGGCCAACTCCAACGACGCGGCCAATCTGGTCAAGCAGATGCCGACGCTGTTCTTTTTCCTCAACGAGCCGCGCCATTTCGGCGCCGCGCTCGGCGAGGTGTTGAGCAAGCTCAAGAGCGAGAACAAGATCAACAACAAGATCGTGATGCTGAGCATCGCCGATCAGTTCGGCGCCGAGTTCACGTCGGGCGTCACTCCGATCCTGCAAAGCGCGGGCTTCGAGTTCGCCCTTCGCAAGAGTTATCCCGCCGGCTCCGCTGATCTCACGAACGAAATCAAGGAGGCCAAGGCCTCCGGTGCCGACAGCTTCGTCGCCTACAGCTATCCGCCCGACACCTTCATGTTGAGCAATACCGCGGTCACGCAAGGCTACAATCCAAAGATCTTTCACGTCGGCGTGGGCACCGCTTTCGCCCGCTACGGCGCCGTGATGAAGGAAAAGGCGGAAGGCGTGATGGGGATCGGCGGCTGGGACCCGAAGGCTCCCGGCGCCGAGGATTACCTGAAACGCCTGGTGGCGCTGACCAACCAACCCGGCGACGCCTGGGCCGCGCCGGTCACCTATGCGAGCTTGCAGGTGCTCGAGCAGGCGATCGAGAAGGTCGGTCTCGACCGCAAGAAGCTGCTCGATGCGATCGCGAACAGCGGTCCGTATCAGACCATCGTCGGTCCGATCGACCTGAAGACCCACGTACGCGGCAAGCAATGGAGCGTCGGACAGTGGCAGAGCGGCGAATTCGTCGGCGTTGCGCCGGGCGATCTGCCGGGCGCGAAGCCGATCGTGTTCCCCAAACCGGCGTGGTAGTTGCTGGGACTTGTGTATTTTCTCGCCCGTCACCCTGAGGCGGCCGCCGCAGGCGGCCCTCGAAGGGCGACGGCCCCCGGGCCAAGCCGATCATCCTGCGAGGCGCGCCAAAGGCGCGCACCTCAGGATGACGGGCCTATGATTGTGCCGTAGGCATGAGTTCATCCGCGGTACATTAAGCATGTCACTGATCGAAGTCGTTCTGAGCGGCGTGATCCTTGGTGGCCTCTACGCCCTGATCGCGATCGGCTTCAATTTGCAATACGGCGTCGCCCGCATCTTCAACCTCGCCTACGGCGAATTTCTCATGGCCGCGGCGTTTGCCGCATTCTGGATGTTCACGCTCGCATCCATCGATCCGATTCTTGGCATGCTGCTGTCCGTGCCGGTGACGTTCGGCGCCAATTGGCTGATCTATCGCTTTCTCATGCTGCCGCTGGTACGGCGCGCGCGCACCCGCGACGATCTTGAGGGTGACACTATCCTGGCGACCTTCGGACTGCTGTTCGTGCTCAAGGGCGCGGCGCAGCTCGCGTTCACGCCGGACAACCGTTTCTACGATTATCTCAACACCCCAGTACGCATCATAGGCTTCACCTTCGCGGCCAATCGCGTACTGGCCTTCGGCGTCGCCTGTGCGTTCGGGCTCGCGATCTGGCTGATCCTCAAACGCACGCGCTTCGGCGCCGCGATGCGGGCGCTCGCGATCGAACCGACAGGCGCGCGTCTCGTCGGCGTCGATACCACCGCGATGTCCGCGATCGCGTTTGCGAGCGGGGGAGCGCTGGTGGCGGTGGCCGGCACGCTCGTGAGCACGTTCCTGACGTTCAATCCGTCGATCGGCGTCGAGTTTACCATGAAGGCCCTGGTCGTCGTGATGATGGGCGGAATCGGCAACATGGTCGGCAGTCTGCTCGCGGGCATTCTGCTCGGCGTGGCCGAAGCACTCTGCTCGTACCTCGTCGATTCCGGTCTCACCCTCGCGGTCGCCTACTTCCTGTTCCTGATCGTGCTCCTTGTCCGGCCGCGCGGCCTGTTTGGGACCCCATGACCACAGGGAGCAAGATCGCCGCCGTTGCGCTCGTCATGCTGGTGGCGCTGCTCGCAGCCGTGCCGTGGCTCGTGTCCGACTACGGCCTGGGCTTCATGGTCAACCTGATGTGCTATCTGGTGCTGACCATTGCCTGGGCGCTGTTTTCCGGTACCACCCGCTACGTGTCGCTCGCCACCGCGGCGTTCTTCGGACTTGGCGCCTATACCGTGGCGATGCTCGTCAAGGAGATGCCGATCTATGCGACCTTCGGTATCGCGCTGGTGCTCGGCACGGTGATGGCGCTGCTGGTCGGACTGGTGACGCTGCGCATCTCCGGCATGTTCTTCGTGGTCTTCGGCTTCGGGTTGTCGGAGCTGATGCGCGAAGTCCTGATCTGGTGGGAGATCAACCAGACCAAGACGCTCGGGCGCTACGTCTTTGTGCCGTTCGACACGACGCTGATCTACTGGCACCTGCTCGGTCTCGCGGTGCTGGTGTTCCTGGTCGGCTGGCTGCTGCGGCGCACGCGGCTCGGCATCGCGCTGCTGGTGATCGGCGACGACGAGACCATGGCGCGCCAGGCCGGCATCAACGTGCCGCTCGCGAAAGTCGCGATCTTCGTCGTGTCCTCGGTGTTCATGACGGTGGTGGGCGCGGTGATGGCGCCGCGCTTCGGCTATCTCACGCCCAATTTCGCCTTCAACCCGCTGATCTCGTTCCAGGTCGTGATCATGGCGCTGCTCGGCGGCATGCAACGGCTGTGGGGTCCGGTGCTCGGCGTGGTGCCGCTGATGCTGCTGTCGGAGCTGCTGCAGGTCCGGTTTCCGTTCTGGTACAGCGTCTTTCTCGGCCTCGTGTTCATGATCATCGTGTATTTCCTTCCCCGCGGGATCACCGGCCTGGTGGAGGACGGCTGGCGGGTGCTGCGCCGACCCATTTCGCTGCCGCGAGGTGTCACCGGGCCGCTGATCGACGTCTGGGGCTCATTGTCGCGACCGATATCGTTGCCGCGCGGCATCGCGGGGTTGGTCGAAGACACCTGGGCCCGGCTCGTTCGTCGCCAACCGACCGGAGGGCGCTGATGGCGGCGCTGCTCGAAGTCGACGGGCTGACCAAGGCGTTCGGCGGCCTCGTCGCCGTGAAGGACATGTCGCTTTCGGTTTCGCCCGGCGAAGTTCTGGGCCTGATCGGCCCGAACGGATCGGGCAAGACCACGCTGCTCAACCTGATCGCGGGCACCATCCGTTCCGACGCCGGGACGATTCGCATCGGCGGCGAGGACGTCACCCGCCTTCCGAATCATCTGCGCGTGCGCAAGCGCATCAACCGCACCTTTCAGCTCGTGCGCATGCCGCCCAACCTGCCGGCGATTGTCGGCGTCATGGCGGGCGTGATGTACGGGGCCGAGCCGAAGCGGTACAAGGACGCGGAGTACGAGGCCGCCGGCATCCTCGGCGAACTCAATCTGCTGCTCAAGGCCGGCTACCGGCTCGATCAGCTTACCTATATCGAGCAGAAGCGGGTCGAGCTGGCGCGTGCGCTTGCCACCAGGCCACGTGTGCTTCTGCTGGACGAATGGCTCTCGGGGCTGAGCCCGGGTGAACTCGACGGCGGCATGTCCGTGGTCTGGAGCCTGGCGGCTCAGGGCATCGCCGTGATCCTGGTCGAACACGTGATGACGGCGGTGCGGGCGCTATGTTCGCGCGTGGTGGTCATGAATGCAGGCGTCAAGATTGCGGAGGGGCCACCGGGTGAGGTGTTGCGCGATGCCGAGGTGATCCGCGCCTATCTCGGTGACGACGATGCCTGAGCTCCGCCATGTCTAAACTCGAAATGCGTGACATGCGCCATGCTTGAAGTCTTCGGGCTGAGCCACGCCTACGGCCGTCACCAGGCGCTCGACGAAGTCAGCATTCGCCTGCGCGCCGGAGAAGCGGTCGCCATCCTCGGCGCCAATGGCGCCGGCAAGACGACGCTCATCAATGCGATCGCCGGGCTCTTGCGTCCCGCGAGCGGCTCGATCCGCTTCGAAGGCCATGAACTGGTGGGCCTCTCGCCTCATCGCATTGTCGAGATGGGAATTGCCACGGTGCCTGAGAACCGGCGGTTGTTCGAGCCGATGTCGGTGATGGAGAATCTCAACTTGGGCGCGTATGTCGACCGCGCGCGCGGAGGCGCCGCCGCGACGCTGGAACGCATATTCGAACTTTTTCCCCGCCTCGCCGAACGGCGCCGCCAGGCCGTGCGTACCATGAGCGGCGGCGAGCGGCAGATGGTGGCAATTGGCCGAGCGCTGATGACACAGCCCAAACTGCTTCTGCTCGATGAGCCATCGCTCGGGCTCTCTCCGCTTCTCTCGGGCGAACTGTTTGCCGTGCTCGCGCGCATTTCCCACGACGTGAGTGTGCTGATGGTCGAGCAGAATGCCCGCCGGGCGCTGGCGACGGCTAACCGCGCGTACCTGCTCGCGCTTGGCCGTGTCGTCGGCGAAGGCGAAGCGAAGATGCTGGCGCGCGATAGCGCGGTGGCGCGCTCCTACCTGGGATTGTGACGTCCTCGCAACTGCGAGTCTCTGCTCTGCCGTTCCTACGCCCGCGCGCCAGCGCGACTGGTAAAAGACGGCAGGCGACGTACAATCACCGACAAGCAAGAAAACAATCGGCGAGGCGACGCGATGAAAGTCTTCATGTTTCACCTCATGCCCTACGCCCATCTGGACATGGGCTACGCCGACAAATATCGCGCTGCCTGGGTGGTGCTGCCGAATACCTACTTCGATCCGAAAAAGGGACACGAGCTCTACAACCGGTATCTCGACGAACTCGAGCTGGCCGCCGAGCTCGGCTTCGACGGCATCTCCGTCAACGAACACCATCAAAACGCCTATGGACTGATGCCGTCGCCGGTGGTCATGGCCTCCGCGCTCGCGCGCCGGACCAAACACGCCAAGATCGCCATCCTCGGTAACGCCTTCTGCCTGCGAGAGCATCCGCTCACGCTGGCGGAAGAGCACGCCATGCTCGACTGCATCACCGGCGGGCGGTTGATCAGCGGCATGGTGCGCGGCATCGGCGCCGAATACTACTCGATGGGCGTCAACCCGGCCTTTTCCCATGCGCGTTTCCAGGAGGCGCATGATCTCGTCGTGCAAAGCTGGACCCGCCCCGGTCCGTTCGCTTTCGAGGGCAGGTTCTATCACTTCGAGTACGTGAACGTTTGGCCGCGGCCTTATCAGCAGCCGCATCCGCCGATCTGGGCGCCCTCTACCGGCTCCACCGAGACCATCGAATGGGCCGCGCATCCCTCGCGCAAATACGTCTACTTGCAGACCTACAGCCCGGTTGAATCGGTTGCGCGCTTTCTCAACTATTACCGGGAGGCCGCGCAACGCGTGCACGGCTACACCGCGAGTTCGGATCGGATTGGCTGGGCTGCACCGGTCTACATTTCCGACACCGACGCCAAGGCGCGTGAGGAAGCGGGTCGCCACGTCGAGGCGCTGTTCAACAAGTTCCTGCGGCTGCCGTTCCAGATGCTGTTTCCTCCCGGCTATCTCAGCGCCAAATCGTTGAAGAACATGCTGACGCATAAGCGATCCGTTGCCGGCCAAGAGCACACCGTGGATACCCTGATCGAGCAGGGCATCATCCTGTGCGGCAGCCCCGACACCGTGCGCAAACGGCTGATGGACAGTCATCGGCTGCTCGGCTTTCAGAACTTCCTCGCGTTGCTGCAGTTCGCCACCCTGCCGCGCGATCTGACCGAGAAAAACATCCGGTTGTTTGCCAGCGAGGTGATGCCTGCCCTGCAGTCGCTCACCGACAAGGAATATGCGGGCATGCGGACGCAGGCGGCGGAATAGCGACAACAGGGGCGGAGTTGCTTGCAGTGACGGATGTTTTGAAAGGCGTGCGTGTCGTCGAGCTTAGTACGGTGATTACGGCGCCACTCACGGGCCTGATGCTGGCCGATCTCGGCGCCGAGGTGATCAAGGTCGAACCCCCGCAAGGCGATCCTTTCCGGAGCTTCCGGGGCGGGCAATACAGCCCGAACTTCGTCGCATACAATCGCGGAAAGCGCAGCATCCAGCTCGACCTGCGTACCGAAGCGGGCCGAGGCGTCATGCTGAAGCTGCTCGCGGGCGCCGACATTCTGCTCGAAAATTATCGGCCCGGTATCATGGAGAGGTTCGGCCTGACGGCCGATGTCCTCACCGCCGCCAATCCAAGACTCATCCATTGCTCGATCACGGGCTTCGGCGCCTCGGGGCCCTATAGCGCACGGCCGGCCTACGACAATGTTGCGGTCGCGCTGAGCGGCATCCTGAACCTCCAACTCGATCCCGAACATCCGCAGTCGAGCGGACCGACGATCGCGGACAATGCCACCGGAATGTTCGCCTGCTACGGGATCCTCGGCGCGCTGTACGAGCGCGAGCGCACGGGTCGCGGCCACCGCGTCGATGTCAACATGCTGGAGGCCGGAATCGCGTTCATCCCCGATCCGTTCGCGAATTACACCCGCGCCGGCATCAAGAGCGATCGACTCACGAGGGTGGCTGCATCACAATCCTTCGCTTTTCGTTGCGGCGACGGAAAGTTGCTCGCCGTCCATCTCTCGTCGCAGCCCAAGTTCTTCGAGGCAATTGCGGCGGCGTTCCAGCGGCCCGATCTCGTGCTGGACGAACGGTTCGCGACGCGTGACTTGAGAATCAAGAACTACGGCGAGCTCAACCGTGAGCTTGCCGAAATCGTGCAAACAAAACCGCGCATCCACTGGATGAACGTCCTCGAAGCGAATGACGTGCCGTTCGCGCCCGTGCAGGGCCTCCAGGACGTGCTCGACGACCCGCAGGTGCGCCACCTGAACTCCTTCTACAAGCAGCACCATCCGACCGAGGGCGAGATCACGGCCATTCATCGCCCGGTTCTGATCGACGGTGAACGCAACGAGCGGGCCTTGCCGGCGCCCACGCTCGGGGAGCACACCGAGGCTATTCTCGCGGAGCTCGGCTACGACGAGAGCGAAATCGCCCGGTTGCGTGGCGGGCGTGACTTGGAACGCGACACGGAAGATGCATCAAAAGGGAAATCATGAAACGAAGCACTGACAGAATCCTCACCACCCACGTCGGAAGCCTGATTCGTCCCCAGGCGCTGCAGGACATCCTGCGTGCCAAGCAGGCCGGTCAGCCCTACGATCAGGCCGCCTACGAGAAGTGCCTGAAGCAGTCCATCGACGACGTGGTCAGTCGCCAGGCAGACATCGGCGTCGACGTCGTCAGCGACGGCGAATTCGGCAAGGCGATCAGCTGGAACCAGTATGTCGTCGAGCGCCTGAGCGGCTTTGAGCTGCGCGCAATCCCGGCCGGCTACCGCCCGGGCGTGCCCGGCGCCGACCGGACCCGCTTCAAGGAGTTCTACGCCGAGCTCGACGTGCGCGAGCCGATGGCCAATGCCAAGATGGTCGCCTGCGTCGGTCCGGTGAAATATATCGGGCAGGATATCCTGCGGCGCGATATCGACAATTTCAAAGCTGCGCTTAAGGGCGCGAAGGTGGAAGAAGCCTTCATGCCGGTGGTCGCGCCGTCGAGCGTGCTGCCGGATCGCAAGGATGAATACTACAAGGGCGAGGAGGAGTGGCTCGACGCGGTCACCGCGGCGATGCGCACGGAATACCAGACGATCGTCGATGCCGGCTTCGTCCTCCAGATCGACGATGCGCGTGCGGCCACCGCGTACGACCGCATGGTTCCTCCCGGTACGTTCGAGGAATATCGCCGCTGGCTCGCCAAATTCGTCGAATCGCTCAACCGCGCGCTCGAAGGAATCCCGGAGGATCGCGTGCGCTACCATGTGTGCTGGGGAAGCTGGCCGGGGCCGCATGTAAGCGACGTCGCGCTCAAGGACATCGTCGATCTCATCCTCAAGGTGCGGGCCGGCGCCTATGTGATCGAGTTGGCGAATCCCCGTCACGAGCATGAATGGCAGGTGTGGAAGAACGTCAAACTGCCGGACGGCAAGGTGCTCATCCCCGGTGTCATCAGCCACGCGACCAACGTGGTTGAGCATCCGGAACTGATCGCCGAGCGCATTACGCGGTTCGCCAACCTGCTCGGGCGTGAGAACGTGCTCGCAGGCACCGACTGCGGCTTCGCCCAAGGCACCTTCTATCGTCGTGTACACCCCACGGTGATGTGGGCGAAGTTCGAAGCGCTGGTGGAAGGCGCACGGCTGGCGAGCAAGCAGTTGTGGAATTGAGAGAGATTGTCATGCGGCGTCATGCGCCGACTTGATCACGCAAGTCGGATTTATCCGACTTGCGCACAAGCGCGGCATCCATCTTCTTGCGAAGAAGCAATGGGTTGCCGGTCAAGCCCGGCAATGACGACGACCTCGTCATCAGGAGAACCGCACCATGCGCCATATCGATGCCTTCTGTCATTTTTTCCCGCAAGGGCTGTTCGAGAAAATGTCGCAAACGGCGGGCGGCACGCAGGACATCGGCAAGCGGATGCAGGGCGTTCGCACCATCCACGACCTCGATGCGCGCCTTAAGATGATGGATGAGTTCGACGATTATTCCGAGGTTCTCTCATTGGGGCTGCCTCCGCTCGAGGCCCTGGCGGGGCCGGACCTCACGCCGGATCTGGCGCGCGTCGCCAATGACGGCCTCGCCGAGTTGTGCGCGAAATATCCCGCTCGTTTCGCGGGCTATGTCGGTGCGCTGCCCATGAACGCGCCCGACGCCGCGGCGAAGGAAGCCGAGCGCATTCTCCTCCGCGGCAACGCGAACGGACTTCAGCTTCACACCAACGTCAACGGCGCCTGCCTCGACGAGCCGCGGTTCTTCCCGATCTTCGAGATCGCGGCCAAGTCGGGAAAGCCGGTGTTGCTGCATCCCGCGCGCTCGCCCAATGTCCCCGACTTTCCCGCCGAGAAGAAATCGAAATACGAGATCTGGGCGATACTGGGCTGGCCCTATGAGACCAGTTGCACCATGGCCAGGCTGATCTTCTCGGGCGTGACCACGCGGCTCCCCGACCTGAAGATTCTCATCCATCACCTCGGTGCGATGATCCCGTTCTTCGACGCGCGTCTCGACACCGGCTGGGCGACGCTCGGCAGCCGCACCTCGGACGAGGATTACAGCGGCGTGCTTCCAATGCTGGGCAAGCCGCTGATGGACTGCTTCAGGGACTTCTACGCCGATACGGCGCTGTGCGGCGGCCGCATCGGAACGGTGTGCGGGCTCGAGTTCTATGGCGCCGATCACGTGCTGTTTGCCTCCGACGCGCCATTCGGCGCGGAAGGCGGGGCGAGCTACATCCGCGAGACCATGAAGGTCATCGCGTCGCTCGATATCGCAAAGGCCGACAAGGAGAAGATCTGCTACCGGAACGCGCAAGGCCTGTTCAAGCTCTGACCACAGGAGCCATGCAGGCGCGCGGCTTTACCGGTCTTCGCGGGATCGGCTAAGGTGACGACCAAAGAAAATAAAATGGGAGAACGCCAATGTCGCCGAGCTTGCGATCCGTGCTGCGCGCCGCATTGGCGGGCGCGATTGCGGCGGCGACGGCGAGCCCGGCGCCAGCAGCCGACAAGGTTGCGGTCGGAACCGGCGGATCGGCCAGCGACGCGCCGTTCTACATCGCCTACGACAAGGGTTTCTTCAAAGACGAGGGCCTGGATGTCGACCTGATCGTGCTCGATTCCGGCGCGAAGGTCATCGCGCCGCTCGGCACGGGCGAGCTCGACGTCGGCAGCGGCGCACTATCGGTCGGGTTTTGGAACGCGCTCATCCGCGGCGTCAAATTTCGCATCGTTGCCGACCGCGGGCACACCGAGCCCGGCTATCTCTACCAGACCGTGTTCATGCGCAAGGATCTGATCGACAGCGGCCAGTTCAAGAGCCTCAAGGACCTCAAGGGAATGCGCATGGGTTTTGCGGCTCAAGGCGTAACCGCGCTCTCCCTGCTCAACGAAGCGACGAAATTCGCGGGGATCAGGTTCGAGGACGTAACCCCGGTCTATCTATCGTTTCCTCAGCAAATCGCTGCGCTGCAGAACAAGGCGCTCGACGGCACCATGTTGATCGAGCCGCAGGCAACGGTGGCGGTGAACGCCGGCTACGGCGCGCGCTTCATGGATACCAACGAGTTCTATCCTCACCAGCAGATTTCAGTGATCTTTTACAGCGAAAAGTTCGCGCTCCAGCGCAAGGACGTCGCGGGACAATTCATGCGCGCCTGGTTGCGGGGCGCGCGCTTCTACAACGATGCGATCAAGGGCGGAAAGATCGCCGGGGCCGGCGCCGACGAGGTCGTCGCGACCATGGCAAAGAGCTTCAACATGAACCCCGGGCTGGTGCGCGAGATGTATTCCCAAGCCGTGGACGTCAATGGCGCGGTGAACGCCGCCAGCATCCAGAAGGACCTCGACTTCTTTCTCAAGCAGGGGTGGGTGAGCGGAGGGATCAAGGCAAGCGATGTGATCGACATGTCGTTCGCGCAGGAGGCGAGCGCCGCGCTCGGTCCCTATGGCCGGAAGTCGCAGTGACACGTTTGCTCATTCCGCTGCTTCAGAATATCGAACGTTCCGACAAACTCGGTGGGGCTCTGTTGACATGATTTCAATTGCGGGGATCGAGCTTGACGTGCTCGAACGCGGGCAAGGCGCGCCCATTCTCTATCTGCACGGCGGCGCCGGCATCGGACGCGATGCCCCATTCATCGATTTGCTTGCGAGGGAGCGGCGCGTGATCGCGCCGTCGCATCCCGGTTTTGGCAAATCGGCGCTGCCGGACTGGCTCGACAGCGTGGACGACATTGCCCACGTCTACCTTGAACTGATGGATCGCGTCGGTTTGACCCGCGCCGATCTCGTCGGCCTCTCGATCGGCGGATGGATCGCGGCCGAGATCGCGACCAAGGTGCCGGAGCGGATCGGTCGGCTGGTGCTCATCGGCCCGGTCGGCGTGAAGACCGGCACGTCCGACAAGCTCGATGTTCCCGATGTCTTCGCCATGCCACGCGAGAAGCTCGACCAGCTCCGCTTCCACGATCCCGGCCGGCATGCGCCCGAACTGGCGACGCTGCCCGACGAAGAACTCCATATCGTTGCCCGCAACAGCGAGACCTTGGCGCTGCTGACCTGGGAGCCGTACATGCACAATCCCAAACTCAAGCATCGCCTTCACCGGGTGAGCGTGCCGACGCTGTTTGTGCGCGGTGCGAGCGACGGCATCGTTTCGGCCGACTATCTCGCGCGTTACGCCGCGCTCATCCCGCAGGCGCGGATCGAGACCCTCGCGCAGGCCGGACATCTTCCGCAGGTCGAGCAGCCCGCCGCGACCGCAGCGGCGGTCCTGCAGTTCCTGCAGGGCAAACAAGCGGCCGAGACATCCGGAGCACGCCGATGAAAGCATGGCACTTCAGCGAGAATGCCTATCCCTATCTGCCGCCGGCGGACGAATACGAGTCGATCCGGGTCTCGCTGCCGAACCGCAACTACGACCCGAAAAAGGGTGCCGCGCTCTACGATCGCTACATCGACGAGTGGCTGATCGCGGAGGACGAGGGCGTGGAGATCATGCTCAACGAGCACCACCAGACCGCGACCTGCGTCGACCCGGCAGCGCCCCTTGTGCTCGCCGCGCTGGCACGGCTGACCAAGAAGGCGCGGCTGCTGATCCTGGGAAACCCGGTCGCGAACCGCCGCCAGCCCGTGCGCGTCGCCGAGGAGATGGCGATGGTGGACGTGCTCTCGAGGGGCAGGCTCGAATGTGGCTTCGTGCGCGGCGTCCCATACGAAGTATTGCCGGCCAACAGCAATCCGGTGCGCATGAACGAGCGCCAATGGGAGGCCATGGACCTCATCGTCAAGGCCTGGACCAGCCACGACGGGCCGGTGAGCCACGAGGGGCGATTCTTCCATCACCGCAACATCAACATCTGGCCGCGCCCCTATCAGCAGCCGCATCCGCCGATCTGGGTGTCCAGCACAACGCCGGGCGGCGCCGGCCGCGTCGGTGCGCGCGGTTACGTGCAGGCGACGTTCCTGACCGGCTTCGGCGGCACGGCCGCGATCTACGATTCGTACCGCAAGGGTTGGCGCGAGGCCGGCCGCGGGACGGATGTTCCCGTCGATCGGCTGGCCTACGCGGCACTGGTCTATGTCGGCGAGAGCGACGCCGAGGCCCGCGCCGGCGCCGAGAAGCTGCTCTGGTACATGACGGCGAACAAGGTGCCGCTGCACTTTTGCTATCCGCCGGGCTACGTGCCGACCCCGGTGCACGCGCAAATTCTGCGCGGCGCGGCCATCGATCAGCACGCGGCCAACAGGGCGAACGCCACCGTGGACAAGGCGGTCGAGTCCGGCATCATGTTTGCCGGCACGCCCGATCAGGTCTTTCACCAGATCAAGAAGATGCACGACCATGTCGGCGGCTTCGGCCATCTCCTGATCATGGGTCAGGCTGGATTTCTCGAGCACGACGAAACCGTGCGCGGGATCAAGATGTTCGCCCGTGAAGTCTACCCGCGGCTAAAGGATGCATTTCCAGACACCGCAATCTCGGGCGTACGGCAGAGTTCCGCGTTTACGCGCGTGGTTGCCTAGTGTGGCGCATTTGACGTTCCTATCAGTATTGGCCGCGAGTCGTTCATAGGAACGTCAAATGCAAAGCCACACTAGGATCATGACTTGCTAGTGTTCCTTTGTTTCCGACGTTCGTAAAATTGGGTGCTGCGAGATGATACGAACGTCGGAAACGGACACTAGCGTGTCCGCGCGCAACGCCTCTCGTCGCGCCGTGCTGTTGTCGCCATGCCGGTGATCCACGAGACCGGTCTGATCGCCGCGCCGGTGCCGGTCTATTTCGAGACGTTCGCACCGGCGGCCGCGACCGGCCGCGCAACCGTCGTCATGGTCCACGGCGGCGCCCACTCCGGCGCCTGCTATCAACGCACCGCCGACGGCCGGCGCGGATGGGCCTATCTCTTCGCCGAACGCGGCTACCGCAGCGTGGTGCCGGACTGGCCGGGCACCGGCCGCAGCGGCTACATTCCGCTCGATCGGCTCAACGGCGCCACCGTGATGGAGGGACTCGGCGCCCTCATCCGCGGCCTCGGCGCTCCGGTCATCCTGATGACCCATTCGATGTCGGGCTGCTACGGTTGGCGGCTGCTGGAACTTCACGGCGACATCATCGACCGGCTGGTGGGCGTCGCGCCCGGCCCCCCGGGCAACATCCAGAACGCCGCGCCGGTATATGCGGAAACCGAACGAGAGATCGAGACCGAAGCATCCGGTCAGCGCGTGCGCATCGACAAGAGTGCGCCGGTGGTTCCCACTCGCGATTTCGTGGAGCGCAAGCTCATCGGTGCGAGCCGATATTTCCCGCGCGAGCGGATCGCCGGCTATGCCGCGAGCCTGCACCCGATCCCGCCCAATATTCTGCTTGAGCGGCAGAACGTTCACGGCCGTCAGGTGCGCGTGAGCGATCCGGGGAAGCTCGCCGGCAAGCGCGTCCTCGTCATCACCGGGAGCGATGACCTCGACCATGCGCGCGAGGTCGACGGCGCCATCGTCACCTGGCTCAACGGGAACGGCGCCAAGGCCGACTTCTGCTTTCTCGCCGACCGCGGTATTGTCGGCAACGGCCACATGCTGATGTTGGAAGACAATAGCGACGAGATCGCTGGCATCATCCTGGACTGGCTCGAGAAACCTGCAACGAGCCGTTGAGCCGCGAATCGTGACGGCAATCGGCGACCTGGAATGAGATAGAGATCCGAACCATGGCAAAGATCGTACTGGGCATGGGCGCCTCGCATGGCCCGTTGTTGGCGACGCCGCCCGAGCAATGGGACCAGCGCGTTGAAGCCGATCGACGCAATCCTGCACTGGCCTATCGCGATGGCACGTTCAAGTTCGAGGAACTGGCGAAGTTGCGTGCCGGGGAAAATCTCGAGGAGCAGATCAAGCTTCCCACCAAGCAGAAGCGATACGACGCGTGCCAGCGCGCCATGGCGGAAATGGCGCGGGTGTTCAAGGACGTCCGGCCTGATGTCGCCGTGCTCGTCGGCAATGACCAGATGGAGGTGTTCGAGGACGCAAATATTCCAGCCTTCATGGTGTGCTTCGGGGAGAGTGTCGACAATGTTCCGTTCTCCGAGGAGCAGAAAAAGCGGCTGCCGCCCGGCATCGAAATCGCGGAGCCCAATCATCACGGCACGACCGCGCAAAGCTATCCCGGCCATCCGGAACTCGGACGCTACCTGATCGAAAAGTTGGTACAGCGCGATTTCGACGTCGCGGCATCCGCGCGGCTGCCGCAGTCCGCCTCATCTAACATTTCAGGACTGCCGCATGCCTATGGCTTCATCTATCGCCGCATCATGCAGGAGAATTTCGTTCCTGCGGTGCCGTTTTTCATCAACACGTTCTATCCCCCGAACCAGCCCAGCGTGCGGCGCTGCTTCTCGCTCGGCAAGGCCTTGGCCGACGCGATCGCCGCATGGGACGCCGATCTGCGCGTCGCGGTCATCGGCTCGGGCGGTATGTCGCACTTCGTGGTGGACGAGGAGCTCGATCGCGCCTTCCTCGACGCCATGAAGCGTAAGGATGCCGAGGCTCTGATCTCGATCCCGCCGTACAACTTCCGCTCCGGAACCTCGGAGCTGAAGAACTGGATCCCGGTCGCCGGCGCCATGAAGGAAGTGGGGCTCGACATGACCGTCGTCGACTATCAGCCGCTCTACCGCTCCGCCGCCGGTACCGGCAGTGGAATGGCGTTTGCGTATTGGCGATAAGACGTTAGGCCCTGCCTGTGGTTGATTCCTGCGCGGACGCGGCGGAGTGCCTCGAGGGTGAAATCCGCGAGATTGAAGCGCGCTTCCGCTCGATGTATTGGTTCGGCCGCATGGTCTTTGTCCGAAGGCGCTGCGGTTTTTCGGGATCCTGCTCCAGGGCGGAAACGCAATGAACCCGACAACTGAACCCTCCCGATCCTACGTCAGGCTGGCGCCCGGCGACCCCGCGCCGTGGTTCAATCAACGCTCCACCAGCAATCCGAACTACGCATTCGACACCGCGGCAGGGCGTTACATCGTCCTGTGTTTTTTCGCCTCGGCCGGCGACCCGATCGGTCGTGCCGCGATGCAAAGTGTCCTGGCCCACCGTCAACAATTCGACGATGTCCGGCTCAGCTTTTTCGGCGTAAGTCTCGATCCGGGAGACGAGACGGAGGGGCGGGTACACGAGAGCCTGCCCGGTATCCGTTTCTTCTGGGATTCGAATGGCACCGTGAGCCGTCTGTACGGCGCGCTTCCCAAAGCAGCGGAGCGGAGCAAGACGCCGGTTGCCGCTCGCCGGTTCTGGATCGTGCTGGACCCTACATTGCGCGTGCTGCACGTCGTCCCGTTTGCGCCGGACGGCAGCGATGCGGCCATCCTCTTCGGCTATCTGGATCGACTGCCTCCGCCGGAGCGGTTTGCCGGCGTCGAGGTGCAGGCGCCGATCCTCTACCTGCCGAACGTATTCGAGCAAGAGTTCTGCCGCCACCTTGTCGGCCTTTACCAGGCGCACGGCGGAGAGGAATCTGGCTTCATGCGCGACGTCGACGGCAAGACGGTCATGCTTCAAAATCCCGCTCATAAACGGCGCAGGGATTACACCATCGAGGACCCCGAACTGATCCGTCAGACTCAGATCCGCGTGTTACGACGCATCTACCCGGAGATTCTGAAGGTCTATTCCTTCAAAGCCACGCGCATGGAGCGCTACATCATCGCTTGCTACTCGGCCGAGGATAACGCGCATTTCCGTGCGCACCGGGACAACACGACCAAGGGCACTGCCCACCGCCGTTTCGCCGTCTCCATCAACCTCAACTCAGAATTCGAGGGCGGCGAGGTGAGCTTTCCCGAGTACGGGCCGCGCAGCTTCAAGCCGCCGCCGGGCGGCGCGGTTATCTTTCCCTGCGCATTGCTGCACGCTGTCTCGCAGGTTACGAGCGGGAGCCGCTACGCATTTCTACCGTTTCTGTATGACGACGAGGCCGCCAAGGTTCGCGAGGCCAATAACAAATTCCTCGGTGAAGGCGTCGAGGCGTACAGAGCAAGTCAAAAGGCGGAGTGACACCGCGGAGTGGGATGATCGAGCATCGAACGTGCATCTCGGTCAACGATGACGCAAGGTTCAGGCGATCGGCAGTGAACGACGTCGATCCGAAGATCTTCATCTTTGGAGGAGCGATCCTTGCGATTGCAGGTTTTTTTCTGATTCACCCCTATTCGCCGGAGGTTGGTCCGTTGGAGAACGCCATGATCGGGAGCATCCCGATCGGGAATGTCGAGTTGCCCTATCGATACGTATTGGCCTTCGCCACGATCGTCATCGGGTACGGCTACTATCGCCTCAAGAGCCCCAAAGGCATGGACCCACGCTAGCAGGCGACGACGACCGCCACGACGCACCTGATCTCAGAATTCGGCGTGCAGGCGCGCGGAGAACACCGAGACCGGTCCGCGGTCAGCGTTGTGGGCGACATCGGCGATGAATTGATAGTCGAACGTCAGCGTCGACCATTTGTTGACGTTGTACGCATAGAAGGTCTCGAGGATCTTTTCCGGGCGATAATTGATCTGGCCGTCGCCGATCAGAATGCCGAGGCCGCCGATCGCGAGGAAATCGCGGTGATCCCTCGAGATCGCATTGATCGCGCCGGCAAGGCCGATCTTGTCGTCGGGGCGACCCCAGGACGTGCCGCGGATCGAGGTGCCGAAGGAGAGGCTGGCATCGATGTCGGTGAACGCGGTTATTTCGGTCTTGCCGTTGTTCCAGCTCCAGCGACCGAATATCCCGACGTCGTCGGTGAGCGCCTGCTCGAAATTCAGGTAGTAGCCGTATTTCGTTCGGGCCTGCCGGGTCAGGAGGATGGCATCGTTGGGATCGAGGCCCGCACTGATCAGGGTGAGATCGATGGCCTCGCGATAGCTGCCGGAGAAATAAGTGTCGGCCCAGACAGCCACGCGAAACTTTCCCGGGCGGGAGAACGCGGTGTAGCGCGTCTCGAGCTCGGTGACGTAGGCGCCGCGCGTGAACAGCTTCATGTCGAACTGGTTCGAGTTGGGCTCGTTTCCGGTCAGGAAGTAACCCACGCGCAAGGCCCAGTGTTTCTGATTGAGCTCGGCCACCGCGCCGTAGGCCAGCCCGACCTTGTCGGCGGGATAGTCGAAGGCGCCGGCGGCCCAGATCGACCAGTTCATGAAATCGGCGCGCGAGTCCATGGCGTAGGCGTTGTTGTCGAAGACGTCATGGACGGCGAATTTTCCGACCTGGACGGTGAGCCGCGATACGTCGCGCTTCTGGGCCATCTGGCCGTACGCGCTTTCGACCGATTCCTGCTCGCCGCCAAACCCCAGCGTCTGCCGCACGAACAGGCGTGACGTGTTGTAGCGTGGATACGGAAAATTCGACTTCTGGGCTTCGCCGTTCGGGAAGCCGGCGGCGCCCGAAGTGTTGTGTAGCCCGAAGCCCTGCAGCAGCTCCGGATTGTAATAGAGCTCGCCGCCGTCCCACAGCCGCAGGTCGAGAAAGGCGCTGGCGGTCCAGGTCTGCCGCGTTTGCGCCCACGGCGTGAAGCTGTTCTCGCCGAGATACGGCGACCGGAAGGCCGGATAGCCTTGCTGGATGTAGGTCGTCTGGCCGTGGATCTCCCAGTTGTCGAATTGGGTTTGCGACGAGCCGCCGAAGTTGCCGGTCCAGGCATTCTCGCTGGGGCCGCCGATCTTGTAGTTCAGACCCACGCGAGCGGTGTGGATGTCGTACGACGAGGCGGCCGTCGCGCCCGACGGGAACACGACGTCGGCCTGGCCGAAATTCCGATAGAGATATTCCAGCCGGAGCGTCCAGCTCGGCGCGAGCGCGACTTCCGTTCCGGCACCGGCCGACCAGCCGGTGTGGAGATGCAGGACCCGGTCGGTCTCGTCGACGACGCCCGGCGTTTGAATAAAGCGTCCCAGCGACCACGCGAACCCGCCAGTGGCGTAGATCATCCAATGGTCGAACGCGTAGCCGACGCGGCCGCGCAGCGTTCCCATCAACTCGATCTTCTCGGCGAGGTCGGTGTCGGCCGTGGTGCGAAACCACGCAAGCTCGTCCGCCGACAGCGCGTTCAAGACGGACAGGTCGGCCTCTACGCCCAGCAGCAGACGCGACGGCAGCACGCGGTTGTAGCCAGCCTGGATGCCGCCGGTGAGGCTGCCGAACGACTTGCGAAAGCTGGTCGGGTCGGGCTCGCCGAGATCGACTTGCGCGCTGCCGCGGCTGTACCCGACATGGCCGCCGAAATAGAGGCCGTTCCAATCGTAAGAGGGAACGCTCGCCGGGGCTTTGACCGGCATCTTGATGGCAATGTCGGCGGCCTCGACGGAGTTGCTCAGGCCGACGGCCAAGAGTGCCGCGCCGAGCCTGTACGCAGTTCGAGTGTTCACGACCGCCCCCAACGTCCCGTCCGCGCCCGCCTTGGTTATTCCAAAGCCCGCGCACCTTACAGCGGATAAATGCAATTGCGAACGAGTTGCAACAAACTAAACTCAAGTGTGGCGCAACGGCAACGGAGGGGCGTGAGGCGCTATCATCCATGACACGCTGCAGGAAAAGCAGGCGGCAGACTTCCGGCCTGAGGTTGCCCTCCCAAGGGAACGGGACGTGGTTGAAAGGATTTACTATTTGTAGTGGAGGTGAAGACGCTTCGCGGCCACAGCTACGGGGAAATATCACGCGGCCGTTCTGGCGCCGTTCATCTAGGCTTTGTATAAGTGTCCTAATGCTGCTCATATGAGCGCCGACAAGGCGCCGTCCTGAGGGTGGAATTGACGTGTCCAGCGCCCCCCATCACTCCGAGGTCCGGGTCCGTGCCCTGTCGGCGCGGATGCAGGCGCTAATTGTCGTGTCGCTCGTCGTCGCTGGCGCCGCTGTGGTCTGGGCGGTGAAGCCGCAGCCGACCGGCAAAGCCGCCGACATGGACACCGCAATCTCGAGCCAGTCGAAGCGGACGCGGGGGCTGTTCTATCCTTCCGCCGCGCAATGGGCGACGCTGACAGTGGAACCCTGCCAGCAGAAGACATTCCGCTCCGAATACGTGACCGAAGGCAAGATCGCCGTCGACGAGGACCGCTCCACGCCGATCTTCTCGCCCTATGCCGGCCGCGTCACCAAGCTGTTCGTCAAGCCCGGCGAGATCGTAACCCCCGGGCAGACGCTGTTCACGGTCGAAGCCACCGACATGGTGCAGGCGCAGAACGACTTCATCAGCGCCTCGACCGCGTTGAACAAAGCCCGCTCGACGCTCAATCTCGCGCAGATCAACGACAAGCGGCAGCGCCTGCTCTACGAGGGCAAGGCCGTCCCGCTCAAGGAAGTGCAGCAAGCCCAGGGCACGCTCGACGCCGCTGAAAACGATGTGCGCTCCGCCGACGTCGCGCTGGAAGCGTCGCGCAACCGGTTGCGCATTCTCGGCAAGACCGACCAGGAGATCACCGAATTCCAGACCAAGGGCACGATCAACCCGGCCACGCCCATCTATGCCCCGATCGGCGGGACGATCGTCCAGCGCAAGGTCGGGCCCGGGCAATATGTCGGCAGCGGCGCCAGCGATCCCGTTTTCGTCATCGGCGATCTGTCGACCGTCTGGGTGGTCGCCTATATCCGCGAGACCGAGGCGCCGATGGTGCGCATCGGTCAGCCGATCTATTTCACCGTCCTGGCATATCCGGATCGCTCCTTCCCGGCCAAGATTTCCTATGTGGCGACCGCGCTCGATCCCGTCACGCGCCGCCTGCTGGTGCGGGCGTCCGTCGACAACTCCGCCGGAGTGCTCAAGCCGGAAATGTTCGCCAGCGTGAAGATCCTCACCGGCGAAGGCGAGACGGCGATTGCGGTCCCGCGCGACGCCATCATCCACGAGGGCGAGCGCGCCAGGGTGTGGGTTGCGCGCGACCACGATACCGCGATCGAACTGCGCCAGATCAAGGTCGGGCTCACCAACGGCACCATGGTGGAAGTACTGGACGGTCTTGCCCCCAGCGACCGCGTGATCACCAGGGGCAGCCTCTTCATCGACCGGGTGGCGGCGGCCGCGACCGGCAGCTGATCATTTCTCCGGCTACGCTTTGCTCCCATATAAAATGCGTAAACATCAGGCGCGCGAGCGGTTTCCGTTTGCACGCGAACTGAAACAATTCTAGACCATTCCTCGGGCGACTGAGGCATTGTCATGAATGCAGTCGTCGCCTTTGCCCTCAAACATCGCGTTCTGATGGTCGTGCTGTTCGTGATGATGCTCGCGGGCGGCATCATGGCGTTCCGCGAGCTCAACATCGAGGCCTATCCCGACCCTACGCCGCCGATGGTGGACGTGATCACGCAAAGTCCCGGTCTCTCCGCCGAGGAGATCGAGCGCTACATCACCATCCCGATCGAAGCCCAGACCTCCGGCCTGCGCAGTCTCACCTCGATCCGCACCATTTCGCTTTACGGTCTGTCCGACGTGAAGCTGCAGTTCTCGTTCGACCTGACCTACGAGCAGGCGCTGCAACTGGTGCTCAATCGGCTGTCGCAGGTACCGCCGCTGCCGAACAACGCGCAGCCGCAGATTTCGCCGGTCAGTCCGATCGGTGAAATCTACCGATACCGGCTGGCCGGCCCCGCCGGCTACAGCGTGCTCGATCTCAAGACACTGCAGGACTGGGTGCTGCAACGCCGCTTCCGCGCGGTGCCTGGAGTCGTCGACGTCATCGGATGGGGCGGCAAGACCAAGACATTCGAGCTCGAGGTCGATTTCAACAAGCTCATTGCCTATGGGCTGACCCTTCCGCAACTGCTGCAGGCGCTGAACAACAGCAACATCAATGTCGGCGGCAACACCGTCAATATCGGCACGCAGTCGGCGGTGGTGCGGGGCGTCGGGCTTATTCGCTCGGTCGAGGACTTGCGCAACACGATGCTGACGCAGAGCAACGGCAATCCGGTGCTGGTCAGTGACGTGGCCACCGTCACGGTCGGGCAGAGGCCGCGCCTCGGCATCGCCGGCAACGATGCGGATGACGACATCGTCCAGGGCATCGTGCTGATGCGTCGCGGCGAGCAGAGCATGCCGACGATCAAGCGGGTCGAGCGCGAAGTCGAGCGCATCAACAATGCGAGCATCCTGCCGCCGGGCGTCCGCATCGAGCGGATCTATGACCGCAAGGATCTGATCGACATCACGACCAAGACCGTCCTGCACAACATGGCGTTCGGCATCGCGCTGATTTTCCTGCTGCAATGGATGTTCCTGGGCAACCTGCGCAGCGCGCTGATCGTCGCCGCGACCATACCTTTCGCATTGTTCTTCGCGGTCGGGATCCTCGTCCTGCGAGGAGAATCGGCCAATCTGCTCTCGGTGGGCGCGATCGACTTCGGGCTCATCGTCGACGCCACCGTCATCATGGTGGAAAGCATCTACCGCCGGCTCGGACAGGCGACGGCGCCGGTCGGCACGTCGGGAGCGGCTGCGGGCCTTACGACCGGCAAGCTCTCCGCGATCTACTACGCCGCGTCCGACGTCAACCGTTCGATCTTTTTTGCGGCCGGCATCATCATCGCGGGCTTCCTGCCGCTGTTCACGCTCAGCGGCGTCGAAGGCCACATCTTCGGCCCGATGGCGAAGACGTATGCCTATGCCCTGGCCGGCGGCCTGCTCGCGACGTTCACCGTGACGCCGGCGATCAGCGCCATCCTGCTGCCGGACCACGTGCGCGAAACCGAAACCTGGGTCGTGCGGGTGCTGCACCGCCTGTACACGCCGGCACTGCACTTCGCCGTGGCCAACCGGGTGCTCGCGATCGCCGGCGTGGTCGTGCTCCTTGTTCTTGCCGGCGTCGCGGTGCGTTCGCTCGGGCTTGAATTCCTGCCCAAGCTCGAAGAGGGCAATCTGTGGGTCCGCGCCACCATGCCTTCGACGATCTCGCTCGAGGAAGGCAACGGTTACGTGAATCGCATGCGCGAGGTCATTCGCAGCTTCCCGGAAGTCGAGTCGGTGGTGTCGCAGCACGGGCGCCCGGATGACGGCACCGACGCCGCCGGCCTGTTCAACGCCGAGTTCTTCGCGCCGCTGAAGCCGGCCAGCCAATGGCGCAAGGAGCTCGGCGACAAGGACGACCTTACCGCCGAGATCCTCAAGAAGCTGGAGGCCGATTTTCCCGGCGTCGAGTTCAACTTCTCGCAATATCTGCAGGACAACGTGGCCGAGGCGGTGTCGGGCGTCAAAGGCGAGAATTCCATCAAGCTGTTCGGCAACGATCTCCAGTCGCTCACCGACACCGCCAACAAGATCAAATCTGTGCTGGCGACGGTGCAGGGCGTCACCGATCTCGCGGTGTTCACGTCGCTCGGCCAACCGACGGTGCAGATCGACGTGGACCGCGCGCGGGCGGCGCGCTACGGCCTCGCGCCCGGCGACATCAACGCGACACTCCACACCGCCATCGGGGGCGAATCGGCGGGCGACCTTTACGAGCCCGGCAGCGACCGGCATTTCCCCATCGTGGTGCGCCTCGCGCCCCAGTTCCGGCAGGATCCGGCAGCGATTCAGAACCTGCGCATCGGCGTGCAGGGCCCCAACGGCATCACCCAGATTCCCCTGAGCGACGTCGCCAACGTCAAGCTGGTGACCGGCGCCTCCTATATCTATCGCGAAGGGCAGGAGCGTTACCTGCCGATCAAGTTCAGCGTGCGCGATCGCGACCTCGGCAGCGCAATTCAGGAGGCGCAACGCAAGGTCGCCGAGCAGGTGACCCTGCCGGCGGGCTCCCGGCTCGAATGGGTCGGCGAGTTCGGCAACCTGCAGGACGCGATCGCGCGGCTCAAGATCGTGGTCCCGCTCAGCCTCGCCCTGATCGCGCTGCTGCTCTGGGTCAACTTCGGCTCCGTACCCGACACGCTCCTGGCCATGAGCGTCATCCCGATGGCGGTGGTCGGCGGCATCTTCGCGCTGGTCCTGCTGGCCATTCCGTTCAGCGTCTCGGCCGCGATCGGGTTCATCGCGCTGTTCGGCATTTCGGTGATGGACGGCATCATCATCCTCTCGCAGTTCAATGCGTTGATCGATGCCGGGGTCGATCGCACCGCGGCGATCCTGCGCACCGGCGAGCTTCAGATGCGCCCGGTGCTGATGACCTGCGTGATCGCCGGCGTGGGCCTGCTGCCCGCGGCGCTGTCGTCCGGCATCGGCTCGCAGGTGCAGAAGCCGCTTGCGGTGGTCGTGGTGGGCGGCATGATGCTGGCGCCGATCATCATCCTGATCACGCTGCCCGTCCTCATTCTGATGATCTCGCGCCGCACCCCGCGGGTCGCGGTCGAGGATGCGGTCCCGGCTCCGGCGCAATGAGCGGCAGCGACTCGCGCTTGTGACTATTGTCCCGACGGCGTTCGCAGGCCGCCCCAGGCGTCGCGCACCTGCTGGTAATGGACCTCGGGCGAGTAGTCCGGGGTGTTGAGGCCGAGCGTCTTCACGTCGAGCCGTCCGGTGGCGCTGAGCAGGGCATAGGCCGCGATCACCCGGTCCCGTTGCGCGCCGATGAGACGGGCGCGCGCCGCCATCAGGTCCTGCTGCGAGTTGAGCACGTCCAGCGTCGTGCGCTGGCCGCCCTGCGCCTCCTTCTGCACGCCGGAGAGCGCCACGTTGGCCGCGCGCACTTCGGATTCCGCGGCTGAGAGCGCGACCTTCGCTCCTTCGTGGCTCGCCCACGCGGCGATGACAGCGGTCTGGGTCTGGTTGCGGATGAGCTCCAGCACGATGCGCGCCTGCATCGCGAGCTCCTTGGACTGGCGGATCTGCGCGGCCGCGAATCCGCCGTCGTAGATCGGGACGTTGGCCTGACCGATGACCGAGGCGATATCGTTGCCCTTGGCGCTGAGCGTCGGGTCGTTCTCCCACTGGCGCTGCACGCTTCCCTGCACCGAAAGGTTGGGCCACAGACTGCTTTCGGCGATCTTGGTGCCGAGCTGGGCGACGTCGGTGTCGTACATCGCGGCCATGATGGCGGGATGATCCTTCCGGCTGATCGCCACCGCCTCCTCGCGTGTGCGCGGCAGCAACCGGTCGACCGGCTCGGCGACCGCCAGCCGGCCGGGCGCCGCGCCGGTCACCTGCGCATAGACGGCCTGGCTGATCGCGAGGTTGACCTCGGCGGCATTGAGGTCGGCGAGCCCGCGGCTCTGCCGCGCCTCGGCCTGCGCCACGTCGGTCGGGGTCACGTCGCCGGCATCGAGACGTTTGCGGGTGGTGCCGAGCGTCTCGCGCAGAAACGTCGAGTTGATGCGCTGGGCTTCCACCAGGGTCTGGTTGGCGAGCACGTTGGTATAGGCAGTGACGGCGTCGAGCAGCACGCCCTGGCCGACATTGCGCAGGGCCTCGCGTCCCGAGCGCACATTGGCCTCGGACTGGCGCACGGTATTCGCGGTCTTGAAGCCGTTGAACAGCGTCTGCGAGACCGTCAGGCCGATGGTCCAGGTGCGCAGCGTTGCCGTCTGCACGGTGTTGTCGGGAAACAGCACCCGCACCTGCTGCAAGCCGCCGGTCAGCATGGCCATGATCTGCGGCCGGTAGGCCGCGACCGCCATCGGAACGGTCTCGTCGATTCCGCGTAGCCGCGCGCGCTCGGCATTGAGCACCGGATTGCCCTGGTAGGTGCGCACCAGGACCTCGGGCAGGGTCTCCGCCCAGGTCGTCGTCGACGGCAATATGAGGAGCGCGGCGGCCATGGCAGCGGCACAGCAGCCGGAGCGGAGAATACCGCGCCCCGCGGCCCGCCCTGCAAAGCCCCGCAGCCGACCATCCGTACTCAATACGCTGACCCCTACGCGCATCGACACGACCCGAACCGAGATATAAGTCAGCTTGAAGGCGCCCCAGGGGGGAACATTGCAGTTTCCACCGCCGGCCGCCAGTCGATTCCATGGCGGCTCCCGGAAGGCCATTAATCCCTTGAAATTGCCCTTGAAAACGATGCGTTCTGGTCCCCGTGGGCGGCCGCGCGGCGATTGACATCGGCCGTTCAGGCGCGTTTCTCTGCCGCCCAGAAGGAGACCGGAACCCGGCATGGCCAATCTCGTCTATCGCAGGACATTCACGGTCGAATGGGGTCACTGCGACCCGGCCGGCATCGTGTTCAACAGCCGTTTCTTCGAGTTTTTCGATTGGAACTCGTGGCTGCTGTTCGGGCAGGCGCTCGGCGTGCGGCCGGGCGACCTGGGGTCGACCTACGGCATCATGGGCATTCCGCTGGTCGACGCGAAAGCCCGCTTTCTCAAGCCCGCGCATTTCAATGACGTGGCCGACATCGCCTCGGAAGTCACCGCGTTCCGGCGCTCGAGTTTCGACGTGACGCACCATATCTCGATCGGTGGGCAGCTTGCGGTCGAAGGCCATGAGACCCGGGTTTGGGCCGCCCAGGATCCGAACGATCCGATCAAATTGAAGGGGATACCGATCCCGGCCGCGGTGATCGAACGGTTTCAGGCCGGGGCCTAGTCGATCGTGCAGGAAATTCCCGATCGCGGGTCTGGCCGCCCGGTCCCATCGGCCACATGTCCAGGCGGCGAGGACGAACGATCGATGACTGAAAGCCTGACCCTCGGGTTCGATCTGCGGTTCGCGGACCTTTATGGCCGCGACGGCCTGGTCCGCCTCGACGGCCAGTTCGTGGATTTTCTCAAGGCGCAAAGTCCGGAGCTGCACAACCGGCTGATGACGGCGCGCGCCGCGCCCGAACAGCTGGAGGGCAAGCCGGAATCCGATCTCATCGTCGAGCTTGCGCCGGTGCTGGAAGAGTTCATCGCCGAGCTGTTCGGCATCGCGCACGAGGTGGGGTCGCTGCGATCCCGCCATGAGGCATTGGCGCCGCTCTATTCGGTCAAGCGGTTGTTCGTGCAGCGCCGCGCCGCCAAGAAATATGGTCCCGACCAGGCCGCCGCGTTCGACGGGCCGCACTGCGCGACGAGCTCGAGCCGCGCTCGGCGGCGAACTCACCGAGCTGCGCTTCGCCGAGCACGTCGATGCCTGGATGAAGGCCGAAGGCGGAGTACGCCGCTGCGCTGGACTTGGCCGCGCGCTACGCCGCCTGGGCGACGCACACGCCGCAGGGCCAGGCGCTGCACAAGGCCGGCATCCTGTTCAAGGTGCCGCACAAGGTCGACCCGCACCATCTCGTTCCGGTCGAGACCGAGGTGGTCGAGGGCGTGACCATGCTCAAGCTGCCGCGCGCGCATCGGCGTGCGCGCGATGGTTTCGCGCTGACCGATCCCGGCACCGATCTCACCGGCGCGCTCGATCACGCCAATTACTGCATCTGGTGCCACAACCAGGGCAAGGATTCCTGCTCGAAGGGGCTCAGGGAGAAGAGCGGCGAGTTCAAGAAGAGCGCGTTCGGGGTGCCGCTCGCCGGCTGTCCGCTCGACGAGAAGATCTCGGAGATGAACCTGGTCGAGGCCGGCGGCCACACCATCGGCGCGCTCGGCATCGTGGTGATCGACAACCCGATGTGCGCGGCCACCGGCCACCGCATCTGCAACGATTGCATGAAGGCCTGCATCTACCAGAAGCAGGAGCCGGTCGACATTCCGCAGGTCGAGACCCGCGTGCTCAAGGACGTGCTGGCGCTGCCCTGGGGGTTCGAGATCTATGCGCTGCTGACGCGGTGGAATCCGCTCAACCTGCGCCGGCCGTTGCCGAAGCCGGCGACCGGCCGCAAGGTGCTGATCGTGGGCCTCGGCCCGGCCGGGTTCACGCTCGCGCATCACCTCATGAACGACGGCCACACCGTCATGGCGATCGACGGGCTCAAGATCGAGCCGCTCGATGCCGCGATCTCCGGTGTCGATGCCGGCGGCGCGCGCACGCCGTTCCGTCCGATCCGCGATGCCGCCGAGCTGCGCGAGCCGCTCGACAGCCGCGTCATGGCCGGGTTCGGCGGCGTCGCCGAATACGGCATCACCGTGCGCTGGGACAAGAATTTCCTCAAGCTCATCCGTCTGCTGCTGGAACGGCGCGGCGAGTTCGCGATGTTCGGCGGCGTGCGCTTCGGCGGCACGCTCACCATCGACAGCGCCTTCGCGCTCGGCTTCGACCACATCGCGCTGTGCGCCGGCGCCGGCCGCCCGACCATCGTGCCGATGAAGAACGGGCTTGCCGCCGGCGTGCGCCAGGCCTCCGACTTCCTGATGGCGCTGCAGCTCACCGGCGCCGCCAAGACCGACAGCCTCGCCAACCTGCAGGTGCGCCTGCCGGTGGTGGTCATCGGCGGCGGGCTCACCGCGATCGACACCGCGACCGAGGCGCTCGCCTATTATCCGCTGCAGGTGGAGAAATTCCTCAGCCGCTACGAGACGCTGGTCGAGGAGCGCGGCGAAGCCGCCATCCGCGCCGGCTGGACCACGCAGGAAGCCGACACCGCGACCGAGTTCCTGGAGCACGCGCGCGCGATCCGCGCCGAGCGCGCGCAGGCCGCGCGCGAGGGCCGCAAGCCGCAGCTCGCGGATCTGCTGCGCCAGTGGGGCGGCGCCACCATCGTCTATCGGCGGCGCATGATCAATTCTCCGAGCTACACCCTCAACCACGAAGAGGTGGCGAAGGCGCTGGAGGAGGGGATCGGTTTCTCCGAGCGCCTGACGCCGGAAGAGGTCCTGCTCGATGGTTTCGGCTCCGCGCGCGCGCTGCGGCTCTCCTCCCAGGCCGCGGCCGACACCGATCCGGGCGCGCCGCCGCTCGAGGTCGTGCTGCCCGCGCGCACGATCCTGGTCGCGGCCGGCACCCAGCCCAACACCGTGCTCGGGCGCGAGGAGCCGCAGCACGTCGCCATCGACGGCAAGTATTTCCAGGCCTTCGACGAGAACGGGCAGAAGGTCAGCCCCGAGCGCACCACCAAGCCGTCCGCCGCGCATGTGCTGATGAGCGTGCGGCCGGACGGCCGCTCCATCAGCTTCTTCGGCGATCTGCATCCGTCCTTTGCCGGCAACGTGGTGAAGGCGATGGCGAGCGCCAAGCAGGGCTATCCCGTCGTCAGCCGGATGCTCGAGCGCCAGCCGCCATCCGCGGTCGCGCCCGCGGCGCTGATGACGCGCCTCGATGACGAACTGCGGCCGATCGTGCACGCGATCAACCGGCTCACGCCCACCATCGTCGAGGTCGTGGTGCGCGCGCCGATGGCGGCGCGCGCCTTCGCGCCCGGGCAATTCTACCGGCTGCAGAACTACGAGACGCTCTCGCGCAGCGCCGACGGCACCCGGCTGGCGAAGGAAGGGCTCGCGCTCACCGGCGCCGCGGTCGACCGCGAGCACGGATTGCTGTCGACCATCGTGCTCGAAATGGGCGGCTCGTCCGACCTGTGCGCGCAGCTCGCGCCGGGCGAGCCGGTCGTCCTCATGGGGCCGACGGGCACGCCGACCGAGACGCCGTCGGGCGAAACCGTGCTGCTCATCGGCGGCGGGCTCGGCAACGCCGTGCTGTTCTCGATCGGACAGGCGCTGCGCGCCAACGGCAGCCGCGTGATCTATTTCGCCGGCTACAAGCGCGCGATCGACCGCTACAAGGTCGAGGAGATCGAGCGCGCCGGCGACGTCATCGTGTGGTGCTGCGACGAGGCGCCGGGCTTCCGCCCCGACCGGCCGCAGGACAAGGCCTTCACCGGCAACATCGTCGCGGCGCTCGACGCCTATGGATCGGGTGCGCTCGGCGGGCCGGCCGCGATCCCGCTCGGCGAGGTCGACCGCGTGGTGGCGATCGGATCCGACGGCATGATGGCGGCGGTCAAGCGGGCGCGTGTCGGCATCCTGGCGCAGCATCTCAAGCCCGGGCATAAGGCGATCGCCTCCATCAACTCGCCGATGCAGTGCATGATGAAAGAGATCTGCGCCCAGTGCCTGCAGGTCCACCGCGACCCCGCCACCGGCGTGGAGAGCGTGGTGTTCTCCTGCTTCAACCAGGATCAGGATCTCGACCGCGTCGACTTCGACAATCTGCGCGCGCGCCTCGCCCAGAACGGCGTGCAGGAAAAGCTCACGCGGCTGTGGGTCGACCGCTCGCTGCGGCAGCTCGGCCTGCGGCAGACCGCGGCGGAGTAGCGCGCGCACGCCACGCGGCTGGTCTGCCGCGTTCACGTGAGCGAGAATATTCCCCTGCATTTCCAACGTCCTCCATTGTTAATAACAATGAAAAACAATGCGCCTCCGGCGGCGAGGCCCATTCTGTGCGGCTTTTGGCGACACGCCGCCGCGAAATAACAATGAATAACAATGAAGCCTCAGCCGACGCGGCTGCGGCCATGCGGGCGCGTTCTGCGCTCCGCGCGCGAAATCCTTCATCGAGGTGCAACAGTTTCGGGTGGGGATGCGTCGTCGAACTATCGCATGGCTTGTCGTCCTTTGCGCAACGCCGCGCAGATGCCGCGACGCTTTGCGCCGGGCACAAAAAAGCCCGGAGCGATCCGCCCGGGCGCGACACGCACAGTTATGATGATGGTCTAAATACACAAGATTCGGTAACGCAAGTCAATCCGTTTTCGGCGAGCAGCCACGCGCACACCGGAATCGATCATTGTCCGGGCGCCGTATCTGAGATGTGCCCGACCCGTGTTGTGCCGGGCTTCCGCCGCAGCGACATCGTGCCGCCTGAAGCGTTAAGCTCCCTGGCGCGTTAAGCTCCCTGGAGCAATTCCAGCCGCACGAACGCCGGCGCGGGTCGGTCATGACGACGGCGCGCTTTTCTCGGCGCCCGACTATCGCTATAGCGACGGCAAGAACCAAGGGCGAATAAAGAACTGCGGCGCCGTGCAGGGAGGGTCGATGATCGGACGGGACGCACGAATAAATCTGCTGATCAGCACCGGACATTTCCTGTCGCATTTCTACCAGCTCTGCCTGCCGCCATTGTTTCTGGTGTGGCAGCGTCAGTTCGACATCAGCTTTGCCGAGCTCGGTCTGAGCGTCGTGCTGATGACGGGAACCGCGGCCGTGTTGCAGACGCCCGTCGGATTCCTGGTCGACCGCTACGGCGCGCGCCCGTTTCTGATCGGCGGCGCGCTGGTGATGTCGCTCGCGATTGCGCTGATGGCCTTCGCCACCGCGTTCTGGCAAATCCTTGCCTTGGCGCTGATCTCGGGCATCGGCAACTCGGTATTTCATCCGTGCGACTACGCGATCCTTGCCGGATCGATCCGTAAGGAACGCATGGGCCGCTCCTTCGCCCTGCACGGCTTCAGCGGCAATATCGGTTTTGCCCTCGCGCCGCCGACGATCGCGGCGCTGCTGAGCGTCATGGACTGGCGCGACGTCCTCCTGGTGGTGGGCGGTCTCGGCCTGCCGGTGGTCGCGGCCGTCATCGCCCAGAGCCACATCCTGCGCGACCAGGTGCGCAAGGACACGCCCGAGCGCGGCATGTCGATGCGCGCGCTGCTGCTCGACCGGACGCTCGGCCTGTTCTTCCTGTTCTATTTCCTCGGCGCCATGGCGAGCGGCGGCGTAACGGCCTGGCTGATCACCGTGCTGCACGAGGTGAAAGGGCTCGACCTTGCGCTCGCCTCGGCCGCGCTCACCGCCTATATGGCCGGGAGCGGCGGCGGCGTGCTGCTCGGCGGATGGGCGGCCGACAAATCGACCCGCTACCTCGCCTTCTTCGTCGCCGGCCTGACCAGCTTCTCCGCGGTGGCGATTCTGGTCGTCAATCTCGTGCCGATGGGCGGCCTTGCCACCATCGGGCTGATGCTGGCCTCGGGCATGGCTCTCGGCGCCAGCCGGACGCCGCGCGATGTGATGCTCAAGGACGCGGCGCCGCACGGCCAGATCGGCAAGGTCTTCGGCTTCGTCAGCGCCGGCTTGCCGCTGGGAAGCGCCGTGACGCCGGTCCCCTTCGGCTTTCTGATCGACCACGGCCATGCCGAGCTCGTGCTGATCGCGGCGGCGGGGTTTCTGCTGGCGAGCCTTCTCTGCATGGGCAGCGCAAAGGCCTCGGCCAAGCGTCACGCCATCGCGGTGGCGGCGGAGTGATCCGGGCTCGGAGGGCGCTCGCATGGTGATGGCGAAGGGCGGATTGCCAATGATCCAGCGCACCGCCCGGCGGTGGCCTCTCGATCAATTCTAGGCCTGCGCCCACCGGAACTGTCCGGGCGTGACGCCGAGCATCTGACGGAAGTGACGCGCCAGGTGGCTTTGGTCGGAAAACCCCACGGCATACGCAATCTCCGACAGTGAGAGATCCGTGTGAGCCAGCAGGTCCTGGGCGCGTTCCACTCGCTTCTGGGTGAGATAGTGGTGCGGCGTCACGCCGGCGGAGTGCTTAAATCCTCGCGCGAAATGGTGGATCGAGACTCCCGCGACACCGGCCAGCGTTGCCAGATCCATGCTGCCGCCCAGGTGCGCATCCACATATTCCCGGACCCGGCGCATGGCGGCGGGCGACAGTCCGCCGTGTGCTTGCGGCGCTGGCGTCATCTTCCCGAGAATACTGATCACGTCCAGGCGGGGGCGCGCGTGTAGTGCGGCGTTCGCCGCGTTGCGCCAATCCGCGAACGGCTGGATGGGCGGCGTCACCAGGGCAGAGCGGCTCTCGATGGCTGCCGGCGATCACCAGGCGCGTCGCGATATCGGCCCTGTCCTTGCGTCGAAAGAGTTCGAGATCCTGCTTGAACATCGTCCACAGGCTGATGCCGTCTTGAAGACCGCGATCATCGAGCAGGAGGGATCTGCGCGCGGCGCGGTTTGCGCCGACGACGCGCTGGTCGCCATCCACTGCCAGCAACAGGCCGGGCGCATCCGCTCCCGGTGACGCGATCGCAATGACCCAAGCGCGACGGAAATGCTCGCGAAAGAACCGCTCTTCGATGGCGCGCGCCGAAGTCACCGTAAGGGCACCGGTCAGGGCGTGCGCGCGCTCCGAACGTCCGGGATCGATCGCGGATACGTCCAGCACCGCCAGCAACCGTCCGTCCGCGCCGAAGATCGGCGCACCGGAGCAGCTCAAATTCATATGCCGCGACCGGAAATGCTGGCTTCGGTGGACTGTTACGGGCCGCTCCTCGGCGATGCAGGTGCCGATGCCGTTGGTACCCTCAATCTCCTCGGACCAGACGCCGCCGAGCCAGGTTCCCCAGTATTCGAACTGGCTCGCCTCCGTAGCGTCGCCGCGATGCTCGATCGCGACCCCGGCGGTGTCGCAGAACAAGATCGTGTATCCAGCCTCGCGAACCACTTTGTATAGGCGGTCGAGCTCCTCCTGCGCGGTCGAGATGAGGTTGTCGAGCGGCTCACGAGAATCCTTCACTTCGCCAGTGGTGAGGATGCGTGGCGCCCTGCTGTCGAGGGGATCGACGCTGTTCGTGGAACGCTGCCAGGAACTCGACAGCTCCCCGGTGCTCGGCACAGCCGCCCCCTGCGTAACCAAATGGACGCGTTCGGCGTGATCCACGGCCGTGCGGATCGAGCTTGCGGGGCGTCCCGACCTCACCATCACCCTCCACGGCGGACGACGGATAACGGCGCACGCCGGCCGCCGCCCGCTCCAGGCGCCGCCTGTCGCGAGGCTCGAAACGGCCGGATCCGTGCTCCCCCCAAATTGGGCCAAGCGGCCGGAAATTCAGTTCCCACACGAAAACATCAAGAGCATACCGCCGGGATCAAATCCGTCCAAGAGGCACCGAGCCGACCGGAGGATGATCGTGCCGTCAGACCAGGAGCCTTCCAGAGCCGTTCAACCCCAGGCTTCGCGCCCAGCCGTCGGGCGTTGCGAGCCTCGCATCGGAGGGAATGAGCATGGTCAGCAACGGGACGAGGCACAAGATCGATGCGGCTCTTGCGCATCCAGCAGCGTCAGCAGGGAAAAGTGCCATCGACGCGGGGTTTCCGCGCAGTTCGCAGGACGCGGTTGTCTTCATCATCGACGACGACGTCGCGGTGCGAGAGGCGCTTCACAATCTCCTCCGAGACGTCCGCCTGCAGGCCGAGGGGTTCGGCTCGCCGACCGAATTCTTGGCGAGCAAGCTGCCCGATGCCGCGAGCTGTCTGGTGCTCGACATCCGGCTGCCGGGCCTGGCGCATGTACCGGTCGAGCCGCGCGCGACCACGATGTCCGTAACTTGTCGTCGTCATGCTCGGTCGGACGGCGGTCACCTTAGGCTAATTAGCCTGTAAGTTTGCGGCGGGCGCCGTCTATGGCGAACTCCCGCACACCATTCTGGAACACGCGGGATCGCAAACAGATTGCATCTCGAGTTTCACTCAACTGCGTAACTGTGCTGCGCGTGCGGGTAGGTGGTTCAAACAACCCGTACCGAGAGGATCGAAAATCGTTGGGTAATCAATGGCCTTGAAGCGCGCAAACTTAGGCGATCTGTGGCGTGACCCGAGATCAGCACGGCGGCTGCTTACAAACGAAGACGGTGGGAATCCCCTCTGCTTCCGCGGTCGCCTTAGCTGACTCAATCGCCGCTAAGAACGCACGTTCGTTTTCCGGCGGGTTCTGCGCAATCGTAATCGTCAGCCCTCGGGGATGCCTCGCGTTGCCGTTTTCGTAACCCGCGGCAATGAGCACGAAGTTCTGGTCCGCAGGAATCTCAGCGGGCGATGAGATGTATTTAACATTAGCCATTTGAAACTCTCGCAATATTGGCAGGCCGATCACACTAATACCGGCTGCGACACATCGCTATGGCGATGGCGGCGTCGACGCCGCGCCCAGTCGTGAACCGACAGCCGGATGCGGGCTTGCCCGCTTCCGGCATTTGATGGTGACGAAACCCCGGCAAGCCGGGTTTGGTTGGGAGGGGAGCAGACCGAGTTTGCCTTTGACTGCTTCCATCCCAATAGGATGCCCCGCCGGCGGCACGGATCAGTAGCGATAGTACCGGCGTGCATAGTAGCGGCGCGGCGCGTAGTACGGGCGGTACACGACCGGCGAGTAGGCATAGCTGTACGCCGGATATCCGTACCCGTAGCTGTACGCCGGATAGCCATAGCCATAGCTGTAGGCGGGGTATCCGTAGCCGCCGTAACCGCCGTAACCGTAGGCCGGATAGCCGTAGCCGTAACCGTAGGCCCGTGACGCGAATACGCCGCCGATCACGGCGGCCGCGATACCGGCGCCGACCCAGCAACCGATGCACCTCGCCTCCGCGGGCTTCGGGGCAGCGATGACCGTTGCGGCAAGGCTCGCAGCTGCGACGATGGCCGTTGTCGTCTTCTGCATGGCGTGGTCCTCCGGAATGTTTCCAGTAAATGAGTGCAGTTTAGAGCAAAAAGTTCCCCCGGACACCACGTCGGCGGCACTTTTTTTGACGCACCCTGTTCCTCAGGGACCTTGCGATCTCGGAAATCCCACCCAGACGCTCTGCAACGAATGCGGGAATCCGTAGATCGGGAATGTGAGCCAGCGACGATACGCGCCGGATCTTACACTGCGCGCAGCCGCCACGAGAGCGCCGCGCCTGCCAGCGCGGAGAGTCCCACCAGCGCGAGCACGCCGACGAAGCCGGCGTGACCGAACACCAGTCCACCGCAGGTGACCCCGACGGTTCCACCGAGAAAGCTGCACGAATTGAGCACGCCGGAGCCTTTGCCGGTTTGCGTCGGCGGCAACGTTGCCAGCGCGATCCGCGGCGCTGATGCATAGGGCAGCGCAATGCCGGCGCCGGCTGCGAACAGGCCGAGCATCAGCAACACGAATCCTCCACCGGTTTGGGATATCCAGGCGATCGCGCAGCCAAGCGCGAGCAGCAGCGATCCGCCGACCATCATCGTCGGTACACCGACCGCGGCCCCGAGCCGCGGCGCCGCACGCGCGAAGCCGAACAGCGCAAGCGAGAGCGGCATGAGCGAGAGGCCGGCGGCGATCGCGCTCATGCCAAGTCCCTCCGGGGCCTGCGCGAAAAGGTTGAAGTAGAGGAGAAGGGCCATGATGTCGAACATCAGCAGGAACACCAGGGCGCAGGCGAGCGCGAAGTTCCGGTCAGCGAACAGACCGAAGTCGAGCAGGGGGCGATGATGACGCGTCTCCGCCCACATCAGTGCGGCCAGTGCGATCGCTGCCACCGCCAGCGGAACGATCGCGGCCTGCGGCGCGGAACGCGCGGTGGGCAGGGCGTGCAGTCCGGAGATCAGCGTCACCATGAACACGGCGAGCAGGCAGAGTCCCAGCCAGTCCACCGGTTTGGTCTTTCGGTCCCCGGTCCCGGGATTCAGCCACAGCGCCAGCGCCGCCGGCATCATCGCCACAACGTTCAGCCAGAACACCGCTCGCCATCCCGCATAGTGCGTCAAGGCGCCGCCCACGAGCGGCCCGATGCTGAAGCCCAGCATCAGGAATCCGGTCCAGGCGCCGATGGCGCCCGCGCGCTTCGCTTCGGGGGCGGCTTCCGTCACTGCCGCCAGCGTGCCGGCAACGGCGAAGGCCGCGCCGAACCCTTGCAGCGCGCGTGCGCCGATGACCACGGCTCCGTTGGGAGCGAGCGCGATCATCATCGAGGCGAGAGCGAACAGCGCGATCCCGCCCGCGGAGGACCGTCGCGGCCCGAACTGGTCCGCTGCCTCGCCGCCCAGAATGATGAAGATGGCGGAGGCAAGCAGATAGGCGTTCACCGCCCATTCCACCGTCGCGGGACCGAGCTCGAGGCTTCGCGTCATCTCCGGCAGCGCGGCCATGATGGCCGTGCTGTTCTCGCCGACCGACAGCATCGCCAGGCAACAGGCGATCAGCACCAGGGTGGCATCACGCGGCATTCGTCATCCAAAGATTTGGGTCATCCAAAGACATGTATCATCCGAAAAAGCCACGCGGACATCGGCCGCTTCATGCCAAATCCCAGACATTTCACTTCCTATATTGAGCAGTTTTAATCGAATCGCCGACGAGCTCGCGCGGTCGCATGAGCAAGAATACCGCCAGCGAGATGGTCGAGAGCAGTGCGATCCCGACAAACGCCACAGCCCATGTCGCGGGCGACATGCCCCCGCCCGCATCAAGGGTCCAACCCACGGCCAGCGGGCCGATGAAGCCGCCGATGTAACCAAGCATCGAGTGTACCGCGAGGGTGGCGCCCCGCCGGGCCGGATCGGCGGTACCTGCCGCGCCCGCCGTGAGGGATGAAGAGTCGAGCCACACGATTGGACCATAGATCACGAGCAGCACCACGGCGAGCAGGTAGGACGACGTTCCGAAGAAGCCCAAGAGAGCGGCACAAACGGCCGAGGCGATCAGCGCCACGCTGATCAGCCGGCGGCGGCCCAGGAGGATCGCAGCTTCGTTGCCCAGAACGCTCGCCAGCGTTCCGGCCAGTCCAAGAACGGTGAGGGCGGCCGCAGGGGAAAATGCCGTGACGGACGTGTGGGTGCTTGTCGCCACGAACGCGAGAAACGCCACGCCCCATCCCCTCAGCGCATTCATCTCGAGCGTGTGGACGCCGTAGACGATGGCGTATGCCATCGCCGACCGGTTGCGCAGCACCGGTCTGAAATCAAACAGCCGGTGATCGCTTGCAGGGACGGGCGCGGATCGAACGGGTCGCGGCACCGCCCAGGCGACGAGCAGCCACGCGAGCGCTGCGCTGGCCGCCGCGACGATGAAGGCCGCGCGCCAACCGCCGAGGCTCGCGATGAGATCGGCGCAGGCGAACGACAACGCGCCGGAAATCCCGATGCTCGCCGCGTGCCCAGCGGTGGCGCGGGACATGAGCTTGCCCTCGACGCGGTCTGCCAGGAGCTTGAGGCCGGTCATATACGTTCCGGCCCAACCGGCCCCGGTCAGCGCCCGGGCGGTCATCGCCGACCAGAATCCGTCGGCAAGGAGACCAAACAGCAAGTGCCCCGCAACGGTCATCGCGACGCCGATGAGGTAGACGAGCTTGGCGTCGATCCGGTCAGTGAGCGTGACCAGCACGGGCACGGCTAGAATGTAGGCGGCGTAGAACGCGGCCGTGATCCAGCCGGCTTCACCATAGGTCAGCTCCCAGCGGGCGAGCAGGCCCGGCAACAGCGCTGGCCAGAAGAAGGCCCCAAGCTGAACCAGGACCTGCGCGGCGCAGACCAGCGCGACCAGTTGCCGAGGTGAGACGCGGCTCTCGAGCGCTTGCGGCATTTCATGCTCACGTTGTTATTTCGAAGATTATTGAAATGTCCTTGACGCGAGGTCAATAATTCGATAGTCGTTGAAATATGGAAAAGATAGATGCCGTCGCGGCCCTGGCCGCGCTCGCCCAGGACAATCGCCTCGACGTGTTCCGCCTGCTTGTGCAGGCCGGGCCCGAAGGCATGCCGGCCGGCCAGGTCGCCGAAGCACTCGACCTCGCGCCCAATACGCTGACGTTTCATTTCGACCGGCTGCGCGTGGCGGGCCTTGTCACCGTCCGACGGGAGGGCCGCTCGATGATCTACGCGGCGCGCTTCGAGACCATGAATGCCCTGCTCGGCTTCCTGACCGAAAACTGCTGCCAGGGCGCCGCCGCGAAATGCGCGCCCACCGCCTGCAAGCCCGTCAGATCAAGACGCACCAAAGTCACAGCCTGAGAGGAGTGTCCCGTGAAGCGTATGCATGTTCACGTCTCAGTCGAAGACATCACGAATTCCATCGGATTCTATTCGGCGTTGTTCGCCGCGCCGCCCGCGGTGGTGAAGCCGGACTACGCCAAATGGATGCTCGATGATCCGCGGGTCAATTTCGCCATCTCGACCCGTGGCAGACAGCCGGGCCTCGACCACCTCGGGATCCAGGTCGAGAGTCAGGACGAACTGCAGGAAGTCTATGCGCGATTGCGTGAAGCGGGCGGCGACATCATCGAGCAGGGACAGACCGCCTGTTGCTATGCGAAGTCGGAAAAATCGTGGATCGACGATCCCGCGGGCATCTCGTGGGAAACTTTTTTCACCACGGGGGAGAACACAAACTATGGCGACGGGAGCGGAGAGCGTGGCGCGCGGGTGGCGCATGCGGAGGCATGCTGCGTGCCTGCGGTCGCGCCGGCGCGAGCTGCTTCCGCCTGCTGCGCGACGTCGGGCACTTAAGGACGATCGGAGCGAGTTGATCCGATGAGGCTCTACCTGTTCGAACACTGCTCACTCTGCTTTCGGGTTCGGATGGCCGCCGCACTCAAGCGGATGCACCTGCAGGAGACGGTCGTTCTGGAAGATGATTCCGAAACCATGACATCTCTTGTCGGCAAGCGCGCGGTCCCGATTCTGATTACGGACGATGGCCAGCCCATGCTCGAGAGCATGGACATGGTCAGATACATTGACCGTCTCGGCGATGCTGTTCTGACCGGCGCAGAACGTCCAGAGATTGCTGCCTGGGCCGAGCGGGTGCCGCCCAAGACGGCGTTGCTCACATGGCCCCGCTATCCCCTGCTCGGGCTACCGGAATTCGCAACGATCGCGGCGCTCGACCACTACAATCTGCGCAAGCGCAAAGCCATTGGTGACTTCGTTGAACTGCGCGCCAACACGCGTCGCTACATCGACGATCTTCTCCCCGACCTTGAAGAGCTGGATCGATTGATCGAGAGCCCGCGAGCAGTAAGCGGTGCGCTCTCGACGGATGACATTCGTGTATTACCGTTGCTGCGTTCGATGGCAACCGTCAAAGGGCTGCCGCTTCCGCGCAAAGTACGTGAGTACTTTGAAACAATGATGCATCGGATCGGATATCAGCCCTTGCCCGCGGTCTGAAGCGCCAGGTGGCGTCCACAGCAAGGAGCGAAAGTGCCATGGACCGTCCTTTCAACGTTCTGTTCCTCTGCACCGGCAACTCCGCCCGCTCGATCCTAGCCGAAGCGATCTTGGGCAAGCTCGGGGCCTCCAGATTTCACGCCTACAGTGCGGGAAGCCAACCCAAGGGTCAGGTCAATCGACACACGCTGCAACTCTTGGAGAGTTTGGGCTACGACACGTCAAGCTTTCGCTCGAAATCATGGAGCGAGTTCGCAAGGCCCCAGGCTCCGATCCTCGATTTCGTTTTTACCGTCTGCGACAACGCGGCGGGCGAAAGCTGTCCCGTGTGGCCGGGGCAGCCGATGACGGCCCATTGGGGAGTTCCCGATCCGGCCGAAGCAAAGGGCACCCCAGCCGAAATCGCCCTGGCGTTCAAGGATGCCTACCGGATGCTGCATCAGCGCATCAGCGTTTTCACAGCACTGCCGATCCGGAGCCTGGATCAGCTCAGCCTGCAACAACGGCTCAAGGCCATCGGCCGTATGGATGATGCGGCTGCGAAGGCGAAAGAGCCGAGTTGATGCCTTCGCTGCCGCAACGTGCGTTCTGCGAATGGTTGGGAACGGCCTTTCTCCTGGCCGCCGTCGTGGGCTCCGGGATCATGGCGCAAAAGCTCGCGGGCGGTAACGGTGCGCTTGCGCTCCTGTGCAACACGCTTCCGACCGGCGCTATTCTCGTCGTCCTCATCTTGGTGTTTGGCCCGCTCTCCGGCGCCCATTTCAACCCGGCCGTGACCCTTGCCTTCGCCCTGCGTGCCGGTCTGCCGTGGTCGACGGCAGCGGTTTACATCGTCGCGCAACTGCTAGGCGGCATCATCGGCGTTTGGATGGCGCATCTGATGTTCGAACTGCCAGTGTCGCAGTTCTCGATCACGGTGCGCACGGGTCCGGGACAGTGGTTGGCGGAAGCGGTGGCAACCTTCGGCCTGCTGCTGACGGTCTTCGGATGCGTCTGGCGGCGACCTGACTCAGTGGCGTACGCGGTGGGCCTCTACATCACAGCGGCCTATTGGTTCACGGCGTCAACGTCCTTCGCCAACCCGGCAGTCACCGTTGCCCGGTCGCTTTCCGACACCTTTGCGGGGATAGCACCCGCCGGAGTGCCGGCCTTCATCGTTGCCCAACTTGCAGGAACGCTCGCGGCGGTGGTGCTCAGTCATTGGCTTTGGCGCGAGCCAATGACCGCCTAGTGCGGTGGATTTGAAGTTCCTATCATTATAGCCGCGCGTTGGTGTAGGAACTTCAAATCCAAAAACCGCACTAGAATCATAGATTGCTAGTGTCCCTTTGATTCCGAAGTTCGCAAACGAGTGTGCCGCGCAATGGTGCGAACTTCGGAATCGGGACACTAGGCGCGACATCATGCCCAGCAGAACTCACACTGCCGCGCCTGCGACCTTGATCGCGAAGGCGTAGGCGAGCGCCACCTCCTTGAGACGGTCGAAGCGCCCCGCGGCGCCGGCGTGGCCGGCGTCGAGGTCGGTGCGAAAGGCAATCAGGTTGTCGTCCGTGCGCAAACGCCGCAGCCGCGCGATCCATTTCGCCGGCTCCCAGTAGAGCACGCGCGGATCGGTCAGGCCCGCCAGCGCGAGGATCGCCGGATAGTTCTGCGCGCGCACGTTCTCATAGGGCGAGTAGGCCAGGATTGTTCGAAATGCCGTCGCGTCGTGGATCGGATCGCCCCATTCCGGCCATTCCGGCGGCGTGAGCGGCAGCGTCTCGTCGAGCATGGTGTTGAGCACGTCGACAAAAGGCACTCCGGCGATCAGCCCGGCGTAAAGGTCCGGCCGCATATTGGCGACCGTGCCGATCAAGTTCCCGCCCGCGGAACGGCCCTCGGCGACGATCATCCCCGGCGCGCACCAGCCGTTCTTGCTGAGATATTCGCTCGCCGCGATGAAATCGGTAAACGTGTTCATCTTCTTGGCGAGCTTGCCTTCGCGATACCAGCGCCAACCCTTCTCGCTGCCGCCTCGCACATGCGCGATGGCGTAGACGAAACCGCGGTCGACCAGCGACAACCGGCTGCTGCTGAACGAGGCGGGGATCGACATGCCGTAGGCGCCGTAGCCATAGAGCAGGCAGGGCGCGGTGCCGTCGAGGCGAACATCCTTGCGATAAAGCAGCGAAATCGGAATCGTTTCGCCGTCGGGGGCGGGCGCGAACAGCCGTCGCGTGACGTAGTCGGCGCTGTTGTGGCCGCTGGGGATGTCCTGCCGCTTGCGCAGAACACGTTGGCGCGACGCGAGGTCATAGTCCCAGATTTCTTCCGGCGTCGTCATCGACGAATAGGTGAAGCGCAGGAGGTTGCTCGCGAACTCGTAGCCGCCGTCGATGCCGAGCGAATAGGCTTCCTCGGCGAATGCGATCACGTGCTCCTCGCCGCTCGCAAGGCGCCGAACCACGATGCGCGGCAGACCGTCCTCGCGCTCGAGACGTATCAGCCAGTCCTCGAGCACCAGGAACATCAGGATATAGACGCCCGGCCGATGCGGAACGAGATCGCGCCAATGGGCCCGACCGGGCGTGGCGAGCGGCGACCAGACGATCTTGAAATCCTCGGCGTCATCGGCATTGGTGCGAGTGATCAGGGCCGGGCCGCCGTTGAAGTCGGGATGGTACTCCACCTGGTACTGGACGCCGGATTGGCGCGCGGCAATCAGCGTCGGCTCGGCCGCCGGTGCGGCAAGATCAATGAGCCACGCTTCCGATGTCTCATGATCGTGGGCCGAAATATCGCCGAAGCGTCCCGACAAATGGCGGTCGACTGAAACGAAAAAACCCGGATCGGCCTCGGTGAACACGCATACATCCGCGGCCACCGGCGTACCCAAGACATGGCGAAAGACGCCGGCGGGTCTGTGGCTCTCGTCGAGCCGCACATAGTAGAAGGCCGAGGCGTCCTGCGTCCAAACCACTGCGCCGGATACGTCGGGCACGACGTCGGCGAGGTCGGCGCCGGTGTCGATGTCGCGCACCCGCGCGGTGTAGAGCTCGGAGCCGGCGTCGTCGGCGAGCCACGCGAGCAGACGATGATCGGATGAATGCTCCGTGTCGCCGAGGCGGAAGAAGGCCTTGCCGCGCGCGAGCGCGTCGCCGTCAAGCAGGAGCTGCTCCTGCGACTCTAAGCTTCCTGTTTGCGCGTGATCTTTTCCGAAAACCGGTCCCCACTTTTCGGGATCACGCGCTGAATCCGCCGTCGGCGCGGAAGGAATGTCCGCGGAATCGCGCGGCTGTCGGCACAGCAGGGGATGCTGCCCCCCCTGCCGATAGCGCGCGTAATAGGCGTAGGGACCATCGGGCTTGGGCACGGAGGAATCATCCTCCTTGATGCGGCCTTTCATTTCGGCAAACAGCGTGTCCTGCAGGCTCTTGGTGTCGGCGAGCGCGCGTTCGCAATAGTCGTTCTCGGCTTGCAGATAGGCGCGGATCGCCGGATCAAGCTGAAACGGATCGCGCATCACTTCGCGCCAGTTCTCCGCCTTGAGCCAGGCATACTCGTCGACAAGGCGGACGTCGTGGAGCGTGCGCTCCAGCGGACGTTGCTCCGCCCGCGGCTCGGCCGGCAGGCTCGCGGTCACTGGGGATGAAGTATGCGGGGGCATTCTCACAAAATCACCTCGACCTCAATCTGGGGATCGGAACCTGCCTCAATAGGCGCTCCCACCAGCAACATCGTCATCGCATGAGTCAAGTCGCTGCTAACATCACGGGCCGATCACAACGGCCTT
>CAVRXD010000044.1:0-111451 GCA_963725065.1 uncultured Alphaproteobacteria bacterium
TGCCAGAACCGGACATCTGCCAAGTCATTCTCGTCGGCATGCACGAAGCCTCAGCGGCACTTGGAGGCCGATCATCTTGGGGTCTTAAGATTGGCGGGTTAGGTCTGAAAACGGGCCGGTGCGATGCTTGCCATTCTTTGCTGCGATGCGTTAGTCGGCCGATGAAGCTGCATTTCTGCAACACTTGCCTAAGAAAACGCCCATCGGTGCAAAAATGAGGCGCGACGCCGTAACGTCGTCAACATTGATTATAGTATTGGCTCCGGCTTTCCGTTTCTAAGACGTCGGCTCATGGGGATGCTGACGCTCTTCGAAAGTCGGCAGTTGGCAGTGAGAGGCTGACCCTCTTTTGCCCCCGACTGTGACACGCTGCGGCAGCCGTCCCCAGGCCCAAGTGTCGGAGCATTAAATCCGACCTTTGCGACGCACCTTTAGTGCATTGAAAAGCCAGAAGCTGAACTGCAGCGGACCAAAGTCCCGCCACGGGACTTTTATGTCTAGGGAGATAGCAATGAACAGCAAGCTTATGAAATTGGCGGCAGCCGGAGCGCTGTCGTGTTGCATAGCCACCTCGGCCTTCGCCGGCTCTGTGACCCAGCCGGGCGAAACTGTGGGCCTTGCGTCCGGCGCTCCACTTCCTGAGGGTCTCTATTTCGTCAATACCGGGGACTGGGGCAATCGAAGTGGGGTCGACACATCTCTCGGAGTTGATATCCCGGTCCTGGCTTGGTCCACTCCATGGACGATCCTCGGCGGCAGGGTACAGTTCCTGATTGCGGGTCCCGTGGTCGAGGTCGGTGTCCACCGTACGACCTATCTACGAGGCGTCTACAATCCGCTCGTATCGGGCCAATTGGCGTGGGACCTAGGAAACAATTGGGGATTTAGCTACCTGCTCGGTGCCTATCTTGGTGTTGATAGTGAAGTCGCATGGAGTTCGACCTCGCTCAATCAACGGTTTGCCCTCAGTTATACCGGCAATAGCTTGAACCTGACCGCGAATGTGATCTGGGGCACTCACTTCGATCACGTTACCGGAAGCCCGCAGCTGTCGCCTTGTCCAACTCCCTTTGCATTGAACGGGTGCAATCCGGACTTCTTGAATGTCGATCTGACGGCCAGCAGGAAGTTCGGTGACTGGGAGTTCGGGCTCGTCGCTTTCGGGTCCACTGATCTCAATTCGCCTGTTGATGGATACCTGAAACAGAGCCAAATCGCCGTCGGTGGACTGATCGGTAAGAGCTTTGGACCGGTCATCCTGCAAGCTTACCTGACTACAGACGTGTATGAGAAAAACTACGGCGGCCACGACACACGTCTATGGGGACGTTTCATCATCCCGGTCTGGCAGCCGCCCACGCCGACAGCCACGCCGTTCTACAGAAAGGGGTGAACTCATTCCGGTCCGAACCCGGACGTTGCACGGCGCCCGGGCAACCCTCGATGCGAAAGATCACAGAGGCCTCCAGTACAGGCCAGGGGAAAGACGGCTTCAAAGGTCAATGGAACCACAAAAATGCCCATCATAGACAACTGGGGTAACTCCGCCGGTTTTCACGCGGCCCGGCAAGACGCTCAGCTTCCCCGGTTGACTGTTCATTGGCTGAGCGTCACGCGTGCTACTGAGGGGCCGCTGTCCGAAATCAGCGGCCCCTACTTTAGCCTCGCCCCCGCCGTTGAAAGATATAGGGCATGTCGATTCCTAGGACGGACCTGACCTCCGGAGGGAGGTCGTGATCGAGACCCTGATGGTAGAAAATCGTAACAAGTCGGAGACCGCCCAACGTGTAGCGTGGGGCCGTCGATTTCTTGCTGCGACCGTGGTCGTACCGCCCTCAATAAGTGAACTTCTGAACACCGATGCGATGGCCGTACTTGCGGTCATACGAAACGAAGCTGCGGCGACCGGGAAGTGTGCTCTTCCGGTGGCACGGATCGCGGAGCGCGCCAATGTCGGCAGGGCGAAAGTGCGAGCCGCCATCAAGCTCGCTGAGCGCCTCGAAATAATCGCCATCGAAATCGCACCCGATCGGAGGCGTGTGATCATCAACCGGTGTGTGACGTCGCGTTGTTGAGGCTCCGACCTGTCCGTAGCAAAGGCCGGGAATTCACTGCGTCGATCAAGTTCCCCGGTGGGGTCTTGCGGCATGTCCGATGCGGGTCATTCGCGTCGCTCCGACGGACACCAAGGCTTCGCGAATGTCCGCTATGCCTTCAATGGCGACCAAATCTGTGCGTCGCAATGAGCCAACGCGATGTGCCAGAACCAGACATCCTGCTACTCACTCGATCACTTCGTCGGCGCGCACCATCAAAGATGATGGTACTTCAAAACCGAGGGCTTTCGCGGTTTTCAGATTGACGGCCGTCGTGTATTTGGTCGGTGCCTGTACCGGGATGTCAGCGGGACTGCCGCCGCGCAGGATGCGGTCGACGTAGGACGCGGCTTGCCGGAACAGCTCGACTTGGTCCACCCCGTAGGACATCAGGCCGCCATCGGCGACATAAAATCGGAACGGGTAGACCGCAGGCAGGCGATGACGGGCGGCGAGCGCGATGATGAGGTCGCGATGACGGACGCCTGTCGAATCTGGGGGCAGTAATATGCCGCCATTCGGTACGTCGGCGAAATCGATGATCGCGCCCTCAATGTCGGCGGCGGTCGCGACTCGATAGGGAATGAGCTTGACCATGAGCGATTGAGCGGCAGCCTCGGCCGTCAGCTGGAAGTAGTCGTAGTTTGTCGTCCCCGGATTGCCGACAAGTGCGACGCGTTCGAGGTGGGGCGCGATCTCCTTGAGCATTGCCAGCCACTTGCCCGTGATGCCCGGTTCGAACGTTAGCAGGCCCGTAATATTGCCGCCCGGTCGCGCCAGGCTGGCGACAAAGCCAGGTCCGATTGGGTCTGAGACGGCGACAAACACGATCGGGATCGCGCGGGTCTCACGCTGCGTCGCTGCGGTACTTGGTGGAGCATGGGTGAGAATCACGTCGGGCTGCTTAGCGATAAGCTCTTTGACGCCGCGGCGTTGCCGACGGCCACTTCCTAGAAATAAAGCAGGCGCAGCCCGTCTACTCGGACGAGTATGCCTCGGCGTTCGAGCTCTTGCGAAGTGCAAACGCGGACGCGTTCGCTTCCATCCGCGAGATGGTCTTGCAATTTTCAGCTCAGCTACCCGGCGCGCGCGTCGTGGAGGACAGCTACCAATCGAACCTCGCGGGTATCGCGCTGCCTAAGGGCAATGCAAGCCGGCTCGCTTACATGAGCGAGTTTCTCGCAAGGTTGAAGCGGGATGGCTCGTTGCAGGGGATAATAAATAGCGCTGAGTTGCGCGGCATCGACGTCGTAGCGCCGAAGGCTCCCAACTAACCTCGTCGGACCCCGATTTGATGGAGCCTACACTGTTATGTTCTGAGGCCGGCGCGCTGACTGCGGCTTTGGATGGGAGCGAGAAAGAGATGGCCCAATATCCCATGTCCCGGCGCCTGGCGATTTAGTTCTAAATCCGCACGGCCGGACGAGTGGGTTCGATTAAAGCGTGTACTCATAAATCGGGGCTGACCGCATGACGACGCTTAGGTCCGCTTTACCCCTAATAGAGGCGCAAGAGCGGACATCGCGCGGAGGTCCGAGTTGTGCCAACAACGGACGTCGTAGTTGGGTGGTCAATCATTACTCGTACTTGCGGGCCGGCCCGATCTGCGGAGCCCGCACTGGCTTCGCCATCCCGAAAAAGATCGTGACGCCCTGCCCACCGCAGCGGGTAGAGATTACTTCGTCGGGAACACCGAAGCAGCTGTCTATGTCCTGCCAGTTATTCATGACCCAAACGTCGCCCGCCGGCCCAATGGCAAGATCGGTTTGCATCTGCAAACCTCCACCCACATAGCCGCCCGGTGGCGAAATTTGGTCACCGGTCTTCATTCCGGGCGGACAGTTGTCGGTTCGGGTGCCGCAGAGCTGCACGATCGGACTATTCGCGGCTGCAAAGTTTGAAATCCAAACATTGTCATTGCCGTCGATGGTCGCAGCCCAAGGACCGGGGAGGCCGCCACCTTTGAACGGCGAACCTGGGTATTCGGTCCCGTCCGAGCGAAGCAGTGTGATGCTGCCATCGCCTCCACGCTGTTTGAACATTGCTCGCGTCAAAACCTCGTCGGCGTTGCCACCGGTCTTCAACGTTAGGATCATGTCCCCAACGACCAACTCGCCTCGCATCGAGCTACCTAGTCGGTTTGTTACCCACACGTTTCCCTGACTGTCGATGCCAAGTCCGCTGCCGCTCCAACCCGTGCTGAACTTCTCTGCCTTGCTTGGATCGGACGCAGGAAATCTTGTTACGTGCCCGCCAAAGCCGTTGGTCACCCAAATCCTATCCTGTTGATCGATGCCGAGATGGAACGGCCCCAAGAACGACTTGCAGGGTTCTACGTCGCGGCCCTCGCAGACGATCCGACCTTTGTTCAGATCGCCCTTGGGAAAGTGAAGTAGCTGATCCTTGCTAATCCCGAGCGCCCATACATCCCCATTAGGGACGACGATGATGCCCTGCATCAATCCGAGTTGACCATTAAAGGTGATTCCCTCAGGAGGGCTCAAAGGCTTGCCGTTCTTGTCGAACACGGTGATAGACTTCCCACCGTAACTGGCCAGCCAAGCGTTATCGTTGGCATCGACTGCCGCGCCGAAGGTGCCTCCCTGCATTCCACCGCCAGCAAACCCTGTAGTGATGGGCGAGAGAGGGTGACCATTCGCCGCGAACTTGGTCGCGTTTCCCTGCCAAAGAGCATCCTGCCCCTGCCACCCTACGGTGAAGTTGTCACCGACCCAAAGACTGCCTTCGCTGTCAAACATTGCCTTGCCACCTGCGCGATAGCCGCCGCCGTCAAACTTGAGTGGCAGGACCCATGCGCTCGGCGGGAAGTTCAGATACGGCATAAACGGTACCGCACGCATCGTCTTGTTAGCAGGGATGGAGTAGAACTCGCCTAACAGCTTGAATAACTGCTCTGGCCGATACCATGGATAGCGGGCGATAGACTGAGCAACCGTCAGGGTGTCGGTTGGTGTGTTTCCCTTGGGGGGTGTTGCGGCTGCAAAAAGCCTGTCGCATGCATCTGCCTTTACCCGCGTCGCGCAACCAGACAACAGGTCGGCCAAGGTTGCGAAGTTGGCCATCGTTGGTGTTTGAACGCTGTTAAGTGGGTCCTGAATGGTTGAGCCCCACCCACCGGTTTGAAGATCAACAAAACTAGGAACGTTGCCAGCCGCGATCTTGAGCCCAAGCGAGTGCCCCTTGATTGCCGTACCATCAATGAACTGCGCGTTCGTCCACACTGACGCCACGGTGGTCATTTCGTTGATGACAACTTTTGCCGCTGGCGTACTGCCGAGCACCGACAACAGCGCAATCGCCGGATTGTCACCGCTGCTCTTGTTGACTGCGGGTTCCCCACCCTTAGCGATAAGATACAGGATCACCTCTCCGCTAGGAGTATCCTGACTGTTGATTTCAAACCGGCCATCGCCGTTCGTGCGTGCTTGCGCCAGTTGTCTTGGCTCGCCAGAACTCGCGCCCCAAAGGGTCACAGTGGAGTTTGCGACTGCCCCACCGCCTGCTTGTACTTGTCCCTCAATACGAATGGCAGCCTTGGTCGGTACGGACGCAAAGCCCAGCATTCCTGCGGTCAGCAGAATGGTGAGGTATGGTGTCCTGAGCATGTACGTTCTCCGCGCTAGGATCACACTCCGATGAGCCGCTCACAATGTTTTCTAACAGTCCATGCTCTGCCGAGGTTGGTCCACTGGTCAAGACGCATCTCGGTATGCAGATACGCGATCAACGCGCAACGGAGGGCTATGGGCTGAAAAGATTACGGTCTTTGGCGCAAGTCTGACTGGCACGCTCGCATAACAACACGTGACGCGATGTCCGGGTTGGGTCACGAGCGACGGATTGGTCCCGTTTCGCAACAGGTCTGCTTTACTTCCTAACAGCCGACGTGGGAGCGAACGTCAAATGCCGACGCTGAGTGCCAGAAGGAGACGTTCAGCCTGTGGCCGGATTGCGATGTCATCACTCGCCACGGCGCGCTTTGCTAAAGGTGGCAGAAGGCAACTCTCCGAACTGGCGCCGATAGACCTCGGCGAAACGCCCGAAATGGGTGAAGCCGTATAGCATTGCGATTGCGGCGACGCTCGTTTCCTTCCGGGGATGCAGCAGTGCGCGGCGAGCCGCGTTTAGCCGCAACTCGGCGAGCAGTTTTGCGGGCGGACGGCCAAAGGCCTCGACGCAACTCAAGTGAAGCGTGCGTTCCTTCGCGCCCACCGCGAGGCATAGCTCCGTGATGCTGGGGGGATCGTCGATCCGCTCATTCAGCACGGCAAAGACTGCGCGTGCGATGCTGGCGCGGTTGTGCAGAGGCTCAATGACCTCGGCGGACGGAATCATATCGAGGATCACGTCGAAAATCCGAGATTCGATCCGGGGCAACACCTGGTCGGCCAGCAGATCGACAGATTCCGTCGTGAGCGTTTCCAGCAAGCTTGACAGAGTGCGGGCACGCCGAGCCATCTCATCAGCAGGCACCTGCCAACGCGGAGAAGGTAGATCGAGGTCGAACCGATCGATACCGCGCCGCGTCTGTACCCAGCGATCGATCAATGAAGTCGGCAGCGCGACGATCATGAGGTCCGTTGGTCCGGTGGCGGCGAAACCGACGTCGTCCCGTGATGTCGCCGCAATGAGTTCGCCCGGAGCCGCTGGTCTGCGGCGCACATGCAGGGAGCCTTCCGCGACGAGTGGCAGGCCGAACGCCCAGGTGCCCTTGGGAGCACTGCCGCGCTGCAATACGCCGGGCGACCAGACGGCACGGGCCAATTGAACTTGATCCAACAGAAGCTGCGTGACTCGTCCTCGGAAGCGGCCGCGTCCGATCTGTTCGTAGGTCTGGTCCCACGCCAGTGGGCTTGCCGCCATGGCATCGATGTCGTCGAAATGACCTTCGACGATACGGCGGCCAGAGGGCTCTCCATTCAACGGCTTGGACGCCATTGCGGGCCACCTTTGCAGGATTCGGACAGTCTACACGCGACTTTGCAGAATTCGGATAGGCAAAACTCCGTCTCCGACGACAAATGGCAGTAGGGGCTGAGGCCCCGTGGCTATTAGTCGGAAATTGAGGACGCCATGATCGAAAATCGATCCGCTCAGTCTCTATCGCCAAAGTCCGCTGAACCAGACCTTGCCCTGATCTACTTTGGTTCATTGTTCGAGACGTTGCGCCAAGCGCCTGAGAGCCATGAGTCCGCGCTCGATGCCCTGGCGGGCCATATCATCTTGAACGAACGACCGAAAACAAAGCTCGGACTGGCCGTTCAGGCGAACGCCGAGAAGTGGCTTCGTCGTGATTTGTGGTCGGCAGACCACAAAAACCTATCGCCTTCCGATCAAGCAGTTCGGATTCTGGTCGATAGTACCATGCGTATGGGATGCGCTTAGGCCCGCGGTCGGGTCGAAGTCTCGCGTCTGCTGTGGGTCAAAGGCGGCCCTTCGACGATATCCGCGGGATGTTCGGATTGACACCGCGAGCGGACCTTCCCGCGGCGCTGCCGTTAGGAAGTGCCAGGAGACTCATGTGCCGTCGCAAACGAGGGACCGATCAAGGGACGTTGAGCCCACGACCCGGTGAGCGTAGATTGCGCCTTCACGAAAGGGGGCGGAGCATGGCGAGAAAGGAAATCCTCGATCGTATCCAGAAATACGTCCACCCGTTCCGTATCTCCAAAGGCAAAGGCTTCCGGCTCAAGGACTTCGATCCGGGGGATACCTGCGGCCTGAAGTTGGACAAGGGCGACGCCGCGGACCTCCTCCAACGCGGCATTGCGTGGCTGGCGGAAGAGCAGAACATCCTTTACGCCCAGGACCGCTGGTCCTTGCTGCTGGTCTTCCAGGCGATGGACGCGGCTGGCAAAGACAGCACGATCAAACACGTCATGTCCGGCATCAATCCTCAGGGGTGCCAGGTGTCCTCGTTCAAGCAGCCCTCGTCGGAGGAGCTCGACCACGACTTCATGTGGCGCTACGTCAGGCACCTGCCCGAGCGCGGGCGCATCGGCATCTTCAACCGTTCGTACTACGAGGAAGTCCTGGTCGTGCGGGTGCATCCCGAAATCCTGAAGGCACAGAAGATGCCCCCGCGCCTCGTCGGAAAGAAAATCTGGGACGAGCGGCTCGCCGACATTGCGCGTTTCGAGGACTACGCCACCCGACAGGGCACGAAAATTCTGAAGTTCTTCCTTCACGTGTCGCGCAAGGAGCAGAAGAAGCGCTTCCTGGAGCGCCTCGACGAGCCGGAGAAGAACTGGAAGTTTTCGGCCTCCGATGTGAAGGAGCGCGAGTTCTGGAGCGATTACATGCACGCATTCGAGGAGGCGATCCGGGCGACGGCGTCAAATCACGCGCCGTGGTTTGTCGTGCCTGCCGACAACAAGTGGTTCACCCGGCTGCTCGTCGCCGCGGCGATCGTGGACGCGGTCGAGGACCTCGGCCTTGTTTACCCGAAGGTCGACGCCGCGAAGAGGAAAGAGCTCGCGGCCGTCCGGGCGGCACTGTCCCGTGCGCGGTAGCGGAAGCGGCCCAGGATCCGAGCCAGACGACAGGTGACGTGGCTTGGTTCAGTCTCTGCACCAGGCGTCGCGGCCGCGAGCCTAACACGCGGCAGCGGTGCTGGTTGAAGCGTCCGCCGGCTGCGCATGCACGAAAAAACCTTGCAAAAACGGGGCGAATCTTTTAGAACAAAACAAGAACAAATGCCACAAGACCAGGCATCGTGCAAGGGGGAATAATAAAGCATGACCGAGACACAGCTTCCGTCCACCGCCGGGGCCGCCATGGCGCAGGTCGGTCCGAGCGCCGCGCTGGCGTTCCTCGCGACCTCCCCGCTGATCGCGGGCGAGGACGCCGCCGCCTACGACGACCTGAGCGCCCGCATGTCGCGCATGCTCACGCCGTCCGACATTCTCGAGCAGATCTGGGTGCGCGACGTCGTCGACCTCACCTGGGAGACGCTGCGGCTGCGCCGCCTCAAGGCGCAGTTCTTGACGGCGACGGCGCACGAGGGCCTGGCGATGGTGCTCGGTCCGCTGCTCGGCGCGAAGACGTCCGATCAGGTCGCGCCGAGATGGGCCGCCCGCGACGCGCAGGCGCTGGTGCAGGTCGATGCCGTGCTGGCCGCGGCCGGACTGGACATGGACGCGGCGAGGGCGCGCACGTTCGCGCTCAAGATCGACACCGTCGAGCGCATCGAGCGCATGGCCGCCGGGGCGCACTACCGCCGCAGCGACGTGCTGCGCGAGATCGAGCGTCATCGCGCCAGCTTTGCGACCACGCTGCGGCGCGCGGTAGCGGAGGTCGAGGACGCCGCCTTCACCGATGTCGCCCCACCCGCATCTTCGCCCGCGCCGGCATCCGCCCGCCAGGAGACGGCATGACCGCTGCGCGGCGGCTCCTCGCCAACCGCGCCAATGCACGCCGGAGCAGGGGGCCGATCACCGCCGCGGGCAGGGCGCGCGCGGCCCAGAACGCGCGCCGCCACGGCCTGAGCCGGCCGGTGCGCAACGATCCCGCGTATGCAGGCGACATCGCTGCGCTGGCGCGGGACATCGCCGGGGCGCACGCCGGCGCCGAGCAGCTCGCGCTCGCCGGCTGCATCGCCGCGGCGCAGGTCGATCTCATGCGCGTGCGGCGCGCACGCCGCGACGGCATGTGCGCGATCATGGACGAGAGCATGGGCGGCGTCTGCGATGCGCGTGCGGTCGCGCGGCTCGCCGCCATCGACGACTATGAGCGGCGCGCGCTGTCGCGGCGCAAATTCGCCATCCGCGCGTTCGACGCGGCGGTGGCGCGATCGCGCCGCGCCGGTTTTGGGGAAACGAACCCACGTTGCTCCCTTGCAACAGTCGCCGACATCGGCGGCGCGGCCGTGCACGCAGGCGGCGAAGGCGCGACATCGTGCGCGGGAGGCGACTTTGCGCCGACCGGGGGCCCGGCCTACACTGCGCGCAGAAACAATGCGGTCCTGCCACGAAGTGCGGCCGCGGAGGGAGGACAACATGACGAAATCCAGCGCGACGACGCGGGGGATGTCCCGCCGCAGGTTCATGGCCGGCACCGCCGGCGCCGGCGCCGCGCTCGCGTCCAACCTGGCCGCGCCCGGCCTGCTGGCGCAGACGCGCGCGCCGATCAAGCTCGGCAACCTCAATTCCTTCACCGGCGCGATCGCCTATGCCGCCGAGAACAACCTCAACGGCATGAACCTGTTCTTCGACAGCGTCGGCTGGACCGTGGGCGGCCGCAAGATCGAGATCATCAAGGAGGACGACCAGTTCAATCCGCAGGTCGGGCTGCAGAAGGCCAAGAAGCTGGTGGAAAGCGACAAGGTCGACATGATCGTCGGCGTCCAGGCCAGCAACGTCGCGCTCGCGGTGCTCAACTACGCCAAGCAGCAGAAGGCGTTCTACATCGTCTCCGGCGCCGGCACCGACGCCATCACCTGGGATCGCTATCCCTATCTGTTCCGCACCTCGATCTCGGCCTACCAGCTCAGCACGCCGATGGCGAACTGGGTCTACGACAATCTCGGCAAGGAGATCGTCACCACCGCCTCCGACTATGCCGGCGGCCGCGACGTCATCGCGCAGTTCAAGGGGCCCTATGTCGCGCGCGGCGGCAAGGTGCTCAAGGAGATCTGGCCGCCGCTCGGCACCACCGATTTCAGCCCGTACCTGATCGACATCAAGTCGATCAATCCGCCGGTCACCTACGACTTCATGCCGGGCGCCGACGCCATCCGCTTCATCCAGCAGTACACCGAGTTCGGATTGAAGGAGAAGATGCCGCTGACCGGCTTCACCATCATCGACTCGCTCACCATCAGTGCGCTCGGCAAGGCTGCGCTCGGGGTGATCTCCGCCACCACCTATACCGACACCGTCGACAATCCGCAGAGCAAGCAGTTCGTGACCGACTACCAGGCCAAGTACAAGGCGCTGCCGGACATCTTCTCGGACTACGGCTATGTCGCGGCGCGCGCCGTCTACGAAGCGCTGAAGGCGATCGACGGCGATGCCTCGAACAAGGACAAGCTCTCCGAGGCGATGACCAAAATCAAGTTCGACGCGCCGCGCGGGCCCTTCCGCATGGACCCGGTCACCCACAATCCGATCGAGGACATCCACATCTGCCAGGTGATCGAGAAGGACGGCAAGGTCACCAGCAAGGTCATCACCACGTTCAAGGACGTGCAGGACCCGGGAAAGAAAATTTATTGATTGTGCGCGACGTGAAGCAATCTTGCGAGCGCATTTCTGTGAGGTGGACTGGGCGAGCGGCAAATTCGGTGTGCTCCCTCTCCCCTTGGGGGAGGGGTGGGGGAGGGGGTTATGGCTCGCGATGCGGTCAATCACACGCCTGCACCCCAACCGCTCTCCCCAGGGGAGGGGAACGCACCGAATGCGCGGCGCCATGCCGTGCCTCAGACAACGAGGACATGTCCACGCATGATGGCGGGCTGAGGGGGCATGGAGTTCGTCGTCGCCCAGCTCCTGAACGGGCTGGTCTATGGGATGCTGCTGTTCCTGATGGCAGCCGGCCTCTCGCTCATCTTCGGCCTGATGAACGTCGTGAGCCTCGCGCACGGCTCGTTCTTCATGCTGGGCGCGTTCTTCGGGCTTTCGATCTACCAGTTCACCGGCAGCTTCTGGCTCGCGCTGCTGCTCGCGCCCATTCCGGTCGCCGCGATCGGAATCGTGATGGAGCTCGTGTTCATGCGGCCGCTCTATCGCCGCGGCCACATGGACCAGGTGCTGCTGACCTTCGGCTTCACCTTCGTGTTCTTCGATCTGGTGCAGGCGGTATGGGGCCGCGTGATCGTGCGGCTGCCGGCGCCGGAGATCCTCCAGGGCGCCACCCAGATCGGGCTCGGCGTGTTCTCGACCTACCGCCTGTTCCTGATCGGGCTCGGCTTTGCGATGGCGCTGCTGCTGTGGCTGTTCCTCGACCGCAGCCGCATCGGCGCCATGGTGCGCGCCGGCGTCGACGACGCCGCCATGGCGGCGGGGCTCGGCGCCAATATCCCGCTCCTCTTCACCGGCATCTTCGGCGCCGGCGTGGCGCTGGCCGCGCTCGGCGGCGTCGCGGCTGGCCCCGTGCTCGGGCTCTATCCGGGCATGGATACCGAAATTCTCATCCCCGCCTTCATCGTCATCGTCATCGGCGGGATGGGAAGCCTGCGCGGCGCCTTCGTCGGCAGCCTGCTGATCGGCGAGATCGATACCTTCGGCAAGGCCTATTTCCCGAGCCTCGCGCTGTTCCTGATCTATCTGGTGATGGCGGTGGTGCTGCTGGTGCGGCCGCAGGGCCTGTTCGGCATCAAGTATACCGGCGTCTCCGCCGCGCCCGCGGTCACGACCGTGAGCACGCCGGCAACGACGCAGACCCGCGCGTTCGGCCTGCTCGCGATCCTGGCGATGCTGGTCTACCCGTTTCTGGTGGCGGACTATCCGCGCGCGCTCCTCGCCGAGATTTACATCTTCGCCATCTTCGCCATGAGCCTCGACCTCCTGCTCGGGTTCACCGGCCTGATGTCGCTCGGCCACGCCGCCTTCTTCGGGCTGGGCGCCTACGCCGTGGCGATCCTCGGGACGCTGTTCGGCGTGAACGCCTGGCTCTCGCTCGCGGCCGGCGTCGCCGTTGCCGCGGCCGGCGCCGCGGTGATCGGCTTCTTCTGCGTGCGCACCACCGGCATTCCGTTCCTCATGCTGACGCTGGCCTTCTCCCAGCTCGTGTTCTCGGTCGCGCTGAAATGGCGCGACGTCACCGGCGGGAGCGACGGCATGGCCATTGCCGAGAAGCCCGCGCTGTTCGGCTTCGAGCTGTCGGATTCGCTCGCCATGTATTTCATGGCGCTGGTTTTCTTCCTGCTGTCGTACTGGGGCCTGCGGCGCCTGCTCAACGCGCCGCTCGGGCACGTCTTCGTCGGCATCCGCGAGAACGAGCCGCGCATGCTGGCGATCGGCTATCCCACGCGCGCCTACAAGCTCCTGTCCTTCACCATCGCCGGTGCGTTCGCGGGTCTGGCCGGCGGGCTCTATGCCATCTTCAACAGCTTCATCTCGCCCGACGCCATCTACTGGACCTCGTCCGGCGACATATTGATCATGACCATGCTGGGCGGCGCCGGCACGCTGATCGGGCCCGCGATCGGCGCCGGCGTGTTCCTCCTGATGAAGAACGTCGTGAGCTCGTACAGCGAGCACTGGCTCGCCATCATCGGCATCATCTTCATCTGCTGCGTGATGTTCTTCCCCGGCGGCATCTGGGGCACGTTGCGGCAAATCCGGCTGCGGAGGCGCAAGCCATGAGCGTGCTGCGCACCGACCATCTCTGCCGCTCGTTCGGGAGCCTCGTCGTCACCAACGACGTCAACCTCACGGTCGAGGCGGGCGAGCGCCATGTCATCATCGGACCCAACGGCGCCGGCAAGACCAGCCTGATCAACCAGATCGGCGGCCAGCTCGAGCCCGGCGCCGGCCGGATTCTGGTCAAGGACACCGACATCACCGGCTGGTCGCCGAGCCGCATCAGCCGCCTGGGCGTTGCCCGCACCTTCCAGCGCAACAACCTGTTCCAGAATCTCAGCGTGATCGAGAACCTGCGGCTGGCGGTGCAGGGGCGCCGCGGCGGCGCGCTCAATTTCTTCACGCCGGTCGGCCCGCCTCCACGACATGATCGCGCGCGCCGAGCAGTTGATGCAGCGGGTGCACCTCGGCGACGACGGCACGCGGCTCGCCCGCAACCTGTCGTACGGCGAGCAGCGCCAGCTCGAGATCGGGATCGCGCTGGCCGGCGAGCCCGACCTCCTGCTGCTGGACGAGCCGACGTCGGGCATGTCGCCGGGCGAGACCGGCCGCATGATCGATCTGATCGCGAGCCTGCCGCGTACGTTCTCGATCCTGATGATCGAGCACGACATGAAGGTGGTGTTCTCGGTCGCCGACCGCATCACCGTGCTCTATTACGGCGAGGTGCTCGCCACCGGCACGCCGGCCGACATCCAGGCCAACGCGCGCGTGCGCGAGGTCTATCTCGGGGTGGCGCACTGATGCTCGATCTCGAGAACGTCAACGCCTATTACGGCGACAGCCACATCCTGCACGGCGTCTCGCTCGCCGTGAACGAGGGCGAGGTGGTCTGCCTGCTCGGCCGCAACGGCGCCGGCAAGACCACGACCATTCTCACCATCATGGGTTATCTCAAGCCGCGGCCGGGCCGCATCCTCTACCGCGGCCGCGACATCGCGGCGCTCCCGCCCTACGCGGTGGCGCGGCTCGGGTTCGGTTTCGTGCCGCAGGAGCGCGGCATTTTCCCGAGCCTCACCGTGCGCGAGAACCTCACCGTGTTTGCGCGCGGGACGGCCGGCGGCCGCTGGACCCTCGAGCGCATCCTGGAGCTGTTTCCGAGCCTGCGCGCGCGCGAGCGCAATCTCGGCTTCCAGCTCTCCGGCGGCGAGCAGCAGATGCTCTCGATCGCGCGCGCGCTGATGCTCAATCCGTCGCTGCTTCTGCTCGACGAGCCGTCGGAGGGACTGGCGCCGATGATCGTGCAGGACATCGTCGAGGTGCTCAGGAATCTCAAGCGCGAGGGTCTCGCCATCCTGCTGGTGGAGCAGAACCTGCGCACCGCGCTGGCGGTCGCCGACCGCCACCACGTCATGAACAAGGGCGAGATCTGTTTCACCGGCAGCTCCGGCGAGCTCGAAGGAAACGACTTCGTGCTGCGCAATTATCTCAGCGTATAGTGTCGTGACACCGACGGGGGCCCATGTTTGATCTCATCCTGCGCGGCGGCCACCTCATCGATCCCTCGCAAGGGATCGACGCCCGCCGCGACGTCGCTTTTTCGGCTGGGAAGGTCGTCGCCATCGGCGAGCGCATCGACGAGGCCGCGGCCGACACCCGCGACGTGTCAGGCCTGTTCGTCGCGCCCGGCCTGATCGACCTGCACACTCATGTCTATTGGGGCGGCACCTCGATCGGGGTCGACGCCGCCGCCGTCGCGCGACGCGGCGGCACGACCACTTTGGTCGATGCCGGAAGCGCCGGCCCCGGCAACTTTCCGGGATTTCGCCGCCACGTCATCGAGCCGTCCGCGGTCCGCATCCTGGCCTATCTGAACATCTCCTTCCCCGGCATCTTTGCCTTCAGCAAGCCGGTCATGGTGGGGGAATGCGTCGATCTCAGGCTGCTCGATCCCGCCGAGTGCGTGCGCGTGATCAGCGAGCACCGCGACCTGATCGTCGGCGTGAAGGTGCGCGTCGGCCGGGTGGCCAGCGGCGCCAACGGCGTCGCGCCGCTCGACATGGCGGTCGAGGTCGCCGAGGAAACCGGCCTGCCGGTCATGGCGCATCTCGATCACCCGCCGCCCACCCGCAAGGAGGTGCTCTCGCGCCTGCGCCCAGGTGACGTGCTGACCCATTGCTTCAAGCCGTTTCCCAACGCGCCGCTGCGTTCCGATGGCGAGGTCTGGGAAGAGGTCAATCTCGCCCGCGAGCGCGGGGTCGTCTTCGATCTCGGCCACGGCGCCGCATCGTTCGGGTTCGGCGTGGCGAAAGGCATGCTCGCCAAGGGCTTCGTGCCTGATGTCATCTCGAGCGACGTTCACGCGCTCAACATCGACGGCCCGGTCTTCGATCTCATGGCCACGTTGTCGAAGTTCTATTGTCTCGGCCTCGATCTCGCGACCCTGGTGCGGACCGCGACCAGCGCTCCGGCGGCCGCGTTGCGCCGCCCCGATCTCGGCAGCCTGGCGGTCGGGTCGACCGGCGACGCCACGGTGTTCGCGATCGAGGACGGCCAGTTCGATTTCACCGATGCGCTGGGCGAGGTCCTGCGCGGACAACATCGGCTGGCGTGCCGCGGGATCGTGCAGAGCGGTGCCTGGTGGCACGGCTGATCGTGCATATGGATTGAAGGGGAAAACGATGTCCGAATCCAATCTCGTCGGCGGTTCGAAGAGCGACCGCGAGCAGATTCTCAAACTGCATGCCGACTATATCGACGCCAATGCCCGCTTCGACCGGGACATGCTCGATCCGATCTGGAGCAAGGCGCCGGAGGCGCTGTTCTTCAATCTCAACGGGCACACATACAAGGGACGAGACCACTGGTTCCGGCTGTGGGAATTCTACGGACGGAATGTGAACTCGAGCTACTGGACCCCGTTCGATATCGGCGGGGTCGTGTCCGACGAGATGGCGGTGGTCTGGTGCCATCGTCGCACCAGGCGCAACTGGACCGGCAAGGAGCCGCCGCCCAAGGATATCCATTACGGCGGCGACGAATTCATCACCCGCTCCACCATGGTGTTCCGCAAGGAGGCCGGCGAGTGGCGCGTCGTGCACACGCATTTTTCCGAGGCGAGCGCGGGCGCGCGTCCCGGCGGCGTTTAGGCCGGGCCGGTCCGCGCGCGGCGGCTTGTTCGAGAGGGCGACGTGAGCGATCTGCCGAAACTCAGCGTGCGTCTGCACGGCGGGATCGAGCCGGGCCGTTGCATCACGCTGGCAAAGACGGCCGAGGCGCAAGGCTTTCACTCCGTCTGGTTTGCCGAGAACGCCTTCAATCGCGGCGTGCTGCCGGCGGCGTCGGCCTGCGCCGCCGCCACGAGCCGGATCGGCATCGGCATCGGCGTGTTCAATCCCTACAACCGCCATCCCACGCTGATCGCCATGGAGATCGGCGCGCTCGACGAGCTGGCGCGGGGCCGGGCGCGGCTGGGCATCGGATCGGGCATCGCGGCGGCCACCGAGCGCATGGGATTGAGCGCCGATCGTCCGCTCGCCGCCGTGCGCGACGCGATCACCATCGTGCGCGCAATGCTCAAGGGCGAAGAGGTGACCTACACCGGGAAGGTGTTCTCCGCGCACAGGGCCAAGCTGGAGTACCAGCCGCTGCGGCCGGACATGCCGCTGCTCATGGCAGCCAGAGGCGAGCAGGCGCTGGCGTTGTGCGGGGCGATCGCCGACGGCCTGATGATCTCGAATATGTGCCCGCCCGGCTTTACGCGGCAGGCGGTTGAGGTGATCCGGAAGTCGGCACTCGCCGCGCACCGGCCCGAGCCAGGCGAGGTCGTGCAGTACGTTCCGTGCGCGGTGCGGCCCGATCGGGCGCAGGCGCACGCGCTGGCCAAAGCGACGATCGCGCAGATGCTGCCGGGATTCTGGTCGCTGGGCCAACGGGTGCCGGCGGCGAAGTCGGCGTTGCTGCGGGCAGGGGATCTGTCGGAGGTCGATTTCGCGGCCGCGGTCGATCGCCTGCGCGCGGGGGAAGCGCCGGCGGATGCGCTCGACGCGCGCTTCGTCGAGGCGTTCGCGATCGCCGGTACCGCGGAAGACGCGCTCGCCCAGGCGCGGCGCTACCGTGAGGCCGGAACGAGCGAGCTCGTGCTCACCTTCGTCGGCACCCAACCGGAGGCGGACATGGCCGATCTGGCCCATGCCATGGCGCGCACATGACCGGAGCGAAAAGAGCGAACCGTCGCTCACGCCGCCTTTCACTCCCGTTCGATGCTTCCGGTGCGCTGATCGCGCGCCAGGGATGGCTCGCGCTGCCAGGGCCAGCGCCCCTCGATCTCCAGCGAGAGCGTCCAGCTGAGGAACGTGCGAACCAGCACCAGGCCAGCGAGCAGGCCCAGACTGAGGAAAGTCAGCTCATGCGCGACCGTCTTTATGATGTCGGCCGCGACAAAGACTTCCAGGCCCAGCAACAGCGATCGCCCGATGCGGATCTTGTAAACGTTGGAATCCTGCAGGGAGATGGGTTGTCGCAGTTGGCGATAGGTGGACCACGCGATGCCGGTCACGATGACGACGACGCCGAAGAGCTCGATTCCGCTCCCGACGATGCGGATGGAGTAATCGAGCACGGGCTCCAGAGCCTTGACCGTGTTCACATCGTCCATGGCTGCGTCTCCGTCGAGGGAGCCGCAGCCTACGCATCGTCATTGGCGCCGGCAATGACGGGTCGCGCCAGCGATGGCCTGATCACTGCCGGATATGGGCTCAACCGTCTCTCAACCCGCGCGCCTGGCCCGACGCTTGCGCTTGCGTTTGAGGGCGCGCAACTTGGCCCGCTTCCTGGCGCAGAATTTGCACTTGCAACCGACCGCCTTGATGAAAGCGTCGACGTAGTTGCGGCCGTAGTGATAGGTGATCTCGTCATCGGGCTTGATGTTCTTGATCGCACGGATCTTGATCACGTGCTTGACGAAATAGACTTCCGCGTTGGGCCGGCAGGCATGATTGATATAGCGGGCCAGATTGCTCCGGGTGGAGCCATCGATCGTCCAGCGGTTGTTGATCTCGAACAGATACCGGGTGTCCATGACTTCGGTGTCTTCAGTGCGGATCTTCTTGCCGCGATACCGGATAATGAACTTGCCCTTCTTGATCGGGGTGCGGGCGAAGAGGCCGAGGCCCGACTTGGATCGACCAACCCGAAGATGACGCGACGGTGACAGTCTCGCAGGCATGATGTTAGAATATGTGCTGGGATGGGGGATGCGCGATGGCGGTCCATCGGCGGCGGGTTCAGCGTCGCAGCGCTCCGGGCTCATGTCGCCATGCGAGTGCGACGTATCATGCAACTGACGATCCTGGCCCGAGTTCCATGATCGCCCGCCAATGGCGACCAGCGCATATGGATCGAGGCGGACGATGATCCGGTCCGGTCCGCGCGTTCGCACCTGGAGATAGCGTGCTCAATGCAGGGATACGACGTCGTCATCATTGGTGCGGGTCACAATGGGCTGACTTGCGCCGCCTACCTCGGTATGGCCGGGCTCAAAGTCAAGGTGGTGGAACGACGAGCGGTGGTGGGGGGAGCTGCCATCACCGAGGAGTTCTATCCCGGGTTTCGCAACTCGGTGGCGGCCTACACCGTCAGCCTGCTGAACCCCAAGATCATCGCGGATCTGCGCCTCGTTGATCATGGTCTGCGGATCGTCGAACGCCGCGCGCAGAATTTCCTTCCCACGCTGGACGGCCGGCATCTGCTCGCCGCCGAAGGCCGCACCGAACGCGGTATCGCGGGCTTCAGTCATGCCGATGCGCAACGATTTGGTGCCTTCAACCGGGACCTCGATGCGAGCGCGGATCTGCTGCGCGACCTCGTCCTGCAGGCGCCGCCGAATCTGACCGGCGGGGGCAACCTCAGAACCCTTGGCGAATTACTCAAAGCCGGGCGGTTCGGCAACCGGCTTCGCCGGCTGTCCACGGAAAATCTGAGCACGCTGTTCGACCTGTTCACGAAATCGGCCGGCGACTATCTCGACGGCTGGTTTGAAGGGGAACTGCTGAAGGCCTGGCTCGGCTTCGACGCCATCGTCGGGAATTACGCCAGCCCCTATACCCCGGGCAGTGCCTATGTCCTCCTGCATCACGCGTTCGGGGAGGTGAACGGAAAGAAGCGAGCCTGGGGCCATGCCATCGGTGGAATGGGCGCGATCACGCAGGCCATGGCGCGGGCCGCGGCCGGTCATGGCGTCGAGATCGAGACCGATGCACCCGTGCGAGAGGTGTTGATCGAGAAGGGCAGGGCGACCGGCGTGGTTCTCGCGGACGGCCGGGTCGTGCGTGGCGCGGCGGTCGCGGCCAACGTTAATCCCAAACTCCTCTACACCGCAATGATTCCAGAGAGCGCGCTTGATCCGGCCTTTCTGCGCCGTATGCGCGGGTGGCGCTGCGGCTCCGGCACGTTCCGCATGAACGTCGCGCTGTCGGAACTGCCGAGCTTCACCGCCTTGCCCGGCCACGCGCCCGGTGATCATCACACCGCGGGCATCATCCTTGCGCCCAGCCTTGGCTACATGGAGCGCGCCTATGGCGATGCGCGCACGCTCGGCTGGAGCCGCGAGCCCATCATCGAGATGCTGATTCCGTCGACCCTGGACAATTCGCTCGCGCCACCGGGAAAGCACGTCGCAAGCCTCTTCTGCCAGCACGTGGCGCCGGAACTGCCCGACGGAAAAACGTGGAACGACCATCGTGACCGCGTGGCCGATCTGATGGTGGACACCGTCGATCGCTATGCCCCGGGGTTCAAGGCCAGTGTCATCGGCCGGCAGGCCTTGAGTCCCTTCGACCTGGAACAGGTGTTCGGTCTCACCGGCGGCGACATCTTCCACGGCGCGTTGTCGCTCGACCAGTTGTTCTGGGCCCGTCCTGCGCTGGGCTATGCCGACTACCGCGGGCCGCTGCAGGGGCTTTATCACTGCGGATCAGGGGCTCACCCCGGCGGCGGCGTGACCGGCGCTCCCGGCCACAACGCCGCCCAAGCGATCATCGCCGACCGCCGTTGGCGCTTCTGGCCGGCTTAATCCTCGGCGATGAAACCGGATGCCTTGACGATGGGAGCCCAGCGCGCAATGTCGGCTTTGACCGTGGCGGCGAAGTCCTGCGGGCTCTGGAACGCCGTCGTGTTACCGACCTTGGCCAGGCTGTCGATCATCTGCGGGGATCTTACCGCTTCGCCCATCGCCGCGCTCAAGGCCCCTACGATCTCCGCGGGCGTCTTCGCCGGCACGAATACGCCGAGCCAGGATTCCACGACCACGTTGTAGCCGGCTTCGCGCATGGTCGGGACCTCGGGCAGGAACGACGAACGCTGCGAACCGGTCACCGCCAGAATCCGGATCGTTCCCGCCTTGGCGAACGTCATGCTCTCGCTGATCGGATTGATGCTGGCCGACACGTGGCCGCCGACCAGATCCTGCAGCGCCGGCGCGCCGCCGCGATAATGCACGGGGATCATGGGGATGCCGGCCTCGTTCGCCAGCATCACGCCGACGAAATGGGGCGTGCCGCCGGCGGCTGTGGTCCCGTACGACGCCTTCGCCGGATTTGCTTTGCACCATGCGACGAATTCGGCCAGCGTCTTGACGCTCTCCGGCACGCCTGCGCCGACATTGTAGGTCAGCATCGACCTCGCCGCTGGCGCGACCGGGGTGAAATCCCGCAGCGGGTCGTAGTTGAGCGAGCGGAAGCTGTGCGGATAGACCGTGATCGGAAAGTCCGGCGTGAACAGCATCACGCTTCCGTCCGGCTCCGCATTCTTCACGTATTCGACCGAGAGCCGCGCCGCGGCGCCGGGTTTGTTCTCGACCAGCACGGTCGAGGCGTAGGTCCCACGCAGCCGGTCGGCGAGGATGCGGGCAATGATGTCGGTGCCGCCGCCGGCCGGAAAGCCGACGATCACGTGGACCGGCTTCTTCACGGTCTGGGCACGCGCCTGCGGGACGATGCCCGTGGCGGCGGAGAGAATTCCCGCCGCACCGGCGGCGAGCACGTAACGACGTGTCGGCATGGCTGGCGTTTCCCGTGTGCGCCGAGCTTATAAGGCCGCGCGCATGCCGTCGAGCGCCGGGAGCCACATCGGCTTTGGGGGAGCTGCGTGCCGCTAGTGTGGCGGTTCAGAAGTCCGCATCATTTCCGCGGCAAGTCCGAAATGCGGACTTCTGAACCAAAGCCACACTAGGTCAATAATTTGCTAGTGTCCTTCGATTCCGAAGTTCGCAAGTGAGCGCGCCGCATAATGATGCGAACTTCGGAATCGGGACACTAGTGCGTGTCGGCCATCTCGGCCGGCACGATGGTCGGCGCGACGGGATCGGCGTCGTCCTTCCCGCGTCGCGTGAACAGCTTCTGCACCACCACGAAGAACACCGGCACCATGAGCAGTGCCAGGACGACAACGGCGATCATGCCGCCCATCACGCCGGTGCCGAGCGCCTGCTGACTCTTGCCGCTGGCGCCCGAGGCGATCACCATCGGGGCCACGCCGAACACGAACGCGAAACCGGTCATGAGGATCGGCCGGAAGCGAAGATGAGCGGCCTCGACCGCGGACTCGATCAGGGTCTTTCCCTGTGCGCGCAGGTCCTTGGCGAATTCGATGATCAGGATCGCGTCCTTGGCGGCGAGGCCGATGATAGTGACCAGCCCGATGGTGAAATAGACGTCGTTCGGCATGCCGCGCAGCGTCACGGCGGCGACGGCGCCGAGCATGCCGAGCGGAACCACCAGCAGCACCGAGATCGGAATCGTCCAGCTCTCGTACAGGGCCGCCAGCAGCAGGAACACCACCAGCGCGGAAAGCCCGAGCAGCAGCGGGGCCTGCGAGCCAGCGAGCTTCTCCTGCGCCGATTGCCCGGTCCATTCATAGCCGAACCCGCGCGGCAACGTTCCGGCAATGCGCTCCATCTCGGCGATCGCGTCGCCGCTGGTATAGCCCGGCTTGGCCGAGCCGCTGATTCTCACCGCCGGATAATAGTTGAAGCCCACCATCTGCGTCGGGCCGACGATCCAGCGGATCGTGGCAAAGGACGACAGCGGCACCAGGTTGCCTTTGCTGTTGCGCACGTTGAAGGTGAGGATGTCATCGGTCTGCATGCGGCCGGAATTGTCGGCCTGCACGATCACGCGCTGCATGCGGCCGCGGTTGGGAAAGTCGTTGATGTAGGCCGAGCCCAGATTGGTCGAAATGGTGCTGTTGACGTCCTGGAAGGTCACGCCGAGCGCCGCGGCCTTCTCGCGGTCGACGATCAGTTCGACCTGCGGCGCCGGCGCCAGTCCCTCGACATAGACGTCCTGCAGGATCGGGCTCTTTTTCGCGGCGGTAAGGAGCTGATCCTTCGCGCGCATCAACTCGACATATCCCTTCTGCGACCGGTCCTGCAGACGGAAGCTGAAGCCGCTCGAATTCCCGAGATTGTCGATCGGCGGCGGCTGCAATGCCGAGATCTTGGCATCGCTGACGCTCGCCGCCGAGACTCTTGTTGATATCGGCCACGATGGCTTGGGCCGAATCGTTGGGGCCGCGCTCGGACCAATCCTTCAACGTGACGAATGCCTGGGCGGTGTTCTGGCCCTGACCGAGAAAGCTGAAACCGGTCAGGAAGGTGACGTTGTCGACGCCGTTACGTTGCGCGAGAAACTCCTCGACGCGCTTTACCGCGTCGAGCGTCCGGTTGAAGGACGCCTCCGGCGGCGTCTGCACGTCGGCGGTGATGAAGCCCTGGTCGTCGACCGGAAGGAAGCCGGCGGGCAGCCGCATGAAGGCCCAGCCCAGCGCGATCACGATCGCGAGGTAGACGAGCATCAGCCGACCGGTGCGCACGAGCGTCCAGCGCACGACCCCGCTGTACCCCGCCTTGGTCTTATCCATTCCCCGGTTGAACAGCCCGAACAGTCCCCTGCGCGCGTGCTGGTGGCCGGCCGCGACCGGCTTGAGCAAGGTCGCGCACAGCGCCGGCGTGAGCGACAGCGCGAGGAACGCGGAAAACGCGATCGCCGACACCATGGTGATGGAAAACTGCCGGTAGATCACGCCGACCGAGCCCGGGAAGAATGCCATCGGGATGAACACGGCGACCAGCACCAGCGTGATGCCGATGATGGCGCTAGTGATCTGCGTCATGGCCTTGCGCGTCGCCTCGCGCGGCGGCAGCCCTTCCTCGGACATGATGCGCTCGACGTTCTCCACGACCACGATCGCGTCGTCCACGAGAATGCCGATGGCGAGAACCATCGCGAACAGCGTCAGCATGTTGATGGAAAGCCCCATCATCAGCAGCGTGGCGCAGGTGCCGAGCAGCGCGACCGGCACGACGATGGTCGGGATGAGGGTGTAGCGGATGTTCTGCAGAAACAGCAGCATCACCAGGAACACCAGGATGACGGCCTCGATCAGCGTGATGATCACCTTCTTGATCGACGCCTCGACCACCGGGGTGATGTCGTAGGGGATTTCGTACTTGATGTTGGATGGGAAGAACTTCGACAGCTCTTCCATCTTGGCCTGAACGGCATTCGCGGTCGCGAGCGCGTTGCCGGTGGGCGCCAGCAGCACCGTGAGGCCGGCGCTGGGCTGGCCGTTGAGCCGGGTGGTGAACTGATAGCCCATGCCGCCCACTTCGATGCGGGCGACGTCGCGCAGCCGCACGGTCGAGCCGTCGGGGTTGGCGCGCAGCACGATGGCGCCGAATTCCTCAGGCGTGGCAAGCTGGCCCTTGACCAGCACCAACGCGGAGACCGACTGCGACTTGCGGCTCGGCTCGGCTCCCAGGCTGCCCGACGCCACCTGCGCATTCTGCGCCTCGATCGCCTTGGTCACGTCGTCGGACGTGAGCTGATAGCCGACGAGCTTGTCGGCATCGAGCCAGACCCGCAGCGACCGCTCGCTCGAGAACAGCGTGGCGCGGCCTACTCCCGGGATGCGCCGGATCTCGCCCAGAACATTGCGGATCATGAAGTCGCCGAGGCCGATGTCGTCGAGCTTCCCGTCGGTCGACCGCAGCGTGATGATCTGCAGCACCGCGCTCGAGGCCTCCTCGATCAGGATGCCCTGCTGGATGACCGCGCGCGGCAGCCGCGCCTCGACGCGCTTGATCCGGTTCTGGACCTCGACCGAAGCCAAGCTCGAATCGGTGCCGGGAACGAAGTTGGCGGTGATCTCGACCTGCCCGAGCGAGTCGCTGGTCGATTCGAAGCTGAGAATGCCGCTGGCGCCGTTGAGCTCTTCTTCGATCAGCCGCGTGACGCTGTTGTAGAGGTTCTCCGGCGAGGCGCCGGGATAGCTGGTGCTGATCGAAATCGAAGGCGGCGCGATGATCGGATACTGAGCGATCGCGAGGAACGGCAGGGCCAGCAGTCCGCCGAGGCAGATGAACAGCGCGATCACCGCCGCGAAGATCGGGCGGTCGATGAAGAAGCTGGCCATGACCGTCCGTCAGCGAGCGTTGGTGGAGCGCACGTGTGACGCGTCCGATTCCTTGGTCACCGGAGCGGATGTGCCGTCGGCGGATTGCGGCTGCCAGGGAACGGGATTTACGATGTCGCCGGGTTCGAATTTCTGAAAGCCTTCGACCACCACGCGATCGCCGGGGTCGAGCCCGTCGAGCACCAGCCACTGCTCGTCGACCACGCGGCCGGCGCGCATCGGCTTGATGACGGCACGGTTGTCCGGGCGCACGACGTAGACCTCGCTGCCACCGCTGTCGTTGCGCTGGACCGCCTGCTGCGGAACCGCGAGCGCATCGCCGTCGGTGCCCTGCTGGATCTGCACGCGCACATACATGCCCGGCAGCAACTCGCCCTTCGGGTTGGGAAACTCGCCGCGCAACGTCACCTGCCCGGTGCCGGGATCGACGCTGGCATCGGAGAACAGCAATTTTCCCGGCAGCGGATAGAGCGTTCCGTCGTCGAGCACGAGACGGACCTTGGCGGCGTCGGGCTCGACCTGCTCGAGCGCGCCGCTTTCGAGGTCGCGGCGCAACTGTTGAAGGTCGCCGGCCGATTGGGTGAAGTCGGCATAGACGGGATCGAGCTGCTGCACGGTCGCCATGTGCGTGGCTTCGCCCTGGCCGACCAGCGCGCCTTCCGTGACCATCGCGCGGCCGATGCGGCCGTTGATGGGAGAACGCACGCTCGTATAGTCGAGATCGAGCTTCACGCGCGCCACGTCGGCCTTGCGCGCGGCGACATCGGCCTGCGCCTGGCGGAACGTCGCGACCGCGATCTCATACTGCGCCTGGGAGGCGGCCTGGCCCGAGATCAACTTCTCGACTCGCTTGGCCTGCTGCTCGGCCTGATCGTGCACGGCCTGCGCCTTGGCGAGCGCCGCTTCGGCGGCCGCGAGCTCGACTTCGAACTTCACCGGGTCGATGCGATAGAGCACATCGCCGGCCTTGACGTCGGCGCCCTGCGGGAACGTTCGCTCCAGGACAATTCCTGCGACGCGTGCGCGTACCTCGGCAACACGGGTCGGCGCGATGCGGCCGGGAAGCTCGCGGATGTTAGGCCGCGGCGACGGCTGCAACGTGACGATGCTCACCTGTGGCGGCGTCGCCGTCTGTTCGGCTTGCGGCTCGTCACATGCGGAAACAACGAAGATGATGGAAGCAAGAGTTGCCCAAGTCGAAACTGCGCGCGCGTCGATGTTCATCCGGTTCCTCTCTTTTGCGCCAGCCGCGCAATAGAACGCCCCCCGAAGGGAAACGGATCGCCCTCGGACTAAAATAGGTGCACGGGTTAAATATGACTGAACTTGTGCGTTGCAATAAAATTGCCCTGTCACATTGTCGCGGGCTGCCGCTTAGGCACGCGAATCAAAAATCGCGTCATCTGCGTGCCTCTATTTCATACAGCAGCGTCGCAGGCGCGGCGGTCGGGGGCTATTCGTCGCTGGCCGGTATTATTTTCCGCAGGCGGTCTGCGGCCTGGGAAAGTTCCATCACGGCGGCGCGGCGTGCCTTCTCCGTGAACCGCCCGATCAGCCCCGAAACCGCCAGCGCGCCGCGGAACTTTCCAGCCAGGTCGAACACCGGAACCGCGACGGCGGCCACCTGCGGGTCGCGCTCACCGAGGGAGATGTCATAGCCGCGCTCCCGCACGGCTTTTGTCCGCGCACCCTTGCCGTCGGAAAAGGCGAGCAGCACGTGGGCACTGGCCCCAGCGGTCAACGGCAACGCCGAGCCTTCGTCGAGATGGTGCCGCGCGGCGTGCGGTGAATTCTGCCGGAACAGGCACACGCGCGTTGCGCCTTCGCGAACGTAGAACGAGGCCGTCTCTCCCGTCGCTTCCACCAGCCGGCGCAATTGCGGCCTGACGGCTTCGCCGAGAACGAACCCCGCGCGATAGATCGAGCCCAGCCGCCACACCGCCGGTCCCAGCCGGAAGACGCCGTTCTCGGCGCGCACGAGATAGCCCGATCGCTCCAGTGAGCCGGCGAGGCGCAGGATCGTGCTCTTGTAGAAGCCGGTTGCAACCGCGATTTCAGCAAGCGTCATCTCCGTCCGGTCGGCCTGGAATGCATCGAGCACGGCCAGTGCGCGTTCCACTGCCTCGACCCTGTCCGTGCTCATGTGCCGCTCCGGCCTGACGACGCGCGTCAAGAATAATAGAACGATGTTGCGCTGTACAGAACGTTCTGTTATACAGAACTCTATTCTGTTAACTAGAACGATGGCGGACGGGAGCGCGGAGCATGGCCGGACTTCTTGCCGGTACGCGGGTCCTCGATATGACCAACGTGCTTGCGGGCCCGTTCTGCTGCTATCAGCTGGCGCTGCTGGGCGCCGAGGTGATCAAGGTCGAGGTGCCCGGCTCCGGCGATCTGGCCCGGCAGTTGGGCGCGGATCCCGAGCTCAATCGCCGTGGCATGGGCGCATCCTTTCTCGCGCAGAACGCGGGAAAACGTTCGATCACCTTGAACCTGAAATCGCCCAAGGGCCGTGATGCCTTCGGCCGGCTGGTCGCCACCTCCGATGTCGTGGTGGAAAATTTCCGCCCCGGCGTGATGGCGCGGCTCGGGCTCGACTACGCCGCGCTCAAGGCGCGCAAGAACGACATCATCTACTGCGCGATCTCCGGCTTCGGCCAGGACGGACCGCTCAAGTTCAACCCCGCCTACGATCAGATCATTCAGGGTCTGTGCGGGGTCATGAGCGTGACCGGCGACGCACAGTCGGCGCCGCTCCGGGTGGGGTATCCGGTCGCCGACACGATGGGCGGCATTTCCGCCGCCTTCGCCATCGCCGCGGCACTGTTTCGGCGCGAGCGAAGCGGGGAGGGCGAGTTCATCGACGTCTCCATGCTGGAAGCTTCCCTGGTCGCCATGGGCTGGGCGGTCTCGAACTGGCTGATCGCCGGCGTGAAGCCGCAGCCCATGGGCAACGAGAACATGACAGCGAGCCCTTCCGGCACATTCCGGACCAGCGACGGTCTCCTGAACATCGCGGCCAACAAGCAGGAGCAATTCGAGACGCTATGCCGGCTGATCGGTCGCGAGGCGTTGATCGCCGATCCGCGTTTCGCCGGGCGCGAGGATCGCAAGCAACGGCGTTTCGAATTGAACGCCGAGATCGAACAGGCGCTGGCGGCGAGATCGGCGCGGGAATGGTCGGCGCATCTCAACGCGCATGGAGTGCCCGCGGGCGAGGTCCTCGACGTGCCCTCAGTGCTCGAACATCCGCAGATCGTCGAGCGCGGACTGCTCAAGACATTCGAATCCGTGCCGGAGGTCGACCGTCCCGTGCGGGTCGTGCGATCGGGGTTCCGGCTCGCGAGCGGCGATCCGGCGCCGGCGTCGCCGCCGCCGGTGCTCGGCGCCGACACTGAAGATCTCCTGGCCGAACTCGGGTTCTCGCAGCGCGACGTGGATGAGCTCGCGCGGGAAGGAGCGATATGAGCGATGTGTCCGCGAGCCGCGCGACCAAGACCCCTGAGGATTGGTGGTCGACGTCGATCATCGACATGAAGCCGGGAGCGATCCGCTATCGCGGCTACGCCATCGAGGAACTGATCGGCCGGATCGGCTTCGCCGACATGGTCTACCTCATGACGCGGGGCGAGCTCCCGCATCCCGATGCCGCCAAGCTGCTCGAAGCCGCCCTGGTGTCGGCGGTGGATCACGGCCCGCAGGCGCCTTCGATCGCCGCCGCGCGCATGGCGATCACCTGCGGGGTCGGCATCAACAATGCCATGGCCTCGGCCATCAACATGCTCGGCGACGTGCATGGCGGCGCCGGCGAGCAATGTGTCGCGCTTTACAATGCGATCGCGGCGCGGCTGGGCGACGGCGCGGTGAGCGACACGCAGATGGCGCAGGCCATTGCCGCCGAAATGACAGCGCTGGCGGCGCAAGGCGTCTCGCATATCCCCGGCTTCGGCCATCGCTTTCACCCGCGCGATCCCCGTGCGCCACGCCTGCTCGAGCTTGTCGATATCGCCGCGCGCAACGGCGCGGTGAGCGGCCGTTTCGCCGCCATCGCGCGCGCGCTCGAAGCGCGGCTTGCAACGGAGAAGGGACGACCCATTCCGATGAACATCGACGGCGCCACCGGCGTCGTGTTCGCGGAGCTCGGCTTTCCGCCGCCGCTCTGCCGGGGACTGTTCGTCCTGTCGCGCTCGGTCGGGGCCCTGGCGCATGCTTTCGAGGAGATGCAGTCCGGCCAGCGCAGCAAAGGACCCATCCCGCGCCACCTCATTTGGACCTATACTGGTCCGGCGCCGCGAGAGCTGCCCTAGCGTGGCGGTTCGGAAGTAGAGCCAACCAAGGCGCCGCAGAAGCGCCGATCGAATATCGTGCTGGAAAGGAAATGCCATGCTGACCCGACGTGATCTCCTGCGTGCTTCTGCATCCGTGCCGGCTGCTGCTCTGCCGCTGGCGCTCCTCTCCATCGGCGACGCGCGCGCGCAGGCGATCGACCTTCTCAAGATCTTCGTGCCGGCTGCGCCCGGCGGCGGCTGGGATCAGACCGCACGCACCATCGAGCAGGTTCTGCGCGCGACCGGCGCCGTGAAAGGGGTGCAGATCACCAATGTCGGCGGCGCGGGCGGTGCGGTCGGGCTGCCGCAATTCCTGAACCAGTGGAAGGGGCAGGGGAACGCATTGATGGTCGGCGGCATGGTGATGGTGGGCGCCATCATCGCCAACAAGAGCCCGGTCAGGCTCGCGCAGGCGACGCCGATCGCCCGCCTCACCGGCGAGTTCCTGGCTCTGGTCGTGCCGGCGCAGTCGCCGTTCAAGAGCGCGAAGGACTTTGCCGCCGCGCTGAAAGCCGACCCCGCCAAGGTTCCCGTCGCCGGCGGTTCGGCCGGCGGCTCCGATCACATCCTCCTCGGCATGATCGCCAAGGCGCTCGGCGTCCCCCCGACCAAGGTCAGCTATGTCGCCTTCGCCGGCGGCGGGCCGGCGACCGCGGCGCTGCTCGGCAACCAGGTCGCGGCCGGCATCTCGGGCTTCGGTGAATTCGCCGAGCAGGTGAAGGCCGGCAAGCTGCGGATCATCGCCGTGTCGGCGGACAAGCGCCAGGAGGGGATCGACGCGCCGACCCTGAAGGAGGAAGGCATCGACGTGGAGCTGTTCAACTGGCGCGGCGTGTTCGCACCCCCCGGCGTGAATGACACGCAGCGCAAGGCGATGATCGCATTGATGGAGAAGATGACGGCGACGCCGCAATGGGCCGAGGCCTGCAAGACGCGCGACTGGACCCCGATCGCGCTGTTCGGCGACGAGTACAAGGCCTTTCTGGAAACGGAGACGGCGCGGATCGAAAGCATCCTCAAGGAACTCGGGCTCGCCTGACATGGCCAGCGGGGGCGCGCAGGAGCATCAGGCCGCGCGGGTGCGGCCGGCGATCGGCGAAACCATCATCGGCGTCGGCGTGCTGGCGCTCGCCATCGTCATGGCCTGGCAGGCGTTGTCGATGCCGGTATCGCCGATCTACGCCCAGGTGGGTCCCACCATCGTCCCGATCATCACCGCGCTCGCGCTCGGCATGCTCGGCATCCTGCTGCTGGTCGATGCCGTGCAGGGCGGTTGGCAACCCGCGGAAGAGAAGGAGGTCACGCCGGATCGAGCGGCACTGCTCTGGATCGTCGCCGGGCTCGTCCTCAACGTTCTTCTGATCACCTCCGCCGGGTTCACCATCGCATCGGTGATCCTGTTCGTATGCGTGGCGCGCGGTTTCGGCTCCAGGGCGATCGTGCGTGATGCCTTGATCGGGGCAGCCTTCGCCCTCGTTGCCTATATCGGCTTCGCCAAGACGCTCGGCATCAATATCGGATCCGGACTGGTCGAGAACGCGATCGAACGGGTGATAGGTCCCGAGGGCGGCTGACATGGAAGCCTTCTCGCAACTCCTCAACGGCTTTGCGGTCGCGCTCACGCCGATCAATCTGATGTGGTGCCTCGTGGGCACCACGCTCGGAACCGCGATCGGCGTCCTCCCCGGGCTGGGCCCGGCGCTCACGATCGCGCTGCTCCTGCCGATCACGTTCAAGGTCGAACCGACCGCGGCCTTCATTCTGTTCGCCGGCATCTATTACGGCGCCATGTATGGCGGCTCGACCACCTCGATCCTGCTCAACACTCCGGGCGAAAGCGCCACCATCGTCACGGCGCTCGAGGGCAACAAGATGGCCCGCAACGGCCGCGCCGGCGCGGCGCTCGCGACCGCCGCCATCGGCTCGTTCGTCGCCGGGACGATCGGCACCCTCGGCATCACGTTCCTCGCGCCCATCGTGGTGGAGTGGGCGCTCAAATTTGGGCCGGCCGATTATTTCTCCCTGATGGTGCTCGCGTTCGTGACCGTGTCGGCGGTGCTCGGCTCCTCCGCGGTCCGAGGACTGGCGGCGCTGTTCTTCGGCATCTGGCTCGGCTTGATCGGCGTCGACCTGCAGACCGGCCAGGCGCGCTTCACCTTCGGCCTTCCGGAGCTGCTCGACGGCATCAATGTCATCGTGGTGGCGGTCGGCCTGTTCGCGGTGGGCGAGACGCTCTACGTCGCCTCGCGCTACCGGCTGGGCAAGGACGAGATCATTCCGCTCTCCGGCTCGCTCTGGATGACGGCTGCGGAATGGAAGCGGTCGTGGAAGCCGTGGCTGCGCGGCACCGCCATCGGCTTCCCGATCGGCGCCATGCCCGCGGGCGGCGCCGAGATCCCGACCTTCCTCAGCTACTACATCGAGAAGAAGCTCACCTCCACGCCGCAGGAGTTCGGCAAGGGCGCGATCGAAGGCGTCGCCGGTCCGGAAGCCGCCAACAATGCCTCGGCCGCCGGCGTGCTGGTGCCGATGCTCACATTGGGCCTGCCGACCTCGGCGACCGCCGCCATCATGCTCTCGGCGTTCCAGAGCTACGGCATCAATCCGGGGCCGCTGCTGCTGGAGTCGCAGCCGCAACTGGTCTGGGGCCTGATCGCCTCGCTGTTCATCGGCAACGTCATGCTGCTGGTGCTCAACCTGCCGCTGATCGCGGTCTGGGTGAAGCTGCTGCAAATTCCAGCGCCGATCCTTTACGCCGGCATTCTCGTGTTCGCGACCATCGGCACCTATGGCATCACCCAGTCTCCGGTCGACCTGATCCTGCTCTATCTCATCGGCGGGATCGGATACCTCATGCGCCGCTACGACTTCCCCGCCGCTCCCGTCATCATCGGAATGATCCTGGGACCGCTGGCGGAGCAGAACTTCCGCCAGGCCATGACGATTTCCGCCGGGGATTGGACCGTGTTCTTCACGCGGCCGCTGTCGGCGACCATCCTGGCGCTGGCGGCGCTCGCACTGTTCGGCCCCAAGCTCTACGCGCTCGCGGTGCGGCCGAAGCCGGATCACGTGCCCGGCGATGCGTGAGCCGGGCAGCCATCGCGTTTCGTCGATGTGAGGCTTGCGGTTGCGGACCGCGTTCAGGCGGCGCGGGCGAGCGCCGGCGGCGCATCATCCGTGGCGCGATCGCTTGCGGCCGGCTTTCGGCTCATGTCGAGCTCGAGAATTCCCGGGTACCATGATGACGGCCTGCGGGCGCTTGCCGTTTTCGAACATCGCAAATTTCACGGCCTCCGCCCGATCCACGAACAGGCCTCCGCGGAGGCCGTTTTGATCCTGAACCACCCAGTTGCCTCGGCTGTTCCTGCCGACCAGGAACAGCGAGGATCTCGAGCAACTCGGCGAGGGAGGTTTGTCCATGACACGTCTCCTTTGTTTGGACTTGGGAATGCCTCAGCGCACGATCGGAAGATCGTCGTCGTTTTTCGATACGAGGCGATATCGGTTGTGAAAGAGTTCCGCCTCGAGCTTGCGCCTGATCTCGCGCACGTCCGCGAATCACATCCCGCAGACGTGAGACGAGACCGAGAGCCCTCGCAACGGTCCGACTTGCCAGACGCCAACATTCATCAGCGAACGCGATCATCTGCGTGCTCCTGGAATGCGAGGGGCGCGCCGGCGCTCGGTCGATAAATGTCCGGTTTGCGGCGCGCCCCTCGCGGTGCCCCCGCCCCGTGTCGGAAAGAGCGTCGTCGATGTGCAATCGCGCTCGCTCCTGCTCGCTGCCTTGCGGCTTGCGTGCATCAGCCGGCGGCACAGGTCGAGCTCGCGCTGGACCCTGCGCAGTTGCCACGCCGGAATTGCGGTGGGCATCCTTGTCGTCGGCGCGATCAACGGCCGGGCGTGGAGGACTGGAGCGATCATCGAAGTCTCGCTTGTCGATGCTCTCGTTCGATGCGGTCAATGTGCTTATCGGCGTGTATGAATTCGAGAGCGAGCGGCGCGCGATGTCATAAGCGCCGCATAGGAATCGCTGGGATGCCGGAAGCTCGGTCAGGACAGCGTGGAGGCAAGACGAGCGATGACGGCGTAAGCCACCGCCTCGTCCCAGTGCGTCAATACGTGACCAAACATCTCTTCCCGGCGCATTGCGCCCGCGATCGCACAGAAAAGTGCCGCCATCGCAAGTAGCGCGGCGAACGCCGGTCCGAAGCCGCGCGTGCTCAGGGACGCGAATATGGTCAGAACGATTAGCCGGAACGCGAAACGGAAAAGCACGTGCCGCGAGTCGACTTCATGCGCAAAGGTGGGCTTCGGCTGTCGCATGGCTGGAGCGCTCACATTTACGTCCCGATCCGCCGGCTCATGGATCAGGCAAAATTGTCGCAACACATGGTGTAGCCGGCGCCGACGTTGACTGGCGGCACCGCGGTCGCACCGCCCTCACGCCCCGTGGGGTCACGACGGGCGCGCAGGAGCGCAATCAGAACTGCCAGCGGAAGGGTTTCGTGGCTGCCCTCCGCGACCTCATCGAGCTCAATCGGCAACTGCGGTTGGCTCGAGAGCGAGCAATGCCACTCGCCATCCTCGTACAGGACCCGACGAAGCTTCCATTGCGGCAGTTCGAGCGCGATCAAGGCGAGTACGGCGTCGACGCAGGCGCCGGCTTCGATCAGCCGACTGATCCCGCGTGTTGCCGCCTGTTCATGCGGAGCGAAGCACCCGCACGCTTGCGCCATCACCTCGGACATGAGTTCCGGCGTCAGGCCCTGCGCGCGACGAAGCTCCGCTTCCAGCTTGCCGAGGTACTGCCCATGTTTCGGATCGAACAACATGACACGGCTCTATGGTCTCGGTGCGCCCCGCAATAAGGATGGGCAAGGAGCCATAAAGAAGCGAGACGGAAGACGTGCCGGCGGCATAGGGATTTCATAAGCGCCCGGACAGACCGTCGATGGGCCCCGTTCATGGCCATCGGTCGCGGAAACTGGGTTGCGCCCTCCGTTTTTGCGCGGGGGAGCTTGGCGCCGCCCGCGCCGGAGCGCATCTATATGAGATTCCTATAACGTTGATCTTGGGCCCCCATCGAAAACCTATGCCGCAAATGGCATGTCTTCGCGGCAATACCGCAACAGACAGGGCGGAACCTCAGCGGCAAAGTCGGGACAGTCACTTTTCGCATTCTTGATTTGCCGTGCCGTGCCGTGCTGTCGCGTGCGCGAGCGACGGGTATCGGGCGCGCATCGCACCACACCGACTCGCACGGCGCTAGTCGCCCAGGAGCATCAAAATGCTGGACCTCGTCATGCTGGCCGTCGCGCTCGGCTTCTTCGCGCTTTCGGTCGGCTACACCATCGCCTGTGACCGGCTCTGAGGAGGCCTTCATGCTTTTCGACTATTCGCTCGCAGCCCTCGTCACCCTGGGGCTCATGATCTACCTCACCTACGCTCTGCTGCGGCCCGAGCGGTTCTGAAGAGGTCAACCACCATGACCGTCATCGGCTGGATTCAAATTCTGCTGTTCTGCGCCGTCGTCGCCGCACTCGTCGTGCCGCTCGGCGGCTACATGACGCGGGTGTTCAACGGCGAGCGCACGTTTCTCTCGCCGGTTCTGCGTCCGGTCGAGGCGGGTCTTTACTGGATCGGCGGGGTCGACGAAACGCGCGAGCAGCACTGGGTCACCTATACGGTGGCGATGCTGTTCTTTCACATCGCGGGATTTCTGATTCTCTACGCTCTGATGCGCTTGCAGGCCGCCTTGCCGTTCAATCCGGCCGGCCAATCGGCCGTGGCCCCCGACCTCTCCTTCAATACGGCGGTGAGCTTCATCACCAACACCAACTGGCAGAACTACGGCGGCGAAAGCACGATGTCCTACCTCGTGCAGATGCTCGGCCTGACCCACCAGAACTTTCTGTCGGCGGCCACCGGTATCGTGCTCGCGGTCGCGCTGATCCGCGGCTTCGCGCGGGCATCGGCGCGGACCGTGGGGAATTTCTGGGTCGATATCACGCGGTGCACGCTCTACATCCTGCTGCCGATGTGCGTCGTCTACGCACTGTTCCTGGTCTGGCAGGGCATGCCGCAGACGCTCGGCCCGTACGTGGACGCGACCACGCTCGAAGGCGGCAAGCAGACCATTGCGGTGGGCCCGGTCGCCTCGCAGGTCGCGATCAAGATGCTCGGCACCAATGGTGGCGGCTTTTTCAACGCCAACGCGGCGCATCCGTTCGAAAATCCCACCGCGCTGTCGAACTTTATCCAGATGGTCTCGATCTTCGCGATCGGGGCCGCGCTCACCAACGTGTTCGGCCGCATGGTCGGCAACCAGCGCCAGGGTTGGGCCATCTTTGCCGCGATGGCAGTCCTGTTCGTCGCGGGCGTCACGGCGACCTACTGGGCCGAAGCGCACGGCAACGACGCCTTCACGGCGCTCGGCCTCACGGGCGGCAACATGGAAGGCAAGGAGGTCCGCTTCGGCATCGTGGCCTCCGCGCTGTTCGCCGTGGTCACGACCGCCGCCTCCTGCGGCGCGGTCAATGCCATGCACGATTCCTTCACCGCGCTCGGCGGCATGATCCCGCTGATCAACATGCAGCTCGGCGAGGTGATCATCGGCGGCGTCGGCGCGGGCATGTACGGCATGCTGCTGTTCGTCGTGATCGCGATCTTCGTGGCTGGCCTCATGGTGGGCCGCACGCCCGAATATGTCGGCAAGAAGATCGAGGCCAAAGAGGTCAAGATGGCGATGCTGGCCATCCTGATCCTGCCGCTGATGTATCTCGGCTGGACCGCGGTCGCGGTGGTGATCCCGAGCGCGGTGGCGTCGATGGCCAATCCCGGACCGCACGGCTTCACCGAAGTTCTCTATGCCTATACTTCGCAGACCGGCAACAACGGATCGGCCTTCGCCGGGCTGACCGGAAACATCCTGTTCTACAACCTCACCGGCGCCGTCGCGATGCTGGTCGGCCGGTTCTGGATGATCATCCCGGCCATGGCGCTTGCGGGCTCGCTGGCGGAGAAGAAATCGATCCCGCCGTCGGCCGGCACGTTCCCCACCACCGGCGGCCTGTTCGTCGGCCTGCTGATCGGCGTGATCCTCATCATCGGCGGATTGACGTTCTTCCCGGCGCTCGCGCTCGGCCCGGTCGTCGAGCATTTCGCGATGTCCGCCGGCACCCTGTTCTCAGCGAACTAACCTCGGAGTCACGTCGATGGAGTCCTCTCAGGCGCGCAAACAGCCGGTCTCGGCGCTGTTCGATGCCAGGATCGTCATTCCGGCGATCGGCTCGGCTTTCGTCAAGCTCGACCCGCGGGTCCTGATGAAGAACCCGGTGATGTTCGTGCTGGAAGTCGTCAGCGTGCTGACCACCGTCATCCTGGTCCGCGACATCGCGACGATGAGCGGCAACGTCGGCTTCGAGTTCCAGATCGTCCTGTGGCTGTGGTTCACGGTGCTGTTCGCCAACTTCGCCGAAGCGATCGCCGAGGGCCGCGGCAAGGCGCAGGCGGACGCGTTGCGGCGGACGCGCACCGAGACCCAGGCAAAGCTTCTGATCGGCACCGACCGGCGCAATTTCCGGCGGGTTCCCGGCACCAATCTCAGGGTCGGCGACGTGGTCGTGGTCGAGGCCGGCGACACCATTCCATCGGACGGCGAGGTGGTCGAAGGGATCGCCTCGGTGAACGAGGCGGCGATCACCGGCGAATCGGCGCCGGTTATCCGCGAGTCCGGCGGCGACCGCTCGGCCGTCACCGGCGGAACCCAGGTGCTGTCCGACTGGATCAAGGTGCGCATCACGGCGGCGCCCGGTTCGACCTTCATCGACCGCATGATCAAGCTGGTCGAGGGCGCCGAGCGCCAGAAGACTCCGAACGAGATCGCGCTCAACATCCTGCTGGTCGGCTTGACCATCATCTTCGTATTCGCGACGGCAACGATCCCGAGCTACGTCGCCTATGCCGGCGGCGCCATCTCGGTCGTGGTGCTGGCCGCGCTGTTCGTGACGTTGATCCCCACCACGATCGGCGCGCTGCTGTCGGCGATCGGCATCGCCGGGATGGACCGCCTGGTACGCTTTAATGTGCTGGCGACGTCCGGCCGCGCGGTCGAGGCCGCCGGCGACGTCGGCACACTCCTGCTGGACAAGACCGGCACCATTACGCTCGGCAACCGCCAGGCGACCGCATTCAAGCCCATCCAGGGCGTGAGCGAACAGGACCTCGCGGATGCGGCGCAGCTCGCTTCACTGGCCGACGAGACTCCGGAGGGGCGTTCCATCGTCGTGCTTGCGAAGGAAAAATACGGCATCCGGGGCCGCGACCTCGCCGAGCTGCGCGCCAATTTCATCCCGTTCACGGCGCAGAGCCGAATGAGCGGGGTCGAGGTCGGCAACTCCTGGGTGCGCAAGGGCGCTGTGGAGGCGATCTTGAACCACCTCACCACGCCTGCGTCGAGCGTGACCTCGTCCGGCGCCGTGCGTGAGCTGCGGCCCGCCGTCAGCAGCGAAATGGTGCGGGAGATCAATGCGATCGCGGATGAGATCGCGAAGGCGGGCGGCACGCCGCTGGCCGTAGCCAAGGACGGCAAGCTGCTGGGCGTGATTCAGCTCAAGGACATTATCAAAGGCGGCATCCGCGAGCGTTTCGCCGAGTTGCGCCGCATGGGCATCCGCACCGTGATGATCACCGGTGACAATCCCACCACGGCCGCCGCCATTGCCGCGGAGGCCGGCGTCGACGATTTCCTCGCGCAGGCCACACCCGAGCACAAGCTCAAGCTCATCCGCGACGAGCAGGCCAACGGCAAGCTCGTCGCCATGTGCGGGGACGGGACCAACGATGCGCCGGCGCTCGCCCAGGCCGACGTCGGCGTCGCCATGAATACCGGCACGCAGGCCGCGCGCGAGGCCGGCAACATGGTCGATCTCGACTCCAACCCGACCAAGCTGATCGAGGTGGTCGAGATCGGCAAGCAACTGCTGATGACCCGCGGGGCCCTCACCACGTTCTCGATCGCCAACGACGTGGCGAAGTACTTCGCCATCATCCCGGCGATGTTCGTCGCGTTCTACCCGCAACTGCAGGCGCTCAACATCATGAATTTGTCGACGCCGCAGAGCGCGATCCTCTCCGCCATCATCTTCAACGCGCTGATCATCGTCGCGCTCATCCCGCTGGCGCTCAGGGGCGTCCGCTATCGGCCGATCGGCGCCGGCCCGCTGCTGCGGCGCAACCTGCTGATCTACGGCGTCGGCGGCGTCGTCATCCCCTTCATCGGCATCAAGGCGATCGACCTCGCAGTGACTGCCCTGCATCTGGTTTGATCGTCCTGGCTTGAGGGCGCCTGGCCCGAGGAGAAGCGTCATGTTGAAAGAAATTCGTCCGGCGATCGTCTTCGTGGTCGCGCTCACCGCCATCACCGGTCTGCTCTATCCGTTTGCGATGACAGGGATTGCCGGGGTCGTTTTCCCCTACCAGGCGCAGGGGAGCCTGATCGAACGGAATGGCAAGGTGGTCGGGTCTGCGCTCATCGGGCAGGATTTCACCAGCGCGGGATATTTCCACGGCCGTCCCTCCGCCACGGTTGCGCCCGACCCGAACGATTCCACCAAGACCGTGCCGGCCCCTTACAACGCGGCGAATTCCGGCGGCTCGAATCTTGGCCCGACCAACAAGGCGCTGATCGATCGGGTGCAAGGCGACGTCGAGAAGCTCCAGCAGGAGAATCCCTCGGCCCAAGTTCCGATCGATCTGGTGACGACCTCGGGCAGCGGACTCGATCCGGACATTTCGCCGGCGGCCGCGCTTTTTCAGGTCCCGCGTGTTGCGAAAGCGCGCAACATGCCCGAAGATCGCGTGCGCCAGCTGGTCGACGAGCACGTCGAGGGAGGTACTCTCGGCTTCTTGGGCGAGCCGCGGATCAACGTCCTGGCGCTCAATCTCGCGCTCGATCGCGCGGCGGCGCGTTGATCGGAATCGAAGCGTGTTGGAGCAAAATCGCTTATATTGTACCGAGATATCGCCCTGAGCATTTGCCTGGCCGCATGATTTTGACCGCAACGTCCACAGCTTCTCTGGATCATGCTGGCCCGGCGGAGAATCTGATTCCTGATGGTGGAGCACCGGCGCGACCCTGACCAGCGACCTTCGCCGGAGGCCTTGCTCGAGGCCGCCCGCAGGGAGGAGCGCAGATCCGGCCGGCTCAAGATTTTTGTCGGCGCCGCTCCCGGCGTCGGCAAGACCTACGAGATGCTGCAGCAGGCGCGCGCCAGGAAACAGGACGGCTACGATATCGTCGTTGGCGTCCTCGAAACGCATGGGCGTAAGGAGACGCAGGCGCTCCTCGACGGACTGGAGATCGTTCCCCGCAAGCGGCTCGACTACAAGGGCCAATCGCTCGAGGAGATGGACCTCGACGCCATCATCGCGCGCCGCCCGCAGATCGCGCTGGTCGACGAACTGGCCCATGCCAACACGCCCGGCAGTCGTCATCCCAAGCGCTACCTCGACATCGAGGAACTGCTCCATCGCGGCATCGACGTCTACACGACAGTCAATGTCCAGCATATCGAGAGCCTCAATGACGTCGTTGCCCAGATCACCCATGTCCGTGTGCGCGAGACGGTCCCCGATTCGGTGTTCGACCGCGCCGACGCCATCGAGCTCGTCGATCTGACCCCGGACGACCTCATCGAACGGCTCAAGGAGGGGAAGGTCTACGTTCCCAAGCAGGCCGAGCGCGCGCTGGATCACTACTTCTCGCCCGGCAACCTGACGGCGCTGCGCGAGCTGGCGTTGCGCCGCACCGCGGAACGCGTCGACGAGCAATTGCTCACGCACATGCAGGCCCATGCGATCCCGGGGCCGTGGGCGGCGGGCGAGCGCATCCTGGCCTGCGTGAGCGAAGATCCGCGGGCGGCCGGCCTCGTGCGCTATGCCAAACGGCTGGCGGACCGGCTGCATGCACCGTTCACGGCGCTCTACGTGGAGACACGGCGCAGCCTGCAATGGAGCGAGGAACAGCGCGACCGGGTCGCGGATACGTTGCGGCTGGCCGAGGCATTCGGCGGCGAAGCGATTACCGTTCCCGGCGGCGATCGCGGCGTCGCGGACGACGTGATCGGTTTCGCGCAGGCCAACAACGTCACGCAGATCGTCATCGGCAAGTCGACGCGGTCGCGATGGTTCGAGATCCTGTACGGCTCGGTGGTCCATGATCTGGTGCGGCGTTCCGGCAACATCAGTGTGCACGTCATCGCCGGCGACGAGCTTGCGCGCGATCCGATCCCCAGGACGACCGTGCGGGCGGCGGAAGACGCGGCGCCTTTCAACCCGTGGCCCTATGGGGTGGCGCTCGTCGCGGTTGCCGCCGCCGTCGGCGTGGGCGGCCTGATCAAGCCGTTGCTCGGGGTCGAGAACGTCGATCTTGTGTTTCTGACCGCGGTGGTCGCCATCGCGGTCCGCTACGGGCTTTGGCCCTCGCTGCTCGCCACCGTCGCCTCGTCCCTGTGTTACAATTTCTTCTTCCTGCCGCCGCTCTATACCTTCACGATCACAGACCCGACGAATCTCGCCGCCTTCGTCTTCTTCACGGTGGTGGCGGTGGTGGTCTCGCATTTCGCGGCGCGCGGACGCTCCCAGACCGTGGCCGCGCGCGAGCGCGTGCGCGCGGTGGAATTGCTCTACGCGTTCAGCCGCAAGCTGGCGGGGGTCGGCACCCTCGATGACGTTCTCTGGGCGACGGCGTACCAGACCGCGCTGATGCTGAAGGTGCGGGTCGTGCTGCTGCTGCCGGAGGACGGCTCCATTGTCGTCAAGACCGGCTATCCGCCCGAGGACATCCTCGACGAGGCGGATGTCGCGGCGGCGAAATGGGCATGGCAGAACGACCGGGTCGCCGGGCGCGGCTCGGACACGCTCCCGGGAGCAAAGCGCCTGTTCCTGCCCATGCGGACCGGCCGCGGCGCGATCGGCGTCATGGGGATCGACAGCGACAAGACCGGCCCGCTTCTCACTCCCGATCAGCGCCGTCTGCTCGACGCGTTGATCGATCAGGCCGCGCTTGCCATCGAGCGCGTCTATCTGGTCGAGGACGTGGAGCGGGCGAAACGCACGATCGAGACGGATCGGCTGCGGTCGGCGCTGCTCACCTCGATCTCGCACGATCTCAAGACGCCGCTCGCGGCCGTGCTGGGAGCAGCCAGCACGCTACGCGACCTGTCGACCGGGCTGAGCGATGCCGAAAAGGCCGACCTGCTTGCGACCGTCATCGACGAATCGGAGCGGCTCAACCGCTTCATCGCCAACCTGCTCGATATGACCAGGCTCGAATCCGGCGCCGTGGTGCCGAACACGGCGCTCCACGACCTCGGCGAGATCGTCGGCAGCGCGTTGCGGCGCGCGAGCAAGAATCCTTGCGGGTCATCGGATCGAACTGGAGCTCGCCGCCGGCCTGCCCATGCTGGAGCTGGATGCGGTGCTGTTCGAGCAGGCGCTGTTCAACTTGTTGGACAATGCCGCCAAGTATTCCCCCGACGGCAGCACCATCCGCATCCGAAGCAGGCGCGACCAGGACGCGATCTGTCTCCAGGTGCTGGACGAAGGCGACGGCATACCGCCCGGAGACCTCGAGCACATCTTCGACAAGTTCTATCGGGCGGAAAAGGGCGATCGGGTGCGGGCCGGCACCGGGCTCGGCCTCGCGATCGCGCGCGGCTTCGTCGAGGCCCTGCATGGGGAGATTACGGCGGCGAACCGTCCCGACCGGCCCGGCGCGGTCTTCGCGATCAGGTTGCCGGTGCCGCCGGCGACCAAGCAACTGGACACGGCGGCATGAGCGCGGCCCCGCTCAAGGTTCTCGTGGTGGATGATGAGCCGCCCATCCGCAAACTGCTGCGAATGGGCCTGAGCACGCAGGGCTACGACATCCTGGAGGCGCCGAACGGCAAGACCTCGCTCGAGTTGCTGGCGCAGAATCCCGATCTCGTCATTCTCGATCTTGGATTGCCTGATATGCAGGGCCTGGAATTGCTGCGGATGATGCGCGCACGCAACGAGGCCGTCCCGATCGTGGTCCTGTCGAGCCGGGGCGACGAGGTCGGCAAGGTCCAGGCGCTCGACCTCGGCGCCGACGATTACATCACCAAGCCCTTCGGCATGGATGAACTGCTTGCGCGCATGCGGGCGGCGCTTCGTCATCAGCTTCAGGTGCATGGCGAGCGGCCGATCTTCCGCAGCGGCGATCTCTCGGTCGACCTGGTGCGCCGCATCGTCAAGGTCGCAGACCGGGAGGTGAAGCTTTCTCCCAAGGAGTACGACCTGCTGCGCGTGCTCGTGCAGCATGCCGGCAAGGTGCTCACCCACAAATTCCTGCTCGGAGAGCTGTGGGACAGCCTGACGGATGCGCAATACCTGCGGGTCTATGTTCGGCAGCTCAGACAGAAGATCGAAGCCGACCCCGAGCGCCCGCATTTCGTTCTGACCGAAACCGGCATCGGCTATCGCCTGAGGGCGCCGGACTGAACGCCGCAGCCGGGCATTGGCCCGCTGCCACGCGCAATGGAACCATGTTAGCCTGCGCCGTCGGTCGGGCAACACATGGTCAATACGACCGCCGGGAGGAACAACGTGAGAATGTCATCGACAAAGATGGCGGTTGCCGTCGGGTTTTGTCTCGCCGGCGTGCTCGCAGCCGGATCGGCCTGCGCGCAGGTCAAGGTTGGAGCGGTGCTGTCGGTCACGGGTCCGGCCTCGTTTCTGGGCGACCCGGAGAAGCGGACGCTCGAGCTCTACGTCGACGAGATCAATGCCAAGGGTGGCGTGAACGGCCAGAAGCTGCAGCTCGTGGTGTATGACGACGGCGCCGACGCCAACGCCGCGCGCACCTTCGCCACCCGCCTGATCGAGGAGGACAAGGTCGTCGCCATGGTCGGGGGCACTACGACCGGCGCGACGCTTGCCATGATGCCCCTGTTCGAGGAGGCGCAGATCCCCTTGATCTCGCTTGCCGGCGCCATCCAGATCATCGAGCCGGTGCGCAAGTGGGTGTTCAAGACGCCGCACACGGACAAGATGGCGTGCGAGAAGATCTTCGCCGACCTGAAGCAGCGCAGCCTGACGACCGTCGCGCTGATTTCGGGTACGGATGCGTTCGGCAAATCCATGCGCGACCAGTGCGTGGCGGTGGCGCCCAAGGCCGGCATCACCATCGCGCACGAGGAATCCTACGGACCGCGCGACAGCGACATGACCCCGCAGCTCACCAACATCAAGGGCAAGGCGGGCGTGCAGGCGGTGATCAATCCGGGTTTCGGCCAGGGGCCGGCGATCGTCACGCGCAACTACCGCCAGCTCGGCATCACGCTGCCGCTCTACCAGAGCCACGGCGTCGCCTCCAAGCAGTTCATCGATCTCGCCGGCCCGGCCGCGGACGGGGTGCGGCTGCCGGCCGCCGCGCTGCTCGTCGCCGACAAGCTGCCGGACAGCGATCCGCAGAAGCCGGTCGTCACCGGCTACACCAAGACCTATCAGCAGAAGACCGGCCAGCCGGTCTCCGGCTTCGGCGGCCACGCCTATGACGGGCTGATGATCTTCGCCGAAGCGGCGAAACGCGCCGGCAGCTTCGACAAGGCGAAGGTGCGTGACGAGATCGAGAAGACCAAGAATTTCATCGGCACCGGCGGCGTCGTCAATATGTCGCCGACCGACCATCTCGGCCTCGATCTCTCCGCCTTCCGCATGCTCGAGATCAAGGGCGGCGACTGGACGCTGGTGCAGTAACAGCGAAATGGCGCGTAGCGAATGGCGATAGGTCCACTCGCTCCACGCTGTTCGAGGGTGAAGTGCCTGAATTTCTGCAATTCACCTTCTCCGGCCTGACCGTCGGCGCGGTCTATGCCCTGGTCGCGCTCGGCTTCACGCTGATCTACAATTCCTCCGACGTCATCAACTTCGCCCAGGGCGAATTCGTGATGCTGGGCGGGATGACGACGGTGTTCCTCGGGCTCGCCGGGGTGCCGCTGCCGCTGGCGGCGTGCCTTGCCATCGTCTTTACCGTCATCGTCGGTCTCGCGCTCCACCGTTTCGCGATCGAGCCGGCACGCGGAGCCAGCGCCGTCGTGCTCATCATCATCACCATCGGCGCCTCGATCTTCCTGCGCGGCGCCGCGCAGGTGGTTTTCGACAAGCGCTTTCACAGCCTGCCGCCCTGGTTCGGCAACGATCCCATCCGTTTCGGGGGCGCCGCCATCCTGCCGCAGAGCCTGGTGGTGCTCGCCGGCGCGGTCGTCATTGTCGTGCTGCTGTGGGCTTTCATCGATCGCACCCTGTTCGGCAAGGCGATTGTCGCCACTGCCGCAAACCAGCTCGCGGCGCGCCTCGTGGGCATCAACCCGCGCCGCATCGTCGGGCTCTCGTTCGCCATTTCCGCGGCGATCGGGGCGGTGGCCGGCATCCTGATCGCGCCCATCACGCTGACGAGCTACGACGTCGGCACGCTGCTGGCGCTCAAGGGCTTCGCCGCCGCGATGCTCGGCGGCATGGGCAGCGCGCTCGGCGCTGTCGTGGGCGGGCTGCTGCTCGGATTGCTCGAAGCATTCGCCGCCGGCTATCTCTCCTCGCAGTACAAGGATGCGGTCGCGTTTCTCGTCATCCTGATCGTGCTGTTCGCCATGCCGCGAGGTCTGTTCGGGCGGGCGTCGGTCGAGCGGGTGTGAGGGCCGACCTCGCCATGCGTGCGATCCTCCAGCACCGGCTGGCGAGCGTTCCGGCGATGACGGCGGTCGTCCTCCTGCTGCCGCTGCTGTTTCCGTCGGGCTACTACTACCGGGTCGCGGCGCTGGTGTTCGTGTTCGCGCTCGCGGCAACCGGCTTGAACCTGCTGATGGGCTTGGCCGGGCAGGTGAGCCTCGGCCACGCCGGTTTCATGGGGATCGGCGCCTACGCGGTCGCCGTCGGCCCGACCCATCTCGGCGTGCCGTCGTGGCTCGCCTTTGGTCATGGGCGCGGCGCTGTCGGCGCTGGTCGCCTATCTCGTGGGCCGCCCGATCCTGCGTCTCAAGGGACACTATCTCGCGGTCGCCACGCTCGGCTTCGGACTGCTGCTCGCCATCGTGTTCAGCAACGAAGCCGGTTTCACCGGCGGACCCGACGGCATGTCGGTGCCGCGTCTCGTGTTGTTCGGCTGGTCCCTGCGCGGGCCGGATACCTGGTACTGGATCACGGCGGCGAGCTTTCTCATTGGCGCCACGCTGGCGCTCAATCTGATCGACAGCCCGAGCGGACGCGCGTTGCGCGCCATCCACGACAGCGAGGTGGCAGCGCGCGTGCTCGGCGTCGACGTGGCACGCAAGAAGCTCGCGGTCTTCGTGCTCTCCGCCATCTATGCTTCGGTCGCCGGCTCCTATTTCGCCCTGCTCAACGGGCACATCACGCCCGATGTCTCCGGGTTCCTGCGCTCGATCGAGCTCGTCGCCATGGTGGTGCTGGGCGGGATGGGATCGATCGCCGGCTCGCTGGTCGGCGCCGCGCTCCTCGTGGTGCTGCCGCAGACGCTGACCTTCCTGCACGATTACGAGCACATGGTCCTCGGTCTGATCGTGATGGCGGTCATGATCTTCCTGCGTGCCGGCATCGTGCCGACGCTGACGAACGCGTTGGCGGCGAGGCGGGCATGACCGTGCTGGCGGCGAGGCGCGCATGACCGTGCTGGCGACCGAACACCTGTCGATCGCATTCGGCGGCGTGCATGCGCTCGAAGACGTGAGCCTGGCGGTCGCGCCGGGCCTCGTGTTCTCCATCATCGGTCCGAACGGCGCCGGCAAGACGACCCTGTTCAACATCATCTCCGGCCTCTACCTGGCGCAGCACGGGCTGCGTGCGGCTCGCGGGCGAGGACGTGAGCACGCTCGCTCCGGAACAGCTCGCGCGCCGGGGCTTGTCACGGACATTCCAGAACCTGCAGATCTTCTTTCGCATGACCGCGCTCGAGAACGTCATGGTCGGACGCCACCGGCATGAGCGCACCGGCATCTTCGCCGACCTGCTGCATCTGCCCGCGGTCGGCCGGCAGAACCTGATGACCCGCGATGCGGCGATGGCGGCGCTCGAACGCGTCGGCCTTGCCGCGGCGGCGCAGCAGACGGCGGGCAGCCTGTCGTTCGGGGGTCTCAAGCGCCTCGAAATGGCGCGCGCGCTGGCGAGCGAGCCGAAAGTCCTTCTGCTCGACGAGCCGGCCGCGGGCTGCAATCCGGTGGAGACCGCCGAGATCGAAGCCATCATCCGGCGGCTCACGCGCGACGGCATCACGGTGGTGCTGGTCGAGCATGACATGCGGCTGGTGATGAACGTGTCCGATCGCGTCCACGTGCTTGCCAACGGCCGCACGCTCGCGGAGGGCACGGCCGCCGAGGTGCGTGCAAACCCGGCCGTGATCGAAGCCTATCTCGGCGTCCGCGGCGCGCGGGAGAGCACCCGTGCTGTCGGTTGAGAACGTCACCAGCGGTTACGGCCGCATCCAGGCGCTGCACGGCGTTTCGTTGACGGTCGCGGCCGGCGAGATCGTCACCCTGGTGGGGGCCAATGGCGCCGGCAAGACCACCTTGATACGGGCGATCTCCGGGGTGCAACCGATCTCGGGCGGCCGGATCGTGTTCGAGGATCGATGCATCGATCGCATCCCGGCGCATGCGCGCGTCGCGCTCGGGATCGCGCAGGTGCCCGAAGGCCGGCAACTGTTCGCGCCGCTGTCGGTGGAGGACAATCTCAAGCTCGGGGCCTGGAGCCGGCGCGATGCCGACATCGATGCCGAGCTTGCCTCCGTCTACGCGTTGTTTCCCATGCTCGCGGCACGCCGCGGCGCGACCGCCGGCATGTTGTCCGGCGGCCAGCAGCAGATGCTGGCGATCGGCCGCGCGCTGATGGCGAAGCCGCGGCTGCTCCTGCTCGACGAGCCTTCGATGGGGCTGGCCCCGATGCTGGTCGAGCAGATCCTCGATGTCGTCGAGGGGCTCAAACGCGCGGGCTTGACGGTGCTGCTGGTCGAACAGAATGCCCGCGCCGCGCTCGCCATCGCGGATCGCGGCTATGTGGTGGAGACCGGCAGGATTGCGGCGAGCGGCAGCGCCGCGCAACTTCTCGCCGACGACCGCGTGCAGGCGGCGTATCTTGGCGTATGAAAGACGACGCATGACGGGATCGGTTGCGCGCATCATCCGGGCCTTGTTCGCCACGATTGTGGTGGCGGGTGCGCATGTCGGCGCGCGCGCCGATGATTATCCGACGCGGACCATTCGCGCGGTGGTGCCGTTCGCCCCCGCCGGCGTGATGGATCTCGTTGCCCGCATCGTGCTCGAAAGGGTCGGCCAGTCGCTCGGGCAGCAGATCGTGATCGACAATCGCCCGGGCGCCGGCGGGACCATCGCCATCGACCTGGTCGCGCACGCGCCGCCCGACGGCTACACCATCGTGATCGCCGATCCGGCAGGATCGCTGGCCGCGAGCGTCAGCCTCTATCCGAAGCTGAACTTCGATCCGGTCAAGGACCTCAGCTCCGATCGCGCTTCTGGGGACATCGGGCGCCGTGCTGTCGGTGAGCAATACGCTGCCGGCGAAGACGCTGCCGGAATTCGTTGCGCTGGCGAAAGGCCGTCCCGGTGAATTGATGTTCGGATCGGCCGGGAACGGGACGCCGGGTCATCTCAACGGCGAGCTGTTCAAGCGACTCACCGGCATCGACGTCGTCCACGTTCCGTACCGGGTCGGCTCCCAGGCGGTCACCGACCTGATCGCGGGCCGGATCTCGTTCTGGATCTCTCCCATCGCCACCGTCCTGCCGCAGATCCAGGCGGGCCAGTTGCGCCCGCTCGCCGTCTCCGGGCGCACCCGCGCGCGCGAGCTCCCTGACGTGCCGACGGTCCGGGAGAGCGGGTTCGGCGACTATGACGTGTCGACCAGCTACGCGCTGTTTGCTCCCGCGGGGACGCCGCAGCCGATCCTCGGCCGGCTCCAGGCCGAGGTGAAGCGCGCGCTTGAAACCGAAAGCGTCAATTCGCGGCTGCGCATCGCCGGGGTCGAGCCCGGCATCGGTCCGCCCGAAGAGGTCCGACGCCTGCTGACGACGCGGATTGCGCAATGGTCGGATGTGATCAAGATATCCGGCATCAGAATCGACGAACGATAGGCTGGGCAGCAGCGTGGACCGCGCATCACCGGACATGATCCCGCGTTATCACCAGGCGCTCGACTTCGAGGCGCTGTGGCGCGAATTCCCGCCGCCACCGGACTATTTCAGCGGCACGTATCGGCTGTCGCGCGACGAAATGCGCGCAATGCAGGAGCAACGGTTCCTGCGCCAGATGGAACGCGCCTGGCAGGTGCCGTTCTATCGTCGTCACTGGTCGGCAGCAGGGATGGAGCCGGGCGACATCCGCGGCCTCGATGACCTGGCCCGCATCCCGCCGTTCTCCGTGCACGACATGCGCGAGAGCGCGGGCAACGATCCGCCATGGGCGGATTATATCGGCATCGATCCGGCCGAGCACGCGCCGCTGCCGCTGATCCTGCAGACCAGCGGTGGAACGACCGGTCTGCCGCGACCGATGATCTTTACCCCGCGTGATCGCGAGGTGATGAACATCATCACCGGCCGCAGGCTCTATATGCAGGGCGTGCGTCCGTTCGATCTCGTGCAGGTCGCCCTGTCCATGGGCCTGACCAACGGCGGGGTGCTCGCACGCGAGGGCATCTGGAAGTACACCGGTGCGGTCCCGGTCATGACCGGCTCGGGCGCGCAGACCCCGACGCGGCGTCAGATCGAGCTGATCAAGGCGTGGAAGGCCAAGTTCCTGATCGGTTTCCCGGCCTATCTGCGGCACATGGGCCTGGTCGCGCGCGACGAGCTCAAGCTCGATCCGCGCGAGCTGCCGGTCAAGGGACTGATCGTTCATCTCGGCACCGACGATCGCGCGGCGCTCGAAGCGCTGTGGGGCGCGGATGTCTACGATACCTATGGCTGCAATGAATGCGGCACGATGGCCGCGGAGTGCGGCCACAAGAGCGGCATGCACGTGTTCGAGGACGCGTTCGTTCTCGAGGTCAACGATCCCGAGACCTTGCAGCCCAGGAGCGAAGGCGAGCGGGGCGTGGTCTTCATCACGACCCTGTTCAAATATGCGGCGCCGATGATCCGCTACAACATGAACGACGTCACGTCCGTCGCGGCCGGCGAATGTGCCTGCGGCTGCGTTCATCGCCGCATCACCAAGATCTTCGGCCGCAGCGACAACATGGTGAAGCTGCGCGGCGTCAACGTGTTCCCCGAAGCCATCGGCGCCATCGTCAGCGAGGACGCGCGCACCAACGGCGAATACGTCTGCGTGCTGGAAAGCGCCGAAGGCGGGCGCGAGTCCATGACCGTCATGGTCGAGACAGCAGACCAGAGCATGCCGCCGGACGTCATCGAGGGCGAGCTCGCCGACCGACTGAAAGAGGCGCTCGGCGTGCGCCTCGACGTCCAGGCGGTCGCGCGCGGCGGGCTCGATCACCTGACCGGGCTCTCGCAAACCTCCAAGATCAAGCGCCTGATCGACCGGCGTCGTTCCGCATCGAGCTGAGGCGCACGCAAGGACAGGGTGACATGGACAAGGTGACGAAGCTGTTCGACTGCCATTCGCACTGGGGCACCAAGCGCGGCTATCTGTTCCGCACCGAGGCGGAGCTCGCCCAGCAGGAGAAAATCTGGAAGACCAAGGCGACGTTCTGGTCGGAAGACGAGATGGCGGACTATTTCCGTCAGAACAATGTGCGCACCATCCTCGATCTCTCGTTCACGAAGTTTCTGCCGATCGAGGAGATTCGCGCTCACCACGACTACGCGTTCGACTTTCAGCGCAAGCATCCCGACGTGGTGTTCGGCCATTGGCTGCAATTCGATCCGCGCCGCGCGCTCGAGGCGATCCGCGAATTCGACCGCGCGCTTGGCGCCGATGCCGGCTTCGTCGGCCTGTGCGTCAACGGCCAGGTGCTCGGCATTCCTCCGAGCGATCCCTGCTGGGACCCGCTCTATCAGCTCGCGATCGAGGCCGGCCGCCCGATCATGATCCTCACCGGTCTCACCGGGATCGGCCAGGGATTGCCGGGCGGCAAGGGCATCGTGCTCGACCACGCCCATCCCCGCCACATCGACGCGGTGGCGGCGCGCTTTCCGCAACTGCGCATTCTCGCGGCGCGGCCCGCCTATCCGTGGCAGGATGACATGCTGGCGGTGCTCGCGCACAAGCCCAACGTCTCCTACGAGCTGCACGGCTGGGGACCGCGCCAGTATTCGCCGGCCTTGAAGAAGGCGATCGCCGGCCGGTTGGCCGATCGCGTCATGTTCGGCTGTGATTTCCCGGTGCTCCGGTACGAGAAGGTGATGGCCGACTGGAACGCGGAAGGATATTCGCGCGAGGTGCTGGAGAAGGTGCTGTACCGCAACGCCGAGACTTACTTCGGCGCAAACCAGGGTGGAAACAGATGACGTCGCGGATATGGATTGTCTTCGCGGCCCTGCTCGCCGCGGGCTCGCCGCTCGCCGCGCAGGACGTACCCCTCGCGTCAGATCGAACTGGTGGTGCCGTTCCCGGCCGGGGGCGGCGCCGACGTCAGCGCCCGCATGGTGGCGCAGATCGCGGGCGACAGCCTGGGACAGCCGGTGGTCATCCAGAATAAAGGCGGGGCGACCGGCGCGATCGGCTCCGAATATGTCGCGCGCGCAACGCCCGATGGATACACGTTGCTGTTGGCGACCGGCTCCACCCATGCGGTGCTGCCGGCCTATCGCACCGATCTTCCCTACGACACCGTGACCAGCTTCGCGCCGGCCACGTTGGTGGCGATGATCCCGAACATGCTGGTGGTGAACCCGAAGAAGGTGCCGGTCGCGAGCGTCGCCGAGCTGATCAAGTATCTCAAGGACAACCCGGGCAAGCTCAATTTCGCCAGCTCGGGGCCGGGCAGCTCCATTCACTTCGCCGGCGAGCTGTTCAAGCTGATGACGCGGACCGAGATGACCCACGTCTCCTATCGCGGCAGCGCGCCCGCGCTCACCGACCTGCTGGCGGGCAGCGTCGACCTGATCTTCGACAACATGCCGGTGGTCTGGCCGCAGGTGCAGCAGGGAAACCTGCGGGCGTTGGGCGTGGCGACCCTCGAACGCACGCCGCTGGCGCCCCAGGTCCCGGCGATCGCCGAGACCCTGCCGGGCTTCGAGGCGGTGTCCTGGGTCGGGATCGTGGCGCCGGCCGGCACGCCGGCGGCGATCGTCGACAAAATCTCCCAGGCCTTCGGAGCCGCGGTGCTGCGCCCGGAGATCGTCAGCCGGTTTCAGGAGCTCGGATATACGCCGGCCCGCAACGCGCCGGCCGAGTTCGCGCAATTCATCCGCGACGACCGCGCGAAGTGGCAGCGCGTCGCGCGCGAGGCGAACCTGTCGGCGAAGTGACGCCGGCACAGCAAACGGCCAATGGGGGATATCATGTCGGATACGGACGATCGAAGAGCGCGCGGCCTTGCCGTCTACCAACAGATGGGCTGGGGCGAGAACACCGCGGTCAAGGAGCTGGATGAGGATTTGTGGCGGTTCACCACCGACGTGCTGTTCGGGGAAATATGGTCACGACCCGGGCTGAGCTTGCGGGAACGCGAACTGGTGACCTTGGCGACCCTGATGGCGGCGAAGGCGGACGGCATCGCGCTCCACATGCGCCATGCCCACAATCTCGGCATCACCTTCGACGAGATGAAGGAGGTGATCCTGCAGGCCACCATCTATCTCGGAATGCCGAAGGCGCTGTTCGCCATGCGCAAGCTCAAGGCGGTGATGGCCGAAGGCGAGGGCGGCGGCAGCGGCGCGAAGACGTAACGGGCCGGCGATCGAATGTGCCGCTCGCGGCCACGGCGTGCCTGGGCCGCCGGTGCCGATGCGCGTGCTTGCGCGTGGTGATGCAACCGGAATTTGCGAGCTTGGTCGCAGGTATGCGGCGTTTTGCAGGATCAATCCGATGGCTGCATGTCCCGGCGGGTGTTAGCATCCCACCGGTGCCGGGCGGAAATTACTGACAAAGGAGAAGGGGTCCATGCCAGTTGCGCTCAGATCGGCGACGTTCGCGGTCGCTGCGGTTGCCTTGCTCGGAACGGCCGCAACCGGCCACGCCCAGGAGCCGATCCGTATCGGCGTGCTGCAGCCCATGACCGGGCCGGCGACCAAGAACGGCACCGAGAACTATACCGCGATGCAGATCGCCCGCGACATGATCAACGAGCGCGGCGGGGTCAACGGGCGCAAGGTCGACTTCCTGCTCGCCGACATTCCCACCCCGACTGCCGCCATCAGCGAGACCGAGCGCCTGACCACCAAGGACGGGGTCAAGATCACGCTGGGCTCCGGGGTGTCGCTGCTCGCGGTCCCGGTCAGCCAGGCCGCCGAGCGCCATGGCGTATTCCATTGGGAAACCGCGGGTGCGGCCGACATCATCACCAAGCGCGGCTTCAAGTATACGTTCCAGGTCGGGCCGGCGGCCTACCGTTACGGCCAGGCGGCGGTCGACCTCACGCTCGGCGAGCTCGCCAAGCGGCTCGGCAAATCCCCCGCCGACCTGCGCATCGCATTGCTGTGGGAGAACCGCGCGTTCGGGAAGTCGGTCGGCGACTCGATCCGCGCCTACGCCAAGGAAAAGAGCGTCAATCTGGTCTACGACGAAGGCTACGACCAGTTCCTCACCGACATGACGCCGATCGTCCAGCGGCTGAAGGACGTGAAGCCGGACGTGCTGATCGCGATCTCTTTCCCCAACGATGCGATCCTGTTTCAGCGCAAGGCCAAGGAGCTCGACTTCAACGTCGGCGCCCTGGTGGGGGTGAGCGCCGGTTATTCCAACCCTGACCTGCGCGACTCCATCGGCGACATGGTCAACGGCATCTTCGTTTCGGACTTCGCGGCCCGCGTGAACCCCAAGGCGCTGACCCCGGACACGCTCAAGATCGCGGACGAGTTCTTCAAGCGCTACGACGACAAGATGAAACGTCCGCCGGCGGGCCATGCATCGTCGGCCTTTTCGGCGACCTGGGCGCTGTTCACGGAAGTCTTCCCGAAGGCGAAGTCGTACGAGCCGGCGGAGCTGCGCGAGATCGCGCTCAAGCTCGACCTGCCCGAGGGCAGCCTCGCCAACGGCAGCGGCATCAAGTTCACCAACAACGACTGGCCGACCGATCCGAAGGATGCCGGCCAGAATCTGCGCGCCTCGATCGGCGTGTGGCAATGGCAGAAGACCGGCAACAACCAGGTGTTCCCGGCCAAGCTGGCGACCACCGAGCCGGTCATGGTGCCGCTGCCGAACTGGAGCCAGCGCTGACGTGATCGCCTGGTGCGAGGCCGCGCGATCCGGCGCGGCCCTCCGACCGGCGCAGCCCTGGTCTTCAGCGGGACGATGACAACCATCGGGCAGCTCGTCCTCTCCGGCCTGCTCATCGGCGGCATCTATGCGCTGATGAGCATCGGCCTGACGCTGATTTTCGGCGTGCTGCGCATCGTCAATTTCGCCCACGGCGAATTCCTGATGATCGCGATGTACGGCGCCTGGGCGATGACGCGATATCTCGGCCTCAACCCGTATTACGCGATCGTTGCGATCGTGCCGGCCATGTTCCTGTTCGGGGTGGTCGTGCACCGCCTGATCGTGATGCCGGCGCTCGACAAGCCGCACCTGGTGGTCGTGTTCGCGACCATGGGATTGTCGATCCTGATGCAGAACGTGGCGCTCATGGCGCTGTCGGCCGATCTGCAGGACGTGCCTCCGATCCTGGGAGGACGCTCCTTCACCTTCGGCCCGTTCTACGCCAAGCCCGAATTGCTCATCGGCTTTGCGGTCGCGCTCGCCTGCACGCTCGGGCTGCGCTTCATGTTGCAGGCGACCTATCTCGGCAAGGCGATCCGCGCCACCGTGCAGGACGGGGAAGCGGCGCAACTGATGGGCGTTCCCGTGCCGCGCATCTTTCTCATCACCTTCGCCGCCGGCTCCGCCCTGGTCGGTCTCTCCGCCTGCGTCATGATGCCTTTGTTCTCGGTGTTTCCGACGGTGGGGCTCAATTTCGTGCTGATCGCGTTCGTGATCGTCGTGCTGGGCGGCATGGGCAGCATCGAAGGCGCGCTGCTCGGCGGAATCTGCATCGGCATCGTGCAGTCGCTGAGCAGCTACTACATCGCGCCCGCGTTCGGGCAGATGTTCTTCTTCATGCTGTTCCTGCTGGTGATGATCTTCCGCCCGGCCGGCCTGCTCGGCCGCAAGGGCGAAGCCACCCTCGGCATCAACGACTGAAACCCGGATGGACGCGGCGGCGCCAAGAGCCAAGCGACGAGGCGGCCGGTGGCGGTTGCTGCCGGAGCGCGGCACGCTCTCGCTGTTCGAGCTTGTGCTGCTGGCGGTTTGCGTGGCGCTCGTCGCGGTTCCCCTGCCGCAATACCTGCAGGACGTCGTCATCCAGACCTTCCTGTGGGCCGGGCTCGCGCTCGCCTGGAACATCGCGGGCGGATTTGCCGGGCTCATTTCGTTCGGGCATGCGGCGTTCTTCGGCGTCGGCGCCTACACCTCGAGCATCCTGGCGGCGAACTACGGCCTGACACCCTGGATCGGACTGTGGATCGGCGGGCTCCTGGCGGCGGCCTTCGGCGCGGTGCTCACGCTCGTGTGCGCGCGCCTGCGCGGGCCGTTCTTCATCCTGTCCACGCTCGCGGCCGCCGAGGTGGTCAGGATCGCGGCGCTCAACTGGGCATCGTTGACCGGCGGAGCGGAGGGGCTCTCCATCCTGCCGATCGCCAGCATCGCCAACATGGTGTTCGAGTCGAAGGCCACCTACGCCGCGCTGATGCTGGGATACTTCGTTCTGATCTACGCCATCACCAAGACGGTCGAAGGCTCGCGCTACGGCTACTACCTGTTCGCCGCGCGCGATGACGAGGAGGCCGCCAGCGCGGCGGGCGTCAATCCGTTGTTGGCGCGGACCGGCGCCATGTGCCTGAGCGCCTTTCTGTCCGGCATCGGCGGCTCGCTGTTCGCGCAGTACTTCCTCTTTCTCGATCCCACCCACGTGATCTCGCCCGAGCTGTCGTTCCAGTTCGCGCTCCTGCCCGCACTGGGCGGCCTCGGCACGGCGATCGGGCCCGTGCTCGGCTCGTTCGTGATCACGCCGCTGTCGGAGATGCTGCGCTCCTATTTCGGCGGCGCCGGCGCCGGCCTGCATCTCGCGATCTACGGCGGCGTGCTCGTGGTGGTGATGCTCTATTTCCCCAGCGGCATTGCCGGCGCGTTGCAGCGGCTGGCGGAACGCCGGCGCAAGGGGCCGCCATGACGACGCTGCTCGAGGTTCGCAATCTCACCCGCACGTTCGGCGCCCTCAATGCGGTCGCGGGCGTGAGCTTCACGGTCCGGCAGGGCGAGCTCGTCGGCCTGATCGGCCCGAACGGGGCCGGCAAGAGCACGCTCTACAACCTGATCGCCGGCGCGATCACGCCGACCTCCGGCGGTATCGTGTTCAAGGACCGGCCGGTCGCCGGCTGGAAGCCGTATCAGGCCGCGCGCGCCGGCGTGGCGCGGACCTTTCAGATCCCCAAGCCCTATCGTCACCTGTCGGTGGTGGAGAACGTGGCGTTGAGCGCCATGCTGCACGACCGGACCGTTGCGGCGGCATGCGACAGCGCGCGGGCGATCCTGGCCGATGTCGGCCTGGCCGACCATGAGGACGCGCCGGTGGGCAACCTGACGGTGGGCCTGCTCAAGCGGCTCGAAGTGGCGCGCGCGCTGGCGCTGCGCCCAAGCCTCGTGCTGTTCGACGAGATCATGGCCGGCCTGACGCCGAGCGAGGTCAAGGGGATGACCAACCTGGTCGCCGCTCTTCCCGCGCGCGGCATCACCGTGATCTGGGTCGAGCACGTGCTCTACGCCATCATGAAGACGGCGCCGCGCATCATGGTGCTCCACCGCGGCGAGCTGATCGCCGACGACGCGCCCGAGGTGCTGGTCAAGGATCCCGCCGTGATCAAGGCCTATCTCGGCGAGGAGACGAGCTTTGCTTAGGGTGGAGAACCTCGCGGCGTTCTACGGCCCGGTGCAAATTCTGCACGACATCAACCTCGCGGTCGACACCGGGCAGATCGTCGCGCTGGTCGGCGCCAACGCGGCCGGCAAGAGCACGCTGATGTTCTCGCTCGCCGGGCTGCGCACCGCCTGCACCGGCCGTATCTCGATCGGACAGGAGCGCATCGAGGCATTGCCGGCCTACGAGCGCGTCGTGCGCGGCCTGGTGCTGGTGCCGGAACGCCGGAGGCTGTTTCCGTTCATGACCGTGCTCGAGAATCTGGAGATGGGGGCCTATTGCTCGCTTGCACGCCGCGTGCGGAAGGAGACGATCGAGCAGGTCTATGCGCTGCTGCCGGTGCTGGCCGAGCGCCGCGGCCAGATCGCCAGGTCGCTCAGCGGCGGCGAGCAGCAGATGCTCGCGATCGGGCGCGCGCTGATGGCGAAGCCGCAGGTGCTGCTGCTCGATGAGCCGACCGAGGGCCTGGCCCCGATCTATGTGAAGCTGCTGTTCGATCTCCTGCGCACGCTGCGCGACCTCGGGCACACGATCCTGATCGTGGAGCAGAACGTGCACCACGTGCTGCGCGCCGCCGACCGCGCCTACGTGCTCGAGAACGGCAGGATCGTCATGCAGGGCGCGGGCGCCGAACTTCTCGAGGACGACCGGTTGAAGGTCGCATATTTGGGGCTGTGAAATGGTCACCGATATCCACTGTCATTTCATTCCGCACGAGCTGTTCAAGTTCGTGCAGGCGCGCAAGGAGTTCGACACCCGCGTGACGGCGATGGACGGCGAGCGCATCGACATCACGGTGCGCGGCATGCACTTCGGCCTGAACCCGACCTTCTTCGAGCCGGCGCGGCAGGTCGCGCGCATGGACGGGCTCGGCATCGATCGCACCGTGATTTCGCTCGCGACCCCGCTGGTGAACTACTATCTCGAGCCGAAGATTGCTTGCGAGGCGGCGCGGCTCTGCAACGACGGCTTTGCCGAACTCGTCGTCGCCGCACCGGAGCGATTCCTGGCCTGGGCGTTCCTGCCCATGCAGGACCCGGCGGCGGCGGCGGCGGAGCTTCGCCGCTGCGTGCGCGATCATGGCTTCATCGGCGGGCATGTGGCGACCAATGTGCGCGGGACTTATCTTCCGGACGACGCCTTCCGCCCGATCTTCGACGCGGCCAGGGAGCTCGATGTGCCGCTGTTCCTGCATCCGGTCGATCCGCCCGGGCGGGATCGCACCGCTGACTATGAGCTGACCGTGGTCGCCGGCTATCTGTTCGATTCCACCGTCAACGTGTTCCGCATGATCTGCAGCAATTTCCTCGATCGGTACCAGGGCATGAAGCTGGTCTGCGCCCATACCGGCGCGTTCAGCCTGCTGCTGCGCAACCGCATGCAGCGCGAGGTCGATACCAACGCGACGCTCTCGCATACGCTGCCGCGCAAGGTCGGTGACTACCTGCGTGACTTCTACTTCGACACGGTGTGTTTCGAGCCGGACTACCTGCGCTACGCCACCGGCATCGTTCCGGCGGAGCATCTCCTGCTCGGGAGCGATGCGCCGTTTCCGCTCGGAGAGCCCGATCCCGTCAACTTCGTCCGGCGCGCGCTGCCGAGGGAACAGGCGGAGCTGGCGCTGTCCGGCAACTTTCAGCGCCTGATCGGGAGATAGACATGGACATTCGCCGGCTGCTGGTCGTCTGCGACACCATCAACAGCGAGGGCGGATTGCCGGCGATACGCCCGGTCACCCGCGTCGCCGCCTGCGCGGTGATCAGGAACCCGCTCGCCGGCGTTCCGCGCGACGACCTCGGCGAGCTCGTGCCGCTGGGCGCCGAGCTGGGCGAGCTTTTGGTTCGCAAGGCGCTGGCGGTGTTGCCGAACGCCCCGGTGAGCTACGGCAAGGCCGCCATCGTCGGGCTCGACGGCGATATCGAGCACGCCGCCGCCATCCTCCATCCGCGCATGGGAAAACCGATGCGCGAGGCGATCGGCGGCGGCAAGGCGATCATTCCCTCGAACGTCAAGGTCGCGGCCGCCGGAACCGCGATCGACGTGCCGCTGTCCGACCGCGACGACGTCTGGGTGTTCGACCACATCGACACCATCACCGTGGTCGTGCCGGACGCGCCGCGGCCGGGAGAGATTGTCGTGGTCGTCGCGCTCGGCGACGGCGGCAGGCCGCGGCCGCGCATCGACAAGGAGGGCGCGCGGCAGCCCGCAAAGTGAGTTCGGCTCTCAGCTCTTGCGTGCCTGCCAGGCGAGATGGCCGAGGGCAGCGCCCTCGCAGATGAGTTCGATGCCGAGCAATACGCCGAGCACCCAGACCGCGCTGACCGGAATGCTGGCCCATAGATAGAACGCCAGCAGGATGCCGACGATGCCGCTGGCCAGGACCCAGCCCCAGTTCGGAAACGGCCGTATCGTCAGTGCAAAAATCACCTTCGAAATGCCCTCGACCATGAAGAACACGATCAGCAGAAGCGTGAGCGTGAGCAGGCCTTCGCCGGGATTGCGCAGGAAAAGTGACCCGACGAGAATGAACAGGACCACCGAAACGAGCTGAAGCCAGAAATGCGGCACGTGGCGCGCGCCGATCAGACTGATCGCCTGCAATATGCCGCTGACGATCAGGACCCATCCGAGAAAGACGACCACGGCGACGGACGAAATCGCGGGAAAGACCAGCGCCAGAATGCCGGCCAGAATCATCAGGCCACTCTGGATGAGATACCAGAGCGAATGCCGCTTGACCGTTTCGCGCATCGCCTCGCGCATCACCTGGGCGGCGGCTTCGAGTGACATGGACATGGGCGGTCTCCCTCAAATGATCGACTCAAATGCCTTAAGAGCTCGATCCTAGTCTCGGCGCGGCGCTACACCAAGCCTATCCGTCGTCGCCGCGAGCCGTCAGGGCGCGCAGCTTCTGTCTGAGGCCCTTGGTTTCCTCAAACCGGGCGGTCACGTCCCGCATGACGGTGACCAGTCCGATGATCTCGCCTTGCTCCGAGTGGATCGGCGTAATCGTGAATTCGATCGAGAGCGGCGAGCCGTCGGACGTCACCAAGCGCCGTCTTGATTGCTCATTCGATCTTCATGGTCTGATCGGAGAAATCGACGGTGACGGTGATGCGGCCCTCGTTGACCCGCCATTTCTGCAGCGTGAAGGTACGCAGCCCGGCCTTGTGCAGCGGGTCTTCCTTGGCGATGGCCTCCGCTTCCTCGAACGAGCTTGCGCGCAGCACGAACATCCCGGCTTCGGGGGTTTCGGAGCCGCGGGGATAGAGCGGTCCGGCGGCGAACATGATGCCGCGCTTTTCCAGCTCGATCTGGTGCGCCAGATGGTCACCGAGCCGTTTGGCGATTTCCGGCGACCGCACCGGCCGCGTGACGACCAGGTACATTTCCTTGCCGAGAAAGCTCTTGGTTGCGGGATCGACGTTGCTGGGAACATCGGCCATTGTGGTTTCCTCGTTCGTCCCTGGGGTGTGCGGTTATATCGTCGGCGCGCGGGAAACAATCGGACCCGGATTGCCGTTGCTCTATCGTTTGGGAATCCCGGCCTTTTCCGCCAGGTCCTTCCACAGCGGAATCTCCTTTTTCACGCGCTCGGTCGCCTCTTCGGGTGTGCTGCTCTTCGGAAAGCCGCCGAGATTGCGCAATTGCTCCTGGACGCTCGGCAACGCGATGGCTGCGCGGATGTCCTGGTTCAGCCGCTCGACGATGGGTTTCGGTACGCCGTGTGTGGTGCCGACGCCGATCCACGCGATCATTTCGAAGCCCGGTGAAACCGTCTCCGCGACCGTCGGGACATCCTTCAGGGCGGGCCAGCGTTCGGACGAGGTAATCGCGAGCGCGCGGAAGTTGCCGCCCTGGATATTGCCGAACACGACCGTGCCCGGCGTCACGATGGCATCCACGGTCTTGCCGAGCAGTCCGGTCACCGCGGCCGAATCGCCGCGAAACGGCACGTGCAAGACCTTGATCCCGGTCGCGGCCGCGAACAGCTCCATGCCCATGTGCTGTCCGGTCCCCACGCCCGCGGTGCCGATGGTCAACGTGGCGGGCTTTGCCTTCGCCGCGTCGACGAAATCCTTGATGGTTTTGTAGGGCGATTCCGCATGGGTGACGATGAAGAACGGAACGTTGGTCACGGACGAGATGAATGCGAAGTCGTTGATCGAGTCATAGCCGAGCGAGTTGTAGAGCGCGGGTGAAACGAGATGTGCGGTCGTCACCAGCAGGAGGGTGTAGCCGTCGGGTTCGGCGCGGGCGACCTGTTCGGCGGCGATATTGCCGCCCGCGCCGACGCGAGCGTCGAAGATGACCGGCTGACCGAGAGACTTCGACATCTCGGCGCCGAGCACCCGCGTGATCACGTCGGCGTTGCCGCCGGCGGCAAACCCCTGCACGAAGCGGATCGGCCGCGTCGGATATTGCTGCGCGAGCGCGCTCACCGCGCTGAATGCGAGGCCAACAGCGAGCGCCATCAGGCTGAGCGAACGCAAAGTGGTGCACACCATATCAGGGAGTGGGGGTCGGCGAGTCGCGACAACCGACGGCGAGTGATTGTCGCGGCGCGGTGACGTCAGCGGGAAGTGCGCAGCCTTTCGGCCATGGCCCGGTCTCGGGTCACCCCGCTTGGGCGACCAGATTCTCGAATTTGTGTTCCTTGAGATATTGATCGAGACCCCAGCGCTTCACCTGATCCATCGTTTCGTGGAATTCCTGTTCCGGGATCGGCTTGTAGACGAAACGCTCGCCGCGCCCGAATTTGCTGAAATCCCAGGGGTGGTTCGCGAATTCCGCCGGCACCGCCATTTTCCAAAGCGGCAGATATTTCTCGATGTCGGCATCCATCGCTTTTTCGGCGCGATCGAGCGCATTGAGATAGGCGCGGAGCGTCTCGGGCGCGGTGCGATCCGGGACCCACCAGAGCGTATGAAACCTGTCCTCGATGATCTTGCGCAGCCCGAGTTGTTCCGCCATCGCGATCTGCGGCGGCAACAGGCTCGCGGCCTCGACCTCGCCGTCGAGCAGCGCTTTGAGGCGTGCTCCGAAGCCCCCGGTATTGACCGTCTTGATATTCTCCAGCGGCAGATAGCGTTCGAGCCGGTAAGGAACGTTGAAGTGGCTGCCGGCGCGCAAGCCTACCGATACCGGAACATCCTTGAGGTCTTCCGGCTTTCGAATCTTCGAGTCGGGCCGCACGAAGATCGCCCAGGGTGAATCGCCGTAGGCGTCCGCGACGACCTTGCCCATCCCGGCGCTGGCATTGCAGATCGTGCCCCACACGCAGGCGCCCTGAATGACGTCGTCCTTCGACTCCGTGTAGGGCTTGTCCTGCGGGCGTTGGAAATAGTCGAACTCCTTCCAACTGGATTGCGTCCCCCGGAACGTTTTCCAATCGAATTCGACGTCGAGTCCCTCGGCGGCGAAATAGCCTTCCTTCATCGCAACGAAGTCGTTGAGCCCCATGCCTTTGGGGGCAATCTTCACGCTCCTTGCAGTCGTCATGGCGAACCTCCCGGCGGTTCAGCTTGCGCCCGTGCCCGTTGGGCATGCGGGGTCATTGGTGCGGACCTTGTTCCGCAATAAGAAACATGTATCATATTCCGATACAGGAAAGCGTCAACCATGCGCGGCTCGAAATCAGAAATCGAAGGCGCGGAGGCCGCGCCGGAAGAGGCCGCCGAGCGCAGCGGCGTTCAGTCCGTTGGAATTGCTGCGACAATTCTGAAGGCGCTGGCGGCGGCTGGCGGCGTGCTGGCGCTGAAACACCTGGCGGCGGCGACCGGAATGCCGCGCGCCAAAGTTCACCGCTACCTGTCCAGCCTGCGCAATGCCGGGCTGATCACCCAGGATCCGGAAACCGGCCACTACGCGATCGGGTCCGCGGCCGTCACGATCGGCCTTGTCGGGCTCGGGCGCCTGAGCCCTATTCGCCAGCTCAACGATGCGCTGCCGCGCCTGCGGGACCGCGTGAACGAGACGGTGACGGCGGCAATCTGGGGAGACACGGGCCCGACCATCATCGCGATGGAGGAAAGCGGTCATGTCGTGACCATGAATGTGCGCATCGGCTCCGTCCTGCCGCTCACGACGACCGCCATCGGCCAGGTGTTCCTGGCCTACCTGCCCCATTCGCTGACACGGCCTCTCGTTGCCGCCGAGCAGGCGTCGGCGGCGACGTCGCCGCGGGCCGGTGACGATCTCGCTCTGCAGCTTGCCCATATTCGCGAACGGCGTCTTTCGCGGGCACGCGGCGTGCTCATCCCCGGCGTCGATGCAGTCGCAGCACCGGTGTTCGACGTGCGCGGCAAGCTGATGGCGGTGATGTGCGTCGTGGGCCGGGCGAGCGGAATGCCGAGCGACTGGGGCGAACCCGTCGTCCAGGCGCTGGATCAGGCGGCGCGCAATCTCTCGCGCCAGCTCGGATTTCTGGAGACCGCGATCACAACGGAACCGGCGCGCGACCAGACCAAGAAAAGAATTCAACCGCGCAATGCAACGTGAGACGCCGGGGTTCAGGCACCTTCACGCGATCGGTATCGTCGTCGCGATCTGCCAACGGCCCACGATGTGGAGGATTGCATGCAATCCATGCGAAAGCTGCTCGATCTGCTCGGCATCGATGTTCCGGTCATCCAGGCGCCGATGGCCGGTGCCTCGTCGGCCGAGCTCGTGGCGGCGGTCGCGAATGCAGGCGGACTCGGGTCGTATGGCTGCTCGCGCCTGTCGCCTGCGCAGGTCATCGAAGAGGCGGAGCGAATCCGTGCGCTGACCAATCGCAGCTTCAATCTCGGATTTTTCTGCCACGACGCCCCCGAGGTCACGCCGGAGCAGGAGCGGGCCTGGCGATCGCGGCTTGCACCGTACTACAGCGAGCTTGGCGTTGATCCCGCGAGCGCGTCGGCGCCGAACCGCGCCCCTTTCGATGAAGAGATATGTGATGCCGTCGTCGCCGCCGGGCCCAAGGTGGCGAGTTTCCATTTTGGTCTGCCGGAGCCCCGGCTGGTGGAACGATTGAAGCAGGCGGGGTGCGTCGTCATCAGCTCCGCGACCACCGTAGTGGAAGCGCGGCGGCTGGTTGATCTCGGCTGCGACGCGATCGTCGCCCAGGGCCTCGAAGCCGGGGGACATCGCGGAATGTTCCTCGACATGGATCTCAACACGCAGGTTGGAACGTTCGCGCTCGTGCCGCAAATCGTCGATGCAGTCGACGTGCCGGTGATCGCGGCGGGTGCCATCACCGACGCCCGGGGAGCAGCGGCAGCGTTCGCGCTCGGCGCCGACGCCGTGCAGGTTGGGACCGCTTATCTGTTTTGCCCGGAAGCGAAGGTCAATCCTGTCCATCGCGAAGCGCTGAAAGCGGCGCGCGACGACGGCACCGCGCTCACGAACGTGTTTACCGGCCGGGCCGCACGCAGCCTGGTCAATCGTCTGGTGCGGGAGGTCGGCCCGATCAGCGACGTGGCGCCCCAATTCCCGGTGGCAGCGGGAGCGGTGCAGGCGCTGAGCGATGAAGGGTCTCGCCGCGGCTTGCCGGACTTCACCCCGTTATGGGCGGGACAGGCCGCGTCACTGGGACGCCCGACCAGCGCGTCGGAGTTGACGCGCAACCTCTCGCAGGAGGCATTCGCATTGCTCCGCTCGCTGGCGGAACAGGCACCGGGCGTGCGGCCCGGGCCATAGGCGCTTTCGACATCCGAAGGCGCGGCCACATTGTAGGTTCACAACGAAAAGGAGGACACCATGGCCAAACAGCGGATCAGCTACGTCCCGCTCGAAAAGATGGATGCGGAGATGCGCAAGGAGATGGAACGATGCCAGCGTGAAGGCACGCCCCGGCCGGAAAGCTCCGCCGTGCGTGCGCACGTGCCGGCCGCATTCTGGTTCTTCGCCAATTCCTGGCACAATCTCTTCCGCAACGGCGTACTCGATCATGCCATCAAGGAATTGTGCCGGCTCTACGTGTCGCGCTCGGTGCAATGCGAGTATTGCGGCAATCAGCGTTCGGTGAAGGCCACGACGAGCGGTGCGCTGATCGAGGACCACGTCATGGATCTGCTGAACTTCGAGAAGTCCACGACGTACAACGAGCGCCAGAAGGCAGCGCTTGCGTATGCCGAGGCGATCACCTGGCATCTCATCACCGACGATGCGTTCTGGGACCGCATGCACAAGCAGTTCAGCGAGCCGGAGCTGGTCGAGCTCGGCTGCATGATCGGCCTCACGCTCGGGCAGCAGAGCTGGCTGCGGCTCCTCAATATCGAGCATCACGAGGTCATGGCGGGAACGTCAGCGTCGATGGCGCCCGGATACGAGGATTCCCAGAAGCTCAAGCAGACCAAATCGGCCGCCGATTACTGGGCTCACTCGAAAACCGGCGAAGGCTCGGGCAAGGGCGTTGACGCCTCCGGCACTGCGGGACGGTGACCGCGGGGCTTGGCGCCGGGCCGGTCTTGTGTTGGCGCCGATCCCTGTTCTTCGTTGGCGTTGGCTGGTTTCAGCCGGCGCGCGACGCGCGGCCCCACTCCGCATAGGAGGGGCGCGCAGCCGCGAGCGGGGCAGGGCGATCATCGCCGCCGGGCGCGGCTGCGTCGGTGCGAAACTGCGCGAGCGCCTGATCGCTGGTGATGATCTTGGCACGGTGATACTGCCGCATGTAGTTCAACGCATAGTCATGGGCGTCCCGGTGCGGTGAGGAGACCGCATCGGAGATCACCGAGATATCGTAGTTCAAGTAGAATGCGTCGATCACGGTGTGCTGGACGCAGGCTTCGGTCCAGGCGCCCGTGAAGAAAAGCCGCTTGACGTCGAGTTCGCGCAGTACGGCGTCGAGCCGCGTCGAATTGAACGCGCTGTAGTGCTTTTTCTGGATTTGAAAGTCGCCCGGCTTGGGATCGAGCTCGTCGACGATCTCGGCGTCGGGGGTGCCGATGATGCAGTGCGGGCCGAAGATCTTGAAGTGCTTGTCGATCGGCACTTCCTCCGGCAGAAAGTTGTCCTTGATGAAGACGATGGTGATGCCGCGTTCGCGGCCGGCGTCGATCACGCGCCGCACGGTGGCGAACAAGCGCTTGGCGTCGAGCGGATCCGGCAAGGTCGGGTTGCTCTTGAAGAAACCTTTGAGCAGGTCGATGACGACGATCGCGCTCCGCGGGCTCATGGAAGACCTCCGCAACGAATGATGCCGCGAGGATCGTATCTCCCGTCCTCTCATGCAGCAACTCTTCCGCGCCGGTTGCACGTGCAACGGGTGCGGTTCTCGCAGTGCAGTCTGGATAACAGGCTCGCGCTCTCGCGTACGCCCTGCCGCAATGCCATGCCGCCTACCGGCGATGCGAATGAAGCCCACACTCTTTCTTGCTTTCCTCTTCCCACCACCAGCGTCCGGCGCGCTCCGGTTCGTCGGGGGCGATCGCCCGCGTGCAGGGTGCGCAACCGATGGACGCGAAGCCCTGTGCGTGAAGCGAGTTGACCGGGAGATCGTTGCTGGACACGAAGGCCAGCAGCTCCTCGCGCGTCCAGTCGAAAAGCGGGTTGAGCTTGATCAAACCGCGCTCGGCTTCGGCGGTGACCAGTGCCATGTCCTGACGGTGCGCCGACTGCTCGGCGCGCAGTCCCGCGATCCAGCCGCGCGCGCCGGCAAGCGCACGCTCGAGCGGCTCGACCTTGCGCACGGTGCAACAGGCGAGACGGGCCGCGCGTGAGTCGTAGAAGCCATTGATCCCGTGGCGCTCGACCAGCGTCTCGAGGTCGCCATGGCGCGGATGGAGGGCACGAATGCGCACGCCGTAGCGGCGTTCCGTCTGCGCCCACAGCGCGTAGGTCTCGGGGAACAGCCGGCCGGTGTCGAGCGTCACCACCGCGATGTCGTCGGTCCGCTCCGACAGCAGGTGCAGGATCACCTGGTCTTCCAGGCCGAAGCTGGTGGTGAAGACGATCTTGCCGGCAACCTCCCGGCGCAGGTGGGCAATCCGCTCGGTCGGGGACAGCGAAGCGAACACCTGCGCTAGCGCGGAGGCTTTCGCTCGCAGTTCATCGGAGTTGACGCCCGTACGCGAGGCGCGCGCCGTGGACGCGACCTTGCCCGGGCGGGGGCCTGACGTCGTGTCCAGCGCGGCGGCCTGCGCCGTGAGAATGAGGCCACCGCCCGCGATGCGTCCTTCGAACTCCAGCACGATGCGCCCGGTATTGGGATCAGCGGTGTAGGGGTCGATCGCGATCGGCCGCGACAGCGCGAGCTCGATTTCCCCGACGTGGTTCTGGGCGATGACTTCGGCGCCATCCGAAGCCAGCAGCCCGGGATCCACGGCATCCTCGATGGCGGCGACCACGGCGGTCAATTCGGCGGTCCCGATGCGCACGGTGATATGGCCGCCGACGGCGAGCGGACGCTGGTGTAACCAGAACACCCGCGCGCGCAGCCACCGGGCGGACGCGGCCGGGCTCGTCGCCGCGCAGACGACGTCGCCGCGCTCGACGAAGATGTCGCGATCGAGGGTGATGCCGACGGATTGCCCGGCGATCGCCACGCGCGGCGTCTGCGAGCTCTCACGCTCCGGCCATGCCTCGATCGACTTGATGCATGCGGGCTTGCCGGCCGGCATGATGAGGACATCGTCACCCACCCGAATGCGGCCGCTCGCCACCCGACCGGCAATGATGCGGCGATCGTCGAACTTGTAGACGGCTTGCACCGGCAGGCGCGTCGCCAGGTCGTGTGGCGGGCGTGCCGGCACGAACGCATCGAGCGCGGCCAAAACCGTCGGCCCTCGATACCACGCGGTCGACGACGTGTGCCGCGCCACGCCATCGCCGTTGCGGGCGGAAATCGGGATAATGGCGCTCGGCGTAAGGCCCAGTCCCGCCAGATGAGCGGCGATTTCAGTTTCGATCTCCCTGAACTTGCCGGCATCGAAGGCCACGCGATCCATCTTGTTGATGACGACCATCACCTGGCGCACGCCGAGGAGGTGCAGGAGATAGCCGTGGCGACGGGTCTGGTCGCGCACGCCCTCGGTCGCGTCGACGATCAGCACGGCGGCATCGGCTTGCGCCGCTCCCGTGATCATGTTGCGGAGGAACTCGGCATGTCCGGGCGCGTCGATCAGGACGATATCGCGCGCCGGGGTGCGCAGCCGGATCTGACTGGTGTCGATGGTGATGCCCTGATCGCGCTCGGTCTGCAGGGCGTCGAGCAGGAACGACCACTCGAACGGCATGCCGCGGCGCGCGCTCACGGCCTTGAGCGCGTCGAGCTTGCCGTCCGGAAGGCCTTCCACTTCGTGCAGCAGGCGGCCGATCAGGGTCGATTTGCCGTGATCGACATGGCCGACGATGACGATGCGCACCAGGGCGCGCGCGCCAGCGGGCGAGACCGGGTGGAGCTGACGGGATATCTGGACGTTCATGGCAACTTCTTCTTCTTGGCCTTGGGAGGAATCAGAGCGGACCACGCTCACAGGTAGCCGGCCTTGCGCAGGCGTTCGAACGCATCCTCGGATTCGTGATCCATGGCGCGGCCGGCACGTTCGGGAATCCTGGTTGCCGCCAGCTCGGCGATGATCTCATCGATGGTGCCGGCGTTCGATTCGACCGGAAAGGTGATGTCGGCATCACCGAGCGAGCGGTAGCGCTTGCCGTCGCGCGCCAGGTAAAGGGGGATGATGGGGATGCCTTCGCGCTTGGTATAGGCCCAGATGTCGCCTTCGGTCCAATGCAGGATCGGATGCACACGCAGATGCGCGCCCGGCGGCGGCGAAGCGTTGAAGTGGTTCCAGAACTCGGGCGGCTGGTCGTGCACATCCCACAGGCCTTCGGCGCCGCGCGGAGAGAACACGCGCTCCTTGGCGCGGGTGGCTTCCTCATCGCGCCTGATGCCGGCGACCAATCCGTCGAAGCCGTGCTTGGCGAGCGCGAGCTTGAGACCTTCGGTCTTGCGGGCGGCCGAGCGCGCGGCGGGCGGCAGGGTCGGATCGATGGCGTCGATCGGAGGACACGGCTCGACCAGGAGGTCGAGTTGCCACTCCTTGGCGTAACGGTCGCGAAACGCGTACATCTCAGGAAATTTCTTGCCGGTGTCGACGTGCATGGCGGGGCAGGGCACTCGGCCGAAAAAGGCCTTGCGCGCGAGCCAGATCATGACGTTCGAATCCTTTCCGAGCGACCAAAGGATGGCGATGCGCTTGAGGCGCGCAAACGCTTCGCGAAGGATGAAGATGCTCTGCGATTCCAACTCGTCCAGGCGGTCCAACTGCGTCGCTTCGACCGGACCGGCCGCCGACCGCTGGCCGGAGGCAATAGCGGTCTCTTTTTTGATGTCGACCCTCATTTTTCTTTCACACTTTCACTCGCAATTGGTAGAATATTTTTCTATTTGCCGGCGCGTTCGCCTTTGTATATGGCAAATAATTCTCGTCAACCCGAAAGTTCCCCCAATGAATTTTATGCAGCAATTTTTACGTCTCCTGCGCCGCTTGCTCGCAAAAGTCCATCCGCGCGTGCGGCAAAGAATCCATCGACCCTATGGGCGGGTTTGCGCGTTAACTCGTGGCACGTCCGGAACGGAGCGATCGGGGTTGAGGCAGGACGTGCCCCTGGAACTGGCTTTGCCGCCGTCATTCGGCATTTGAGTACATCCATGAACGGGAACGTTGCGGCTTCGACGCGGGCAGATTGCGGGCGCGCGCAGGCGCGGTCCGAGGAAACGCGGCAGGCGAGGTGGAACGGCAAAGCCGGCACCACGATCGGAATGCCAGACAGCAACACGCTTTGGCCGGGGGATGCCGGCCGCCAGGGGTCATTCATGACACGCTTCGTTGCAAGTTTCGTGCTCACGGCTGTGTTGACGGGAGCCGCACATGCCGCCGACATCACGCTCCTCAATGTCTCCTATGATCCGACGCGGGAGCTTTACGCCGACATCAACAAGGCGTTCGCTCCGAGATACAAGGCCGAGACGGGCAAGACCATCGACCTCAAGCAGTCGCATGGCGGTTCGGGTCGGCAGGCGCGCTCCGTGATCGACGGGCTTCAGGCTGATGTGGTCACGCTTGCGCTCGCCTACGATATCGACGAGATCGCTGACCGCGGGCTCATCGCGGCGGATTGGCAGAAGAAGCTGCCGCAGAACGCGTCCCCCTATACCTCGACCATTGTTTTCCTGGTCCGCAAGGGCAATCCCAAAGGCATCAAGGATTGGGATGATCTGGCCAAGCCCAATGTGAAGGTGATTACGCCCAACCCCAAGACGTCAGGTGGTGCGCGCTGGAATTATCTCGCTGCCTGGGGCTATGCGCTCAAGAAATACGGCGGCGAAGACAAGGCGCGCAATTTCGTTCAAAGCATCTTCAAGAACGTGCCGGTGCTGGATACCGGCGCGCGCGGGTCGACCGTGACCTTCGTCGAGCGCAATGTCGGGGATGTCCTGATCGCCTGGGAGAACGAGGCATTTCTTTCGATCAACGAGTTCGGCAAGGACAAATTCGAGGTCGTGGTCCCCTCGTTGTCCATCCTGGCAGAGCCGCCGGTCGCGGTGGTCGACAAGGTAGTGGACAAGAAGGGGACCCGCGCACCGGCGGAAGCCTATCTCAAGTTCCTCTACACGCCGGAAGGACAGGAGATCGCTGCCAAGCACTTCTATCGCCCGCGCGATGAGGTCGTGGCGACGAAATATGAACGCAGCTTCCCGAAGGTCGACCTTTTCACCATCGACGACGTGTTTGGTGGCTGGCGGAAAGCGCAGACCACGCACTTCAAGGATGGCGGTATATTCAACTCCATCTACGCGCAGTGACGCGCGGCGTGTAGGATACGGCTCGAGCGACTGCGCACGGACATGAGGGGAAAGCGGTGAGCGGGGCTACGATCGCTCGGTATCGGCGGGTGATTCCGGGATTCGGGATCACCCTTGGAATGACCTTGCTGTGGCTCTCGCTGATCGTTCTGATCCCGCTCGCGGCGCTGTTTCTCAAGACCACCGAACTGTCGCTCGATCAGTTCCTGCGCATCGTGACCGGCCCGCGGGTCGCGCATGCGTTGCAACTGTCGTTCGGGTTGTCCCTGGCGGCGGCCGCGGTCAACCTCCTGTTCGGATCGGCCGTGGTCTGGGCGTTGGTGCGCTACGAGTTTCCGGGCCGGAGAGTGTTCGATGCCATCGTCGACATCCCATTCGCGCTGCCGACCGCCGTTGCCGGGATCGCGCTGACCAACCTCTATGCGGACAACGGCTGGCTCGGCCGGCTGCTCGCTCCGCTCGGCATCCAGGTCGCCTTCACGCCGCTCGGCATCTTCGTCGCCCTGGTCTTCGTCGGCCTTCCATTCGTGGTGCGAACCGTGCAACCGGTACTGGAAGACCTGGAGGCCGAGCTGGAGGAGGCGGCCGCGACGTTGGGCGCTTCGCGCCTGACCACGATTCGGCGCGTCATTTTCCCCGCCATCCTGCCGGCGCTACTCACGGGATTCGCGCTCGCCTTCGCCCGCGCGGTAGGCGAGTACGGATCGGTCATCTTCATCGCGGGTAATCTGCCGAACGTATCGGAGATCGCGCCGCTCCTCATCGTCATCCGCCTGGAGGAATTCCGTTACGCCGACGCCACCGCCATTGCCGCGGTGATGCTCGTCGCATCGTTTCTCATTCTGCTCGCGATCAACCTGCTGCAGCGCTGGTCCGAACGGCGCACCAGGGGCTATTGATGAGCGACCAGCCGCTTACGCTTCCCGGCTATCCGTCGCGGACCGGCTATCCGCCGGGGATGAGAGCGTTTAGAACACCCTCGATGGTCTTGCGACAGGTCAAGCCGGCCTCCGATGCGCGCGCCGATCCAACGCCCATGCGTTGGGCCATCATCGGCATCACGATTGCATTTTTGACGCTTTTCGTGGTCATCCCGCTGATCAACGTCTTCGCGCAGGCGTTCTCGAAAGGGCTCGAGGCCTATGTCGCCGCCATCGGCAACCCCGATGCGCTTGCCGCCATCAAGCTGACGTTGATCGTGGCCGCCATCTCGGTCGGGCTCAATCTCGTGTTCGGCATCGTCGCCGCCTGGGCCATCACCAAATACGAGTTTGCCGGCAAGAGTCTGCTGATCACGGTGATGGACCTCCCGTTCTCCGTCTCTCCGGTGATCGCCGGATTGGTGTTCGTTCTCTTGTTCGGGGCCCAGGGCTATCTCGGGCCCTGGCTGCAGGCGCACGACATCACCATCATATTCGCGCTTCCCGGCATCGTGCTGGCGACCGTCTTTGTCACCTTTCCGTTCGTTGCCCGCGAGCTGATCCCGCTCATGCGCGAGCAAGGCACGCTGGAGGAGGAGGCCGCGCTCTCGCTCGGCGCCTCAGGCCTGCGCACCTTCTTCAAGGTGACCTTGCCGAACGTGAAATGGGCGCTGCTCTATGGTGTCTTGCTGTGCAACGCGCGCGCCATGGGCGAGTTCGGCGCGGTGTCGGTGGTGTCGGGCCATGTACGCGGCGAGACCAACACCATGCCGCTGCACGTCGAGATTCTCTACAACGAGTACCAGTTCATGGCCGCGTTCGCGGTGGCGTCGCTGCTGGCGCTGCTGGCGCTGGTGACGCTCGTCGCCAAGGTGATGCTGGAAGGCCGCGCGGCAAAGGAGTGAATGGATGAAGATCGCTTTGCACGAGGTGACCAGGCGCTTTGGAGCCTTTACCGCCCTCGACAACGTCAATCTCGACATTCACTCGGGCGAGCTGGTCGCGCTGCTCGGTCCATCTGGATCGGGCAAGACCACGTTGCTGCGTATCATCGCCGGGCTGGACTGGCCCAATCAGGGCGAGGTCCATTTCGACGGCGAGGACGCGCTGTCGCGCAGTGTCGGCGAGCGCAATGTCGGTTTCGTGTTCCAGAACTACGCGCTTTTCCGCCACATGACGGTGTTCGAGAATGTTGCGTTCGGATTGCGTGCGCGCCCGCGCCGTCTGCGTCCGACCGAGGCCGCGATTCGCGCACGGGTAAATCAGCTGCTCGAGCTGGTGCAACTCGGCCCGCTCGGGCAGCGGTTGCCGAACCAGCTGTCCGGCGGCCAGCGCCAGCGCATCGCGCTCGCGCGCGCGCTCGCCATCGAGCCCCGCATTCTGTTGCTCGACGAGCCGTTCGGCGCGCTCGACGCCAAGGTGCGCAAGGAGTTGCGGCGCTGGCTTCGTCAGCTGCACGAGGAGATCCACGTTACCTCGGTGTTCGTGACGCACGATCAGGAGGAGGCGTTGGAGCTCGCCGACAGAGTCGTCGTGCTCGCCAAGGGACGCGTCCAGCAGATTGGCACGCCCGAAGAGGTGTACGAACAGCCCCAGAGCGCGTTCGTGCATCATTTCATCGGCGAGTCCTTGAGCGTCCCGGTCACCATCAACGCCGGCGGCGTCCACTTCGCCGGCCGCAGGCTCGACCTCGATCCGCACGGATTGTCCGATGGCGAGGCCAGTCTCTTCATCCGGCCCTACGAGGTCACGGTCGTGCCGGAATCGGGCGGCGCCATGCTCGACGGCGTCGTCAAGCGCGTCCACGGCTTTGGGCCGGCGCGGCGCCTGGAAATCGCGCTGCGAGAGGGCGACCGCGAGCACTTCATCGAGGTCAGTGCGCCTCGTCACGAAGCGATCGGCATCGGCCAGCATGTCGGATTGCGGCCGCGCGCCTATCGGCTGTTCGCGTCCACCGCGGATCGGACCCAAGGCGCGTAGCGGAACCCCCGTTGACGCGACGGCGGGTCGTCATTCGTCGAGGAGGTCCGCGATCGGCACGGCCTCGACCTCATGGCCATGCTGGTCCACCACAGAGACCATCCACCCGTTCCAGCTCCGGCCCGGCATGACCTTGCCGTGCTTGAGGTCGCGCGCCAGCACCATCGCCTCCTCGCGCGCCGCGGCCGTGCCGGGAAGGTCCATACCTTCCGGGTTGTTCACGGTTTCCTTGCCGTCGGTGAGATGAAAAAAGTAACGCGGCATGGTGCACTCGCTCCGTTTCGGAAGACGCGGATGGGAATCCAACGCTTGCGGTCCGGCTTATAGCACGCTCGCCGAGGCTGGCACGCTCGTTGTGGCGCTGCCGGTGCGGCGCTCGCCGTACCGCGCGCCTGCGGCCGACTTCGTCGCTGCCGTCGAAATTGCGTGTCCGCGCCAAGGCGGCGGAGCCGGGCGCGTCGCGTGCCGGCGGCCTTGAACTTTCCCAGGCGCCGGTCCATTTGAATCGCGTGGGCCATTGTCACGTCGGCATGGCCGTCGTGAGGCAAGTTCGATGGCAGGGGCTGATCCCAGAAACTGGATGTGGGCGGAAGCCTGCGCAATGATCGAGCGGGCGGAGCAGATGCACCGCCAGTTCTTCCAACCCGGTTCCGCGGCCGCTCCCGCGGCGAGTTGGGAGCCTCCGATCGACGTCTTCGAAAGCGAGCACGACCTGCTGATCGTCGTCGCGCTTCCGGGCGTGGATACGCAGGATATCGAGATCTCGTCCGAGGGGGCCGTATTGCGCGTCGCGGGCGTGCGGCGTCTGCCGGCGGCCGTGCGGGGCACGGACATCGTCCGTCTAGAGATCCCGCAAGGACGTTTCGAGCGTCGCATCAGACTGCCCGCGGCCCGCTGGGAGCTCAGCCGGTCGTCACTCGTGAACGGCTGTCTCCTGCTCAACTTGACGAAACAGGCGTGACCCCCATGGCAGAGCAGGCAGAATTACCGAAGGCCGGGCAGGGCGAGCAGCATCCGCCGATTCCCGCGGATGCCATGATCGTGCTGCCGGTCCGGCAGACCGTGCTGTTTCCCGGGATCGTGCTGCCATTGGCTATCGGGCGAAAGTCTTCCATCGCGGCTGCCCAGGAGGCGGTCCGCACCGAGCGCACGCTCGGGGTCGTCCTGCAGAAGGACCCGGCGGTCGAGGAACCGACTGCCGATCAGTTGCATTCCGTGGGCACCGCCGCGCAGGTGCTGCGCTATGTCACCGCCCCTGACGGCACCCATCATGTGATCGCGCAGGGCGTGCGCCGATTCCGCGTCATCGAGTACCTCGACGGATTTCCGTTTCTGGTCGCGCGCATCGAGGAAATCGGCATCGCCGAGGTCATGACGCCCGACATCGAGGCGCGCGTGCGCCTGGTGAAGGGGCGCGCCCAGGACGTCATGCAGCTGTTGCCGAACGTGCCGGGCGAGGTGGCGGCCACGATCGAGCACCTGGATTCGCCGTCCGCGCTCGCCGATTTCATCGCCGGCATCCTCGACGCCAAACCGGCGGAAAAGCAGGACGTGCTGGAGACGATCGACATCAAGGAGCGCCTGGACAAGGTGCTGGCGCTGCTTGCGCAACGGTTTGAAGTGCTGAAGATCTCGAAAGAGATCGGCGATCAGACCCAACAGTCGCTGTCGTCTCAGCAGCGCGAGCATATCCTGCGGGAGCAGTTGCGCCACATTCAGAAGGAACTGGGTGAGGGCGACGAGAAGTCGACCGAGGTTGCCGAGCTGCGGGAGGCGATCGAGAAGGCTGGCATGCCGCAGGAGGCCGGGGATCAGGCCAAGAAGGAGCTCAAGCGGCTCGAGCGGATGCCCGATGCCTCGCCCGAGTTCGGGATGATCCGCAGCTACCTCGATTGGCTGATCGGCTTGCCGTGGTCGAAGTCCGATTCCGACGCTATCGACATCGCGGAAGCGCGCCGCATTTTGGACGAGGACCACTACGGCCTGGCCAAGATCAAGCGCCGCATCCTCGAATATCTCGCGGTGCGTAAGCTCAATCCGAACGGCCGCAGCCCGATCCTGTGCTTCGTCGGTCCGCCTGGCGTGGGCAAGACCTCGCTTGGGCAAAGCATCGCCAAGGCGACCGGGCGGAAGTTCGTGCGGCTGAGTCTCGGCGGCGTGCACGACGAAGCCGAGATCAGGGGCCACCGGCGCACCTATATCGGCGCGCTGCCGGGCAACATCATCCAGTCGATCCGCAAGGCCGGGACGCACAATCCGGTCATGATGCTCGACGAGGTGGACAAGCTCGGGCAGGGCTTCCACGGCGATCCGTCGTCGGCACTGCTCGAAGTGCTCGATCCCGAGCAGAACTCGACGTTCCGCGACAACTACCTCGGCGTGGCCTTCGACCTCTCCAAGGTGATGTTCATCGCAACCGCGAACGTGCTGGACACCATTCCAGGCCCTGTGCGCGACCGCATGGAAGTGATCGAGCTTCCCGGCTACACCGAGGACGAGAAGCTCGAAATCGCCAAGCGCTATCTGCTCAGGCGTCAGCTCGAGCAGACCGGTCTTACGCCCGATCAATGCGAGATCACCGAGGACGCGACCCGCGCGATCATTCGCGACTACACGCGCGAGGCGGGCGTTCGCAATCTGGAACGACTGATCGGCGCGGTTTGCCGCCACGTCGCCATGCGCGTCGCCGAGGGGACTGCCGCGCATGTTCGCATCGATGCAGAGGCATTGCCCGCCATCCTCGGTGCGCGCCGGTTCGAGAACGAAGTCGCCATGCGCACCAGCGTGCCGGGCGTTGCGACCGGGCTCGCCTGGACGCCCACCGGTGGCGACATCCTGTTCATCGAGGCGACGCGGGTTCCTGGACGCGGCAATCTGATCCTCACCGGACAGCTTGGCGAGGTGATGAAGGAAAGTGCGCAGGCGGCGCTGACGCTGGTGAAGGCGCGCGCGCCGGATTTCGGCATCGACCCGGCCATGTTCGAAAAATCCGACGTGCACATCCACGTGCCGGCGGGCGCCATCCCCAAGGATGGTCCGAGCGCGGGCGTCGCCATGTTCGTGGCGCTCACCTCGTTGTTCACCGGACGTACGGCGAGCAGCGACACCGCGATGACCGGAGAAATCTCGCTGCGAGGTCTCGTGCTTCCCATCGGCGGCGTGAAGGAGAAGGTGTTGGCGGCGGCCCGAGCCGGCATCACGACGGTGATGCTGCCGGCGCGCAACCGGAAGGATCTCGAGGACGTGCCCGAGGGGGCGCGCGAGCAGGTCCGTTTCGTGTGGCTGGAGCGGGTCGACGACGCCATAGCCGCGGCCTTGAAACCGCCCGGCGAGCGGGAAGCCGACGAGCCGGCCGCGGCCGGGGCGCAAGCGTCCCCGGGGCGGCGGGCGGCGCGGTCGTTGTAGCGCACATCCGAAGCCATCCAACGCGGCCGTTCACGCCGTCCGCGCGCGCGCCAAAATGACGCGCGCGTACCAAACGTACTTTCACCGGCGCCCGCCGCGCGGGGAAAGACGGCTTCCTTCCGGCATGCTAGCTTGCTGAGCCGGCATCGTTGCCGGCCGCTTTGTGCCGGAGAATCCGATGTCGAAAGCAGCCGCGATCCTCGCCGTCGCTTTGGTGGCGATTGGGATTGCAGGCGCGGATGCGGCGGCGGAACTGCTGTCGTCGCGTCCGATCACCATCGTCATTCCCTTCACCCCCGGTGCAAGCGCGGATACGATCCAGCGTATCGTCACCAAGAAGGTCACCGAAAATACCGGCCAGACCATCGTGGTGGAATCGCGCCCGGGCGGGGGCGGCGCCATCGGCGCAGCGGCGGTGAAGCAGGCGCCGCCGGACGGGCACATGCTGTTCCAGGCCAATGCCGGGACCCATGCCGCCAACGTGTCGCTGTACCCGACGCTGTCCTACGACCCGATCAAGGATTTCCGCCCCATTACGCTGATGTGGAGCTTCCCCCAGCTGCTCTCGGTTCCCCTCGACAGCCCCGCCAGGTCGGTGGCCGATCTGGTCGCCCTCGCCAAGTCGAAACCGGGGGGCTTGAGTTTCGCGTCACAGGGTAGCGGCTCGGGCGGACATCTCCTGGGCGAAATGCTCAAGGCCAGGACCGGCGCGAACATGGTCCACATTCCCTATCGCGGCGCGGGTCCCGCCGCGCTCGATCTTGCCACCGGCCGAGTGGACTTCTTCTTCGTGTCCTATTCGTCGGTGCTGTCGTTTCTGCAGGCGGGCAAGGTGCGCACGCTCGCAGTGACATCGCCGAAACGTCTGCCGACCCTGCCGGATATTCCCACGATGAGGGAGGCGGGGTTTGCCGGTATCGAGCTCGACGCATGGTTCGGTCTGGTCGCGCCGGCCGGAACCCCCGACCCGGTGATCGCCAAGCTCAATGCCGCGTTCGTGCAGGCGGTACGGGATCCGGACATCGTGAGGCAGATCGTGGAGCAGGGCGCCGAGCCGGCTGGCGATACGCCGGCCGAGTTCGCGGCGTTCATCGCGTCGGAAACCGAGCGCTTCGGCAAGATCGTGCGCGCAGCCGGCGCGAAAGGGGAGTGAGCGCGGAAGAATTGGATTTGGGTTCTTCGTGGTGATTTCAAAGTGCATTGGCGGTATCGCGCGATGCCGAAGCATGCTCGAGGGCCATCGGCCTTTTTGAATCGGCGACTCGCCCGCTTTGCTGGCCCCGCGAGTGGGGCCGCGGCTTGCTTTCCACCGTCCCCTCCCATCCAACAACACGACACAGGAGCGCTCCGATGACGACGTGGACGCCCGACCCCACCTTCTATCCTTCGCCGCGCATGGCCATGAAGGCACCAGCCGAAACGCTGGCCTATGTCGCGGCCTTCGATCCCGACCGCAAAGTGCCTGATGGAATCGCCGTGGTCGATGTCGATCCCGGCTCCGCCAGCTATTCCAAGATCCTCAACACCGTGGCAATGCCGAATGCCGGCGACGAGTTGCATCATTTCGGCTGGAGCGCGTGCTCGTCGAGCCTCTGCCCCAACGCACCACATCCCCACATCGAGCGGCGCTATCTCGTCGTGCCGGGATTGCGGTCCTCGCGCATCCACATCCTCGACACCAAGCCCGACCCCAGGCGCCCCGCCATCATCAAGGTGATCGAGCCGCGCGATGTGGCCGAGCGGGCGGGATACACGCGCCCCCACACGGTGCATTGCGGGCCCGAAGGCATCTATGTCGCGGCGCTGGGCAACCGCGAGGGCAAGGGGCCGGGCGGCGTGTTCCTGATGGACCACGAGACGTTCGACGTGCTGGGCCAGTGGGAAATGGATCGCGGCCCGCAGCAGTTCGCCTATGACGCCTGGTGGCATCTCGGGCACGACACCATGGTGACGAGCGAGTGGGGGACGCCCGATACCTTCGAGAATGGTCTCATCCCCGAGGTTCTGCTCGGCGCAAAGTATGGCCGCAGGCTGCACTTCTGGGATCTGCACGCCCGCAAGCACCTGCAGACCATCGACTTCGGCGACAAGTACCAGTTGGTGTTCGAACTACGGCCTGCGCACGATCCCACCAAGGCCTACGGTTTCGTCAACTGCGTGATCAGCCTCGAGAACCTGTCGTCCTCGATCTGGACCTGGTATCGCGACGGCGGCAAGTGGGCGGTCAAGAAGGTGATCGAGATTCCGGCCGAGCCGGCGGATCCGGATCAGCTGCCGCCGCTGCTCAAGGGCTTCAAGGCGTGTCCGCCGCTGGTGACCGACATCGATCTGTCCATGGACGACCGGTTTCTCTACGTCGCCTGCTGGGGCACCGGCGACATGCAGCAGTACGACGTCTCGGATCCGTTCAACCCCAAGCTCACCGGCAAGGTGCGGATCGGAGGCATGGTCGCACGGGCCGGTCATCCGAGCGCCGCCGGACCGCTCAACGGCGGACCGCAGATGGTCGAGATCAGTCGTGACGGCCGTCGGGTCTATTTCACCAACTCGCTCTACGGCGCGATCGATCCGCAGTTCTATCCCGACGGGATTGAAGGCTGGATGGTCAAGCTCGACACCGCGCCGAACGGCGGGATCGCGTTCGATCCCAAATTCTTCGTGAAGTGGCCGGCGCCGCATCGGCCGCATCAGATCCGACTCGAAGGCGGAGACTGCTCGTCGGACTCCTATTGCTATCCGTAGCGCTGTGACATCGACAGTCCGCTGCGACCGGCGCAGTTGTCATTTCGGGGCCACCGATCTCGGGTCTACCCGAGATCGGCAGTCGATGCCCAAGTCGGGTAAACCCGACTTGGATGCGCAGCGCCGCTTCGCGGCGCCCCGGAATGACGGCAAACCAAATTGACATGACCGAGATTTGGCCGTGGCTCGCGCTGGCGGGACTCGGGGCCTTTCACGGCCTCAATCCCGCCATGGGCTGGCTCTTCGCCGTCGCGCTCGGCATGCACCGGCACGATGGGCGCATCGTGCGGCTGTCGGTGGTGCCGATCGCGTTCGGCCATGCCTTGTCGGTCGCGCTGGTGGCCGCCGCCTTCTTGTGGGTGGGACTGCTGATCGACGCGCGCGTCTTGCGCATCGCCTGCGGCGCCATCCTGATCGGCTGGGCGCTCTACCACTGGCGCTATGGTCATCGCCATCGCGTGCGCTTCGGCATGCAGACGGGATTGATCGGGCTGGGCGTGTGGTCCTTCCTCATCGCCACCGCGCATGGGGCCGGGCTCATGCTGTGGCCCGCGTTGATGCCGCTTTGCATCGGCGCCGGCGCAGAGCCGGGAACCACCGGCCCTGTGGCAACAGCCTTGCTTGGTATCGGTGTGCACACCGCGGCAATGCTGATCGTGACGGCGGCGATGGCGATCGCGGTCTATGAGTGGGTCGGGCTCGAGCTGCTGCGCCGCGCCTGGATCAATGTCGATCTGGTCTGGACCTGGGCGCTCGTCGCAGCCGGCGGATGGCTGCTGCTGGTGTCGTTAGTAGCGGCTTAGGACGTCGTTGCCATGCGTGACCGCGCGTCACTGCGGCACGGTCATCAGCTCCAGCAGGTGACCGTCGGGATCCCTGAAATAAAACCCGCGTCCGCCACCCCAATCGTTGAGCTTGCCGTTATCCACACTTTCCGGCGCGCTGCCATAGGCGAGCCCTGCCGCCTTGACGCGATCGAAGATGGCATCGAATTCGGCGTCGCTCACGTGAAAGGCGTAGTGGTGGCTTTGGAACGCGTCGGTGTTGTCGAACAGCAGCGTCGTCTGATCGTTCACACGTACCGGTGCGAAGTAGCCGACGCGCTCGCACTTCAAGCCGAAGATATCGGCGAAGAAGCGTGCGGCCGCCGTCTTGTCGCGGACAGGAACGATGGTGTGGTTGAGGATGATCGCCATGTCATGCCTCCTCGGCGGATGCTTTCAAGTCGTCGCCGAGTATACGGCGACAGGCTCGATCGTCAGCCGGCGCGGGCAGCGCGCATCGACTGCAGATGAACGCCGCCTGCGCGAGACTGGCCTTCCTCCATCCCGCCAATACAGGGTAGGATTTTCTATTTCCAACGGGGAATTTGCCATAAGATTTTTCTCTTTGGCGTGCCTCTCTGACTATTATATGGAAAATAATACTAGCTGTTGCCCGTTTCGGAGATGGTGAGATGCGGTTCCTTCCGTTGTTTTTCGATACCTCGGCAGGCGTCTTTATCCTTGTCGGCTCGGGCGAGCCTGCGCTCGCCAAGCTGCGCTTGTTGCGGGCGGCCGGCGCACATGTCCGCTGGTTCTCCCGCAACGTCGACGTTGCGGAAGAGCTGGCGACGTCGCCGGGGCAGGGGCAGCTTGAAATCAGCTTCGGGGATCCCCTCAAGGCGGACTTGAGCGACGTCGTCGCCATCGTTTCGGCCGCTGGCGAACTGCTCGATCGTCAGATCGCCGCGCGCGCGCGGCGCCAACGCATTCCCGTCAATGTCGTCGACTGTCCGGATCTGTCGACCTTCATTTTTCCCGCCATCGTCGATCGCGGCGAGGTGGTGGTCGCGATCGGGACCGGCGGCGCTTCGCCGGTTCTGGCGCAGCGCCTGCGTGAACGAATCGAAGCCCTGCTGCCCACGCGGATCGGCGAGCTTGCGGCGTTGATCGGCCGCCATCGCAGCCGGTTCGCCGCGGTTCCGCGCGCGCTGTCGCCGCGCCGCTTCTGGCGAAATGTCATCGCGGGCCCCATTGCCGAAGCGGTGCTCGCCGGGCGTGCGGTCGAGGCCGAGGCGGAGCTTGCAGCCGCCATCGAGGCCCATAGCGGTGATCCTCGGGGCGGCAGCAAGACCGAGACGGTGTTTGTGGTCGGCGCCGGCCCCGGCGATCCGGATCTCCTGACGTTGCGGGCGCTCCACGCGCTCGCGGATGCGGATGTCGTGTTCTACGACGAACTCGTCACCACGGGCGTGCTTGACCGAGCCCGCCGCGACGCCGAGCAGGTGTTCGTCGGCAAGCGGCGCGGCGAGCCCGGCATCGGACAGGATGAGATCAATCGGCGCCTGGTCGAGGCCGCGCGCACCGGTCGCCGGGTGGTGCGGCTCAAGGGCGGCGACCCTTTCGTGTTCGGGCGCGGCGGCGAAGAGCTTGAATATTTGCGCGCGGCCGATGTGCCGGTCGTCGTGGTTCCCGGGATTACGGCGGCGCTCGGTTGCGCAGCGGAGGCGGGCCTGCCCCTGACCTTCCGCCACGAGGCCTCCCGGCTGACATTCATTACGGCGCATCGCGCGGAGGATGCCGCATCGATCGACTGGACGGGGCTCGGAGACCGGCAGACGACGGCCGTGGTCTACATGGGTCTCGCCTCGGCCGCCGCGGTACGCGATGGCCTGATCGCCGCCGGCCGTGATCCCGCCACGCCGGCCGCGGTGCTGGCGCGCGGCACCCGGCCGGATTCACAGGCGGCCGTCGGCTCCCTCGACGGCCTCGCGGCCCTCGCAGCCGAGGTCGGCGAAGGCCCGGCCATTCTCATCATCGGCGACGTGGTCGCGCGCTCGACCCCCTGGCAGGCCGCGCAGATCGCCGCGTCGGTCGCGCGCGAGGCCGCATGACCTCGCCGCTGCAGCAGAAGCTCAAGGTCACCGGCCCGGTTGTGATCACCGCGAACCGGCTGGGCGATGGCGCCGTCGTCTATCGCTCGTCCGATGGGACCTGGACCACCGAGCTTGCCGCAGCGGCCGTCGTGACCACGACGCCGGCGGCGACCGAACTGCTGACGGCCGCGCTGGCCGACAGGCTCAGGGCGGTCGACGCCTATGTCGCGCCGGTGCAGGTATCGTCGGAACAGGGCGTGCGACCAGGTAATTTGCGTGAGTGGATCCGTTGCAACGGCCCGACCGTCGCATTTCCGGGCCAGCGCTGAGGATAGAGCATGTACGTTTACGACGACTTCGACCGCACGCTTGTGGACGAGCGTGTCCGCGAATTCCGCGATCAGGTCGCGCGCCGCCTCTCGGGAGAATTGACGGAAGAGGAGTTCAAGCCGTTGCGGCTCATGAACGGCGTTTATCTGCAGCTGCACGCCTATATGCTGCGGATCGCCATTCCTTATGGCACGCTCTCCTCCGCGCAGTTGCGCACGCTGGCGCACGTGGCGCGACGCTATGACCGTGACTACGGCCATTTCACCACGCGCCAGAACATTCAGTTCAACTGGATCAAGCTGGAAGAGCTGCCCGACGCGATGGCCGATCTGGCGGACGCCGGACTGCACGGCATGCAGACCAGCGGCAATTGCGTGCGCAATATCACCACCGACCAATGGGCGGGCGTCGCGCCGGGCGAGATCGAGGATCCGCGGCTGTGGGCGGAACTGCTGCGCCAGCACCTGACGCTCCACCCGGAATTTTCGTTCCTGCCGCGCAAGTTCAAGATTGCGCTGACCGCCTCGGCGCATGACCGCGCCGCGGTACGGGTGCACGATATCGGCCTGCGGATGCACCGGAATGGAGCGGGCGAGACCGGCTTCGAAGTGATCGTAGGGGGCGGGCTCGGACGCACTCCGTTCATCGGCAAGACCATCAAGCCGTTCCTGCCGAAGCGCGATCTGCTCAGCTACGTCGAGGCGATCCTGCGCACCTACAATCAATACGGCCGGCGCGACAATATCTACAAGGCTCGCATCAAGATCCTCGTGCATGAGCTCGGCGCGGAAAAATTCGCCCGCGAGGTGGAAGAGGAATGGCAGTCGATCAGGGACGGCGCGCTTGCGCTCGATCCCGCCGTGGTCGCCGAGATCGCCACGCGGTTTCGCTATCCGGACCATGAACTGCTGGACGACAATCCGCCCGAGCTGCGGAAAGCCCGCACCGAGGACAAGCGCTTCCGCCTCTGGCTGGACAACTCGGTCGCCAACCACAGGCTCCCGGGCCACGCCATCGTGACTCTTTCCCTCAAGCCGGAAGGAGAGCCGCCGGGCGACGCCACGGCGCGGCAGATGGACGCCATCGCCGATCTCGCGGATCGCTACAGCTTCGGCGAGATCCGCGTCGGGCACGAGCAGAACCTCGCGCTGCCGCATGTCGCCCAGCGCGATCTTCCGGCGCTGTGGCGGGCGCTGGACGAGATCGGCCTCGCCACGCCCAACGTCAATCTGATCTCCGACATTATCGCCTGCCCCGGCCTGGACTATTGCAGCCTCGCCAATGCGCGCTCCATCCCGGTGGCCGAGGAGATCACCCGCCGGTTCAAGGATCTCGACCTCGCCCACAGCCTCGGACGGCTGCACATCAACATTTCCGGCTGCATCAACGCCTGCGGCCATCATCACATCGGTCACATCGGCATCCTCGGCGTCGAGAAGAACGGCGAGGAATATTACCAGGTGACCGTCGGCGGCCGCGCCGACGAGAATGCCGAGCTCGGGAAGATTCTGGGCCCGGCCGTGCCATACGGCGAGATTGCGGACGTAGTGGAAGACATCGCGGCGGCCTATCTCGAGCTGCGCGAGCGGCCCGACGAGCTGTTCGTCGATACCGTCAAGCGTCTCGGGGTCGAGCCGTTCAAGGAGCGCGTCTATGCCACTCGTTAAAGCCGGACGCGTCATCGAAGATCGTTTCGTGCGGGTGCTCGACGACGCGCCGGTCCCGGACGGTGTTCCGGTCATCTTGCCGGCAGCACGGCTCCTCGCGGACGCGCGCGAGCTCGTTCTTCGCCAGGCGCCGACCGGCGTTATCTGGCCGAACGATCGCCGGGTGGCCGAGTTGCTGCCGTATCTCGACTGGATCGCGCTGGTGGCGCTGGTGTTTCCGACCTTCCGCGACGGCCGCGCCTACAGCCAGGCACGGCTCCTGCGCGAGCGACACGAATTTCGGGGCGAACTGCGTGCGACAGGACAGGTCCTGCGCGATCAGCTTCTGTTCCTGCACCGCGCCGGCTTCGACGCCTTCGAGGTGACCAAGGAAAAAGACACGGCCGCATTCACCGAGGCGCTGCAGCGCTACAGCATCTTCTATCAGCCGACCGGAGACGGACGGCCGAGCGCGCTGAGGGCGCGCCTTTCCCGTGGATCACCATCGACGGTTCCAGAGCGGCAGTCGGTCCGGTGACTTTTGTCTTTCGACGATCCGTGTAACTCTGGCGCGATGTCGAATTCGCCCGCAGAGCCCCTGCGAACCACCGCAGAACCTCTCGTCACCCCTGAATGGCTTGCCAATCGGTTGCGCAAGCCGGATCCGGACGCGCCGGATCCGTTGATCCTCGACATCCGATCGGTGGTCGACGGCGGCGGGCGGCAGGCCTATGAATCGGCCCACATCCCGGGCGCGATCTACACCGACTACGCCAACGACGGATGGCGTGTCACCAAGGGAATGGCCTCGGGCCTCCTTCCCGAACCAGCCGCGCTCGTCGCTCTGTTCAGCCGCATCGGGCTCACGCCCCGCCGTCACGCGATCATCGTCTCGGCCGGAACGACGGTCGGGGACTTCAGCGCGGCCGCGCGCGTCTATTGGACGCTCAAGATCGCCGGCCACGACAGCACATCCATCCTGTCCGGCGGCATGGTGGCCTGGGGCCGCGATGCAACGCGGCCGCTCGAAGCCGGGCCACCACCGGTCAAATCCGCCGTCGCCTCCCTATCCGGTCAAGCTTGCGCCTGCGTTGCGCGCCGATGTCGGTGCGGTGGAACGTGCGATCGCCGATCGGACCGCGGTCCTGCTCGACAGTCGGGCCACGACCTTCTTCCAAGGGAGCGCGAAATCTCCGCAAGCCCTGCGGCCCGGGCGTCTCCCGGGCGCGGTCCAGCTCGATCACGTCGCGGCCTTCGATTCCACGGCGATGGCGTTGAAGCCCAAGGCCGAGCTCGCAAAGCTGTTCGCGGCGGTCTCTTCGACGTCGGTCATCAACTATTGCAACACCGGCCACCAGGCCGCGACCAACTGGTTCGTGCTGTCCGAGGTGCTCGGGCGTCCCGGAATATCGCTCTACGACGGCTCGATGTCGGAATGGACGCAGGAGCCCGATCGCCCGGTGGCGGTGGGGCCGAGCGAGCCCGGACCGCAATCATGAGCGGTTGAGCCTCGCGGGCTCAGATTGACACGTAACAGCGAATCTTACAGAAAAACGGATCATCCAGCAGTGCGCAAAGAAGCCGATGCGCAGCCCCTCGCGGCGCGCGGTCGAATGCGCGGTCCGGTGTGGCGCGCGCCGTCACGCGCCTTGCCGTCGTGTCACAAGCCGCGCGCCTTCAAAACCCACTCAGCTCCACACGCCCGCCGAGTACAGGATCGCGCCGACCAGCACCGCCAGCGCCATCGAGCCGACCATGCCGAGCCATTCCTTGTAGGGAGCCGTATCAGGCATCTCGATTTCGAAAGATTCGCGCATCACACCACCCCTTCGACTGCTGTCTACATCCCCGTAACCGCGATCATTGGTGCGCGGGAAATTGGCGCCAATTGTGGAGTGTGTGCCCCAATCTCCCAGATAGTTCTGAGGTGTAGCTTTTCGGACACAGACTGTAGTACGAGCGCGTCAATGCTCGCCTTCACCTTGGTGCTCCGACTTCACATCGTCCGGCGCGGCGCGGTCCGCAGCAATTCCTCGACCTGCTGCTTCCAAAGCCTGGCCATGCCGGTGGTGCCATGGCCGCGGGTCTCTTCGCTGCCCGGTATCAGATACATGCGGCCATTCTTGATGCGCTTGAGTTCGCGCTCGAGGATTCCAAGCTCGGGCGGATTGCGTTCGTCGTCGGCGGAATTGATGGCCAGCAGCGCGGCCTGCACGCGCTCCAGGCCGGGCGCCGGGTTGTAGTCGCGCGACGCGTCCCACTGATACAGGAAGTCGTTGGCGTCGGCCTTGAACGGCGCCGCCAGCCGCTCGTCGAGCAACTTGTCCGCCTGCTCGCGCGTGGGCGCCAGCTTGTGATACGCGTGTGTGCCGCCGGACGTGGCGATGCCGAAGAACACGTTGGCCGTCTGCAGCGCGCGCGGTTGCGTGGTGTAGTCGCCATTGTTCCAGGCCGGATCGTTCCGGATGGCGTCGATCAGCATGCGCCGCATCATCCAGTTGCGGCCGGACATCTCGGTGGGTTGCGAGGCCATGGGTACCAGTGCATCCATGAACTCCGGGTAGTTCACGCCCCAGATCCAGGTGTGCATGCCGCCCATCGAATTGCCGAGGACGAGGCGCAGATGGCGGATACCCAGGCCTTCGGTCACCAGCCGGTATTGTGCCGCGACCATGTCGTCGTAATTGTAGCGCGGAAATTTCATCCGCAAGCCGTCGGAAGGTTTGGACGACTTCCCGGTCCCGATGGCGTCCGGCAGGATGATGAAGTACTTGCTCGCATCCAGCGGCTGGCCGGGGCCGAACAGCTCGCCCGCGAATGCCGGCGACAGCATGGTGGTGCCGGAACCGGTGGTGCCGTGCAGGATCAGCACGGGCTGTGCCGAAGGCGCGCCGACCGTGGTGAAGTGCAGACGCAGTTCCGGCATGACGTCTCCGGTATGAAAACGAAAGTCACGCGCGATCCAATCGCCTTCTTTCGGTGCGGGATAGTCCGCCGCGGCGGCAGCAAGCGCGATCACACACAGAAGCGCGGCTGTTGCCGCGTGCAGCAGCAAACCCAGGATTTTCATGCCGATCTCCGTAGCGCTCGATAACAACAGCGAAAACTGAAATCTGACATTGCAGGCGCGCTCGGCGCAACCTAGCACGAAACGTCATTTCGAAGAGAACGGGGAACTCGCGCGCCGACCCAGCTCCTCGTTCCGACGGTCTCGGCCTATTGCTGTCGCAGGAGCTCGGCCAGCCGTCTGCTCGTGGGCAGTTGCTCCATGTCGAGAACGGCCTCAATCAGCGCAGCCTGTTGCACCTCGCTCATCGCGCCGCGCGTGAGCTTTCGGAATTTGTCGACGATCTCGTCCGCCGTGGCGAACGACTGTTCGCTGCCGCGCGGAGCTTCCCGGGTCTCGATCTCGCGTGAGCCGTCGGGGAATTGGACCTCCACCCGCACCTTGTGCCGGAATGCCGAACCCAGCGCGGTGATGGCGGGGTCGTGGACCACGTCGACCTTGCGCGAGAGCTCGATGCGCGCGCCGTCCGCGACCGCATCGGGCCCGAACTGATCGACGAACACGTCGCCTTCGAGCAGCAGCGTGGCGACGGCGAACGGCAGATTGAGTTGCGCCGAGGTCAGGCCCTCGGGCCGGTACGGCCAGCCGACGTGATCGACCGTGACCTGTGAACCGTGGACCACAATCTTGTCGACCTCCGCGGGCGTGAAGGGGCGCCGCCGCTGAATGTCGCGAATGGCGTCGAGAGTGGTGTGGTTGCTGCCGACGCAGGAATAGAACTTGAGTGCGATGCCCATTGTCTCGAACCGCTCGCCGAGCCCGGCGCTGAGCTCGTCGAGATCGAAACGATCCTGCGAGCGCGAGAACGTCGTGCAGAAGCCGCCATATGGCGCCTCGAACACGTCGACGATGCCGGTAAAGCCGTTGCTCGCGAGCAGCGCGCCATAAAGTCCGCTCTGCGACGCGCGCCCGGCATGCATGCGCTTGACCATGGCGCCGTATTGCGCCGCCATCAGCCCGGCGGATTGGGTGCCTGCGATCCCGAGCGCATGCACGGTCTCATCGGCGGACAGGCGCAACCCACGGGCGGCCCCGGCGGCGGCCGAGTACACGCCCACGGTCGCGCCGGAATGCCAGCCCTGGCCGATATGCTCCTGCCCCATGCACCGTCCGACGCGCGGTCCGATCTCGTAGCCGGCCACCGCGGCAGTGAGAAAGTCCCGTCCGCTCAGGTCGGCGTGGCTCTCCGCTACCGCGATCAAGGCGGGCAGCGTGACCGCGCCCACGTGCAATACGCCCCGGCGATGAACGTCGTCGAGCTCGAAGCCCTGCACCTGGGTGCCGTTGATCAGCGCGGCGTGCGGCGAAGAGAGGCGAAGCGGCGTGCCCCAGACCGACGTGGTGCGGGTCGCATCCAGGCTTTCGAGCGTCGAGCGCACGATGCGGCACCATTCGAGCTGTGCGCCATAGATCGCGCAGCCCAGCGAATCGAGGATCAGGAGCTTGATCCGCTCGATCACCTGCGCCGGAATCCGCTCATAGCTGAGCGTGGAGACGAATTCGGCGATCCTGCGGGTGTGCACGTTGCCTGCGCCGGAATGGTCGCTCATGAGAAGGGGGCCTCGTCGTAGTCGGAGGGGTCTGGGATTTTTCTTGCCGGACGCTGGTTATGCTTCCCGCCGATGCTGGGCGGCACGGATGCCGATCCAGTCGAGATTGGTTTCATGCTCCAGGTTCTGCAGGCGATCGAACATTTCGCCCATGTCGTCAGCGGTGCAATGGCGCGTCAGCATCAGAAATTTCTCACGTAGCTCACCCTGATCGAGCGGCTGCTGCGGCGTGCCCTTGAAGTCGGCCACCGCTCGCGTCAGCACGCGGCCGTCCTTCAAGGTGACCGTGACTTTGGCGGCAAGCGGCGTAGGCCGGTCGTCGTCGATGGTAATGGCCACGCATTCGCAAAGCGTGCGGATCCGCGGGTCGCGCAAGGCCGTTTCGTCGAACGAGCGCGGGTCGCGCGGATCGCGGACATGGGCGAGCGCAACGCAGAACGGAATGCTGTATTGGGCCATCATGATGTCGGTCGGGGAGGCGATGTTGTTGACCCTCGCCATCTTGTCATTGCCGGCAATGTGGATCGAGGCGACGTCGGCGCCGTCATAGCGGTGCTCGGCGCGCAGGTCCAAGATTGCCTGCACGGAGGTGTGCGCGGTGATGTGGCAGGGAAAGCGCTTGAGCATGATCGAGCGCGTTGCGTAGCTGTCACCGAGGCCGCGGGTGAGCTCGCCCGCATCGAATGCGTCGCCGCAGAACACACGCAGGAAGCCGAACTCGCCTTCGAGCACGCTCACCGGACCGGTGAATCCATCGGCTGCGAGACTCGCCGCCAGCACGCCGCTTTCGGCCGCCCGTCCGAGATGGAGACGCTTGACCATCGCGCCGGTCCCCGAGCGGGCGAATTCCATCAGCCCGCAGGACAGCGATCCCGCGACGCCAAGCGCGTTCTGCATGTGCGCGGCGTCGAGGCCCATCAACCGCCCGCAGGCGATCGCCGCGCCGAACGGGCCGGTGGTGCCGGGCGCGTGGAAACCGCGACCCTCGTTGCTGTGGTGGGTTGCGCGCCCGATCCGGATCATGACCTCGGCGCCGGCGAGGAAGGCGGTAATCAGCTCGCGTCCGCCGTTGCCGCGCTCCTGCGCCACGGCAAGGCCGGGAGCGAGAAGAGTCGCGCCCGGATGCACGCCGGTGCTCGGCCAGGTGAGATTGTCCATCTCGAAAGCATGGGCGAGGCAGCCGTTGGCCAGGGCCGCCGATGGCGCGTGCACGCGCGCTCCGCCGGGTCCGAGAATGCGGCTCTTGCCGCCGGCGCCGTTCTTCTCTGCAAAGGCGACGGCGATCCGGCTCCAAGGCAGGTCATAGCCGAAGATGATGGTGGCGATCGTGTCGGTGATGCACTGCTTGGCGCGTTCGATAACGTCGGACGGGAAGTCGTCGTAGCGACAGGATACAGCGTAGTCTGCGACCTGCACCGTCTCTTTCGCCATTTGCAAAACCTGTGTGGGGGTCCGGCGGGAGTGGATCGCTGCTGCCGTCCGAGGTAGGATGAGCGCGCCCGCCGGTTGCCGATCTGATGATACTCCGCGTCCGGCCAAGCCAATAACACCAGACCGCGTCCCGGCCCAAGGAGAAACGTCCGTGAAACGCTCCGCGCTCGCGTCGGCCCTTCTGTTGGGAACGCTCGCCTTCGCTTCGGCGCAAGGCGTGCCGCCGGGATATCCGGCGGATTACCAGGCGATCATTTCGGCGGCGGAGCAGGAAGGCAGCGTCGCGGTCTATTCCGCGACCAATTCCGCCAGCGCCGATGCCTTGCTCAAGGATTTTCGCGCTCTCTATCCCAAGGTACAGACCAGATATTACGATCTCAACTCGACCGAGATCTACAACCGCTATCTCAGCGAGACCGCCGCCAACGCCGAGACCGCCGACGTGCTGTGGAGCGGGTCGATGGATCTTCAACTCAAGCTGGTCGCCGACGGCCACGCGCTGACCCATCACTCTCCGGAATCGGCGAAGATGCCGAAATGGGCGGTATACGAGGATCGCGCCTGGGGGACGACGTTCGAGCCGCTGGTGATCGCTTACAACAAGCGCCTGTTCCCGGCGGATGCGGTGCCGGCCTCGCACGGCGATCTCCTGCGCCTTCTCAAGGAGCGTCCGCAGCTTCTCGCCGGCGGCAAGCTGACCTCCTACGATCCGGAGAAGAGCGGCTTTGGCTTCCTGCTCATGACGCAGGATGAGAAATACTTTCCGCAATTCTGGGAGCTCGCGGCGGCCTTCGGACGCGGCACCGGCCGGTTCTATCCCTCCAGCGGCACCATGATCGAGCGGATCACATCCGGCGAGCACCTGCTCGGATTCAACGTGATCGGTTCCTACGTCGTGCTCCGGCAGAAAAAGGATCCGGATCTCGGGCTGGTCTATCCGAGCGACTACGTGCTGGTCATGTCGCGGGTCGCGTTCATCCCCAAGAATGCAAAGCGTCCGAACGCGGCCAAGCTGTTCATGGATTACCTGCTCTCGGCCCGCGCGCAGACGATCATGGCCAACCAGGCCATGCTGTTCTCGCTGCGCGACGATGTCGAGGGACCGTATTCCGCGCCTGCGCTGGCGAAGGAGCTCGGCAGCCGCCTCAAGCCGATCCCGGTCGACATGAGCCTCCTCACCGCGCTGGCGCCGGCGAAGCGCCTCGCGACGATGCGCAGGTGGCAGGAAACCGCGCGCGCCCAGTAGCAATCGATGATCGTTCCACGCTTCGATCTGCGAGCATGATCTGGTTCCGCCTGCCGACGGTCGTGATCCTCGCCGCGGTGGTCCTGCTGCCGGTCGGAGTGGTGGTCTATCAGAGCGTCCTGGACGAGCCGTTTTTCTCACCCGCGGCACGACTGAGCCTTGCATCCTACGCCTTTGTCTTAGGTGAACCGGACTTCGCCCGCGCCTTTGTGACCTCGGTCGTGCTCGCCGCCGGCATGACCGCGATCGCCGTGCCGCTCGGTGGACTGCTCGCCTTCCTGGTCGTGCGCACCGACCTGCCGGCGAAGCACCTGATCGAGCCCGCGCTGCTGGTGCCGATCGTGTTGTCGCCGATCGTCATCGCCTTCGGTTATGTGGTTGCCATCGGCCCGGTGGGCTTCGCATCGCTGGCGGTCAAGGGCCTGATCGGTTTCGTTCCCTGGAATCTGTACTCGCTGACCAGCCTGATCATCATCGCGGGCCTCACCCATGTGCCGCATGTCTATCTGTTTTCGTCGGCTTCGTTGCGCAAGATCAACCTCGAGCTCGAAGAGCAGGCGCGCATCCTGGGGGCGGCGCCATGGCGCGTCGCGCTGACCATAAGCCTGCCGCTGGTCTGGCCGGCGCTCGTCTATAGCGGCGTCCTGATCTTTTTCCTGGGATTCGAGCTGTTCGGGTTGCCGCTCGTCATCGGCGATCCCGCCAACGTGCTGGTCCTGACCACCTATCTTTTCAAGCTGACGAATATTCTGGGCACGCCGTCGTATCAGCTCATGGCCGTGGTGGTGGTGGCGATCGCCCTGGTGACGTTGCCGCTGGTCTACTTTCAGCGCCATCTGCTGCGCGTGGCCGAGCGCTACGTCACCGTGGGCGGCCGAGGCGGCCAGTCCGGGCCGCTGCGCCTCGGCCGCTGGCGCTGGCTTGCGCTCGCCTGCATTGCAGCCTGGCTGGCGATTGCCATCGTCCTTCCGCTCTCCGGCGTGCTCCTGCGCGCCTTCGTCAGCCGTTGGGGCGAGGGCATCAATCCCTTCGACACCCTGACGCTGCAGAATTTTCGCGATCTCGCCGAGCATCCGAACCTGATGGGCAGCATCATCAACACGTTCCTGCTGGCGACCGTCGGCGCTGCCGTCTCGGTCGCCGCCTATGGGCTGATCGCGCTGGTGACCCATCGCTGGCGCAGCCGCTTCGTCGCGATGGTCGACTATCTCGTGCTGTTGCCGAGGTCGCTGCCGGGGCTGGTGGCCGGGCTTGCATTCCTCTGGGTGTTTCTGTTCGTGCCCTATCTCGGGGTTCTGCGCAGTTCCCTGGTCGGGATCTGGCTTGCCTACAGCGTGGTGTGGCTCGCCTTCGGACTGCGACTGATTTCGGCCTCGCTGTCGCAGATTGCGCCGGAGCTGGAAGAGGCCGCGCGGATCGCGGGTGCGGGGCCGGCGAGGGTCGTGCGCGACGTGACGGTGCCGCTGATCCGGTTCGGGCTGGTGAGCTCATGGCTCCTTTGCTTCATGATCTTCGTGCGCGAGTACTCCACCGGCGTCTATCTGCAGGGGCCCGGCACCGAGGTGCTGGGCGCGCTCATCGTCTCGCTGTTCGGCGGCGGGTCGCTGGAGCTCGTGGCGGCGTTGTCGGTGGTCAACGTCGCTCTGGTCGCGGCCGGCCTCGTGCTGGCGCTGCGGCTGGGCGTGCGGATGTAGGCTAGTGTCCCGTTTCCGACGTTCGTATCATCTCGCAGCACCCGCTTTTACGAACGTCGGAAACAAAGGGACACTAGCAAGTCATGATCCTAGTGTGGCTTTGCATTTGACTTCCTATGAAGGACTCGCGGCCAATACTGATAGGAACGTCAAATGCGCCACACTAGCGCGCGAGGCGCAGCGCCGCGTGCAGCAGCACGGCGGCGCCGGCCTGCAGATGCTCGGGCTTGGTATGTTCGCGCACGTTGTGGCTCAGCCCGCCGACGCTCGGCACGAAGATCATGCCGGCCGGGCAAAGTCGCGCCATCATTTGCGCGTCGTGGCCGGCGCCGGATGGGAGCCGGCGGCAGGGAAGGCCGAGGTCGCGCGCCGTGGCTTCGACCAGCGCCACCATCTCGCCCGGAAACGAGACCGGCTCGAACCGGGCGAGGCTGCGCGTGGAGATGGCAACCCGCTCCTGAACGGCGAGGCGATCGAGAAAGTTGGCAAACTGCTGCTCCGCCTCCTGCAGCCGGGCTTCGTCGGTGTTGCGCAGATCGACGGTGAGAACAGCCCGTTCCGCGACGACGTTCACGAGGTTCGGGTAAAGCTCGATCCGGCCGACGGTGGCCCGCTGATGGCCGCCCATGCTTTGCGCGAGCCGGCGCACGAATACGGTGATCTCGGCGGCGGCATAGGCCGCGTCGCGCCGCAGATGCATCGGCGTCGTGCCGGCATGCGAGGCCCGGCCGGTGATCGCGACTTCGGTCCACGCGAGCCCGGTAATGCCCTCGACCGCGGCGATGACGAGGCCCTCGTCTTCGAGGATCGGCCCCTGCTCGATATGCAATTCCAGATAAGCGTGCGGCGTCAGCCAGCCGGGCTTGGCGTCGCCCACATAGCCGATGCGCCGCAGCTCCTCGCCGACGGTTGCGCCGTCGATGCCGCGGATCGCGTAGGCATCCTCGAGCGCGAGGCCGCCGACATAGACCAGGCTGCCCATCGCATAGGGCGGAAAGCGCGAGCCCTCTTCGTTGGTGAAAGCCACCAGCGCCAGCGGCCGGCGCGTGGCGATGCCGGCATCGTTGAGCGCGTGGCAGGCTTCCAGACCGGCGAGCACGCCGTAGAGACCGTCGTAACGGCCGCCGGTTCCGACCGTATCGACATGCGAGCCGAACATCACGGCGGCCGTGTCCTCGCGTCCGCCGCGCACGCCGATGATGTTGCCGATAGCGTCGATGGTGACGGCCAGGCCGAGTTCACGCATCCACTGCACCAGCAGGTCACGCCCGGCGCGGTCGTCGTCGGAGAGCGCAAGCCGGCAATTGCCGCCGCCGGGCAAAGCTCCGATGCGATTGAATGTGTCGAGCCTGCCGAGCAGGCGGTCGAGGTCGATCCGAGGCGATGCCGCCATGCCACGCGCATCCGAGGTCGATGAGGCAATGGGCTCAGCCCACCGCACCGGGCGCGAACGTAGCGCCGTCGGCGCGTGCGAACGAGCATGCCGGCGCCTGCACGCGCACGCAACAGGCGAAATGACCGGGTTCGATCGTCACCGGATCGGGAACGGACGCCCGGCAAAAGTCGATCGCCCGGCTGCAACGCGGCGCAAACGCGCAGCCCGGAGGCAGATTGGCGAGGTCCGGCGGCGAGCCGGGAATGGCGACGAGACGGCCGCCTTTGGCCACGCTGTGGCCGGCGCGTGAAGCCAGCAGACCCTGGGTGTAGGGATGCGCCGGGGCGCGAATGACGCCGGCGCACGAGCCCATCTCGACGATGCGGCCGCCATACATCACGGCAATACGGTCGGCCACCTCGACCGCAACGCCGATGTCGTGGGTGACGAAAATGACCGCGAGCCCCAGTTCGCGCTGGAGTTCGCGCAGGAGGAGGAGCACCTGGATTTGCACCGTGGCATCGAGTGCCGTGGTCGGCTCGTCGGCGAGCAGGACCTTCGGCCCGCAGGCCAGCGCCAGCGCGATCATCGCCCGCTGGCGCATGCCGCCCGACATTTCATGCGGATAATTGTCGAGCCTGCGCTCGGGCGAGGGAATGCGCACGCGTTCGAACAATTCGAGCGCACGCGCGCGTCCTGCGCGCAGCGAGGTTCCCATGTGCCGGACGACGGCTTCGGCGATCTGGTCGCCGATGCGATAGACCGGATCGAAGGCGAGGCCCGGATCCTGGAACACCATGGAGACGACGCCACCGCGGTAGCGCGCGAGCGCACGTGCGGGCATCTCGAGCACATCGTGCCCGTCGACCACGATTGATCCGTCGATGCGCGCCGACTTCGGGTGCAGACGCATGAGCGCGCGTAGCGTGACGCTCTTGCCGGAGCCGGATTCGCCGAGGAGCGCCACGGTCTCGCCCCTGGCGAGGGTGAGATCGACCCCCGCGACGGCGCGAACGGTCCTGGCGCCGGTGCCGAAATCGACGGTCAGGCTTTGGACGTCCACGATCGGGGCGACAGGGTTCATCTCGTTTCCCTGCTCAGGCCGCTGCCAGGCGCGGATGGCCGGAGGCCGGGTTGGCCATGTGGCATGCCGCGAGATGTCCGCCGCCCACGTCGTAAAGCGGCGGCTCGGCGTGCGCGCACAACGCGGTGACCATCTTGCAGCGTGTGTGGAAACGGCAGCCGGGCGGCGGATTGATCGGATTGGGCGGGTCGCCCGAGATCGGTGCCTCGTGGGTGCGGTGGTTCGGGTCCATCGACGGCATGGAGGCAAGCAACGCCTCGGTATAGGGATGCCGCGGCGCGCTGAATATCGCATCGGCGGGACCGACCTCGGCGACCTTGCCGAGATACATCACCATCACTCGATCCGACATGAAGCGCACGACGTTGAGGTCGTGGGAGATGAAGATGAAGGTCAGGCCGAATTCGTCCTTGAGGTCGAGCAGGAGATTGAGCACCTGTGCTTCGACCGACTTGTCGAGCGCGGAGACCGCCTCGTCGAGGATCAGAAGCCGTGGCTCGAGTGCGAGGCCGCGGGCGATGTTGACGCGCTGCCGTTGCCCGCCCGAAATTTCATGCGGATAACGCCCGGCGAAGCGCGACGGCTCGAGCCCCACCCGATGCAGCAGATCATGCGCGCGCGAGACCGCCGCCCGTCGCGAGGCGCCATGAACGCGCGGGCCGAATGCGACGGTGTCCTCGACCGTGAGCCGCGGATTGAGCGAAGCGTAGCTGTCCTGGAACACCATCTGCACCTGCTCGCGGAAGGCCGCGAGATCGAGCGCGCTCGAGCCCACGGCTTCTCCGTCGAACAGGATGTCGCCCGCATCGGGCGTGATGATCTGCATGATCAGACGCGCGGTGGTGGACTTCCCGCAGCCGAACTCGCCGACGATGCCGAGCGTCTCGCCTTTGGCGACGTCGAAGTCGACGCCGTCGACGGCGCGCACCAGCGCCCCGGCCTTGGTCAGAAGACCGGCCTTGCGGCCAAAGTGCTTGATCAGCCCCCGCACCGACAGCAGCGGCGTGCCCGGCCCACCGCGATCGCGCGGGTCGGCCGCAACGGCCGCGACGCCGTCGTGGGTTTCCTCCCGGCCTGCGCTCATTGCCTGACTTCCATCGCCGAGCGCAGCCCGTCGGAGAACAGATTGAACGAGATCGAGGTCAGGAAGATCATCACGCCTGGCAGGGCGGCGACCATCGGCTGGGTGTAGATCGCGGTGCGGAGCGTGTTGAGCATCAGCCCCCATTCCGGCTCGGGCGGCTTCACCCCGAGGCCGAGGAAGGACAGCCCCGCGGCAAGGATCATCGACACGCTGATCAGGCTGGTCGAATAGACGAAAATCGGCCCCAGTACGTTGCCGAGGACGTGAACGCGGACGATCGTGATCGGCCCCGCGCCCGAAATGCGCGCGGCCTCGACGTAATCGCGGGTGCGAATCTGGGTGGTGACGCTCTCGGCCACGCGCGCAATCTGCGGCACGAAGACGATCGTGAGCGAGACGATCGAGTTGAGAATTCCGGCGCCGAGCGCGCCCGAAAGTGCGATCGCGAGCAGCACCGACGGAAACGCAAAAAACACATCGATGACGCGCATCAGCATGGTGTTGACCCAACCGCCGAGATATCCCGCGAAGATGCCGATGCCGGAACCGATCACGAAAGCGCACAGCACCGGGGTGACGCCGATGAAGAGCGACAGCCGGCCGCCGTAGATCAGGCGCGTGAGCATGTCGCGCCCGAGCTCGTCCGAGCCGAGCGGATAGCCGGGAAACCCGATCGGGCGCAGCCGCCGGATCATCGACCCCTTGAGCGGATCGGCAGGCGCGATCAGCGGCGCGAAGACCGCCGCCAGCACGATGGCGAGCACCACGGCGAGCGCGACCATGGCCACGGGGTCGCGCGACAGCCGGACCGCGACGCTGGCCCAATAGCCCCGGCTTTTCGGGACCGGCGCATGGATCAACGCATCAGCGATCGCAGTCATCGGTCACGTCCGCTGGATACGGGGATCGAGCGTGGTCTGCAGCACGTCGACCAGCAGATTGAGCATGACGAAGAACATCGCGAGCACGAGGATGGTGCCCTGCAGCAACGGCAGGTCGCGCTGGAAGATCGCCGCGTTCAGCAGGAATCCGGTTCCCGGCCAGGCGAACACGGTTTCGATCAGGATCGAGCCGCCGAGCAGGTAGCCGAGTTGCAGTCCCATGACGGCGAGTGCCGTGGGCGCGGCATTGGTCACCACATGCTTGAACACGCCCCATTCGCCGAGGCCTTTGGCGCGCAGCGCCTGCACGAATTCCTGCGAGAGGATGTCGGCGACGAGCGCACGCACGGTGCGGGCGATGATGCCCATCGGAATGACCGACATCGTGATCGCCGGCAGGATGATGTAGCGCAGGTGTTCGGTGTCCGGCCGCCAATTGCCGGAACCATCCGGACCCGCGCCGGTCGGCGGCAGCCAGCCGAGCTGAGCGGAGAAGATGATGACCAGGACGATGCCGAGCCAATAATGCGGCACGCTGACGCCGAATACCGAGAGCGCGGAGGCCGCCTTGTCGAGCGGAGAATCTCGAAAATATCCGGCGACGAACCCGAAGAAGGTGCCGAACGTGAAGCCGATCAGGGTTGCGACCGAAGCGAGGATCAGCGAATTGCCAACCGCCCGGCTGACCTCGCTCAGCACCGGCCGGCCGCTGGCGATCGAGTTGCCGAGGTCGCCGTGCAACACCTTCCACAGCCAGATGCCGTACTGGATCGGCAACGGCCGATCAAAGCCGTAGGCTTGGCGCATTTCGGCCTGCTGCGCGGCGGTCGCGTCGATCGGCATGACGGCGGTGAGGGGATCGCCCGGCGCCAGGTGCACGAGCAGAAAGCAGATGATGCTGACGCCGATCGCCACGGGCGTGACGTAGAGGATGCGCCTGAGGGTGTAGAGGAGCATGGTGAGCCGTCCTCAGCCTTGACGCCGGTTCGCAGCGGGAGCCGCGCGCGGTCCCCGCTGACGGTTTGCAAACGGGTCCTCGCGTCAGTTGCCCATGCTGATGGGCGAGAAGTCCTGGAACCAGTTCTTGGCCTGAACGAAGTTCTTCACCTTGGGGCTCAGCGCGCGCGCGTTCACGTCGTGCGTGACCATCAGGAACAACGCCTCGTCCACCATTTTCTCGTGCACCTTCTGCAGCACGGCGGTCTGCTCCTTCGGGTCGAAGCTGTTGCGGACTTCATCGAGCAGCTTGTCCATCGCGGGGTCGCAATAATGACCCCAGTTGGTGCCGCTCGGCGCTTTCAGGTTGCATTGCATGTGCCGGATGAATCCGGTGAACGGATCCTGGATGAAGTAGGTGAAGTTGAGGCTCTGGCCTCCCTTTGCGCTCGGGTCGGTCGCTCCCGCGCGCCAGATATTGATGAGCTGATTCCATTCCACCACCTCGAAGTCGACCTTGATCCCGACCTCGGCGAGGTTCTGCTGGATGAATTCGTTCATCGGCAGCGGCTGCATCTGGCCCGAGCCGGACGGCGAGATCAAAGCTTTCAGTACCAGAGGCTTGTCCGGTCCGTAGCCGGCTTCCTTCAACAGCTTCTTGGCTTCGGCCGGCTCATATTTGAGTTTGAAGGTCGGCTTGCCGAACCATTGATGGCCGGGCGGCATGAAGCCCTCCGCCGGAATCATCAGGCCGGAGAGAAGCTCCTGCATGCCTTCGCGGTCGATCGCCAGATTGGCGGCCTTGCGTACCCGGATGTCGTTCCAGGGCGAGCCTTCGACGCGCGAGAGATGCCACGTCCAATTGTGGGGATAGGCATTGGTGATGATCTTGAAGCCGGCCGACTTCAGCGATGCGACCGCGTCGGGGGCGGGCGCTTCGATCCAATCGACCTGGCCGGCGCGCAGCGCCGCCACACGGGCGTTGGGCTCCGGTAGTGGCAGCAGGACGAGCTTGTCGAGCTTGGGAATCCGGGCCTTGTCCCAATACTCCTTGTTGGGAACCATTTCGGCGCGTTCGCGTGGCGCGAACAGCGTGAGCTTCCAGGGCCCGGTGCCCGACGGAGTCTTGGCGAATGCTTCCCAGCTCTTGCCGAGCTTCTCCCACTGCGCCGGTGACGACATCATGATCCAGGCGAGTTGGTAGGGCAGGGACGCGTCCGGCGATTTGGTGACGATCTCCAGCGTATATTTGTCGACCGCCTTGTAGGACGCGACCGATGGAATGCGGGAACGACCCTGGGCTGACTGGCGCTGGTCGAATTGCGGGCTGTCGTTCTTGAGCAGCTTGTCGAAGTTCCAGACTGCGGTGTCGGCGGTGAACTCCGAGCCGTCGTGGAATTTCACACCCTCGCGGATCTTGAATATCCATTTGTTCTTGCTGGCGTCGGCGGGATCGACGCCGTAGCTGGTCGCCAGTCCCGGCACTAGGTCCGAGGGCTTGTCGAAGCTCGACAGGTCCCAATTGATCAGCCCGTCATAGACGGTATAGCCCATGAACCGCATGCCTTCGCCGCCCTGGTCGGTCTGACCGGTGGTGAGCGGAATGTCGGACGCGGTCATTCCGATGCGGAGCGTGCCTTGCGCGGATGCGGCGTTGAATGTCAGGACCGTGATGGCCGCCGCAGCCAGGGCGAGCGCCCATTTGATCGATCTCATGATACCGACCTCTCGGATTGAAAGGCGCCGAGCGCCTCGTTCGCATGGAGATTTGCAAAGTCGGTGCCATGCCGGCCCGCGCGTGATTTCGCCGCCGACCTGGGGTTGGTAGCCGCCTAATTGTGCAGCTTGCCGCTGATTGCCCACTTTGTCGGCAGGCAATGCCTGACCTTATCGGACGCCCAGGGTCCGCACGGCGAGGGCGGCGGCGGAGGTGCGGTTCTCGACCCCGAGCTTGGCGTAGATCTGCTCGAGATGCTTGTTCACCGTGCGCGGGCTGAGGCTGAGAATCTCCGCGATGTCGCGGTTGGACTTGCCGCGCGCGATCCACAGCAGGACCTCAGCCTCGCGCTCGGTCACCGAGAGTTTCTTCCGCAAGACCGTCTGGTCGCTGCCGAGATCGCCCTCGATCAGCCGGAGCAGATTCTCGTCGGGCCCGATCTGGCCGACATAGAGAAGCTGAAGCTTGGGCGAGAAGGCATCGGCCTTGAGGTCAATCGGCGGCGACGACGACGCCTGACCGGCCGCGCATTGCTGAAGCCAGTCCTGCACGCTGCGAGGGAGAACGTATTGGTCCGTGTCGAAATCCCTGAATGCTTTTCCCAGCAGCCGCCCCGCCTGCGGCGTACACCACAGGATCCTGCCGGTGCCGCTCGCCGCCAGCAGAAAGCGGCCGAACGCGTCAAGCGCCGTGCGTGCGCTGTGCGAGATGCGCGCGTTGGCGAGATGGACGCGAATGCGCGCCAGCAACTCGCCGGGCACGAGCGGCTTGGTGACGTAGTCAACGCCGCCGGCCTCCAGACCCTGGATGATGTGCTCGGTGTCGCTCAGGCCGGTCATGAAGATGACCGGCACATGGGCCAGGGCTTTGTTCTGCTTCAGGCGACGGCAGGTCTCGAAGCCATCGGTTCCCGGCATCAGCGCGTCCATGAGGATGATGTCGGGAAGCACCCGCTCGATGATCGAAAGCGCGTATTCGCCTTCGCGTGCGACCAATACGGTCATGCCGGCGTCCTCGATCGCATCGGTCAGCATGCGCAGTGTCTCGGGCGAGTCATCGACCACAAGCACGATGTCTCTGCTTTCCTTCTTACGCATGGCTGCTACGAATTGCCTCCAGCGCCGCCGCGTACCGCCGCAGGTCGAACGCATTCACGATGGTGCGCATGTGCACGACGAAATCGCCGCATTCCGGCGAGCTCTGCTCGATCTCGCGCAGCTTCTCGAGAATCTTGCGAACGTGGCCGATCTCGCCCAGACCGATCAGCTCATCGAGGTCGCTGCCGGCGGGCAGCGCGAATGGTCCCGATGCGATCGCAGGAACCGGCTTCGACTCGGGCTCCGGCTCGTAGGTCCATTCGATGTTGAGGAGCGCGTGGATCTTCTTGAGCAGCTGGCGCAGATCGATCGGCTTCATCACGTAATCGTCGTGCAGGCGTTCTCCCTCCAGCAGCCGGCTGGGATCGATGGCGTTGGCCGACAATATGACGATGGCGGTAGGCTCGCGCGAAGCCTGTCGCAGCCGGCGTGCGACCTCCCAGCCGTCCATCTCGGGCATGGCGATATCGAGCAGGATGAGGTTCGGCTTGTGCCGGTCGGCGAGCGCCAGGCATTCCATGCCGGTCGACGCGGTCAAAACCTCGAATCCCAATGGTGCCAAGAGGTCGCGCGCGAGCCCGCGCTGGATCTCGTTGTCGTCGACGACCAGGATGGTCTGACGCGGCCCGACATAGCCGCGCACGCGATCCTCTTTCGTCGAGGCGATGCGTGGCCGTGAGACTTCCGAAAGCAGCAACTTGACCCGGAAGCTGCTGCCCTTGTCGACTTCGCTTTTGACCGTGAGGTCGCCGCCCATCACGTTGGTCAAAAGCTTGGTGATGGTCAGGCCTAGACCGGTCCCGACCGTCGCTTTGGCGCGTGCCGTGCGCGCTCGTTCGAACGGGAGAAAGATCCGCTCGAGATCGCTCCTGTGGATGCCGACGCCGGTATCCTCGATCGTGAATTGGGCAACCTGGTAACGGTAGTCCACCCGAAAGACGACGTGACCCACGTCGGTGAATTTGATGGCATTCGACAGCAGGTTGATCAGGATCTGCCGCAGCCTGTTCTCGTCGGTGTGGACCACCACCGGTAGGTGCTTCGACGGGATATAGCGGAACTCGACACCCTTCGCGGTCGCCTGCAGGCTGAACATGTCCACCAGCTGCTCGAGGAAATCCGCGGTGTGCACCTCGTTGCGGCTGAGGTGAAAGCGTCCCGCTTCGATCTTCGATATGTCGAGCAGCCCGTCGATCAGCCCGGACAGGTGCTCCGCGCTCCGGCGCACGACCTTGACGGCGTCGACCCGCCGCGACGGAAGCTCCGGGTCGCGTTCCAGCAATTGCGAGTAGCCGAGGATGGCATTGAGCGGCGTGCGCAACTCGTGGCTTAAGCCCACAACGTGACGGCTCTTGGCGTTGCTCGCCGCTTCCGCAAGCTCCTTGGCCTTCTGCAGCTTGGCATCGGTGCGCTTGTGGGCCTCGATCTCGTTCATCAACAGATCGGTCTGCCGGCGGCTCTCCTCCTCGGCGACGCGACGGCTGTCCTGGGCGAGCACGAACAGCCAGGCGGCGACGCCGGCGATGATGGTGAGAATGAAAAACACCGTCCACAACGTCGATTTCAGGACCGCCTTGGGCGCGTCGGAATCGAGCGAAACCTGAAAGTAGACAAGCGACAGCACCGAGCCGATCACGCCGCCGAAGAGGAGGAGCACCCCGAGATATCGGCCGATATCGGTATTGAGCGGCGTCGCGATCCAGTCGGGCAGGACCTGGTTGACCACGCCGAGCACCTGGGTCGAGATGCGCGCCTGCGGCTTGCAGCAATCGCGGCAGCGCGTTTCGAGCGAGCAGCACAGCGAGCAGATCGGCCCGGAATATGCCGGGCAGTGCGCCATGTCCTCGGTCTCGAACGGATGCTCGCAGATCGCGCACCGGATCAGGGCATGTCCGCTCCAATTCTGCCGCGGCGCGCGGGCGATGTAGAAACGGCTCTTCGTGACATAAGCGATCGCCGGCGCCATGACGAAGGCGACCGCGAGCGCGAGAAATGCCGACAGCGATTGCAGCGTGGTCCCGAGCACGCCGAAGAACGCCACGATGCCGGCCACCGTCGCGGCCAGCATCGCTCCGACCCCCACCGGATTGATGTCGTAGAGATGGGCGCGCTTGAATTCGATCCCGGCAGGGCTGAGGCCGAGCGGCTTGTTGATGGCGAGGTCCGCCACCAGCGCGCCGACCCAGGCGACCGCCACGATGGAGTAAAGCCCAAGGATGTGCTCCAGCATCTTGAAGATGCCGAGCTCCATCAGCATGAGCGCGATCGTGACATTGAAGACGAGCCACACCACGCGGCCCGGGTGGCTGTGGGTGAGGCGCGAGAAGAAGTTCGACCACGCGATCGAACCGGCATAGGCGTTGGTGACGTTGATCTTGATCTGCGAAATGATGACGAAAGCGCCGGTGAACGCGAGCGCGAGCTGCGGCGACGAGAACACGTATCCGAACCCGACCAGATACATCTGCGTGGGCTCGGCGGCGCTCTGCGGCGGGACCAGATGCTCGATGGCGAGAAAAGCCAGGAACGACCCCGCCAGCATCTTCAGCACGCCGGGGACGATCCAGCCGGGACCGGCGGACAAATAGGCGGTCCACCAGCTCAGCCGCCCACGACTGCCAGGCGGCGGGAGAAATCGCAGGAAGTCCACCTGCTCGCCGATCTGCGCGATCAGCGAGAACACCACGGTTGCGGCGGTGCCGAACAGCACGAGATTGAACGACCGCCCATCTACGCCCCCGATCCCGGAAAAGCCGGTCCATCGTTCGAACGACTTGAGGTCCGCGAATGCGATGAAAACGAAGGGAATGAGATGCAGCACGATCCAGACCGGTTGCGTCCACAGCTGCAGCCGGCTGATGAAGGTGATGCCGTGGGTGACCAATGGAATGACGATCAGCGAACTCAGCACGTAGCCGGCGAACAGCGGAATGCCGAAGCACATTTCCAGCGCAAGCGACATGATGGCCGCTTCGATGGCAAAGAACAGAAAGGTGAAGGAGGCGTAGATCAACGAGGTGATCGTCGAGCCGATATAGCCGAAGCCGGCACCGCGGGTCAGAAGATCGATATCGACGCCATAGGTCGCGGCGTAATAGGCGATCGGTACGCTGGTCAGAAAGATCAGCGCGCCGACCACGAGGATCGCGCTGGCCGCGTTGATGAAGCCGTAATTGACCGTGATCGAGCCGCCAATGGCTTCGAGCGCGAGGAAGGAAACCGCGCCGATGGCGGTGTTGGCCACCGCGAAGCTCGACCATTTGCGCGCGCTTTTCGCGGTGAAGCGAAGCGCATAGTCCTCCAGCGTCTGGTTGGCGACCCACTGATTGTAATTGCGCCGGACGCGAACAATGCGTTGTTGCGCTGTCATGGTCCGTCTCGACCTGGCCGTCGCCCGCTTTCGCGCCCCTCGCGGTTTCCTACCCTCGGCTTGCGAACGCTGGGTTCTCTTCGGTCCGGCCCGCGAACTTTAACGCCGCGCGGGCGCGCTCGTGTGACGAAAAACCAAGCACTGTGCGCTGCAAAATAAAGCACCGGACGTGCGACATGAGCGACCACCGCATGGGCCTGCATCCCTAGCATTTATCGCATTTTGATACGGCGTCTGGCGTAGGCATATACGTCAATCGACGTATGCTGCAGCGCAGCAAGTCGGCGCAATCTGGGATTCAAGGCGAGCGCGACTCGCCCGCGGTCCAATCAAGCTGGATAGAGGCGTCGCATGTCATCCGGAAAGCGCATTCCCCACCTTTCAACCCTGAACCGTCGCGAACTTCTGGCCGGTGCCGCGGCTGTATCGGCGACCGCGATGCTCGCGCCGGGCGCGTTCGCCCAGCAGTTTCCGACGGCGAAGGTCAATACGACCGGACTGGCGGTGACCGATACCGAGGTCACGGTCGGCATCCTGCATTCCGTCACCGGCACCATGGCGATCAGCGAGACCGGCTCGGTGCAGGCGGAGAAACTCGCGATCGAGCAGATCAACGCCGAGGGCGGCGTGCTCGGTCGCAAGATCAAGTTCATCCAGGAGGACGGCGGCAGCGACTGGCCGACCTTCGCCGAGAAGGCCAAGAAGCTGCTCGTGAACGACAAGGTCGCGTCGGTCATGGGTTGCTGGACGTCGGCTTCGCGCAAGGCGGTGCTGCCCGTGTTCGAGCAGTACAACGGCATGCTGTACTACCCGACGTTCTACGAAGGGCTCGAGCAATCGAAGAACGTCATCTACACCGGCCAGGAGGCGACGCAGCAGATCATCGCCGGGCTGGACTGGGTGCAGAAGGAAAAGAACGCCAAGACCTTCTATCTTCTTGGTTCCGACTACATCTGGCCGCGCACGTCGAACAAGATCGCGCGCAAGCACATCGAGAACTTCCTCAAACTGAAGGTCGTCGGTGAGGAATACTTCCCGCTCGGCCACACCCAGTTCAACTCTGTCATCAACAAGATGAAGCTGAGCAAGCCCGACGTGATCTACGCGATCATCGTCGGCGGCTCCAATGTTGCGTTCTACAAGCAGCTCAAGGCGGCCGGTTTCGATCTCAACAAGCAGACACTGATGACGATTTCGGTCACCGAGGACGAAATTCTCGGTATCGGCGGCGAGAACATCGTCGGTGGCTACGCCTGCATGAAATACTTCGAGTTGCTCGACAATCCGAACAACAAGTCGTTCGTGTCGGCGTTCAAGAAGATGTGGGGTGACAAGATCGTCATCGGCGACGTCACGCAGGCCGCCTATCTAGGTCCGTGGCTGTGGAAGCTCACAGTAGAGAAGGCGGGCTCGTTCGACGTCGACAAGGTGGCAGCGGCGTCGCCCGGCGTCGAGTTCAAGGGAGCTCCGGAAGGCTACGTTCGCATCCATGAGAACCACCATCTCTGGAGCAAGACGCGCGTCGGCCGCGCCCGTCCCGACGGCCAGTACGATCTCATCTACGAGACCGCCGACCTGATGGAGCCTGATCCGTTCCCGAAGGGATATCAGTAGGGCTTTCGCTCCGATGCCTCGGCCACGGGCCGAGGCACTTCTCCCATTCTCCATCGCCGGAGCTACGGATGTTCGGGGACTATTCGCTCGCGGAGCTGGGCTCGATCCTGGTGATGCAGGGCTTCGCGGGTCTCATCTTGTTCTCCGTTTTCCTGCTCATGGCGCTCGGGCTCGCGATCATCTTCGGGCAGATGGGCGTGATCAACATGGCGCACGGAGAGTTCATGATTCTCGGCGCCTACATGACATATCTGTGCTCGCATCTGTTCGAGACACATTTTCCGAGCCTCTACAGCGGATACTTTTTCTTTGCGATGGCGATCGCGTTCGTCGCCGCCGGCGCGCTCGGCCTGCTGGTCGAATGGCTGCTCATCCGCCATCTCTACGCCCGCCCGCTCGACACGTTGCTTGCGACCTGGGGGCTGAGCCTGATCATGCAGCAGGCTTTTCGCTCGACCTTCGGCGCCCGTGAGGTCGGCGTGGAATTGCCGCAGTGGATGATGGGCTCGCTCCCCGTCGCAGGCTCGATCGAAGTGCAGATCAACGGCCTGTTCGTGATGGGGCTGACGCTTCTGATCACCGGGATCGTCGCGCTCCTGCTCTACAAGTCGCGCTGGGGACTGCAGGTGCGCGCGGTGGTGTCGAACCGCACCATGAGCGGGGCGGTCGGGATCGATACCCGCCGCATCGACATGCTCACCTTCGGGCTCGGATGCGGCATTGCCGGCGTCGCCGGCAGCGCCTTCACCATGATCGGCTCGACCGGGCCGACCGCGGGCCAGCTCTACATCGTCGATACCTTCCTGGTGGTCGTCTTCGGCGGAGCGCAGAGCCTGCTCGGCACGGTGGCCTCGGCATTCACGATCTCGCAATCGCAATCGACGTTGGAGTTCTTCCTCACCGGCTCGATGGCGAAGGTGCTGACCCTGCTGATGGTGATCGGACTGCTCATGCTGCGACCGCAGGGGCTGTTCGTCCTCAAGGTCAGAAGGTGACCGTCGCAATGCCAGCTACCCGCATCGATTCCCGCATGCTCGAGCTGATCGGCTTCGCGCTGGTCGCGGCGCTCATCCTGCTGGTGCTACCGCTGATGCTCGACATCTTCCGGCTCAACCTCGTCGGAAAATATCTGACCTATGCCTTCGTCGCCGTCGGTCTGGTGCTGTGCTGGGGCCACACCGGCATCCTGAGCCTGGGGCAGGGGGTATTCTTCGGCCTCGGCGGCTACTGCATGGCCGCCTTTCTCAAGCTGGAAGCGTCCAGCGTCGCGAACACCAAGATCCAATCCACGCCCGGCATCCCGGATTTCATGGACTGGAACCAGATCACGGAGTTGCCGTTCTTCTGGGTCCCGTTCAAGTCGCTGCCGTTCACGCTGCTCGCGGTCATCGTCGTGCCATCGATCGCCGCTTTCATTCTGGGCGCGGCGATGTTCAAGCGCCGGGTCGGCGGCGTCTACTTCGCCATCATCACCCAGGCGCTGGCTGCGGTGCTGACGATCCTGATCGTTGGTCAGCAGGGCTACACCGGCGGGATAAACGGCATCACCGACCTGCGCACGCTGCTGGGCTGGGACATCCGCACCGATGGCGCGAAATACATCCTCTACTTCGTGTGCTGCTTCCTGCTGCTGGGCAACATGTTCCTCGCGCGCTTCGTGGCAGAGAGCAAGCTCGGCCGCATCCTGGTGGCGACGCGCGACAAGGAGGACCGGGTCCGGTTCTCCGGCTACGACGTAGCCAACTTCAAGATCTTCGTATTCTGCCTCGCGTCTGCCATGGCCGCTGTTGGCGGTGCGATGTTCACCCTGCAGGTCGGGTTCATGTCGCCTTCGTTCGTCGGCATCGTGCCCTCGATCGAGATGGTGATCTTCTGCGCGGTCGGCGGCCGGCAGTCGGTCGTCGGCGCTGTCGTCGGAACGCTCCTGGTCAACTGGGGCAAGACCGTATTTTCCGAGTCGTTCCCGGAATTGTGGTTGTTCGCCATGGGCGGCCTGTTCATCGCCGTGGTGCTCGCGTTCCCGCGCGGTCTGGCGGGCCTGGCGACCGATCAATTGATCCCGCGGCTGGGAGGCTGGCGCGGCACGCGCCACGGCCAGCCGAGCCCGGCGCCGGCGGAATGATGTTGGAGACGGCAATCATGGCCAACAGCACCGACTTTCTCCTCGCACTCGAGAACGTCAGCGTCTCCTTCGACGGGTTCAAGGCGGTCAACGCGCTCAACCTCTATGTCGACAAGGGCGAACTGCGGGTGATCATCGGCCCGAACGGTGCCGGCAAGACCACCGTGCTCGACCTGATCTGCGGCCGGACCCGGGTTTCGGACGGCTCGATCAAGTTCAAGAACCAGGAAATCACCGGCCGTAAGGAGCAGGAAATCGTCCGCCTCGGGATCGGGCGCAAGTTCCAGACCCCCACGATCTACGAAGACCTCACCGTGTTCGAAAATCTCGAGCTCTCGCTGCCGCGTGGCCGCAACGTGGCAGGCGCGCTGTTCTGGAAGCGTACCGAGGAGGTCCGCGAGCAGGTGAAGGACGTGGCCGCCATGATCTTCCTGCAGGACCATCTCGATCGGCTGGCGGAAACCTTGAGCCACGGCCAAAAACAGTGGCTCGAGATCGGCATGCTGCTGATCCAGGATCCCGAGCTGTTGATGCTCGACGAGCCGGTCGCGGGCATGAGCGTCTCGGAGCGCGCCAAGACCGCCGAGCTGCTCAAACAGATCATCAAGAACCGCTCGGTGATCGTGATCGAGCACGACATGAAGTTCGTCGAGACCATCGCGCATCGCGTGACGGTGTTGCATCAGGGCAAGGTGCTGGCCGAAGGCGATATGCAGTCGGTGCAGGCCAATCCGAAAGTGAAGGAAGTCTATCTCGGCCATTAGCGCGGTTGATCCGCTTTTTCGCGGCGGAGAGTTCTCCGCTCGCCGGAAAGCGCCATGAAGGACGACGGGACGATGTTCGAGGTTCGCAATCTTTCCTCCGCCTATGGGCAAAGCGAGGTCCTTCACGGCATCGATCTCGCGGTCAAACCGGGCGAGATCGCCGCCCTGGTGGGCCGCAACGGCATGGGCAAGTCCACGCTGATGAAATCTCTCATCGGCGTCATGCCGGCTTGCTCGGGCCAGATCGTCGTGGACGGCACCGACGTGACCGCGCTTGCGCCCCATCAGCGCGTCGCCTGCGGACTCGCTTACGTCCCACAGGGCCGGCAGATCTTCGGCACCATGACGGTCAAGGAGAACATCGAGACCGGCCTGGTCGTGACCGGCAAGCGCGAGATCCCGCGGGAGATCTTCGATCTGTTTCCGATCCTGGCGGATTTCGAGGGACGGCGCGGCGGCAATCTCTCGGGCGGCCAGCAGCAGCAACTGGCGATCGCGCGGGCGCTGGCGAGCGATCCGAAGGTCCTGCTGCTCGACGAGCCGACCGAAGGCATCCAGCCGTCGATCATCAAGGATATCGCGCGGCTGCTGCGCGACATCCGCAGCATCCGCAATCTCTGCATCGTCGTCTGCGAGCAGGTGCTGAGCTTCGTCCTCGACATCGCCGACCGTATCTTCGTCATGGAGGGCGGCCGGATCGTGCACACCGACAGCCGCGAGCATGTCGACGAAGCGGCGATCGCCCGCTTCCTGGCGGTCTGACCTTTACGTCCAACGGAGAGAAACCATGCACCAGACAATGGACAAGACCCGCGCGCCCGCGTCGAAGACGCTGATCGAGATCGATCTGTCGGAGTCGCCCTACAAGAACGACATGATCCACAACCGCTGGCACCCCGACATCCCGATGGTGGCCTGGGTGAAGCCCGGCGATGATTTCGTGGTCCAGACCTACGACTGGACCGGCGGCTTCATCCAGAATGACGAATCCGCGGACGACGTGCGCGATATCGATCTCACCATCGTGCACTTCCTGTCGGGCCCGATCGGGGTCGAGGGCGCGGAGCCAGGCGACCTCCTTGTGGTCGACCTCCTCGATGTCGGCGCGCTTCCGGAGAGCCTCTGGGGATTCAACGGCTTCTTCTCCAAGAAGAACGGCGGTGGCTTTCTCACCGATCATTTTCCATTGGCGCAGAAATCGATCTGGGACATTTCGGGGCTCTATACCCATTCCCGCCACGTGCCGGGCGTGAACTTCGCCGGCCTGATCCATCCCGGCCTGATCGGCTGCCTGCCGGACCCGAAGCTGCTCGAGACCTGGAACACGCGCGAGATGGCGTTCATCGCGACCGATCCCGATCGCGTGCCGCCGCTCGCGGCACCGCCGTTTGCCGCCACTGCGCATGCCGGCCGCGCCAAGGGCGACGTCAAGGCCAAGATCGCGGCTGAGGGCGCGCGCACCGTCCCGCCGCGTGAGCACGGCGGCAATTGCGACATCAAGGACCTCTCGCGCGGCTCGAAGATCTATTTCCCGGTCTACGTAAAGGGCGCCGGGCTCTCGATGGGCGACCTGCACTTCAGCCAGGGCGACGGGGAGATCACCTTCTGCGGCGCCATCGAGATGGCGGGCTGGCTGCACCTGAAGGTCGATGTGATCAAGGGCGGCATGGCGAAATACGGAATCAAGAACCCGATCTTCAAGCCGTCGCCGATCGTGCCGACCTACAACGATTACCTGATCTTCGAAGGCATCTCGGTCGACGAGCAGGGCAAGCAGTACTATCTCGACGTCCACATCGCCTATCGGCAGGCCTGCCTCAATGCCATCGAATATCTGACCAAGTTCGGCTATTCGCGCGCCCAGGCCTACGCCATCCTGGGGACCGCGCCGTGCCAGGGCCACATCTCCGGCGTCGTCGACATCCCCAACGCGTGCGCGACGTTGTGGCTGCCCACCGACATCTTCGATTTCGACGTCATGCCGTGCGCCGCCGGTCCGACCAAGCAGTTGCTGGGCGGGATCGAGATGCCGATGTCTCCGGACAAGTGATCAAGCCTCACGTCAGGGAGCGACCGATGCCGGTCTACGACTATCTCTGCGGCCGCTGTGGCGCCTTCACCGCCATGCGGCCGATGGCGGAATGCGAGCAGCCGAACGCGTGCCCGGGTTGCGGGCGCGCAGCGGAGCGCGCGTTCCTGACCGCGCCCTATTTTTCCGCGATGCCGGCGGAACGGCGCAGGGCGCACGCGACCAACGAGAGGAGCGCGCATGCGCCGTCGTCCCTGGCTCAGATGAAAGCAGCGCACGGCGCTGGTTGCTCATGCTGCGGCGCGAAGTCCATGCGCAACAGCAAGCGCGGGAAGAACGGCGCCAAGAGCTTTCCGGCCGCTCGGCCCTGGATGATCTCGCATTGAGCTTGATCGTCCGCGCCCTGGGGAACGCGTAATCTTTCCGCCCGCT
>CAVRXD010000045.1:0-23716 GCA_963725065.1 uncultured Alphaproteobacteria bacterium
CCTGACGACTTTCGGGATCACGCTCCATCGCCCGCTCAGCGGTACGGCGCGCTTGAGGATCGCGCGCAGCCGCTGCGGCGTCACCGGCAGCCGCGTGATTGCGCCCGGAATGCCGATCGCATCGTCGATGGCCGCGGCGATGGCCGCGCCGACCGCGTTGATGCCGCCCTCGCCGGCGCCCTTCAGCCCGAGCGGATTGAGCGGGGACGGCGCGTCCTCGGTGATGCAGCACGTCGAGCGCCGGCACCTCGCGCGCGGTCGGCATGAGGTAGTCGGCGAAATTGACCGACAGCGGCTCGCCGCGCTCGTCGTAGAGGAATTCCTCGAGCAGCGCGCCGCCGACCCCCTGCGCGAAGCCGCCGGCGATCTGGCCCTCGACCAGCATCGGATTGACGGCGCGGCCGACGTCGTAGGCGACGAGATAGCGCTCGATCGTCACGCCGCCGGTGTCGCGATCGACCCTGACGACGGCGATGTGCACGCCGTAGGGATAGTTCATGTGATCGGTGTAGAACCAGCCGTCGGCCGAGAGGCCCGGGCGTGCGCGCGCCGCGCAGCTTCGAGGCCGGCTCCAGCGCCTTGGCGATCTCGCCGAGCGTCATCGACGGTCCGGCGGCGGCTCGCCTTGCGCACCACCTTGCCGTCGACGATGTCGAGCGCGTCGGCGGGTTGCTGCAGCAGCTCGGCCGCGACATCGATCGCCTTGGCGCGCACCTCGACCGCGGCGAGCCGCGTCGCCTCGCCGGTCATCACCGTGACGCGCGACGCAAAGGCGCCCATCCCGAAGGCGATGCGATCGGTCCGGCCGTGCACGACCCGCACGCGCCGATAGTCGACGCCGAGCGCATCGGCGCAGATCTGCGCCACCACCGTCTCGACGCCCTGCCCGAGCGAGGCCGCGCCGGTGACCACCTCGACCAGGCCCGACGCGATCGACGGACACCCGCACGCCGTCGAACGGTCCGAGCCCGCTCTTCTCGACGAAGAGGGCAAGACCCGCCCCGACGCATTCGCCGCCGGCACGCCGGCGCCGCGAGATCGTCCTGCAGCTCGTCCCACTTGACCGCAGCCAGCGCCTTGTCGAGCAGGCCGGCATAGTCGCCGGAATCGAGCACGATCTCGGTGCCGAGCGTCGCGAGCGGCCGCGCGATAGGGCATCTCCTCCTCGGCAATGAGATTGCGCCGGCGCACCTCGATGCGATCGATCCCCAATCGCGCCGCGATCGCGTCCATCAGCCGCTCGCGCACGAACGTGCTCTCGAACCGGCCCGGCGCGCGATAGGTGCCGCCCGGCGTCTTGTTGGTGAGCCGGACATGGCCGAGCGCCCGATAGGCCGGCACGCGATAGGGCCCGGCAGCATGGCCGCCGCGAGATCGGGCACCGTGGCCGCGTGGGTGCGCACGTAGCCGCCCTGGTCGTGGAAGAATTCGTCGTCGATGGCGAGGATGCGGCCGTGCGGCATCGACCGCGGCGCGCACCTCGTGCCGCTGCTGGCGCGAATGATTGGCCGCGATCAGGTGCTCGCGCCGGTCCTCGATCCATTTCACCGGCCGGCCGAGCCGCAGCGCGGCGAGGCAGACCAGCACGTCCTCGGGATAGAGCTCGCCGCGGATGCCGAAGCCGCCGCCGACATGGCCCTCGAACAGGTGCACGGTCGAGGGATCGCGGCCCAGCATGCGGGCGATGCTGTCGCGATTCCAGTGCGGCACCTTGGCGGCGCCGTGAAGCTCCAGCACGTCGCGGGCGGCGTCGTAGCGCGCGATCGCGCCGCGCGTCTCCAGCGGAACGCCGGAATGGCGCCCGATCGCGAGATCGAGCTCGACCACGGCATGCGCCTGGCGAAACGCCGCGGCGACATCGCCGTAGGACTTTTCCACGATCGCCGGCTCGGTCGAGCGGCCGTCCTCGAATTCCCCGGGCGCGCGCTCGGCGTCGAGGACGACCGGCAGTTCCTCGACCTCGACCGCGACGAGATCGGCGGCGTCCTCCGCCAGATAGGGGTCGGTCGCGAACACCGCCGCGACCGGCTCGCCGACATAGCGCACGCGCTTCCGGGCCAGGATCGGCTGGCGGTAGGGCGCCAGTCCTTCGATGCGGGTCAGGCGGAAATCGATCGGCGGAATGTCCGCCACGTCGGCCAACGTCCAGACCGCGACGACACCCGGCAGCGCCAGCGCCGCGCTCGTGTCGATCGACAGGATGCGGCCATGCGCGTGGGCCGAGCGCACCACCCGCATGTGCAGCATGCGCGGAAAGGCCACGTCGGCCGCGAAGCGGCCGCGGCCGGTCACCAAGGGCCGGTCCTCGAGACGCGTCACCGAGCGTCCGACGAAGTTCATGTCAGGCCTGCCCCCGCGCGGCAGCCGCGCGCAGCGCCGCGCGGATGCGCTGCGGCGTCGCCGGGAACTCGTCGATCGATACGCCGAACGGCGACAGCGCGTCGTTGATGGCGTTGACGACCGCGGCGGGCGCGCCGATCGCGCCGCCCTCGCCCAGTCCCTTGGCCTTGGTGATGGAGGCTTCCGTCAATGTCTCCAGATGATGGATCTCGATCGGCGGAATCTCGCGCGCCGTCGGCGGCATGTAGTCCGCCAGCGTCGCGGTGAGGATATTGCCGGTCTCGTCGTAGACGATCTCTTCCAGCAGCGCGTTGGCGATGCCCTGGGCGACGCCGCCGTGAATTTGCCCGTCGACGATCATCGGATTGATCAGGCGCCCGGCGTCCTCGGCCACCAGGAACTTCTCGATCATGACGCGGCCGGTCTCGATGTCCACCTCGACCATGGCGACATGACAGGCGTTGGAGAACGTTCCGGCCGGATCGTAGGTCGCGCTCTCGCTGATGCCGGGGGCGATCTCGCCCTTGAACCGGTGGATTTGATGATAGGCGGCGCGTGCCAGCGTCGTGATCGGAATGGCGCGATCGGTGCCGGCGACGCGGGCGACATCGGCTTCGAGCACGATGTCGTCCGCCGACGCTTCGAGCAGAATGCCCGCCATCTTCATGAGCTTGGTGCGGATCTTGCGCGCCGCCAGCAAGGTGGCGCCGCCCGCGATCACCAGCGAGCGGCTGGCGAAGGTGCCCCATCCGTACGGCGTGCGGTCGGTGTCGCCGTGCACGATCTTGATGCGGTCCGGCGAGGTGCCGAGCTCGTCGGCGATGATCTGCGACAGCGTCGTGCGCAGGCCCTGGCCGTGCGGGGATGCGCCGATGCGCGCCTCGACGAAGCCGGACGGATCCATCGTCATCTCGACGGTTTCCCAACCGGGCGTCACCTCCATGCCGCGCGCCGCGAAGGCCGGCGTGCCGTAGCCGGTGCGCTCGGAAAATGTCGCAAGGCCGAGCCCGAGATAGCGTCCATCGGCGCGCGCTTTCGCCTGGCGCGCGCGGAACGCCGGCACGTCGACGGCTTCGACCGCCATCTCCATGGTCTCGACATAGGTCGCCTCGTCGAACACGAGCCCGGTCGCCGACGTGTAGGGAAACGTCTTGACCAGGTTGCGGCGGCGGATCTCGACCGGGTCGAGGCCGAACGCCGCCGCCGCCTTGTCCATCAGCCGCTCGATCGTGAACGTGATCACCGGACGCGAGACGCCGCGATACGGCGCCATCGGACAGGTGTTGGTCACGACCCCGCGCGATACGCAGGCGTATTCGCGCACGTCGTAGGGACCGGGCATCTCCGCCATCGCCATCAGCGGCTCGACGCCGCAGGTCGTCGGATAGCAGGAATAGGCGCCGACATCGGCAACGATGTCCGCGGCGAGGCCGATCAGCTTGGCGTCGGCATCGAATGCGCCTTCGAGCGAGACGGACTGGTCGCGGCTATGGAAGCAGGCGACGAGGTTCTCACGCCGGTCTTCCACCCATGCCACCGACGTCCTGAGCTTGCGCGCGAGCCAGGTCACGACCACGAATTCAGGCGCCAGCGACATCTTCTGCCCGAAGCCGCCGCCGACGTCGGGCGCGATCACCCGCAGATCCGATTCCGGCATCCCGATCAGGTCGGCGATGATCGTCCGCATCGCGTGCGGCATCTGCGTCGCACAGGTGAGCGTGACACGTTCGCTGGCGGCATCCCACGCCGCATGCGCGGCGCGCGGTTCCATCGGCAAGGCATTCTGCCGGTGCGAGCGGATGTCGACTTTGACCCGCCGGTGCGCGCCCGCCAGTTTCGCGTCGAAGCCGGGCGTTTTGACCCGCCCTTCGACCACGACGTTCCCGGCCGCCTCGTCATGGACGAGCGGAGCGCCGGGAGCCAACGCCGCGCGGGCGCCGACGATCGCCGGCATGTCTTCGATTTCGACCTCGACGCGATCGGCAATGTCCTCGGCCTCCTCCTTCGTCGATGCGACCACCGCCGCGATCGGCTCGCCGACGAAGCGCACGACCGCCGCGGCCAGCACCGGCTGGCTGATCGGCACGTAGTTGAACTTGTGCAACATCGGCTGGATCGGCCTCACCGCCGACAGGTCCGCGGCGGTGATGACCGTCGCGCCCTCGGGTGCGGTGATCCGCTTGATGCGGCCGGCGGCGACCGAGCTTCGCACGAACCGGACCCAGCGCGCTGCCGGCAGGTCGCCCGTGAAGCGGCCATTGCCGGCCACCAGCGCCGGATCCTCGACGCGTCGGATCGAGCGGCCGACCCAGCCCTGACCGTCAACCTTCTTCACATCGACGGCCATCGGGCCCGCGCTGCGTTCACATCTACTTCTTGTACGGGCCGAGCTGGGCGGCGGCGGCCTCGGCGAACGAGCGGTCGATCACGCGCGTCAGCGATACGTCCTTCTTCACCAGACCGATCTGCTTGAAATAGTCGAGGTCCGTCTGCAGGGCCGTCATGTAGAGCGCACCGTTCGGATCGATATAGGGCGGCACGGCGTCACGAAAGATCGACAGGTCCTTCACGCCCGTCATCTCCCCGAGCATCTGCACGATCTCTTCGGCACCGGGGCCGGCAATCTTGCCGTCCTTGAGGGCGCGGTCGTAGTCGCGCACCGCGCGCAAATAGGCTTTGAGGAACTTGACCCCGGTCTCCTTGTCCTGCGCGAATTTGCCGCTGTAGAGCACATAGGCGGCCTCGTGCGGATAGAACTGGGACAAACCCGCGAAACGTACGGCCACGCCCGTGCGCAGCATGTGCGTGATATCGGGTTCGCCCGCGATCGCCGCGTCGATGCCCTTGTTCTGCAGCGCGACCAGCTGTTGCGAAAACGGGATGTACACCCGCTCGATGTCGGCGTCCTGGAGTCCACCCTTGAGCAGCGCTTGATGCAGGACCGATTCATCGGCCGCGCCTTGCGCGACCACGGCGACCTTCTTCCCCTTCAGGTCAGCCAGCGACTTGAACGCGCCGCTGTCGATGAGGTCCTTGCGCACCACCAGCGCTTTGTAGTCGTAGCCGTCGACGCTCATGCCCTTGTCGGCCACGATCCGAAGCTCGATGCCGCGATCGACCGCGTTGTAGAAACCCGCCGAAGTGGCGCCGCCGCCGGTATCGAGCGCCCCGGTGCCGAGCGGCACGATCATCTTGGCGCCGGAATCGAAGTAGGCGAAATCGGCCTTGAGGCCTTCCGCTTTGAAATAGCCGCGCTTCTCGGCGATGTAGAACGCCACGTCGGTGCTCAAATTGACGACGCCGATCTTGACCGGCTTGAGCTCCTGCGCCGGCGCGGCGACGGACATAAGACCGGCGGCCGCCAGGACGGCCAAACCCCGTGCGAGGATCATCACGTTGTCTCCTTCAACAGATTGCGTTTGCCTCGCAGGGCGATTGCTCCCTCATCATCATCTTAGACGCGCGAAGACACGGCGCGGATTCGCATCGGCGATCGCATCGATCTCGGCTGCCGACAGCGCGGCCGAACGCAGGTGCGCGAGCGGCTCCATATCGGCCGGCGGGAACGAATAATCAGTCCCCAGCACCACATTATCAAGCCCGGCCACGTCGATGAGAAAACGCAAGGCTTTGGGCGCGTGCACGATGCTGTCGTAGGCCATCTGCGTGGCATAGGCCGACGGCAGCTTGGCCGCGACATCGCCCTGCGCGGCCCGATCCATGCGCCGATGCATGATGTCAAAACGACCGGCGAGATAGGGGTACGCACCTCCGCCGTGCGACAGCACCAGCTTGAGGCCTGGGAAAGCGGTCCAGCACACCGGACATCAGCACCGAGCCGATACCGAGCGTGGTGTCGAAGGTGTACTGCACAACCTGGGCGAGACCGAACTTTGCAGCGCGCGGCGCGGGCCCCACCAGCACGGGATGGATCAGCACGGGCATGCCGAGCGCCTCGGCCTTGCGCCAGAAAGGATCCAGCGGAAGCTCGCCGATATTGATGTTCTCGATGTTGGAGGAAATGATCACACCGCAGGCGCCGAGCCCGCCGGCACGTTCGAGTTCGCGCGCGGCGGCCTCTGGCTGGGTCAGCGGAACGGAACCGATCCAGGCGAACCGATTAGCGTTATCCGCACACCACGCCGCCAGCGTATCGTTCAGCAACCGGTGCCAGGCGATGCACGCGTCTGCGGCAAGGCCGTAGCCGAAAATGTCAGGCCAGGTGCCGACGATCTGGACATCGATGCCCTGCTGGTCGAGCCATGTGAGCCGCTCACCAACCGGCTCGACCAAGCGTGGAAAAAACGGACGCACCTTGAAGCCGTAGTCGAAGTGCAGCGCCGGTGGAGCTCCGCCCGATTGCACCAGTTGCACGCCGATGTCCTTGCCACCGGCGGCGATTGCATCGATCAATTGCGGCGGAACGTAGTGGGCGTGAATGTCGATCGGCATGCGGTCCCCTGACCGAGAAACTCGGCGGTGAGAAGAAGCTGGGTGGAAAGAACTCCGGACCGGCGCCTGCTCGATCTTGTCGGATATCAGCGCGCTGCCGTCCGGCGCATGTCAGCAGCCCTGCCGCGCACGGCCTTGACGATGTTCTGATAGCCCGTGCAGCGGCAGAGGTTAGACGACAGCACTTCGAGAATCTCCTCGTCCGTCAGTTCGGGATTGATCTCCAGCGCATTTACCGCGAGCATCAGGAAGCCGGGCGTGCAGAAGCCGCACTGGAGCGCATGATGGGCGATGAAGGCCTCTTGCATGGGGTGCAATTTGTCGCCGTCTGCGAGACCTTCGACCGTTCGGATACGCTTGCCCTTCGCCTGGACCGCGAACATCAGGCAGGATCGTACCGCGTCATCATCGAGAATCACTGTGCACGCACCGCAGACGCCGTGCTCGCAACCGATATGCGTCCCGGTCAGCCCGCATTCGTCGCGGATGACATCGACCAGCGTCTTTCGCGGCTCGACCCGGACAGAATGGTCATGCCCGTTGATGTGGAGTTGGAATTCGACTTTCTCAGTCATCGCCGCCGTTTGCGCTGTCGGTGAGGGTTGGGTCTCGTCGATCACAGCAGCGACCGCTCCAAAGCGCGGCGCGTAACCGTGCGCGCGAGGTCGCGGCGATATTCCGCGCTGGTTTGCGCGTCTTCCATCGGATCGATCGCCGCGGCCGCCCGCTCGGCAGCGGCGACAAAGCTGTCGGCCACCGGCGCCCGTCCAGCCAGAACCTGTTCCGCCTCGGCAAGCCTGCGGGCATGGGTCTCGGCGCCACCAACGGCAAGCCGCGGCTCGACGATCCGCCCATCCTCGACGCGATAGACCGCCAGCGCCATGGCAAGCGCAAAATCGCCGGCGCGACGGTTGAACTCGTAAAAGCCGAAGCGCGTGTCGGGTGGAAGCAGCGGCAAGCGCACCTCGGTCAGAAGCTCATCGTCTTCAAGAGTTGTCGTCATGATCCCTGCGAAGAACTCATGCGCGGGAATGACCCGCGTCCCGCGCACGCTTTGCGCGACCATTTCGGCGCCGAGCGCGGCCGCAACGGTGCACCACTCCGAAGCCGGGTCGGCGTGAGCGATGCTACCGCAAAAGGTGCCACGCGCGCGGATGGGATAATGCGCAATGTGGCGCACCACGGTCGACAACAGCTCTCCCAACGGGCCTTCCACCGCCGGGCGATGGAAGGCCGAATGCCGAACGCATGCGCCGATGCCGAGCCGATCGCCGTCGATGGCAAGGCGCCGCAGCGCCTCCACCCCGTTGATGTCGACGAGATGGGTCGGCCGCGACAATCGGAATGCCATGATCGGAACGAGACTCTGGCCCCCGGCCAGGATACGTCCGTCGAGCGGTGCGACTTCAGCCAGCAGGCTCACCGCTTCGTCAATCGTTTGCGGTGCATGGTATCGGAAGGGAGCAACCTTCATCTTGGACCCGTGTCAGCCGTCGCGGCATCGATCGATCCGGCAATGCGCGGACTTTCCGCCCGCCGATTTCGCTCCCCGCTCCGCTGGCAGTTCGAGTGATACATGCATTTTTCGGCGTGTAAAGCGGAAGGGACGTGCTGGCCGGCTTGAACCCGGAATGCATGGCGCGATGCATTTGGAGCGCCTAGGATTGCCTGCCGCACGCTCGGTAAGTCACGCTCGGTCGATGCCGCGATATGATCGAGCAGATCCTGCCACCGTCGCAGTCTTAAGGGTGCAATATGTGGAAGCCGCTGATTGCCGTCGCCCTCATTGCCGGTTCGACAGCGGGCGGGGCGACGGCACAGGTCTACCCCGCGCGCCCCGTTACGATGGTGGTGCCGTTTGCCGCGGGCGGGTCGTCCGACACGATCGGGCGCATCATGGCCGATGGGATGCGGGCCCCTCTCGGTCAAACCGTCATCATTGAGAACGTCGGCGGAGCATCGGGCAATATCGGCGTCGGCCGGGTCGCCCGCGCCGCGCCTGATGGCTACACGCTCATCCTGGGCAGTTGGCCCACGCACGTCTTGAATGCTGCCATTTTCGCGCTGCCGTACGATCCCTTGAACGATTTCGAACCGGTGTCGCTGGTCGCGGCCCAACCGCTGCTCGTGATCGGAAAGAAGGGGCTGCCCCCGAAAGATTTGTTGGAGCTCATCGCCTGGCTGAAAGCGAGCCCGCACACGGCGACGCAGGCGACGGCCGGGGCCGGCGGGGCGTCGCATGTCGCGGGCGTCTTCTTCCAGAGGGCGACCGGCACGCGCTTTCAGTTCGTGCCGTATCGGGGCAGCGGCCCTGGGATGCAGGACCTGCTGGCCGGACAGATCGACATGATGATCGACCTGGCAGCCAGTTCCACGCCGCAGGTACGTGCCGGCACCGTCAAGGCCTACGCCGTCACGGCCAAGAGCCGGTCGGCCGCAGCGCCTGATGTTCCCACGGTCGACGAGGCCGGACTGCCCGGTTTCCATGTTTTGTCCTGGCACGCCATCTGGGTGCCGAAGGCAACGCCGAAGAGCGTCATCGCCAAGCTCAATGGTGCCGTCGTGGAGGCCCTGGCCGATCCAGCGGTGCGAAGGCGGCTGGCGGATGTCGGGCAGGAGATGTACCCACGCGAGCAGCAGACGCCGGAGGCGCTGAGTGCCTACCAGTCAGCCGAGATCGGGAAATGGTGGCCGATCATCCGGGAAGCCAACATCAAGGCGGAGTGACGGACTGCATGCCCTCGCCGCGACCACGACCGCGGATGCCGATGTCTGCGCCCAGCAGTCGAATGCGATCGTCGTCGCAGACCCGAGTGACATGACGGGAGGCGGGACAGCAGGAGGCGGCAAATGAAGACGACGCGGCATTTCCACCGGACGCGCAGAAGGTTCTTGCAGAGGGCCGGAGTTGCGGCAGCCTTGGGTCCACTCATCATCACCGACCGCACGATTGCCCAGACCCGGACCCTGTATGTGAACTCCTGGGGCGGGAGTTATACCGCCGCCCAGGATGCCGCTTTCTTCAAGCCCTTCACTGCGGCGACAGGCATCCAGATCCGCACGGTGACACCGGTCGCGTACGGCAAGATCAAAGCCCAGGTGCAGAGCCGCACCTACGAGTTCGACATGACATCGGTCAACTCCATGCAGTGGCTGCGGGCGAGCCGAGAGGGCCTGGCCGAGCCGATCGACTGGACGATCGTCAAGGAGGATGATCTGCCGCCGAGTGCCGTCGTCGCCGACGGGTTCGGCATCGCGCAAAATATTCTGGGGACGGCACTCTGCTATCGTAGCGACAAATATCGCGACGGCGGTCCCAGCTCATGGGCAGATTTCTGGGACGTCAAGAAGTTTCCCGGTAGCCGCAGCTTATGCCTGAGCGATTCGCCGCGGACCCTGATCTTCGCGCTGCTCGCCGACGGCGTGCCACGCGATCAACTCTACCCGCTCGACATCGATCGCGCCTTCAAGAAGCTCGATCAGATCAAACCACACGTCAAAGTGTGGTGGCGCGAGGGCACCCAGTCGCAACACTCATCCGCGACGGCGAGGTCGACATGATGTCGATCTGGAACGCGCGAGCGAGCGAGCTCAAGCAGCAGGGCATTCCGGTCGAGGTGGTTTGGAACGGAGCGGTTCGCAGCACGAGCACCTGGTCGGTGCTCAAGGGAGCACCTAACCGCAAGCTTGCGTGGGAATTGATCGCATTTGCCTCGCAGGCCAAGCCGCAGGCGGAGTTCAACACGCGGCTCTTTTACGGCCCAATCCATCCGGGCGCCTATGCCTTCATCCCCGAGGAGATCGCGCTTCAGTTGCCGACCTACGCCGACAACCAAGCGATTTCGGTCCGGGAGGACGATCAATGGGAGGCAGACCGGATTGTTCAGATCGAACAGCGGTTCACACAATGGCTCGCGTCGTAACGCCATCGAAGGCCGAGACCTTGCACGGTGATCACGAATTCGGGAAACCATCACGATGATCATTCAAACAGCACCGGCCGGAAAGCCTCGCCTGGCCATCATGATGCACGAACATACCGCGCTCTCCGGCCAGTTCGCTCGCGCCTTCGGCAATGATCTTTTCGAAGCGGCGCAGCCCGACGACTTGCTGTTCTACGTCGTGTCACACCACGACGAGGGATGGGCCGAATTCGACCGCGACCCCGTCACCGACGAGAAAACCGGCCTGCCCTACAATCTGGTGGAGACGCCCGCGGAGTACATCACGGTCACGAGCCGGCGATCGCCCGACTTCAACGAGCGGCGGCATCCTTACTGCGGCCTGCTGTCGAGCATGCACAGTTGGGGCCTCTACAATGGGCGCTACGGACTTTCAAACCTTGTGCTCATCGACAAAATCCCGCTGCATGACCGGCCTTTGGCCGAACGGATGCTCGAAGGCGAGATCAGCCGCCAGAGCAGGCTCAAGGCCGAGATCGCAAAAGAGCCACAGGCGACGGCATGGCTCGAGGAAAAGCACCTGTTCCAGAACTACAAGCAGCTTCAATTCTTCGACACCCTCGCGCTCTATTTCAACCGTGTGCATCCGGACGAACGTATCGAACAAAGATTCGAGCACGTGCCATTGAACGCCGGACAGGACATGAGCATCACCATCCGTCCGCGTGGCCCCGGTGTATACGAGATATCGCCATACCCCTTCTCAGCTAATTTCGCCGAGTTCGCCTTCGCCGGGCGCTTCATCGAGCCGCGGCAGGGACACGCCGGCTGGTCGGCGGCGCTCAGGGAAACACCTACAGTGTGGGAAAGCTTTCGTCTGGTTGCGGGATGATGGCGGCGTTCGTGCCCATCTGGCAACAAGACGCAGGAGGCTTCGCTATTTCCCGCTGTTACATTTTGACGTACGTTGTCCGCATTAGGTCGATCCATCCCCGCCGGGAGTAAACCTATGACTCGTCGTTATCGAGGTCGAACCGCTGTCACGTTGAGTTTTCTGTTTCTATTGATGTCCATCTCCGCCGGCTGGAGCCAGGCCGCGAGAACGATCAAAATCGTGGTTCCTTACGCGCCGGGGAGCGGTCCCGACATCCTCGGGCGCCTTCTTGCCGAACAAATCGGCCGCGCCAACGGCCTGACAGTTTTCGTGGAAAGTCGCCCCGGGGCCGGCACGGTCATCGGGACGGAAGCCGTGGCACGTGCCGCTCCGGACGGAAACACGGTACTGGTCGTGGCGCCTTCGTTCGTCATCAATCCGACCTTGCGAAAGGTAAATTATGATGCGTCGAAAGATTTCGAGCCGATTTGCCATCTTGCCGCGACGCCCATCGTTCTCGTCATCAACAGCGCCTCGCCCTATCGCACGGTCGCAGACCTGATTAGTGCGGCGCGAGCCAAACCCGGCGAGCTGACGCTCGGAAGCGGCGGGCCCGGCTCCTCCTTGCACATTGCATTCGAGGTACTGAAACGTGCTGCCGGAATTAACATGACTTATGTTCCCTTTGCCGGCTCGGGACCGGCCATCAACGCTTTGTTGGGGGGCCATCTGACCGCAGTGTTCGCGGACTACCCGACCGTCGTGGAGCAGCTGAAAACCGGCACGCTACGCGCGCTTGCGACCACTTCGCGAACCCGCGCCGAGGCGCTGCCCGATGTTCCCACCATAACGGAACTTGGCTTGAAGGATTACGAAGACGAAATCTGGTATGGGCTGGTTGCGCCGGCGAAGACACCGCAAGATTTGCTTTCCCAGCTCTCAGGCTGGGCCGCGGCCGCAATCAACTCGCCGGATATGAAGCCGAAGCTCGCGCTACAAGGCCTCTCTCCCGTTGGGGTCTGCGGCTCCGAGTTCGGCGCGTTGCTACGCAAACGTCACGAAGACTACGCACGCGTCATCCGGGACTCGCACATCAAGGCAGAATAGCCCGCGAGCAGACTTACGCACAAACATTCTCACCAAGCCAGTCGATTGCCGCTTGCACGCCGCCCGCGCCGTGCGGCATCCGCAGAGCCCTGAGGCCGACCTCGATCACGCCGAGCGTGCCCAGGATCATGGGTGCATTGACGTGTCCCATGTGCGCGATGCGAAAAGCCTTCCCCGATAGCGCACCGATGCCAATACCGAGCACGACCCCGCACTTCTGGTCGCAATATTGGACCAAAGGGCGCGGGTCACCCGAACCGTTCATCAGGACGGTCGTCACCGTATCAGAGCGCTCGACCGGCTCGGCAACACCAAACCCGAACGAATTGCCCTGAGACCAGATCGCGACCGCGCGACGGACCGCCTCCGCCAGCAGGCGATGCCGTAGAAAGACATTATCGAGGCCTTCCTCGAACAACATGTCCAGCGCCTGCCGCAGCCCGAACATGAGGTGCTCAGGCGGGGTGCCCGCGTATTTCTGATAATGCACGTGGCCGTCGCGGGCGGTCCAATCCCAATAGGGGGTTCTCAATTCGGCACGCGCGTGAGCTTCGCGCGCGCGCTGGCTGACGGCCACAAATCCGAGGCCAGGCGGCGTCATGAGGCCCTTCTGCGATCCCGCGACTGCGACGTCGACGCCCCATTCATCCATTTCGAAAGGCACGCAGCCCAGCGAGGCAACCACATCCACCATGAACAAAGCGCTGTGCCGCGCAGCTTTGATCGCCCGACCGATTGCATCAATATCGTTGGCGACACCCGAGGCGGTATCGACCTGGACGGCCAATATTGCCTTGATCTTGCCCGCCTTGTCCTCGCGTAGGCGCGCCTCAACCTCGGCCGGACGTACCGCGCGGCGCCAATCCCCCTTGAGCACCTCGACGTCGACGCCAAGCCCGGCGGCAGCATCGCCCCAGCCCACCGCGAACCGGCCGCTTTCCAACACCAGAATCTGGTCGCCCTTCGAGAGCACGTTGGTCAACGCCGCTTCCCACGCGCCATGCCCATTGGCGATGTAGATGTACGAACGTCCTTGGGTTCGGAACAGCCGGCTGAGATCGCTAAGCAAGCTGTCAGTGAGCTGCACCAGTGATCCGGAATAGATGTCTACCGCCGGGCGATGCATCGCCCGCAAGACTTCGTCGGGTACGGTGGTTGGACCGGGGATCGCCAGGAACTCGCGTCCGGCTCGAACTGACATCGCTTATCCTCTTTCGCCGCCACAATCATGCTCGCATGGCGAAGCATTTCCCGCCAGCGCCGTCCACCCCGACGGACAAACATCATCGTTCGTACTGGACGCGCGACGGCAACTAGCCGACAAATCTCGCGGCACATTCTTGATCGAATCGCTGTCCACCGATCCCGCCGCCGGAGCAACAAGATCAGTCGCGGAGAGCTGTAAATTGGCAACAACCAGGGCCAAGACCGGCAAGGACCAGGCCGGTATGGGCGCGAGAAAAAGCCGGGCTGAAGCCGGCAGGAGCTTGCGCCATCGACAGTCGGTAGAGACCCAGCTCGCGGAGCTCAAGCATCGCCTGCTCGAGATCGGCGACCTCAACGCCGCGGGGGCGCTGCTTGGCTGGGATCATGCAACCTACATGCCGAAATGCGGAGCAGGCGCGCGGGCCCGCCAGAGTGCCACCCTCAGCAAGCTGGTGCACGAAAAGTCGGTCGATCCGCAACTCGGAAAGCTGCTCGACGCGCTCGAGCCCCATGCCGGCCGCCTGCCCCAAGACTCGGACGATGCGAGCCTGATACGCGTGGCAAGGCGCGACTTCGAAAAGGCGATCAAAGTCCCCGCTGAATATGTCGCGCGTGCCAGCGCGTTCGGCTCCACTTCATACGACGCCTGGACGCGGGCCAGGCCGGCAAACGACTTCGCCACCATGCGACCCTTCCTGGAAATGGGCGTCGATCTTGGTCGCGAGTATGCCGGCTTTTTCGCGCCCTATGCCAACGTTGCCGATCCTCTGATCGATGGCGCCGATGAAGGCATGACGACGGCGTCGATACGCAGCCTGTTTGCGGCGCTGAGGGAAGCGCTGGTCCCACTCGTGCGCGCCATCGCTGAGCAACCACCGATCGACAATTGCTGCCTGCACGGCACTTTCAACGAGCCGGCACAGCTCGACTTCGGCCTGTTCGTGGCCAAGCGCATTGGATACGACCTCGAGCGCGGTCGCCTCGACAAAACCCATCATCCATTCTGCACGACGTTGTCGGCAGGAGACGTGCGGATTACCACCCGCGTAGACGAGCATGATATCGGCCAGTCGTTGTTCTCGATACTGCATGAGGCCGGCCACGCGCTGTACGAACAGGGTATCAGCCCCATACTCGAAGGCACCCCGCTCGGTTCCGGCGCTTCCGCAGGCGTGCATGAAAGCCAATCCAGGCTGTGGGAAAACATGGTCGGTCGCGACCGCGCCTTCTGGCACCATTTTTACCCGGCGCTACAGCGCATCTTTCCGGATCAGCTGGGCGGGGTGACGGTTGAATCCTTCTATCGCGCCATCAACAAAGTCGAACGATCCCTGATCCGAACGGATGCAGACGAGGTGACGTACAACCTTCACATCATGATGCGCTTCGACCTGGAGCTGGACTTGCTCGAAGGCCGTCTCCGAGTGAAGGACTTGCCGGAAGCCTGGCGCGAACGGATGCAGGCCGACCTCGGTCTTGTTCCACCCGACGATCGCGACGGCTGCCTACAGGATGTTCATTGGTATGGGGGCGCCATCGGCGGCGGCTTCCAGGGCTACACAATCGGCAATATTCTCAGCGCGCAGTTCTATGATGCCGCGCTCAAAGCAAATCCTGAAATCTCGCACGAGATCGTGGCAGGAGAGTACCGCACGCTCCACCAATGGCTGCGCACGCATGTCTATCAATACGGACGCAAGTACAAGCCGAACGAGCTCGTGGAACAGGCGACCGGCAGCGAAATGAATATAGGTCCCTATCTATCGTACCTTCGAAGCAAGTACGGCGAGCTTTATCGACTGCAGAACATCTGATGCAAGCCATTCTCGCCATAGGGCCGAGATGCGCGATGATCATCCGGCGGCACACATGGACCCCGGCCTGTTTTGGGGGAATGTCCTGCGGAGCTTACGCCGTTCCTCCGGGTCCGCAGATGACATTCAACAGCGCCTGCCGCCCCTCATTCTTTACGACCGATATTGCGCGCTCCAGCGCGCCGGGAAGCGACCCCGGATCGTCCACGCGTTCGCCATAGCCGCCGGCGGATTCGCAAATCTGTTCGAATGCCGGAAGTTTTCCAAGCTGAATGAAGTTTGCTTCGTTGCTCCTGGACGCCAGGCCTTCGGGATACATGGCCAGGGTGCTGCGTTGAACCGCACCCCACATCGCATTGTTCATCACGACAAAGAGAACCGGCAGATCGTGTAACGCCGAGGCATGGTGCACGGCGGCAGGATTGCTGAACATGAATGCGCCGTCGCCGACGACGGCCATGACCGGGCTTTGCGGGCGTGCGAGCTTGGCGCCAAGCGCCGCGCCGGGGCCCCACCCCAGGCCCGATGCGGAGCTCGATCCGAAATACAGATCCGGAGACTCGAAGCTGCAATACTCGGGGAACAGCGTGTACTCATTGATGACGATGCAGCGCGGATCCTTGGCGCGATCGATACAGTGGCTCACCCATGCAGGATCGAGCGGGGCCCTTCGCGCGGCAGCGTCGAGCGCCGTCTTCCACGCACTGGTCAATGTCGCGCGCTCGTCCGCGATCCAGCGCCGACGCGGCGCGACAGTTTCCGCCGCGACCAACGGGTCGAGAGCCGAGGTCAGCGCGGAAAGCGTCGCGAGGGCGCTTCCCGTGATGGCGACATCGCAGGGAAAACCGCGGATCGGATAACGCGTGAACAAGGGGTCAAGCCCGCATTGGATGATCTTGCAGTCTTCGTTGACCGCGACCTGGCTTGGAATCCAGGGAACGTCGCTCTCGATCACCAGTATCGCATCTGCCTTTGGCACGAAGCGCGCCGGATTGAACCCAAGATTCATGGGATGAGACGAGGTCAGCGAGAGATAACGTGGCCGATGCTGGACGACCGGTACCGCAAAGCGCTCCGCGAACTGCGCCAATGCGCCGAATGCCGCCGCATCCCTTCCCGCGTTCGACGTCACGATCAGGGGTCGCTTCGCCTGCGCGAGCAGGCGCGCAGCCTCGGCAATCGCACTCGCATCCGGCGCCGCAGGGGCCGCCGGAGCGAGACGCGAGGGCGAGGCTTGCTCCGGCTCAGCGAACGGCGCTGCGATCACCTCACGCGGCAAAGAGAGATAAACCGGACCGCGCGGTTCCGTCGCCGCGATCGCGAGGGCGCGGTCGACCACCGTCGTGAGTTGCTCGCCATTTCTCAGCTCATAGTCCCATTTGACGATCTCGCGGATCATGCCGGCCTGATCGTACATCTCCTGGGCCCAGTGAATGTAGCCGTCGCGCGATCCCAGCAAGCCGGTTTCCGTAAGCGGCGATCTGCCCGCGGTCAGGAGAATCGCGACGTTCTCGCGCGCCGCGTTCATGGCCGCGCAGACCATGTTCGCGGTTCCGACGCTGACATGCACCATCACGGCAGGTATCCGGCGAGACACCATGCCGTAGCCGTGCGCCATCGAGACGGCGAGATTTTCGTGCGTTGCCAGGATCGGGCGCGGAACGGCAACCCCGGTTTGCGCGGCCTGCGAATAGGCTTCTATCAGCGGCGCAAAATCGGTCCCCGCATTGCCGAACAAATAGTCGACCCCGCGATCGGCCAATAGCGCAAGATAGGCCCCCGCGACATTGCCGCCTTGCTTCGCTTTCGGTCGGTTGCTGCGCTCCAAGCGCGGTCCCATCACGATGCACTCCTATGGCAGGGCGCAATCTACCCTTATCGTCTGGCACCAACCAACCCTCGCGCCAAAGTTGCGCAGCCCGCAAGCCAAGCGGGACGTGCAGGGACCCCGCAACGCTGGACAAGTTCCGTAGCCTGACCGAATAATGGCCAGCCGGATATCGACGCGCGCTGCTCGGCTTATCCGCGATCCGCCGGGCGTCGAGCGCTCACGAGGAAAACGGAGAGGTAGGAGCATGAAGCGGCTTTCCATGGCACTCGGCGCGTTGGCTCTGTTGTTGACGTCGATCCCGGCCACGGCTCAGGACAAGCTCGTCGTCAGCATATGGGGTGGCAGCTGGCGCGACATGGCCGCCAACATCATCGGCAAGAAGTTTACCGCCGAGACGGGGGTGCCGGTCGAGTACATCACGGGCGGCACGATCGATCGGCTGAACAAGGAGAAGCTTGCCAAGGGCAATCCGGAGAGCGACATCACGTTCACGACGTCGCATGTCGGCTGGCTCTATGCGAACGACGGCCTCTACGAACAACTCGATCTCGCGAAGGTGCCGAACGCCAGACATCTGGTCGAACAGGCGAAGATCAGCCCCTATCACATCGGTACGTGGGCCTATGTCTACACGATCGGGTACCGGCCCGACCTTCTCAAAGGCGTGGCTTTCGAGAGCTGGGCGGATCTCTGGAAGCCCGAGATCAAGGGCAAGCTCGCTGCGCCGGATTTCGATCCGAGCCATCTCATCGCGGTCGCCGCGATGCTGTCCGGCGGCGACGCCGCCACCTGGGAAAAAGGACAAGCCAAGCTCAAGGCGCTGAAGCCCAGTTTCAAGGCGTATTACACCAACGATGCCAACAGCCAGCAGCTCATCGCCAACGGCGAGACGCCGGTTCAGGTGATCTTGTCGATGAACGCGCACTATATGGCCGGCGAGGGCGTGCCGATCCAGCTGGTGATTCCGAAGGAAGGCGCTGTCCTCGGCATCGACACCGTCGCGATCATGAAAGGCTCCAAGAAAGCCGATCTCGCCTATAAATTCATCAACATCGCCCTCGATCCACAGGTGCAGGCCGAAGTCGCCAAGTTCAAGAAGGGCAGCCCGGTGGTCCTCGACGCGAAAGTCGATGCGGACATCGCCAAGCTGCCGGGAGTGTTCACAACGGCAGACCAGTGGAACAAGCAGGCGATCATCATCGACCACAAGCTGCGCGCGGAGAAGACCGCGGAGTGGCGCAAATGGTTTACAGAGAACATCATCAACTGACGGCCTGACCGCCCACCGGCGCGTGCGCACCGTCCCATCCAGGCGAAACGCGATGACATCCAGGCCGTTCTTGCGCGTCCTGGTGTCGCCGGCCGCGTTATGTGCGCTCGGCTTCGTAGCCGCGCTGGCCGCGGTGATGCAATACAGCCTGCGCGCCTATGTGCCAGGCTCGCTGGAGCCGGGCGGCTTCACACTCGAAAACTTCACGGCGCTCATGAAGCCGCTCTATGCGCGGGTCTTCCTGGATACCGTGTGGATATGCTTCCTGACGGCATTCTTCACGCTCGTCGTCGGATACCCGCTCGCCTATGCCCTCGTGCACGCCAGGAACGTTGCGCTCAAATCGACGATCCTGGTGATCACCGTCACCCCGCTGTTCCTCGGGGAGGTGGTACGCACCTATTCGTGGATCGTCGTGCTCGGGAATAACGGGTTCCTGAACTCGATGCTGCTCAAGTCCGGCTTGATCGAACAACCGCTGCAACTCATGTTCACCAAGTTCGGTGTAGTCACCGCCCTCGTGCACGTCACCTTGCCGGTGATGGTGATCATGCTGGCGGCTGCACTCTCGCACATCGACCGCGACTACGAGCGGGCAGCCGCGAGCCTTGGTGCCGGACCGATCCGCGCCTTTCTCACGGTCACGCTACCGCTCTCCACGCCCGGGATCATCGCCGGGGTCACCACCGCGTTCGCCTGGACCTTCAGCGCATTCGCGACCCCGCAATTGATCGGGGGCGGCCGGGTCAACATGGTCTCGAACCTTGTCTATCAGCTTGGATTCGCGAGCTTCAACTTCCCCTTCGCGGCCAGCCTGTCGGTTGCCGGTCTCGCACTCACTTTCGCGGTGTTGGCACTGATGCGTGCGGCGGCCCGGCCGCTGGAACGGTTTGGACCGCACTGAGATGCCGTACTGGCTGTCGCACAAGCTCTTGCGCCTCCTGGGCGTGATCACCGTGACCGCGATTATCGGCTTCCTGCTATTGCCGGCACTGGTCGTTACGCTGGCTGCCTTCAACGGCAGGGCGATTCTGTCCTTCCCGCCCGAAACTTGGTCATGGCGTTGGTTCATCAAGGCGATCGAGTATCAGGACTTTCAGCTCGGCTTCCGCAACGGGCTGATAGTGACGGCGTGGGCGTCCTCCATCGCACTGGTGGTGGGGGCGGCTTTCGCGCTCGCGCTCGAGCGCTACGAGTTCCGTTTCAAGCGAGCGCTCGAGACCGTGCTGCTCTCCCCGCTCGTGGTGCCGCACTTCACGGTCGGCCTCGGTTTTCTGATCCTCGCCGCGCATATCGGTCTGGCGCGCGGGTACGCCGTGATCGTTGCCTGCCATGTCGTTCTTGTGCTGCCGTTCGTGCTGCGCAGCGTCTATATCTCGCTGCGCAACCTCGATCCGCGCCTGGAGCTCGCCGCAGCGAGCTTGGGGGCAACACCACTGCGCGTTCTCATCACCGTCACGCTGCCGTTGCTGCTTCCGGGGCTTGTCAGCGGCTGGCTGTTCGCAGCGATCCTGTCGTTCAACGAATTCACCGCTTCGCTGTTCGTCACCGCGCAAAGCACGCAAACGCTACCCGTCGCGCTCTACAACTACGTGCGCGAGTACGCAGACCCCTCGATGGCGGCGATCTCGGTCATGTATATCGTGGTCACCGCCACGCTGCTGACGTTTGCCAATGTATTCCTCGGTCTTGCAAAGGTGTTGAACGTTGAGCACCCGCGCTGAACGTACACCTTTCGCTTCCTCCGCGATGATGGCATCCCGCCCGAACGGCGAGGACATCGCGGTCCAGCTCGATCGCGTTACCAAACGCTTCGGGAAGACCACCGCGCTCGATGACGTATCCTTGCTGGTCCGCCGCGGCGAGCTGATGACGCTGCTCGGGCCCTCGGGCTGCGGCAAGACCACGCTGCTCAACCTCGTTGCCGGCTTTCTGATCCCGGACGGCGGCGAGATCGCGATCGACGGGCGGCGGGTCACCGATGTTCCTCCCTATCGCCGCGAAAGCGGGATCATGTTCCAGCAGTACGCGCTGTTCCCGCACATGAGCGTGGCGGCCAATGTCGGCTACGGCCTCAAGATGCGCCGGATCGCAAAGCCCGAGATCGCGCGCCGGGTCGCCGAGGCACTCGCGCTCATCAAGCTCGGGGGCCTCGAGGATCGCAAGCCTCGTCAACTCTCCGGCGGGCAGCAGCAGCGCGTCGCGCTGGCACGCGCGCTCGTCATCCGGCCCAAGGTGCTATTGCTCGACGAGCCGTTCTCGGCGCTCGACCGGAACCTGCGGGCGTCAATGCAGGTCGAGATCAAGGAGATTCAGCGCAAGCTCGGCGTGACGACCATCTTCGTCACCCACGACCAGAGCGAGGCGCTCAGCCTGTCCGACCGGATCGCCGTCCTTGCGGAGGGCCGCATCCGCCAACTGGGCACTCCGGACGAAATCTATTGCCATCCGGTCGATCGTTTCGTCGCGTCGTTCGTCGGCGACGTCAACGTGCTGCACGCACGCCTTGAGCAGGTCGACGGCCCATCCGCGACGCTCGCGCTCGGTCCAGCGCGGGTGCTGGTCCCCGCGTCGACGCTGCAGGGCGCGGCACCCGGTGCCATGGTCGACCTGTTCGTGCGGCCCGAACAACTGCGCGTGGCCGGGGACGGCACACCAGTCGCGGTACACGGCATCGTTGCGGCGCAAATCTATCAAGGGGGCCACGTCGACCTCTACGTCGACGTGCCGGAGGCCGCGTCGGGACGCGTGCTGATACGTGTGCCCGGACGCGAAGGCATGTCGCTATGGCCGGCCGGCACCCGCATCGGCATTACGCTCGCTGTGGACAGGGCGATCGCGTTCAGACCTGCGGCGGATGCAGGCTCTACAGGTGAGCACGCATGAACGCGCCGGCATGAGCGAGTGCGGAGCGGCCGGGCTTGAGACCCGCGTTCCACATGGGCCATGCATGGATCATGTGCGGCCAAACCTCCAGAGTGACGGATACATCGGCGGCTCCCGCCGCCGCCGCAAAGCGCGTGGCGTCTTCGAGCAGTGTTTCGGCGGAGCCGACCTGTACCAGCATCGGCGGAAGGCCCTTCAAATCAGCATAGAGTGGCGACACTCGAGGATCTTGCCTGTCCATCCCGGGGGGAACGTAGGCGTCGGCCAGTTCGCCGAGATAGCCCTTGTGAATGATGGGATCCACGTTGTCCTTGGTGATGAGCGTCGATCCGGACATCGTCAGGTCCGTCCAGGGGGACACCAACCACACGCAACCCGGAAGCTCCTCGTCGGCATCGCGCAATCGGTTGTTCAGCACCACCGTGAGCCCGCCACCTGCACTGTCTCCGCCGATCGCGATATGTCGGGCTGCGATGCCTTGTTGGCGCAGAAAGTGCCACGCGGTCAGGGCATCCTCCATTGCCGCCGGGAACGGATGCTCGGGCGCCAGCCGATATCCCACCGCCAGCGTTCTTATCCCCGCTGACCGACCGGCCTCGGTCACCAGGCGACGATGGCTGCGGATGGAGCCGGAGCAATAACCTCCGCCATGGAAGAACATCAGAACGCGGGAGGCGTCGCTGCCGGCCACGCTCGACCACTCTCCCGGCACGCCGCCGAGATCGACAGGCTCGAGTTTCACGTCGGTGGCCGCCGGCCAGACCGAGCCGACTTCGTCGAGGCGCTGACGCCGCTCCGCCCAGCCAACGGGACGTGGCTTGGCCGACAGCAGCGCGCGGATTGCGTCGATTTCGCCCTGTCCCATCGCCCTCTAATCCCGGTGCGGTCAACGTCGATCGAACCCAGCTGATACAGCGGTACCGATCCCCTCACCGTCCGGCTCGGTCGAGCACTGCGCCGAGAGCAAGACGTGCGGTCACTTCGGCGGCAATACCGCGATCGCCTCGACTTCGAACAACGCGCCAGGGCGTGCCAGTTGCGGCACGCCGATCGTGGTACTGGCCGGCGGCGCTGCTTTATTCACGTACTTGTCGCGTACCTCGCGGTAGTGAGCGATGTTCGTGCTGATGTCGACGATATAGTTGTTGAGCTTCACGACATGATCGAAGGTCGCACCGACCGAGGCCAGCGCCGCCTTTACGTTCTCGAACGCGATCTCCACCTGCTCGCGCGCATTGGCGCCCATCTTGCCGGACTTGTCGATGCCGAGCTGACCGGCGAAATAGACCGTGCGGCCAGGTCCGGTCACTTCCACCACGTGGCTGTAGCCCGGCGGCTTCTGCATGGTGTCTGGATTCGAAAAACGAAGGTTGTCCGGCATGCTTGGGCTCCTGTCGGTTGACTGCGCGAAGGCAGGCGAGATCGTGCCCGCAATGGATAGCGTGACCGCACCGGCCACGACGCGCCTGCGGGAAATATCGGTCGAAAACAGCTGCGAGTCTTCGGAAGAAGATGTGTCAGCCATGTCAGCGCTCCTGCGGTCGGCGCTGGCAGTATACCGGGAGAGTCGTCGAACGCTACCTCGGCCCCGCGCCTAACAACGACGCGCCCCAGGCGAACTTCAGATCGGCATGTACGATGGCCATCGGCGGGATGCGTGGCGCCAAGGAGGAGCCGGGCACATTGCCCCAATTCAAAGCCCTGAATGCCGGAAAGTCGGAGATTTCTTGGCTTCGGGGATTTCCGCGGCCCAACGCCAAAATTGTGATGGCCATCACAGTCGAGCACCAGCGGCGTCGCATAGACCATCAGTGTGGATGAATCAGCACCCGACCAACCAGGGTGCTCGGCCTGATGAGGAGAGCGCGATGAGCACCCTAACCAGAGTTTCTTATTCCTTGGCGCTTCTGGTGACAGTCGCGTTCAGCGCAGCCCCGGCGCGTGCGCAGTTCGAAGGCACGGGCGATCAGATGGCTCAATTTGCTCCGATGATGGAGCAATTTGCCCCCATGATGGAGCAATTCGCCCCGATGA
>CAVRXD010000046.1:0-28165 GCA_963725065.1 uncultured Alphaproteobacteria bacterium
ACGCGAGCCTTACGGAACTTGTGCGATACACCAGGGCCGCCGATCAGCGCGACCTTGCCGAGGCGGCCATGACCAAAACCCGAACATCCGTTGGCAAACCTGCCGAGAGTTTGCCAAAAAGGCCAAAATTCATGGAACATCAACGTTAAAAGGTAGATGTCACGATAGGACACCATTTGTTGCGTATTTCGGCCGCACTCGGCCGTCATCCCAGTGAACCGCGAAACGTTCCCAATACACGAAGAAATGTCCCAAGACGTAAGAGTTCCACGGAGAAGAAAATGACCAAGAACAACGCGGCACCATCTCGCGAAAACGTCAGTCGCAGCGAGCCAAATCTCGACAGCCGCTACGGGGAAATCGGAATATCTGCCGTTGCCGCTGCGCTGCAGTTCCAGAGCGCGGTGAAGAACCCCGCCTATGCGCCGGCTGTCCACGAACTGGACAAATGGACCGCCGAGATGGCGGCCTGATCTATTGGCGCGGGCGTCGCTGCCGGCTCGCGCAAACCCTTCCTTTCCACGGCTGGACCTGTCCGCGATCCGCTCGGCCTCAGCCGCAGCGGGGGTGGCTGACGTCGGTCTGTTCATTGCCCTTGCAAGCCCGGGTGCGATTGGCCATCACTGGCCAATCATAGGCCGGCGAAAGCCGCCGGCCCGCGAGCGCCGGCCGCGGAGGGTTCATGCTGTGGGTTTACGTGCCGCGCGGTACCTCGCTCGAGCGCATTCCGGTCACGTCGGATGGCGAGGTGCCGGAAAGCGCGGTCTGGTTCGACCTCGTCAATCCATCCCCCACGGAAGACAAGATCGTCGAACGTAAGGTCGGCATCGCGGTTCCGACGCGGGAGGAGATGCAGGAAATCGAGGTCACGAGCCGTCTCTACGTGGAGAACGGCGCCCGCTACATGACCGCGACGCTGATGTGTCAGTCCGACACCGACACACCGAAGACCACTCCGGTCACTTTCATCCTGTCCGGCCACCGGCTGATCACCGTGCGTTACGACGACCCGCGGCCTTTCATGATCGTCGGCAACAAGCTCGCGCGGACCTGCTCGCCGACCATCACCGGGGAATCGGTGCTGATGGATCTGCTCGACGCGGTGATCGATCGTGCCGCCGACATTCTCGAACGGATCGGAGCCGAGGTCGATCAGGTCTCGCATGACATTTTTGAGCCGGAAGACGATCGCACCCGAAGCTACAACCAGATACTCAAGACCATCGGCCGCAAGGGCGACCTGGCGTCCAAGGTGCGCGAAAGCCTGGTCTCGATCGGACGCCTGCTGCTCTATCTGGCCAATGAAGCCGACAGCATGCGTTGGGCGAAGGAGCAACGGGCGCAACTGCGTGGCATGCAGCGCGACGTGCACTCTCTCTCCGACCACGCCGCCTATCTCTCGAACAAGATTCAGTTCCTGCTCGATGCCATGCTCGGGGTCGTCACCATCGAGCAGAACAACATCATCAAGATTTTTTCGGTCGCAGCGGTGGCGCTGATGCCGCCGACCTTGATCGCCTCGATCTACGGCATGAATTTCCACCACATGCCCGAGCTCGACTGGAAATGGGGCTATCCGATCGCGATCGGTCTGATGGTGGCCGCGGCCGCGCTGCCTTATTTCTTCTTCAAGTGGAAGAAGTGGCTGTAAGCGGACCGACAGAGCGCGAGCCGCAAGGGATACGAACCTCGGAAGCGGGACACCGGTCGCCTGCGCCGTCCTCAGACGTGCTGGCCGCCATTGATGTGGATCTCGGCGCCGTTCACGTACGAGGACATGTCCGTGCACAGCACGTAGATGATCTTGGCGACCTCGTCGGGGGTGCCGAGGCGGTGCAGCGGAATCTGGTTGGCCACGATGTCTTCGGTGCCGGGAGAGAGGATCGCGGTATCGATCTCACCCGGCGCGATGGCGTTGACGCGGATGCCGAGCGGACCGAAGTCCGCCGCCATTTCGCGGGTCAGCGCCGCCAATGCTGCCTTCGACGTGGAATAGGCCGTGCCCGCGAACGGATGCACGCGCGAGCCGGCGATCGAGGTGACATTGACCACGGAACCTTTTGCCGCCTTGAGCTCTTCCAGGAGCCCACGCGCGAGCGTGATCGGCGCGAAGAAATTCACGCGAAAAACGTGGTCCCAAACGTCGACGGTGGTGTCGATCGAGGACAGCCGTGAACCGCCCTCCGCCTTCGGCGAGATCGCGGCATTGTTCACGAGCGCGTGCAATTCGCCGTTCTCGAGCCGCTCCTTGATCTCGGCGATCGCCGCGAGCGTGCCGGCCGGATCGGCCAGGTCGACCTGGATGTGGTCCTCAGGCCCCATCTCCCAGGGACAGTTCTCCGGAAACGGGTGGCGCGAGCAGGTGATCACGCGCCAGCCGGCGGCCGAAAACCGCTTGACCGTGGCGTGACCGATGCCGCGGCTCGCCCCCGTCAGCAGGAGAGCGCGTCTCGGCTGGTTCGATTGCGGCGTCACCATCAAATCAAGTCCCAAAGTTCCGGCGCATGCTAAGCTGTTTGCGTTGCGGTGGAAATGGAAACCGCTGCACGATCCCGTGTGACATCTCTCTCAGCGCACAGGGCGACGAACGGCCCGGAGACCAAGGGTCACGGATACAGCCGCGTCTTTTGCCAGGGCGTGCCCGGCGCCTCGCGCCGGAATTCGATCCGGTCGTGCAGCCGAAATGGCCGATCCTGCCAGAACTCGATCAGCAGCGGCTGCAAGCGGTAGCCGGTCCAATAGGGCGGTCTTGGAACAGTTCCAATGGGGAATTTTGCTGCGTGCAACGCGACGGCCTTCTCGAAGGCGTGGCGGCTCTCCAGCGGCGCCGACTGTTTGCTGGCCCAGGCGCCGATCTGCGCGAGGCGCGGGCGCGTTGCGAAATAGGCGTCGGCCGCGGCATCTTCGATCCGTTCCACTGGACCCCGCAGCCGCACCTGGCGGTTGAGCGATTTCCAATGAAAGAGCAGCGCGCCTTTGCGATCCCTATCCAATTCTCGCCCTTTTTGGCTGTCGACATTGGTGAAGAATACGAATCCGCGCTCGTCGAAACCTTTCATCAGCACCATGCGGACATTGGGAAGGCCGTCCGCATCGACGGTGGCCAGCGCCATGGCGGTAGGGTCGCGTGGCTCGCGGCTGCTCGCCTCCTCGAACCAAGCGGTAAACAGCCGCAAGGGCTCGTCCGCCTCGGTGAAATCACCACTCGTTAACCAGGTCGGGTGTTCTATTGGACCTGATCCAGACATGCCGGGGAGTATCCTCGCGTTGATGCCAAGTCCGCTGTCGCGACAGTCCGGTTATAGAGGATGGCCATGTCGATGGCACGCGGCGTTGACCCGCCTGCCTGCCGGAGCGTGCTTGCTCGCGCTGGCGCTCGCGGGCAGCGGTTGCAGCTTCTCCTATCAGCTCGACAACATGCTTGCGAAAAAGGACGAGGGCAGGGCCGACTCGACCGGAACGCTCCGGTTGGCCGTGCCCAAGCCGGCCGCCGAGACGCCGGCCGAGGGCGACCTCGCCATTGCGCGCGCCGCGGCGAGCGAGGTCCTGACCAAGGGTGGCAAGCACACCAGCCTGCCCTGGGAGAACCCGAAGACCGGCGCCCGTGGCACGGTCACGCCGCTCGCCTCGACCTACCAACAGGACGGCATCACCTGCCGCGATTTTCTCGCCAGCTACGTCAAGAATGGCAGCGAGTCGTGGTTGCAGGGCGAGGCCTGCCGCGCCGAGCGCGGCAAATGGGAAGTGCGCAATTTGCGCCCCCGGAGCAGCACCTAGCGCGAAATCGCTCTCGGCGCGTTGTTCTCAGACCCTCACCGAGGTCATGATCCCCTTGGGGAAAATTTCCTCCGGCTCGGCCCGCCGGTGCGCGATGCCTTGCTCATGGGTGTAGCGCAGGAACTGCTCGAGCGTGGGCCGGTTCTCCTCGATCCCATAGGGGAACGGGTCGCCGTCGAAGAGATCGCGCATCTTGCGGGCGTAAGTCGGCAGCCAGGCGAGCGGATAACGTGAGACCGCAGGATCAAGCAGACGCTCGATGCTGCGGCGCTTCGACTCGACGAAGGCATTGTAGAGGTTGCGGGCGACCCAGGGATGCTCGTCCAGCACCCGGGTCTGGATCGCAATGATGTGCATGATCGGCCAGACCTTCGTCCGCGCGTAGTAGCTCTCCTCCATTTCCAGATAGTCTGGAAACAGGCGCACCACATCCGGATTGCCCTGCAGGAACGAGTTGGGTGGTCGCGCAATGAGCGCGCAGTCGATCTCGCCGGTCGCGATCATCTCGCTCAAGGACTTGTCATTCACACGGGTGAGCTTCACGCCCTTCGGCAGGTTGAGCTCGACCTTTTCGATGCGGCCTGCCTCGTTGGCGCCGGCCTGATACCAGTGGACGTCGTGCAGCCCGATGCCGTGCTCGTCGTTGAGCCAGCCGCGCATGTAGACCGCGGCGGTATGCGCCCATTCAGGCGAGCCGATCGTCTTGCCCTTGAGGTCGGCCACCGTTTTGATCTTGCTGTGCCTGTTCACGTAGAAGGACGAGAATCGGAACAGGCGTGAGCAGACCACCGGCAGCCCGATGATGTCGGGGGTCGGCCTCGTCACCTGGGCGCAGAATTTCGCGAATGACAGCTCGCTGACGTCCCACTCCCGGTTGAAGGTAAAGCGTGCGAACACCTCGTGATGGCCAAGCGTCAGCCAGGTATGGTCGATGCCCTCGGCATTGGTGATGCCGAGGCGGAAATCGCGGAAATGATCATAGTCGGTGGTGGCGATGGTGAGCTTGACGCGTGACATTCATCCCCCCTTGGACGTGCGTGAAAGGCCTTGCTGCCGCGGCCGCATGGGCGTCGAAGGAATGCAGGCCCTGGCAAGGCGCGTCAACACGATCGCCCAGTCAAGCGGCACCGGCGCGGGCAGGGGACCCCTGCTGATGCATTGCGCCGGATTGTTGCAGTCGGGCGCAGGCGTCCCCACATTACGCCGTGCGGTTGGGGCAACGGCCCAGCATGACGAATGGCAACGCGCCTGGGCGCTTGGGAGGCATTGAGGATGCGTGACCCCTACGACATCCTGGGGGTATCGAAGAACGCGAGCGCCGCGGAGGTCAAGAGCGCGTTCCGGCGGCAGGCCAAGAAGCTGCACCCGGACGCCAACAAGCACGACCCGAAGGCGGCCACGCGCTTTGCCGAATTGAACGCCGCTTATGAGATTCTCGGCGAAGCGGACAAGCGCAAGGCCTTCGATCGCGGCGAGATCGACGCCGAAGGAAAACCGCGCTTTCAGGGCTTTGAAGGGTTCGGCGGCGGGCGGGGTCCCGGTGCGGGCCAGGACGGCCAATTCGAAACCTTCACCTGGGGACGCGATGGATTCGGCCGCGCCGGCGGAGGCGCCGGGGGATTTCGGGGCTTCGGAGGTTTCGAGGATATTCTGAAGGAAGCGTTCGGCGGCGCCCGGGCACGCGGCGGACGGCCGGGCGCGGGCGTTCAATTCGAGGAACCAGATTCAGGTCGGGCTCGCGGCGGCCAAGACATCACGGCCGCGCTGACCATCACGCTGGCGGAAGCCGCGACCGGGACCCAGAAGCGCGTGCACCTGCCGACCGGCAAGGAGGTCGATGTAAAAATCCCGGCCGGACTCAACGACGGTCAGACCATCCGCCTGAAGGGACAGGGGCTTGCCGGGTCCGGCGGTGGCGCCGGCGACCTCCTGATCGCGGTTTCGGTCGCGCCCCATCCGGTGTTCGCCCGCGAGGGCGCGGACCTGCGGCTCGAGCTCCCGATCACGCTCTACGAGGCGGTGCTCGGGGCCAAAGTACGCGTGCCGACTCTCGACGGCGCGGTCGAGCTTGCCATTCCGGCCGGCACCAATTCAGGCCGCACATTCCGCCTCAAGGGCAAGGGCTTCCCGGCGAAGCAGGGCAAGGGCGACCTCCTCGCTTGCGTACGCATCACATTGCCGGACGACGGCGATGCGGACCTCGCCGAGCTGATGCGGACGTGGCAGGCGACCAAGCCCTATGATCCTCGCGAGGATATGGGCTGAACCGGCTGACGCGTCGGCTGGCGCAAAACGCCGCCCCTGGTTGCCGCGATACCGGTCACGGTTTTCCCGCCGGCGCGGCCTTGTCGATCTGGTCATAGGCCGCCTGGGCCACGTTCGCGAGACGCTCGCGCTCGGGCGGTCCGCTCACCACGTAGGCGAGGCCGTTCTCGACCCAATACAAAGCGGCAAAGCCGTCGCCTGCCCGATAGCGCATGGCGGTCTGGGGTGAGTCCGTACGCGCATAGTAGATGGTGAAGCGCTCGCCGGACGCGCCCTCATACATGCAGAACGCCGCTGGGCCGAAGGGGCCCGGCAGCAGGCGGCCGCCCACCAGCTTCAACCCGGCCCGTTCGAGATCCGGGATTCGCAACTCGTAATCGAGACGCTTCGAGAGCCATTGCACCAGATGCGGACGCTCGGATCCGGAGACTTCGACCGGGTGGCGCACCTCGACGACGTAGACCTTGTGAGCGCCGAGCGCTTCCGCCGTGAAGACGTCGAAGCGGCTCGGGGCCGCCGCCGATGCCCCATGCGCCATCCAGCCCACGACCCCGCCGACGAGAAACGCGGCGATCACGGCCGCGGCGGCAACCGCGCGCCAAGGGCGCGAGGCGTGGGCGATCTTGTCGAGATCGAAGCGCGCCGGTGCCGGCTCGGATGCGATCGCGTCGTAGCGTGCACGAATGGCGTCGGCCTGCGCCCGCCAGTGGGCGACGCGCGCCGCATGCTCCGGATGGGAGCCAAGCCACGCCTCGACGGCGTTCCGGCGGTCGGCCGGAATCTCGCCGTCGACATAGGCGTGAAGCTCGTGCTCGGTCACGGGTGAATCTCGATCGATCATCGGCTTCGTCCTTGACTTACTTGACGCGGCGAAGCGTGGGACGCTCGCCGTCGAGATAGGCTCTGATCTGCATTCGGGCGCGCGCGAGCCGCGACATCACGGTCCCGATCGGCACCCCCTGCACCTCGGCGACCTCCCGGTAGGTAAGGCCTTCCAGCACGACCAGCAGGAGCGCCGCGCGTTGATCCTCTGCGAGCACGGCAAGCGCCCGCTCGATGTCGCGCGCGCCTGCCTCGGGGCCGGTCATGTCGGGCGCATCGTTGTCCTCGATGGCCTGCATGGGCGGGCGTCGCGCCAGTGAACGCAGCCGGTTGCGGTTGAGATTGGTGAGGATCGTGTAGAGCCAGCTACGGATGTCGCCACCATGAAACAGATGCTCCGACCTCAGCGCCCGCACCAGCGTGTCCTGAACGAGATCGTCGGCAAGCTCGGCGTTGCGGGTGAGCGCCCGCGCATAGCGTCGCAACGCCGGGACCGTCGCCTCGACTCCTTGCCGGAATCCGACCAACGCGTTCTCCCCTCCAACTCAACGGCGGCGCAGCGGCTCTCGCCAATACACCACGGGATCCTCGCTGCAGCGCGGATCGCGCCTCGGCAGGACCATATCATCCGTATCAACACTGTTGCCGGGGCGATATTCCCCGCGCGGCCCGCGCGTCCGCGCCGGCAAATGGCGGCTGCTTGTGGGGCCTTCCCCCCTGTGCCATAGGAGGCGGACGGTCGGCGCCGCAGCGAGGAACAGCATGCCGGAAGCCTCGGGTCTCTTGCGCGGCAAACGCGGTCTGATTCTAGGCGTTGCCAACAATCGATCGATCGCCTGGGGCATTGCCAAGGCGTGCCACGGACAAGGCGCCGAGCTTGCTTTCACGTATCAAGGCGACGCGTTGAAGAAACGGGTCGAGCCGTTGGCGCAGGACGTCGGCGGATTGGTCGTCGGCCATTGCGACGTCACCGAGCCCAGCACCATCGACGCCGCCTTTGCCTCGATCGAAGCGAAATGGGGCTCGCTCGATTTTCTCGTGCACGCCATCGCCTTCTCCGACAAGGATCAGCTTTCCGGGCGGTATGTCGACACGACGTCGGACAATTTTTCCAAGACCCTGCTGGTGAGCTGCTACTCCTTCACCGCGCTCGCCCAACGCGTGGAGAAGCTGATGCCGCGCGGCGGTTCTCTGCTCACGCTCACCTATTACGGTGCCGAGAAATGGATGCCCCATTACAACGTGATGGGCGTGGCCAAGGCGGCACTGGAGGCGTCCGTGCGCTATCTCGCCGCTGATCTCGGCGCGAAGAACATCCGTGTCAACGCCATCTCGTCGGGGCCGATCAAGACGCTGGCGGCGTCGGGCATCGGCGACTTCCGCTACATCCTCAAGTGGAACGAGCACAATGCTCCGCTCCGGCGGAGCGTAACCATCGAGGAGGTGGGCGACACCGCGGTGTATTTTCTCTCTGATCTGTCGCGTGGCGTCACCGGCGAGATTCACCACGTCGATGCCGGTTATCACATCGTGGGGATGAAACATCCGGACGCGCCCGACATCGATGTCAGCAAGGAATGAAGGGGATGCCCATCCAAGCGCGTCCCCCGATGAGCCTTCGGAACTGTTCCGCGGATGCGGGCCGTCACTGCGCCGTGGCTGAAACTGCGCCGCGCCCGGGATGCGGATGAGCTCGTGCCGCGGCCCGTCATCTATTACGTCCGCCATGGCCTCACAGACTGGAACGTGCAACACCGGCTGCAGGGTCGGCACGACGTGCCGCTCAACACCGAGGGCTGCGCGCAGGCGGTCCGCTGTGGGGAAATCCTGCGCGACCTGCTCGTACGCGACGGCGGTGTACCTGAGGACCTCGACTACGTTTCCAGTCCGCTCATCCGCGCGCGAAAAACCATGGAAATCGTGCGCGCGACGCTTGGCCTGGACAGCGCCGGCTACGGCGTCGATGCGCGGCTTGCCGAGATTTCATTCGGCGAATGGGAAGGCTTGACCTACACCGATGTGCTGTCCCGCGACAAGGACATCGTCGCCAGGCGTGAATCGGACAAGTGGGGGTTCCGTCCGCCCGGCGGTGAAAGCTATGCGCAGGTCACCGCCCGAATAAGCCAATGGCACGCAACGCTGGACAGAGATACCGTGGTTGCCGCCCATGGCGGCACCGGGCGTGCCCTGATTGCACACCTGGCGCTCGCACCAGCGCAGGATGCCACGCATCATGCCGTCGACCAGGGCGTGGTCTACGTGTTCGCCGGCAACCTGCTCACGCGCTACGCCTGATCGGGGCGTGTCATCGGCCGTCTGTTACCGACCGTTGCGGTCCCGGCGCGGCCATTTGACCGCAGCGGGCACGCGGGCTACCACACCGCAGCGGGTGGAATCCTATGTCGTTCAATACCTTCGGCCATCTGTTCAGGGTCACGACGTTCGGCGAGAGCCACGGTGCCGCGATTGGCTGCGTGGTCGACGGCTGTCCGCCCCGCATCGCGCTGACCGAGGCCGACATCCAGCCTTATCTCGACAAGCGGCGGCCGGGACAGTCGCGCTTCACCACCCAGCGGCGCGAACCGGACGAGGTGAAAATCCTCTCCGGTGTGTTTTTCGACGAGGCAACCGGTCAACAGGTGACGACCGGAACGCCGATCGCCTTGGTGATCGACAACGTCGATCAACGCTCCAAGGACTATTCCGACATCAAGGACAAGTATCGGCCTGGGCACGCTGACTTCACCTATGATGCCAAATACGGCATCCGCGATTATCGCGGCGGCGGCCGGCAGTCCGCGCGCGAGACCGCGACACGTGTTGCCGCCGGGGCGATCGCGCGCAGGATCGTGCCGGGGATGAGCGTGCGAGGCGCGCTGATCCAGATGGGACCACACAAGATCGATCGCGCGCGCTGGGACTGGGACGAGGTGGAGCGCAATCCGTTCTTCTCTCCCGATGCGCAGCAGGCGACATTCTTCGAGGGCTACCTCGACGACATCCGCAAGCGCGGCTCGTCCGTGGGCGCCGTGATCGAGGTCGTAGCCGAAGGCGTTCCCGCCGGCCTCGGCGCGCCGATCTATGGCAAGCTCGACGGCGATCTCGCCGCAGCGCTCATGGGCATCAACGCCGTCAAGGGCGTCGAGATCGGCGCCGGCTTTGCCGCGGCGGCGCTCAGCGGCGAAGAGAATGCCGATGAAATGCGCATGGGCAACGACGGCAGGCTGGTCTTTCTGTCGAACCATGCGGGCGGCGTGTTGGGCGGCATTTCGACCGGCCAGCCGATCGTGTGCCGTTTTGTGGTCAAGCCGACCTCGTCGATCCTGACCCCGCGCCGCACCGTCGACCGTTACGGAGCCGACACCGAGATCAGCACCAAGGGCCGCCATGATCCCTGCGTCGGGATCCGCGCGGTGCCGATCGGCGAGGCCATGGTGGCGTGCGTGATCGCCGATCACTATCTGCGTCAGCGCGGGCAGATGGGTGAGCCGCCCACGTGGCCGTTCGCTCGCGCCTGAGGGAGTAACGAAAAGGTGCTCGACAGTTATCAGCGCGTTGAGTCGGTTCTTGCGGCGTTCGCCGCGGGCGAGATCGTGGTCGTCACCGATGACGACGACCGCGAGAACGAGGGCGACCTGTTCGTCGCGGCTTCGCTATGCACGCCCGAGAAGATGGCTTTCATCATCCGTCATACCTCGGGCATCGTCTGCGCGCCGCTGTCGGCCGAGGAGGCCAAGCGCCTGCACCTCGATCCCATGGTGGCGGCGAACGATGCGCCGCTCGGTACCGCCTTCACCGTCTCGGTCGATGTCCGGCATGGCCTCACGACCGGCATCTCGGGCGAAGAGCGGACCAATACGGTGCGCGCGCTCGCCAATGGCAACGCCGGCGCAAGCGACTTCGTGCGGCCCGGCCATGTATTTCCGCTCGTTGCCAAGGACGGCGGCGTGCTGATGCGCTCCGGCCACACCGAGGCCTGCGTTGATCTCTGCCGTCTTGCCGGGCTGGCGCCGGTCGGCGTGCTTGCCGAGCTGATGAACGACGACGGCACGGTGATGCGGGGACCGGGCGTGACGGCGTTTGCCGAGCGCCACAAGCTCAAGCAGATTTCGATCGCCGATATCATCGCGTACCGGCAGACGCGCGACAAACTCGTCAAGCGCATCGGCGAATTCCCGGTGCAGAGCAAGATCGGGACGCTTGCAGGCTACGCCTATGTGACGCCGTTCGACGCCATCCAGCATATGGCCTTCGTCTACGGCCGCATCGGCGACGGCAGGGACATGCTGGCGCGGCTGCATCGCGCCGATATCATCCGCGATGTCTTTGGCGGCGCCAATCCAGTGCACTCCTCCCTGGAGCGGTTCAAGCAGGAAGGCCGCGGCGTCATCGTGTTCCTTCGAGACGGTGCGGCCGGAGTGCCCACCCATGCCATTCCGCAGTCGGGCTCGACCGGTTCCGAGGTTGCGCGCTCGCGGCAATGGCGCGAGGTCGGGCTCGGCGCCCAGATTCTCAAGGATCTGGGCATCACCTCGATCAAGCTGCTGACATCGGCCAAGCTCACCTATATCGGTCTCGGCGGTTTCGGTATCGAAATCACGTCGACGGAATTGATCGACGACAGAGGCGCCCGGGATTAGGTCTGCCATGTCAACGCCCGCTTTTCTTGGCACCGTACCCGTGTCACCATGGAAGCGCTGATCCGCTGACAGAGGAACGGCTGCGGATGAATCCATCGCTGTTTTCGCTCCTGACGGGTGTCGCCGCAGCCGGGCTACTGGCGGTTACCGGCTGGACGTTCGCGGCGCCGGGTCCGGGCGGCGTGTTCGCCGACAAGCGCCCGACTGCAGTTCCCGTCGACGTCGAACTCGTGCTCGCCGTCGATGTGTCCTACTCGATGGACCCGGAGGAGCAGGCGCTGCAGCGCGAGGGCTACATCACCGGCATCACCTCGCGCGATTTCATGCAGGCGCTGCGCGGCGGCCAGCACGGCAAGGTGGCGCTGACCTATTTCGAGTGGGCGGGACCTTACGACCAGAAGATCGTGGTGCCCTGGCGCTTGATCGACGGCCCGGAAAGCGCCGATGCGTTCGCGAACGAGATCGCGCGCGCACCCTACCGCCGCGCCTCGCGCACCTCGATTTCCGGCGCGCTCAATTTCGCCAAGCCCCTGTTCGATGCCAGCGGCTATAGCGGCTTCCGGCGCGTCATCGACGTGTCCGGTGACGGCGCCAACAATAGCGGCCCCTTCGTCACGATCGCACGCGACGACGTGCTGGCGGCGGGGCTGACGATCAACGGCCTGCCGATCATGTTGAAGCGTCCGAATTCCTTCACCATGGATGTCGAGAACCTCGACGTCTATTACGAGGACTGCGTGATCGGCGGCCCCGGCGCATTCGTCATCCCGATCCGCGACCGCGACCAGTTCAAGGAAGCGACCCGCACCAAGCTGGTGCTGGAGATCGCCGGCCGTTCACCCGAGCGCCGGGTGGTGCCGGTGCAGGGGAGGGCGCCGCGGGTGTCCTGCACCATCGGCGAACAGATGTGGCGGGAGCGTTGGGGAAACTAGACGACGCAGTCTGAAGGTGGACAACCGGCCCTCGAGCGTTTATCGCTCCATCCCGCGTCGTCCCTCGCCCGACTTCTGAAAGCACGCCACCAGTTCCACATGTGCGGAATACAAGAACTGATCGACCGGGGTCACTCGCTCGAGACGATATCCGCCGTCGATGAGGATACGCGCATCGCGCGCGAAGGTTGCCGGATTGCACGAGACCGCGACCACGGTCGCGACCGGCGACGCCGCGAGCGCCCGCGCCTGCGCCTCGGCGCCCTGCCGTGGCGGATCGAACACGACGGCATCGAAGCGCTTGAGTTCGACCGGCACGAACGGTCGCCGAAAGAGGTCGCGCCCCAGCGCCTCGATCGGCTTGAGGCCTTGCGCCCCGGTCGCGGCGCGCTGCAAGGCAGCGATTGCGGCCGGGTCGTTGTCGGCCGCGGTGATGCGGGCGCTTTCGGCGAGCCGCAACGCGAATGGTCCGACGCCGCAGAACAGGTCGGCCACCGTTCTCGCCCCGGTGCAGTGCGCCTCCACCAGCCGCGCCAGGATGGCTTCGCCCGCCGCCGTTGCCTGCAGGAAGGCGCCCGGAGGCAGGACGAGCTGGGTGCGTCCGATCCGCAGTATCGGCTTCGTCCGCTGCGCCACCATCTCTCCGTGGCGAGTGAGGCGGGCGAGACGGCGGCGATCGGCGATCGCGGCGAGGTCCCCCAGCCCGGGCGGCGGTCAGCGGACCTGATCCGCGCACGTCGACATCAAGACCGGCATCGGTGGCCGTGACCTGGATGTCGAGCGGCTTGCGCGTTCCCGCCAGCGCCTCAGCTATCGCCCAGGCGGTCTCGATCGCACCATCAAGGCCCGGCGCGAGGATGGGGCAGCGATCGATCGCCACCACGCGATGCGCCTTGAGCGCGGCGAACCCAACCTCGAGCACGTCGTGCGTGCCGCGTCGTGCGTGGAAGACAGCGCGGCGGCGGCCGTCGCCATGCGCGTCGATCAGGTCGTCGACCGCGGCATCGAGCCCGGCCTTCGCCAGCGCCTCCGTCACCAGGGCCCGCTTCCAATGACGGTAGCGCGCCGTCGCGAGATGCTGGAGCGCGCAGCCGCCGCACGTTCCGAAATGCGGGCAGATCGGCGCGATGCGGTCGGGGCTCGCGCTGTCGACCTTGATGAGATGCCGGCGGTCGGCGTGACCGGGCCACTGATCGACTTCCGCGATCTCACCCGGCAACGTGTAGGGCACGTAGAGCGTGCCCGCGGGCGTGTCCGCCACGCCGTCGCCGCGTGCGCCGAGTCGGGCGATCGAGAGGCGCTCCACCATGGACCTTCGATAGCTGGCGTCCGGGGAAGCGTCCAGAGACCGGACCGAAGCGGCACTATTGTCAAACGGCGCTTAACAGCCGCCATCCGTCCTTCGATAGTCGGTGAAACCGCCAGACCAGCATCACGGCGAACGTGCCGACGGCGATCGAGAAGCCGATCCAGATGCCGACTGCGCCAAGGCCGACCGCGAAAGCCAATCCATAAGCGCAGGGGAAGCCGATCAGCCAAAAGCTCACCCCGGCCAACACCATCGGCACCCGCGTGTCGTTGAACCCGCGCAAGGCGCCGGCGGCAATGCCCTGCACGCCGTCGCTCACGAAGAAGGTCGCGCCGACGAGAAGCAGCGTGGCGGCAAGACTTGCCGTACCGCCGGCGTCGGTCTGATCGCCGATGAACAGCAGCGGAATATCATGGCGGAGCGCGACGATGATCGCCGTGGTCGCGGTCATGAAGACGGCGCCCAAGGCAATCGCGCCGAACCCGGCCCGGCGCGCCGCAACCGGATCTTCGCGTCCGACCGCGTGCCCGACGCGCACGGTCGCAGCAAGCGAGATGCCGAACGGAATCATGAACAGGATGGCCGCGACCTGCAAAGCGATCTGATGAGCGGCGAGCGCGGTCGTGCCGATCCAGCCCACCAGCAGCGCAGCCGAGGAGAACAGCCCCCACTCCAGCAGGAAGCCGCCCGAGATCGGCAATCCGATCACAAGCAGTTTGCGCATCAGCTCCCAGTCCGCACGCCAGAAGCGGCCGAGCACCCGATATTTCTTGAACGGTCTGCGGGTATAGCAAACCCAGATCGCGGCCACGCACATGGCGGCATTCACGAACGTGGTCGCGAGCCCGGCGCCGAGCAGGTCGAGGCGCGGCAGGCCGAAGGCACCGTGGATCAAGGCATAGGCCAGAAGGCCATTGGCGGGGATGGCGGCGAGCGTGATCGCCAACGCCGGCTCCGGACGATTGACCGCTCCCATGAAATTGCGAAAGGCGATGAAGCACCAGGCGGGGATCATCGACCACGTCAATCCGGCGAGGTAGCGCGCGGCCAGCGCTGCCGTCTCGGATGATTGTCCGGCGGCAATGAGGAGTTCCTCGCCCCAGAGCTGCGCGATATTGACCGGGATGCCGATGATGACCGCGGCCCACAACCCGACACGCAGCGAGCGCCTCACCAGACGGGGCTTGCGCGCGCCAAATGCCTGCGCGGCCAGCGGGGCGACCGCGGAGACCGGCCCCATCCCGAGGACGAATCCGACGAACAGGATCAGATGCGCGAGACCGACGGCCGCAATGGCCTGCTCGCCGAGGCGCCCGATCAACGCGAGATCGGTCGTCATCATGGCGATCTGGCCAAGCTGTGTCAGCGCGATCGGCCATGCGAGCCTGATCGTTTCGATCATGTCGGTACGCCACAGCGCGCGCCTGGGCTGCGCCGGCGCTCCGGCAGCGACGATGGTCCGGGGCAATGTCATGGCGCGGCACCATAAGGAATGCCGTGGCAAGAGAAAGGCTGGAGCGGAGGCGCCTCAGGTGCGATGCGCGCCGATGAAGAATTCGCGATTGCCGTCGCCGCCCAAAATGGGCGAGGCAACGATGCCGCGGACGTGCCAGCCGCACGAGGTGACGAATGACGCGATATCGTCGCACACGGCAGCGTGAACGAGCGGGTCTCGCACGATACCCTTCTTGACGTGAATCCGGCCGGCTTCGAATTGCGGCTTGATCAGCGCCAGCAGGTGCGCCGGCGTTTGCAGGAGCTCAAGCACCGCGGGTAGCAGCAGCCTGAGCGAGATGAAGCTTGCATCGATGGTGACGAATTCGGGCCGCTCCGGCAGCAGCGCCGGATCGAGCCGGCGGATATCGGTGCCCTCGATGGATATGATCTCCGGTCGCTCACGCAGGCGTGAATGCAACTGGTCGCGACCCACATCCACCGCGTAGACCCGCCGGGCGCCACGCGCGAGCAGAACTTCGGTGAAACCCCCGGTCGACGCGCCGACATCGAGACAGACGCGCCCGTGCGGGTCGCCGATCGGATCGCGGCCGAAATGATCGAGTGCGGCCGCGAGCTTTACGCCGCCGCGCGACACGTAGGGGTGTGCGGGCTCGGCCTGCAAGACCGCGGCGGCTGACACGTCCTGCGAGGCTCTGGTGATGAGGACGTCATCTGCTGTCACCCGGCCGGCGGCAATCGCTGCCTGGGCCTTGGCGCGGCTCTCGAACAGGCCGCGCTCGACAAGCAGACGATCGATGCGAACGCGGGTGGCCATGGGTTCTGCATTGGGTGGAAGCGCGCGCGAGCCGCCAGGTGGCGAGGTATTCGCGTGCCGGAACAAGTAACGGCGCTCTGCTGTTATTTCCAGTCAGCTCATCACGAGCCGACCCGAAGCGGGGAGGTCTCAAGGCCCGCACGGACCAGAAAGGGATGAATCATGGCACGAAAATATTCCCGCAGTGCTTCGAAGGACGTCGAGCGGGTGATGCGAAAGCGCAAGCGCGGGAAGCTCAAGAGCGGCAGCGGTAAAAAGGTCACAAGCCGCAAACAGGCAATCGCTATCGGCCTCTCGGAGGCGCGCCGGGAAGGGAAGAAAGTCCCGCGCAAGCGCACTGGACGCAAGGGCGCGGCGCCCAAGGCCAAAGCTCGTAAAAGCAGCAGCCGCAAGCACAGCTAGGGAGCGCCCGATCGGGTTCTAGACGCGCCCGAGCTTCATTGCCTCGCCACGTAGATTCTGGCCGAGGGCCTCGAATGCCTTGGTGACGATGCCTTTGGCATCGAGGCCGGCGGTGGCGTACATCGCCGCGGGCGAGTCCTGATCGATGAAGATATCGGGCAGCACCATCGGGCGCACTTTGAGGCCGCCGTCCAGCACGCCGTTGTCCGCGAGCGACTGCAGCACCTGCGCAGCGAAGCCGCCAATCGAGCCTTCCTCGATGGTGATGAGCACCTCGTGCTCGCGCGCGAGCCGAAGCAGCAGATCGGTATCGAGCGGCTTCGCGAAGCGGGCATCCGCGACCGTGGTCGACAGTCCGAGCGCGGCAAGCTCGTCGGCTGCCTTGAGGCATTCGGCGAGCCGGGCGCCGAACGAGAACAACGCCACCTTGGTCCCCTCGCGCAAGATGCGTCCCTTGCCGATCTCGAGCGGCTTGCCTTCCGCCGGCATCGGTACGCCCATGCCCTCGCCGCGGGGATAGCGCAGCGCCGAGGGGCGATCGTCGATGGCGGCGGCGGTCGCCACCATGTGCACAAGGTCGGCCTCGTCCGCCGCCGCCATGATCACGAAACCTGGCAGGCAGCCGAGATAGGCCACGTCGAAGGCGCCGGCATGGGTGGGGCCGTCGGCGCCGACGAGCCCCGCGCGGTCCATGGCGAAGCGCACCGGCAGCCGCTGAATGGCGACGTCGTGCACGACCTGATCGTAGGCGCGTTGCAGAAAGGTCGAGTAAATCGTGGCGAAGGGTTTCAGGCCCTCGGTCGCAAGGCCCGCCGCGAACGTTATTCCATGCTGCTCGGCGATGCCGACATCGAAGCAGCGGTTAGGAAATTCCTTGGCGAACAGGTCGAGCCCGGTTCCCGACGGCATCGCGGCGGTGATGGCGACGATCTTGTCGTCCTTCCTCGCCTCCTGGATCAGGGCGTCGGCGTAGACCTTGGTATAGGCGGGCGCCCCGGCCTTTGACTTCGCCTGCGCGCCGGTGGCGACGTCGAACTTGACGACGCCGTGGTACTTGTCGGCCGATTTCTCGGCCGGGTCGTAGCCCTTGCCCTTTTTGGTGACGACGTGAACCAGGAACGGCCCGTCCTTCGCGTCCCTGACGTTGTTCAGAACGGGCAGGAGATGATCGATGTTGTGGCCGTCGATCGGCCCGACATAGAAGAATCCCATCTCGTCGAACAGCGTGCCCCCGGTAACGAGCCCGCGGGCGTATTCCTCCATCGCCACCGCGCGCTGTTCGAGGAACGGCGGCAGGAGCTTGGCGAGCTTCTTCACGGTGTGGTGCACGGAGCGGTAGGTCCGTCCGGAGACGAGGCGCGCGAGATAGCCTGACAATGCACCGACCGGCGGCGCGATCGACATGTCGTTGTCGTTGAGAATGACGATCAGGCGGGAGTTCATGGCGCCGGCGTTGTTCATGGCCTCGTAGGCCATGCCGGCGGACATGGCGCCGTCGCCGATCACGGCGATCACATGATTGGGCTTGCCCTCAAGGTCGCGGGCGACCGCCATGCCGAGCCCGGCCGAGATCGAGGTCGAGGAGTGAGCCGCGCCGAACGGATCGTATTCGCTCTCCGCGCGCTTGGTGAAGCCGGAAAGTCCACCGCCTTGTCTCAGCGTGCGGATGCGGTTGCGCCGCCCGGTCAAAATCTTGTGCGGATACGCCTGGTGCCCGACGTCCCAGATCAGACGGTCTTCGGGGGTATTGAACACGTAGTGCAGGGCAACCGTCAGCTCGATCACCCCGAGCCCCGCGCCCAGATGGCCACCGGTGACCGCGACCGCATCGACTGTCTCCTGACGCAGCTCGTCGGCGAGTTGGCGCAGCTGCCCGGCTTCCAGCCGACGCAGGTCAGCCGGGGTCTGGACGAGGTCGAGAAGGGGGGTCTTCGATGATTCGGCCACAGGCGAACTCCCACCGACAAAACGGTCGGTAATCTAACGGGTTGACCACTATTTAACCAGCGTGAGGGCCGGGATCAAACAGGGAACAAGGCGAAGTGCTTAACGCAGTTAAGCTTTTCTGCGAGGCTGCAGCGGAACTCGCCGCTCGGCTGCGGCGTTTTTCCCAACCCCAGGGGAATCGAGTTGCGTTATGGCACCGCGTGCGAATGGAAGGGTTACCTCAAACACTCGCCTGTGTCTTGTGCCGTTACCCTGTTTCCCGCGACGAGCGCCCGCGACCCGATCCGCTAGAGGTCTTTGACGGTGGGCCTTCAGACATATCGCAAGAAGCGTAAGTTTGACGTCACCCCTGAGCCGCGCGGGCGCGCCACGCGTGCCAAAGGAAATCAGTTCGTTATCCAGAAGCACGCGGCGCGCCGCCTGCATTACGACCTGCGGCTCGAACTCGACGGCGTGATGAAGAGCTGGGCGGTTACCCGTGGTCCTAGCCTTGTTCCGGGCGACAAACGCCTTGCGGTCCACGTGGAAGATCATCCGATCGAGTACAACGCATTCGAAGGGACCATTCCGCAGGGGGAGTATGGCGGCGGCACCGTGATGATCTGGGACCGCGGCCGGTGGGAGCCGGATGGCGACCCGCATCGCGGATACAAGAAAGGGCACCTGATCTTCACGCTCGAGGGCGAGAAGCTGCGCGGGCGGTGGCATCTCGTGCGCATGCACGGCAGAGGCGGAGAGAAAAAAGAGCCGTGGCTCCTGATCAAGGCCAAGGACGACGAAGCCCGCAATCCCGACGACCCCGACATTCTCGAGGACAAGCCGCTGTCGGTCGTCAGCGGCCGGTCGATCCCGGAAATTGCCGAGGGCAAGGGCCGCAAGCGCGTCTGGCATTCGAACCGGAGCGTGAAGGACAATGTCACCGGCGGCGCAACCAAGGCTGACGCATCTGTGCGCCGCGCAAGCACGAGCAAGACATCAGCCAAGGCATCAACACAGAGTGGGCGCCGCCCACGTCCCACGGCAGCTAAGAAGAAGGCCGCCAAGAAACGCACCAGCGAGAGCAGCGAAAAGGAGCCGCGGCCGCCTGGTGCGCCCCTGCCGGATTTCGTGCCGCCGTCGCTCGCCACCTTGCGCACGAAGGCACCGAGCGGGGCGGGCTGGGTGCATGAGATCAAGTTCGACGGCTATCGGATCCAGGCCCGGCTCGACCACGGCAACGTCCGCCTACTCACCCGCAAGGGTCTCGACTGGACCAGCAAATTCCCCAACGTCGCCGCGGCCGTCGCCGAACTGTCGGCGCGCACCGCGCTCGTCGACGGGGAGGTGGTGATCCTGGATGCGGGCGGCGTTTCGAGTTTTTCGGGATTGCAGGCCGCGCTGAAAGCCGGCGAGCGTGACCGCTTTCTGTACTACGTCTTCGATCTGCTCCATCTCGATGGCCGCGACCTGACCGGCGTGCCGTTGATCGAACGCAAGGCCGAATTGGGACGCCTCGTCGGCAAGGTGCAACAAGGCACGATCAGATACAGCGACGATTTCGAGGAATCGGGCCCGACCATGCTGCAGCACGCCTGCGGGCTCGGGCTCGAAGGAATCGTATCCAAGCGAACGGATGCGCCCTACCGCACCGGTCGGTCGGAAACGTTCGTCAAGACCAAGTGCTCGAACGCCCAGGAATTCGTGGTCGGCGGTTTCGCGCCGTCGAACGTTCAACCGCGGGCGATCGGTGCCCTGGTCGCGGGCTATTACGATCAGGGCCGTTTCATCTATGCCGGCCGTATCGGCACCGGCTACACCCAGACCGTAGCGCGGGATCTGTGGAAGCGGCTGCATCCATTGGAGATCGACAAGCCGCCGTTCGATCAAATTCCCCGCGAGGAAGCCCGCCGGCGCGACGTGAACTGGGTCGAGCCCAGAACGGTGATCGAGTTGGAATTCCGCGGGTGGACCGCTGACGGGCTCGTGCGCCAAGCGGCGTTCAAGAGCGTGCGCGAGGACAAGCCGCCGCGCGAGGTGGTGAGAGAACTCCCGGCCGTGCGCAGTGCGCAGGAGAGCGTCGAAACCGCGCCGAAAATTGCAGCCGAGGCGTCGAAAGCGATGACCAAGACATCAAAGGCAAAGACGCGGCCGAGCGGACGCAAATCGTCGGGCAGCCGGTCCAAGTCCGAAATCGGGGAGGTCCGTTTCTCGCATCCGGATCGCGTCTACTGGGCCGACGTGGGCGTCACCAAGCAGAATCTGGCGGATTACTATCGCGCGGTTTGGGACTTGATGGCGCCGCAGGTGGTCGACCGGCCGCTGTCGCTGGTGCGCTGTCCCGATGGAACGGCTGGCCAGTGTTTCTTCCAGAAGCACGCGTCGGCCGGTCTCACCGAGAAGAATCTCCGTACCGTGATCGACAGCAAGAAACGGCAGATCATCGCGGTCGAGGACCTGGATGGGCTCCTGTCGCTGGTTCAGGCGGGCGTGCTCGAGGTGCACGTGCGCGGCTCCATGATCGATCATCTGGAGATTTGCGACCGCATCGTTTTCGACATCGATCCCGGTGACGGTCTCGGCTGGACCGACATCGTCGCGGCTGCGCGCGACGTCCGTGAGCGGCTCGCCGCCATCGACCTTCAAAGCTTCGTCAAGCTGACGGGCGGTAAGGGTTTACATGTTGTCTTGCCAATCACCGGCGCTGATTGGGAAACAGCCAAGAGCTTCGCGCAGACCGTCGCGCTCGCCATGACCGCCGACGATCCCAAGCGTTACGTCGCCAAGATCACGAAATCCCTCCGCACCGGAAAAATCTTTGTCGACTATCTGCGCAATTCCCTGGAGCAGACCGCAGTCGCCGCGTATTCCACCCGCGCGCGAGCAGGCGCGCCGGTCTCGGTGCCGGTAACGTGGGAAGAATTGGGCCGGACCAAAGGCGGCAATCAATACACCGTGCTCAATCTGGCAAAGCGCCTGGGCAGCCTGAAGCAGGATCCGTGGAAGGATATCGGGCGGGTGAAGCAGAAGCTGCCGGATCTCAGGACGCTGCGGAAATCCTGACCCGCCGCTCATCGGCAATAGTTACGTCGGCAGCGGGATAAACTCCTTGTCATCCCCGGGCACCGTGTCGAAACGCGAGAGCTTCCAGTCGGCCTTGGCCTGCTCGATGCGCTCCTTGCGCGAAGAGACGAAATTCCACCAGATGTGGCGCGGGCCATCCATCGCCGCGCCGCCGAGAAGCACGAGATGTGCATCGCTCACCGCGGTGACCGTGATGCGGTCGCCGGGACGAAACACCAGGAGGCGGCCGGCGCTGAACCGATCGCCCGCGATATCGACCTCACCCGAAATGAGATAGACCGCGCGCTCCTCGGTATCGGCATCGACCGGCAGCGTGGTGCCGGCGGCCAGCGTCACGTCGGCAAACAGCGTTTCCGAAGCCGTCGCCACCGGCGAGCGCGCACCGTAGACGCTGCCGGCAACGACACGCACCGTCTTGCCCTCGTCGTTCACCAGCGGAAGAGCCGCGCTGTCATGGTGGAAGAAGGCCGGCGCGCTCTCTTCCTGCGCCGCGGGGAGGGCGACCCAGCACTGCAGGCCGTGGATAGGCTCGCCGTCTCTGCGATGATCGGGCGCCGTGCGTTCGGAATGAACGATGCCGCGACCCGCGGACATCCAATTGACCTCGCCTGGACGGATCGCGGCGTCGGTCCCGAGACTGTCGCGATGGATGATCTCGCCGTCGAACAGGAAGGTGACAGTGGCGAGGCCGATATGGGGATGCGGCCGTACGTCGATGCCCTGGCCGGCGCGAAATTCAGCGGGTCCGAAGTGATCGAAGAAGATGAAAGGGCCGACCATGCGCCGGTCGACATGGGGGAGCGCGCGCCGCACCGCGAAGTGACCGACATCCACGCTCCGCGGCACCACCACAAGATCGATGGCATCGGCGGCTCTGGCATCGCCGGGCGCCGGATCCTTGGCCGGAAAGAAGCTCATGTTGATATTCTCCGTCGCCGACGCCCGTCCCCGCCTTCGCAGAGAACGACGATATCTTGTCATTCCGATGGAGATCGGCCGAACAGATTACGGGACGTCGAGCGGTTCCGTTCCAGTCGGCTTGCCGGCGGCGTCGAGCCGGATTTTCTCAACCCGTGCCTCGGCCAGGCGCAGCAGCTCCTCGCAGCGACGCTTGAGCGCCTCGCCGCGCTCGTAGATCGCCACCGATTCCTCAAGCGGCACCTTGCCCTCTTCCAGTCGTTTGACGATCGATTCGAGCTCCTCGATCGCCCGTTCGAAGGGCAAGCGCATGACATCGGAATGGGCATTGTCGGTCATGATCGGGTCCCAGTGAATGGCCTCTGTATAGTGCAATCCGACCCCGGGCGCAGGGCCATGCCAGGCCCCCGCCTTGGCGTCGTCGGCCCCCGAGGCGTCCGCGCAGCAGCGCAGATCAGCCCTGCATCAGCGCGGTGACGTGAGCAGACGCCGAGTTGGCCAGCCCCTCAAGGTCATAGCCCCCTTCCAGCACTGATACGACGCGGCCTCCGGCGCTTGCGTCCGCAATCTCCATGAGCTTGAGGGTGGCCCAGTCGAAATCGGCTTCCAGCAGATTGAGGTTGGCGAGCGGATCGCGCATGTGAGCGTCGAAACCCGCGGAGATCACGATCAGGTCGGGCCGGAAATCTCGCAGCCGCGGCAGGATCACGCCCTCGAACGCCGCCCGAAACTGGTCTCCGCCATCACCCGGGCGCAGCGGCGCATTCACGATGGTGTTGTGCTCGCCGCGCTCGCTCACCGCTCCGGTGCCGGGGTAGAGCGGCATCTGATGGGTCGAGGCGTACATGACAGTGCGGTCGGACCAGAAGATCTCCTGCGAGCCGTTGCCATGGTGAACGTCGAAGTCGACCACCGCAGCGCGCTCGATGCCGTGGTTTTTCTGCGCGTGGCGCGCGGCGATGGCCGCGCTGTTGAAGAAGCAGAATCCCATTGGCCGGGCCGTTTCGGCGTGGTGACCGGGGGGCCGCGTCGCAACGAAGGCATTCTTCGCCTTGCCGGCCATGACCTCGTCGACCGCGTGCACGACGCCGCCGACGGCGCGCAGGGCCGCCTCAAAACTGCCCGGCGACATGGTCGTGTCGGCGTCCAGGCCGATCAGGCCTTCCTTCGGCGTCGCCTCGCGGATGGCGGTGACATATTGCATGGGATGGCAGAGCGCGATCGTGTCGAGCGAAGCGCTCGGCGCCGCGACGCGTGCGAGCGTCTGGAAGCGCTCGTGTTCGAGCGCGCGGTCGATGGCGCGCAGCCGATCCGGTCGCTCGGGATGGCCGGCTGGGGTGAGATGGTCGAGGCAGGCGGGGTGGGTGATGAGGAGAGTGGACATCAGCCTATCCAAGAATGATCCAGCAGGGACACTTAAGCCTACGTCCGCGATAAGGGAAGATGCTCACTCCCAACGCTCCACGGTCACGCTCACGCCGGGCGGCGGCGCCGGCTCGTCCGGGACGAAGAAGGTGCGCGCGAGCGGCTCGCTCGGGTCTGCCCGGTACTGCTCGAAATCGGTGATGCCCTCGGCCGCGAGAAAGGTATCGTCGATCAGGAAGTTGCCGGTGAAACTGCGGGACGGCTTCTGGAATACGAGATAGGCCGCATCCGCCATGATTGCAGGCGTGCGCGACATTCGCATGACCCGCTCGCCGCCGAGCAGGTTCTTGATGGCCGCAGTCGCTATGGTGGCGCGCGGCCATAGCGCGTTGACCGCGATCCCCTTCGCCCGCAGCTCACCGGCAAGCCCAAGCACGACCAGGCTCATGCCGTATTTGGCGATAGAATAGGCCGTACTGCCGGCAAACCATTTTTCCCGAAAGTCGAGCGGCGGCGAGTTCATCAGGATGTGAGGGTTCTTCGCTTTCTCGAGATGCGGGATCGCGTATTTCGACACCATCAGGGTGCCGCGGGTGTTGACCTGGTGCATGAGATCGAAGCGGCGCATGTCGGTATCCACGACCGACGTGCGCTGAACAGCGCTCGCGTTGTTGACCACGATATCGAGCCGGCCGAAGGTCGCGACGGTCTGCTCGATCGCGTCTTTCACCTGCGCCTCGTCGCGCACATCGACCACCAGAGGCAACGCGTTGCCACCGGCCTTGGTGATCTCGTCGGCGGCGGTGAAGATGGTGCCCGCCAGCTTCGGGTGCGGCTTGTCGGTCTTCGCGGCAATGGCAATGTTGGCGCCGTCGCGCGCAGCGCGGAGCGCAATTGCAAGCCCGATGCCGCGCGATGCGCCGGTGATGAAGAGCGTGTGGTCTTTAAGGGACATGATTTCAACTCGCATGCGATCCGGATCGCCGTGGCCTCGACGCGTTTCGTATTCCCCAATCGGGGAAGGACGCTTGCCGCGCGCCACGGTCCGGCAGAGTCACTCTAAGCCAGGGCCGCGTCCGCACGGTTGACGCTGTCGGCGCCCTCGACCACGGTGCGCTCGAGACCGCTGGCCTGCACCGCCAGATTCTCCGCAAAAAAACGCGCGATGGCGGTGCGCGCCGCGGCATCGTTGCCGTTCTCGGCGAGTCGCTTCGCCGCGAGCGCTTCCTCCGCCAGCAGCGCGCCGCCGGCCGCGAGCGCGAAAAGCCGCAGATAGGGCGTGGCTCCCGCCAGCGCCGGATCAGGGTCGTTATGCTGGCCACCGAGAAGCCAGTCGGTCGCGCGCTGCAAGGAATCGACCGCGTCCTGCAGCCGCACACCGGTCCATCCGAAAGCCGGATCGTTGGTGGCATTGACCGCGTCCACTGTGCGCCTGATCTCGCTGATATAGGCCCTTACCGTGACGCCGCCCGCAAGCGGCAGCTTGCGCGTGACCAGATCGATCGCCTGGATGCCGTTGGTGCCCTCGTAGATGGGGGTGATGCGCGCATCGCGGTAATGTTGCGCGGCGCCGGTCTCCTCGACATAGCCCATGCCGCCGTGCACCTGCACGCCGAGCGAGGCGACCTCGTTGCCGATGTCGGTGGAAAACGCCTTGGCGATCGGAGTGAGCAGGGAGGCGCGGTCGTGCGCGGCGCTGCGGGCTGCGCCGTCGGGGCTGCGCTGGGCCCGATCGATTGCGACGGCAGTGGCGTAGGAGATCGCGCGTGCAGCGCGGGTCAGCGCGCGCATGGTGAGCAGCATCCGCTTGACGTCGGGATGCGCGATGATCGGGATCGAGCCGGATGGCGCGCCATTGGCGCGGCCTTGCCTGCGTTCGCGCGCATAGGCGAGCGCCTGTTGGGTCGCACGCTCGGCGATCGCGACCCCCTGCAGGGCCACCGAAAGCCGCGCCTGGTTCATCATGGTGAACATGCAGGCCATGCCGCGGTTCTCCTCGCCGATGAGGAAGCCGGTGGCGCCGCCGCGGTCGCCGTAGACCATGGTGCAGGTGGGGGAGGCGTGAATGCCGAGCTTGTGCTCGATCGAATGCGCGCGGGCGTCGTTGCGCTGACCGGGCGAGCCGTCGGCGTTGAGCAGGAATTTGGGCACGAGAAAAAGCGAAATGCCCTTGGTTCCCGGTGGGGCGTCGGGCAGCCGCGCCAGCACCAGATGGATGATGTTGTCGGTGAGATCGTGCTCGCCGTAGGTGATGAAGATCTTCTGCCCGGTGATGCGATAGCTGCCGTCGGCTACGCGCTCGGCCTTGGTGCGCAGCGCGCCGACGTCGGAGCCGGCCTGCGGCTCGGTCAGCTGCATGGTGCCCATCCATTCGCCCGACACGAGCTTGGGCAGATAGGCGTGCTTGAGCTCGTCACTGCCATGGGTCACGAGCGCGTCGATGCCGGCCATGGTGAGCACGGGGCCGAGGCCAAAGGCCATGGCTGCCGAATTCCACATTTCGATGCAGGCGGCGTTGACGGCCTGCGGCAGCTCCTGCCCGCCCCATTGCGCCGGCGCGGCGAGCCCGTTCCAGCCGGCCTGCGTCCAGGCCCGGTAGGCCTCTTTCCAGCCCGGCGGGGTGGTGACGATACCGTCCTTGAAGGGCGTGCCGTAGCGGTCGCCGATCGTGTTGAGGGGCGCAAGCACATCGGTTGCGAACTTGCCGGCCTCCTCGAGCACCGCCTGGATCACGTCGTCGCTGAGATCGCCGTAGAGGCCCTCGGCCAGCGCCGGGCCGAGACCCGCGGCGTGCCTGAGCGCAAAGGCGATGTCGTCAACCGGCGCACGGTAGGTCATCGTCTGGTCTCCGGGTGAGGACGCTTCGCGCCGTTTGCCGCCGTCGGTCGGCTCACCCTACATCATTGGTGCGAGGCACGCCCGGCGCCCGTCGGCTGGGAATTGCCGGCGCGGGACTTCGGGTCATGCGCTGGTCCGCGGGGCGTGGTGCGGCGGTCGCGGGCTCGTCGCGGGGCCGGGATGCCGCGATCCCTTTTGGGATCAGGGATAGAAGTTGCGCTGCCAGCGGAACATCGCCGACCATACGCCCTGGTCGTCGAGCAGGGCGACCGCAGGCCGTGAACCGTTCGCGGCATAGACGGCGGCGCCTTTGTACGCGGTGTTGAGGCCCGTATAGGTCACGTCCAAGCCGATATCGAGTCTCGGCACCGGGTTCCACTGCGTGCGGGAGCCGACCTGAAAGAAGCTGTAGTCCGGATTGCAGCTGTTGCCGGCGAGCGCGGTGACGGCCGAGAGATTGCCCACGAGCCCTGCGAACGGCCGCGCGCAGACCGATCCGAACGCCAGGGCAGAGTTGATGATTCCGGACGCGGCGCCGTTGTAGTCGATGTTGGCATAGCCGCCGTACCACGACGTTCTCCATCGCGGGCTCCAGACGTGCTCATAGGCCGCGGTAATGCTCCACGCCCGCGTCAGCTCGACCGCGGTGCCAGTAGTGAAGACGCCGTCCGAGAGCCAGCCGACTCCGACGCTGGTGCTGGAATTGTACATTTGCGCGTTGGCAGAGCCGTTCGCCACGAAGCCGGTGGCACCTACACCGTAAGCGAAGTTCACGCCCACGATGTCGCCGCCGGGGAGATTGAACTTTGCGCCCGTCGCGACCGCCCAGCCGTACGTGTCCTCCGGATGGCCATTGCCGACGTTGTTGGCGGTGCCGTAATAGGCGCCGCTGGCATCGTGCAGGGCGACGCTGACGCCGGCAAAGCCCCAGGCCTGATCGACGCGCAGGTTGGCGACGACGTCAGGCACCCGAAAGCCGAAGCCGGCGCCCGCGTTATTAACCGTCATACCGTTGTCGTTGACGACCGCACCGTTGAGACCAAAGAACCCAGGCACCATCGCATCAAACGTGAAGGCCTTGCGGACGGCAGGGTCTTCGAGCGAGAGGGTCGCGGAGAAACCGTTGCCGAGCTCGGCCGTATAGGCCCATAGATTCTGGCCGGTGATGTCAGTGTCGCCGTTGATCCGAACGTTGGTGTAGGTGTAGGTGCCCCAGTAGGTGAAGAGGTCGAAGAAAGACCGCGCCCGGCCAACAGTGAACCCCGCGAACTGAAGGAATGCGCGATCCCAGTATGGCGAGGGTGTCGAGCCGCCGCCGGTGCCGCCTGGGGTGTTGTTCTCGACGCCGAAGCGCAGATAGGTGCGCAATACGCCGTATTCGGTTTGCTGACGCACGTCCCATGAGGTCTCGGCACGAACGCGGTAGTTTATGTCGTTGGTGAGATCTCGCGTGAACCGCGCCTGGCCGTCTTCGATCGCGTTCGTGCCGACGGCAACGCCGCCGTTGCCCATGTTGTATTCTGCCTGCACACGCAAATACCCGCCGAGTTTCAGGCAGGTGTCGGTGCCGGGGATGTAGTAGAAGCCGTCCCCGTAAAGGCTGCAGATCTTCACATAT
>CAVRXD010000047.1:0-36893 GCA_963725065.1 uncultured Alphaproteobacteria bacterium
TTTTCAAGACCGCTGCCTTAAACCACTCGGCCACCCTTCCAACGCAGTGACAAAATGCAGATTGAGGTCCGCCGGAGCAGTTTTTGCTCCCGCTTTGCATTTCGTCGCTGCTGTAGCGCGTCGGAGATGAGCGCGTCCACCCTGCGGCGATGATCGCTTGCTCCCGCTCTCGTGCTCGGGTAGCCCCTCGCATATGGAGAAGCGAAATTCAGATAGTGGGCGCGCGCCGAAGGTAAGCTTCGTCTCGCTTGGCTGCCCGAAAGCACTGGTCGACAGCGAGCGCATCATCACCCGCCTGCGCGCGGAAGGGTACGAGCTCACCCGCGGGCACGAGGGTGCCGACGTGGCGGTCGTCAACACCTGCGGCTTTCTCGATAGCGCCCAGGCAGAGTCGCTGGCCGCTATCGGCAAGGCGGTTCACGCGAACGGCAAGGTCATCGTTACCGGCTGCATGGGCGCGGAGCCCGAGAAGATCATTGCGCACTACCCGGGCGTGCTCTCGGTCACCGGCCCGCAACAATACGAGAGCGTGCTCGAGGCCGTCCATCGCGCGGTGCCGCCGCAGCACGATCCGTTTCTCGATCTGCTGCCGCCGGAGGGCATCAAGCTCACACCGCGACACTATGCCTATCTGAAGATTTCCGAGGGCTGTAACAATCGCTGCAGCTTCTGCATCATCCCCAAGCTGCGGGGCGACCTCGTTTCGCGGCCCGCGGCTGACGTGCTGCGCGAAGCCGAGCGCTTGGTGGCCGCGGGAGTGAAGGAACTTCTGGTTATTTCGCAGGACACATCGGCCTATGGGGTCGATCTCAAATACGCTGCGAGCGATTGGAAGGGCCGCGAGGTACGGGCAAGATTTCTCGATCTGGCAGGCGCGCTCGGCGAGCTCGGGGCTTGGGTGCGGCTGCATTACGTCTATCCCTACCCGCACGTGGACGAGGTCATTGCTTTAATGGCCGAGGGCAAGGTGCTGCCCTATCTCGACATTCCATTCCAGCACGCAGCGCCGTCCGTGCTCCGGCGCATGAAGCGGCCGGCAGCGCAGGAAAAGACCTTGGAGCGGATCGCGCGTTGGCGCGAAATCTGTCCCGACCTCACCATTCGCTCCACATTCATCGTGGGCTTTCCCGGCGAAAGCGACGAGGATTTTCAATTTCTGCTCGACTGGCTCGAAGCAGGCGGAACTCGATCGCGTCGGCTGCTTCCGCTACGAGCCCGTCAAAGGCGCCGTTGCGAACGATCTCGCGGCGCCGGTCACCGACGCGGTGAAGCAGGAGCGCTGGGATTGCTTCATGCGCCACCAGCAATCGATTTCGGCACGACGCCTCAGGCGTAAGGTGGGCACCCGCCAGCAAGTGATCATCGACGAAGTCTACACGCGGGACAGCAGGCTGCCGGACCGGGGTCCGGGCGCCGCAATGGCGAAGGGCCGCAGCCGCGGCGACGCACCGGAGATCGACGGCGCGGTCTATGTGACGAGCCGTCGTCCGCTGCGCCTGGGCGAGATCGCGACGGTGCGGATCGAGCGCGCGGACGAATACGACCTGCATGGGACGGCGGTGGGGTACTAGCTGCCGCCCGCCCCCAGACGGATCAGAGAGCGCCCAAAACCTTGGTAACCGCGTTGGTCAATCGCTCCAGTTCCTCCTCGCCGATCGTGAAGGCGGGAGTGAGATAGACGATCGATCCGAACGGGCGCACGAAAACCCCCTCCTCCACGAACCGCGCGCGCAAGCCGTCGAGATCGTCGATGCGCTCGAGCTCGACCACTCCGATCGCGCCCTTCACGCGCACCCCTTTGACCGCGGGCAGGTCCCTGCAGGACGCCAGGCCGCGCTCTAGCGCGCTTGCAATGGCGGCGACCTGTTGCAGGCGCGGCTCGGACTCAAACAGATCAAGCGAGGCGTTGGCGGCGGCGCAGGCGAGCGGATTCGCCATAAAGGTCGGCCCATGCATCAGAGCATGCATGGGGTCGTCGGACCAGAATTCGTCGAAGACCCGCGCGCACGCCACCGTGGCGGCGAGCGGCAGCGTGCCGCCTGTCAATGCTTTTGACAGCGTCACAATATCCGGCACGATATCTGCGGCTTCGCACGCGAACAGGGTTCCGGTGCGGCCGAAGCCGGTGAAGATTTCATCAAAAATCAGCAGAAGCTCGTAACGGTCCGCAGCCTCGCGCAACCGACGCAGCACGGGGGCGTCGTGAAAACGCATGCCGCCGGCACCCTGCACCAGCGGCTCGACGATGATCCCGGCGAGCTCGTCCGCGTGACGTTCGAGGAAGCGGGCAAGGCCCGCAGTGCTCTCCTCGTCCTGCGGCAGATCGATGACGTGATGCTCGGTGAGGAGGCCGCGGAACATCCCGTGCATGCCCATTTCCGGGTCGCCGACGGCCATCGCTCCTGTGGTATCGCCGTGATAGGCCCCGGTGAAGGCCAGAAACTTCTTTCGCGTGCGCACGCCCTGGTTCAGCCAAAACTGCACCGCCATTTTCATTGCGACCTCGACGGCGACCGAGCCCGAATCCGAGAAGAAGACGCGAGCAAGGTCGCCTGGCATGCGCGCCGCGAGCCGCCGAGCCAGCGTGAGCCCCTGCTCGTGAGCGAGCCCGCCGAACATGACGTGCGGCATCAGCGCGAGCTGGCGCTCGGTCGCCTCCCGAATGTGGGGATGGTTATAGCCGTGGCAGGCCGTCCACCACGACGCGATCCCATCGATCAGTTCGCGTCCATCGGACAGCACGATGCGGGAGCCTTGCGTGCGGACCACCGGGAGCGGCGGGCGCGCCGTCTTCATCTGCGCGTAAGGCAGCCAGACATGGGCGAGCCCCGCCTGGTACCACGCGGGCCCCTCGCCTGCTCGGCTGCTTGATGTCTTGCGATGCATTCAGCGCTTCCATTCGAGGTTCATTGCCGCCATTCTGCCCTCGCAGAACCGACAAGGCCGATGCGAGGATGCGTTCTCTCGATGAATTCGCGACCGCCAAGCTCGGCGAACTCGAAGGCAGCAGTCTACGCCGCGCGCTGGTCGACACCACCCGCGTGACGGGAATTTGGCTGCTGCGTGACGGTCGCCGGCTGCTGTCGTTCTCGTGCAACGACTACCTCAACCTGACCCATCATCCCGCGGTCCAGAACGCCGCCATCGAGGCGTTGCGTGTCTACGGCGTCGGTGCGGGTGCCTCCCGCCTCGTAACCGGCAATCATCCCTTATTGGGTGAGCTTGAGTTGCGGCTCGCGCGGCTGAAAGGCGCGCAAGCATCTTGCGTCTTCGGGTCCGGCTACCTCGCCAATCTCGGCATCATTCCTGCGCTTGTCGGCCCGGGTGATCTCATCCTCATCGACGACCTGTCCCATGCCTGCCTCTGGGCTGGGGCGCGGCTCTCGCGCGCCGCCGTCGTCCCGTTCCGCCACGCGGATGTGGGGCATGTCGGGGCGCTGCTGGCGGAGTTGCGCGGGCGTCATCAGCGTGCCTTGATCGCGACCGACGGCGTTTTCTCCATGGACGGGGATATCGCTCCCCTGCATGGGCTCGCGGCGCTGGCACACCGCCACGACACGTGGCTCATGTCCGACGACGCCCATGGCCTCGGCGTGGTCGGCGGTGGTCGGGGCTCGAACTTCGTACAAGCCGTCCCGGCCGATGTGCCATTGCAAATGGGGACCCTGTCCAAGGCGCTCGGCTCCTATGGCGGCTATGTCTGCGCCTCCGCCGCGGTCGTGGATCTCATTCGCAACCGTGCCCGTACCGCGGTCTATTCGACCGCACTTCCGCCGGCGATGGCCGCGGCCGCGCTCGCTGCGCTTGACGTGATCGAACGGCGAGCCCGGCTATGCCGCGCTGCCCCTGACAAAGGCGAGGGCGTTTGCCCGCAGGGCCGGGCTGCCCGAGCCGGCCAGCCCGATCGTTCCCGTCGTGCTCGGCGAAGCCGGGACAGCGCTGGACGCATCGAGGATGCTGGCAGACGAGGGTTTCCTGGTTGTCGCCATAAGGCCCCCGACCGTGCCGGCCGGGACCGCTCGTCTGCGTCTGACCTTCACCGCGCAACATCCCGATGATGAAATCGAGCGACTTGCCGAACTCGTCCGCTCGCGTGTTCTTACGGCCGCGACGACCTGTGCAACCCCAGTGCAATGACAGCGTTCTTCATCACCGCGACCGGGACCGACATAGGCAAGACCTTCGTCGCCACGGGGTTGATCCGGCACATGCAGGCAACCGGCCGCGCGGTCGCGGCGATCAAGCCGGTCGTCAGCGGATTTGACCCCGGCGCCTGGCACGGCAGTGATCCGGCCGCCCTGCTTGCTGGCGTTGGGGCGCCCGGCCGAACTGGCGGAGGTCGAGCATATTTCGCCGTGGCGGTTCAAGGCTCCGCTTTCCCCGCATATGGCGGCCAGACACGAGGGGCGTGCGATCGCATTCCAGGAGGTGGTCGAATTTTGCCGTCGTTCAATGACGAAGCCTCCTGGCGCGCTCTTGATCGAGGGTGTCGGGGGCATCATGGTGCCGCTTGACGACCGCCGCACGGTGTTGGACTGGATGTCGGTGCTGCGCATCCCGATTATCCTGGTGGCGGGGACCTATGTCGGCACCATGAGCCACACCCTGACGTCGCTCGAAGTGCTGGCCCGGCGCAACCTCGATGTCGCCGCGGTGGTCGTGAGCGAAAGCGCAGGCAGCGCGGCCTCACTTAAGGAGACGGTCGCGACCGTGCAGCGATTTGCGAATTCGATCGACGTCGTAGGAATTCCGCGCCTTGCGCCGGACGCCGGCGATCATCCGGCCTTCGCGCATCTCGCCGCGCTGATGTGATCGTGCCCCTTCGCGCTTAATGCTGAGTCCGCGGCCTCCAGGCGAAGCGTAGTTGGCGGGGGCAAATCCGCGCTGCAATCATTCCTAGCACGCGACATGCCTATTTCAGTGTCGCGATCCAGCGCTCCAGCAGGCCCCTCTCCTCTTCGGTCATGCCGGTATCGTTGCCGATCGGCATGTTGCGATCCCACACGACCTGTTCCAGTATTTTGGGCGCCCAAGCCTTCAACTCCTCGATCGATTCCAGCACAACCCGCTTGGGCGGCGCGTCGAAGCTTGGGTGCGATGGTGCCTGCGCGTGACACATCACGCAGTGCTTGCGGCTGACCGCAAGCACATCCCCGTCCAGGACGTCTCCGGCATGAACGTCGGACGCCACCAAGGTGGCTGCGGCGGCGAGCAATGCCGCCGCCGCAGCCCATGCGCGTGAGGTCATGGAGTTGGCGCGGCTGCGCTCAGGGCAGCAGAATGGTCGATCCCGTAGTGCCGCGGCTTTCGAGATCGCGGTGCGCCTTCTGGGCGTCCTTCAGAGGATATTTCTGGTTTACCGGGATCTTGACGGCGCCGCTCGCGACCACATCGAACAGGTCATTCGCCGTCTTTAGCAAGTCCTCGCGCTTGGCGACGTAAGTGTTGAGCGTCGGACGGGTGGCGAACAACGAGCCTTTGGTCTGCAGAATATTGATGTTGAAGGCGTCGACGGGTCCGGATGCGGAGCCGAAGCTCACGAACATGCCGAGTGGCTTGATGCAGTCCAGCGAGGCCGGGAAGGTCTCTTTGCCTACGCCGTCATAGACCACTTCGCACAATTTGCCGCCGGTGATCTCTTTCACTTTGGCGACGAAATCCTCATTGCGGTAGAGGATGACGTGGTGCGCCCCGTTCTTCTTGGCGAGCTCGGCTTTGTCCTTTGACCCTACAGTGCCGATCACATTGGCGCCCAGATAGTTCGCCCATTGGCAGGCAATGAGGCCGACGCCGCCGGCCGCCGCATGGATGAGCACGTTGTCGCCTTTTTGCACCTTGTATGTCCGCCGCAGCAAATACTGCACCGTCATGCCCTTGAGCATCATGGCTGCCGCCTGCTCGTAGCTGATCTTCTCCGGGAGCTTCACCGCCCGATCGGCGGGCAGGAGCCGTTCGGCGGCATAGGCCCCGAGCGCCGACGTATAGCCGACGCGGTCACCCACCTTAATGTCGGTTACGCCCGGCCCAACCGCGATCACTTCGCCCGCCCCCTCGTTGCCGGAGACGAACGGCATTCCCACTGGCGATGGGTACATGCCCATGCGGAAATAGGTATCGATGAAATTCACGCCACAGGCATGGTTCCTGATCTTGATCTGCCCGGGACCGGGCGCTGGCACCTCCACGTCCTCATAGGTGAGCACTTCCGGACCGCCCGTCTTGTGTACTCGCACCGCTGCGACCATTGTTGTCACTCCTTGTTCTGCCTTGCACGCACCGCGAACCGGCCGGCGGCGGCAATGTCTCCCAGCGGAGCTTGTGGATCAAGCCGTCAGGCGGGAGGCCGGCGCCGCCTGCGATTGCGACGAGCCATGACATTAAAGGCTTCCACGCCGGCAGCGAACGTCATGGCGAAATAGATATAGCCGCGCGGGATATGGAATTCGAATCCGTCGGCAACAAGGGCGACCCCGATCAACACAAGGAAAGCGAGCGCCAGCATCTTGGTGGTGGGATGCTTGGCGATGAAGGCACCGACCGGTCCGGCCGCCAAGTACATCACGATCATCGCGATGACCACTGCGGCAATCATCACCTCCAAGTCCTCCGCCATGCCGATCGCCGTGATGATCGAATCCAGCGAAAAGACCAGATCGACCGCCACGAGTTGAAGCACTATCCAGGCAAAGGCTTCTTTGGTGGAGGAAACAGCTGTTTCGTTTTCGCGCGCTTCAACCTCGCTGTGAATTTCATGCGTCGCTTTGGCGATGAGGAAGAGACCGCCCCCGATCAGGATGATGTCCCGCCAGGAAATGGCCATACCGAACAGAGTCACGACCGGTGCGGTGAGGCCCATCAGCCAAGTGAGGCCGGCAAGCATAATGATGCGAAAAATGAACGCGAGTGAGAGGCCGATCTGACGGGCGCGGCGCGCCTTGTCCGGGTCGAGACGAGTGGTCAGAACGGAGATGAAGACGAGATTGTCGATTCCGAGCACGATTTCGAGCACCGTCAACGTGACGAGCGCGGCCCAGGCATTCGGATCGCTCAGCAGCGGTAGAACGTTCATTTAGCGTTTCTCGGTGAGCCCAACGGAGATGAAATATAGGCCGATCACGACCAAACTGCCGCTGACCCAGGGCCCTGGATCGAGATCGTGCCAAAGCGCGATCAGGGCGAGAATGGCCCACAGGATCATGACGGCGATATTGATTGCTCGGAGCCGTGTCACCCGCATCGGATGGAGGAACTTGAATGGTGCGAAGGTCAGCGCTGCGAGGAGGACGATCGTCACCCCAGCCAGCAGCGGTGTGGGCTTGAGCAGAAAAAGGTAAAATGCGGCCGCGTTCCAAAGCGCTGGAAAACCGCGGAAGTAGTTGTCTGCGGTCTTCATGTCTCGGTCGGCGAAATAGAGCGCGCCACTGACGACAATGACGATCCCGGCGGGCAGCGCAAGCGGTTGCGGCAGCAAGCCCCCGGAAACAATCGCATAGGCTGGAACGAATACGTAGGTGACGAAATCAACGACCAGGTCGAGCACGTCGCCCGACCAGCGCGGGAGCGTTTCTGCGACCTCGAGCCGACGCGCGATCGTTCCGTCGACCCCGTCGACGATAAGTGCGATGCCGAGGCACATGAACATGGCCGGCCACTCGCCCCGCACCGCGTAGATCAGGGCGGCGAGCGCGAGCGCCGCGCCGCTGGCTGTGAAGATGTGCACCGCGAACGCGCGGGCTGGGGGAAACGACGGCAAGGCATCCCTCGATCAGCATGCGGGACCGGTCGCCAACCGGTTTGATCGCCTGAGCATGTACCCGCGCATTCCATCATACGATCATGCGGTCGGTTGTCATGGCCCCGACGGCGAAGATCGGGTAGCACGAAAGTCCTGTAGTTACAGGTGCGTCAAATTGGGCGAGATTACCGGAACCTGTTCGCGGCGGCGGCGATCAGGCTGGTGTTCGAGGAGGACGAGAAGCAGGTGAGAGATCTGACCACCGAAGTGGCCGTTGTCGGCGGAGGCCCTGCGGGACTGACCGCGGCGATCGCACTCGCGTCGGCCGGTGTCGAAACCGTATTGATCGCGAAGGGCCGCTCTGCGCCAGATCACCGCACCACCGCTCTTCTAGCAAGTTCGGTGCGCGCGATCGATACACTCGGCGTCTGGGACCAATGCCGCGAACATGCCGCGCCGTTGCGCGTCCTGCGGATCGTCGATGATACCATGCGGCTGTTACGGTCGCCCGAAGTTCGATTTGCTGCAGGCGAGATCGGGCTCGATGCTTTCGGCTGCAACATCGAGAACCGGTTTCTCACCGCAGCGCTTGCAGCGCGCGCCGATGCGCTTGGAGCATTGACGCGCATCGAGGACGAAGCCACTGCGGTCGAGATCCACGATGAGGGGGTCACTATCAGGTGCAGTGGCAGCGCGGTATTGACGCGCCTCGCGATCGGCGCTGAGGGGCGCCGTTCGTTATGCCGGGCCGCCGCCGGCATCGAAGCTCGCAGCCGAACCTACCGTCAGACTGCACTCACCTTTAACCTCGGCCACAGCCGTCCACATCACGACGCGTCCACCGAATTTCACACCGAGACGGGTCCGTTCACGCTGGTGCCGCTGCCCGGAAAACGATCGAGCCTGGTGTTCGTAATTGATCCCGGCGACGTCCCTCGCCTCTCGACGCTTGCGGACCTGGAAATGGCGGCGGAGATCGAGCGCCGCTCCCACTCGATCCTGGGCAAGATTACCGTCGAGCCCGGTCGCGGTCTCTTTCAACTGGGGGTCCAAACCGCGGCACGTCTGGGAGCCGGACGCGTAGTCCTGATCGGGGAAGCGGCGCACGTAGTTCCCCCGATCGGGGCGCAGGGCCTCAATCTCGGATTGCGCGACGCCGCGACCATAGGCGAACTCGTCGTGGCCGCCCATCGCACCGGTGGCGACGTCGGGGGAGTGGCGGCTCGATATGAGCATATGCGCCGCGCGGACGTCACCAGTCGCGCCCTGGCGGTCGATCTCCTCAACCGCAGTCTGCTTTCGGATTTTCTGCCGCTGCAAGGCGCTCGCGGGTTCGGACTTTTTCTGATGAAACGTTTGGGCCCGTTGCGCCGGGTGATCATGAGTGAGGGCGTCGCGCCGGCGGCATCCATGCCGCGGCTCATGCGTGGAGAAGCGCTATCGTAAGGCCGGCATTCCCGACCAGGTGTGCGGGCGACCTTTCACCAAGCCGGCGTGGAGGTCGCGACGTTCTTCGCGCTCAGCCGATGTCCCTTCTGCAGCCGCAAGTCAATGAAAAAGCCCGACTGGCAGTTGCTGGGTCTTTACCAGCCACATGACGGTCGTCAGCGTTGCTACCGAGATGAGCGTCCCGAACAGGACCGCGCTCGATGCCTGTTCGACCCATACGTCGTACTGTCGTGCGAAAACGAAGACGTTCAGCGCGGGTGGCAACGCCGCCATCAGCACCGCGGTATAGACCCAGATCTCGGCGAAGCGACCGAGCAGCGACAGCAACGTGAAGGCCAACGTCGGATGAACAAGGAGCTTTGCCATGACCGTCAGCGGCACGTCCCACGGCATCTTATTGAGCGGACGCAGCGCGACGGTGACGCCGAGCGTGAACAGGGCCGTGGGCGCAGCCGCATTTTGCAGGAACTGCATCAAGCGATCGAGAGCGACCGGAGGCTCGTAGTGCACCGCCGCCGACAGTACCCCCAGCATGGTGGCGACCATCAACGGATGCAGCATGACCCGCTTGATGACATCGATTGCGTCTGCGGCGAAGCTCCTTTTCTCCCTGCCTGCAAGCGTCATCAGGAACGGCACGAGTGAAAACAACAGGATGTTGTCGAAACAAAAGATGAGGGCGACTGGGGCCGTGGCTTCGGACCCGAGCGTCGCAAGCGCGAGGCCCGGTCCCATATAGCCGATATTGCCGTAACCGCCCGCCAGTCCCGCGATGGTCGATTCCGCTACCTGGCCGCGTCGGATCATCATGCCGATGGCGAACGAGAGCGAGAATGCACAAAAGGTCGCGAGCATCGTGCCGACGATGAACCGCGGATTGGCCAGTTGTTCCAGCGGCGTCTGCGCGACGATCCGATAGAACAAAGCCGGTAACGCCACATAAAGGATGAAGAAGTCCATCCAGGCGAGCCCGGAATCCGGAATCGCCTTGAATTTTCCGCAGCCGAATCCGAGGAAGATCAAACCAAAGAATGGCAGCGCCAGATTGATGACTTCGAGCATGCGGGCTGCCTACCGGCTGCCCTCGAATTGGTCAATCTTTCCGCCGGTGAACGCAAAAGCGGCTTGGCGAAACTCAAGCGTTCCCCGTACCGTAGGGGGAAGCCGGGCGTCGTGCTTGGAAGCGGAAAAATTGGGACGGCCATGAAGCTCCCGCGCAACTTCTTCAAGCCACTCGCGATCGGCGCGCCGGCACCGCTGCGCGACCTTCCGGTCAAGCTGGAACGCATGATCCACTTCGTCCCGCCGCACATCGAGAAGGTACGCGCCAAGGTGCCGGAGCTGATCGATCAGGTCGACGTGGTGCTTGGCAACCTCGAGGATGCGATTCCGGCCGATGCCAAGACCGCGGCGCGCGCCGGTTTCATCGCCATGGCCCAGGCCAACGACTTCGGGGCGACCGGCCTGTGGACACGCGTCAACGCGCTCAATTCACCATGGCTTCTCGATGACATGCTCGAGATCGTGGCTGCGGTCGGATCAAAACTCGATGTGGTCATGCTGCCGAAGGTGGAGGGACCGTGGGACATCCACTACCTCGACCAACTTCTCGCCCAGCTGGAAGCGAGACATGCGGTCACCAAGCCCATCCTGATCCATGCCATCCTGGAGACCGCCGAGGGCGTCGATAATGTTGCCGACATCGCGACCGCATCGCCCCGGATGCATGGCATCAGCCTGGGCCCAGCAGATCTTGCCGCTTCACGCGCGATGAAGACGACGCGGGTCGGCGGAGGGCATCCGGATTACGTCGTGCTAGAGGATGCGCAGGGCGCTGAGAAGCGCAAGAAAGTCCAACAAGATTTGTGGCATTACACCATCGCGAAGATGGTCGATGCCTGCGCGGCGGCAGGCATCAAGCCGTTCTACGGCCCGTTCGGCGACTTTTCCGATCTGCCGGCTTGCGAGGCGCAATTCCGCAACGCCTTCCTCATGGGCTGCGCCGGCGCCTGGACGCTGCATCCGAGCCAAGTGCCGATCGCCAAGCGCGTGTTCTCGCCCGACCCGGCAGAGGTGGCTTTCGCCAAGAAAATTATCGAGGCCATGCCCGACGGCACCGGTGCGGTCATGATCGACGGCAAGATGCAGGACGATGCCACCTGGAAGCAGGCCAAAGTAGTTGTCGATCTCGCCCGCCTGGTTGCGGCCAAGGATCCGGAGGTGGCGGCGCGTTACAGCCTTTGACCCTCTGGCGTATGCCGCAATCCTGGACTATGTCGGTCTGAGCATGGGCAAAATGCGCAACGCCAAGTTCAAGATCGGCCAGGTGGTTCGTCACCGCCTGTTTCCGTTTCGCGGTGTCGTGTTCGACATCGATCCGGAGTTCAACAATACCGAGGAGTGGTACCAGTCGATCCCCGCAGAGGTTCGGCCGCACAAGGATCAGCCGTTCTATCACTTGTTCGCGGAGAATGCGGAGAGTGAATACATCGCGTATGTGTCCGAGCAGAACCTCTTGCCCGACACCTCGGGCGAACCGGTGCGCCATCCTCAGGTCGCCGAGGTGTTCGAGCAGGACGAGAAAGGAAGCTACCGACCGCGCAACTCACTGCTGAATTGAGGCCCTGGATTTTGACGACGGTCTACTGAATGGTTCGTGCGGCTCTCGAGTACGAAGGGCGGACGCGCCGGCGCCGATCCTGGTGATCTGTCGTGTCAACGTGGCGGCGCTGTTTGCTGGCCCTCAAGCTTCTTGCGCGCCTCTTCGCCGCGTTTCTCCAACTCCTCCTGCAACCGCTTGTTCTGGTCCGCGACTGCCTTGGGATCGCTCGGCGGTCCATCGAATGCCTTGGCGAAGTCGGCAAGCGGCAGCGGAATGCTGAGAGGTTGGCCAGTGTCGTTCAAACCCTGCACGTGCATCGTTTGGCCTGTCTTCATCGCGCCGATCAGATCATTGCTGACCTCGTAGTCGGACATGCAACCGCCTGGCACGCACATTACGTATGGGGCGCCCATGGGCTGGCCCTGGTCGATGACGATACGCGTCCCGGGTTGAAGCGCCACGCCGAGCGGTACGGTTACGCGCAGGACCTTTTTGTCCTCCCCTTCCGGGGCAATCACGACCGCACCAACGACCGGCTCGCCAGACTCCAAACGTCCACCCTTACCGGTGAAGCAGACCTGCTTGGGGTTGGGCTCGGGGCTCGTCTGGCAGACCTTGGTCCACGGGGCGTAGAGGAGCTGCGGTGGCTCTCGTTGTGACTGCTGATCGGCCGGAGCGGGAGCCGCCTTCTCTGGCGCTTTCGGCTGCGCCTTGGGTTGCGCCTTCGGCTGCGCCTTGGGAGCAGGTTGCTGCGCCAGGGCGTGAGGCACGGGTGCAATCGCGGCAAGTCCAACGGCGGTCACCATGACAAATGCACGGCGGAGCACCTGCGCACCTAGCGGTCCTGAATGCTTCATTTGAATGCTCATTGCGGTTTTCGACGACGCCGCGGCGAGGACTGCAAATGCCTACCATTCCAAGACGGGCACGCCCAAGGGCGCGGCCTCGCGCCGGCGCTCGGATGGCGCCAGCAAAAGGGGGTGGTCGTCTAGGTCGTCCAGGGACGCCAAGCCGCGCACGCGAAGCACCGATGCGCGGGGAAAACGTCCCAGGCGGATCTGGAGTTGCTTGGGCCGTTATCGTGTTGGGGCGGCCTGCTGGCCCTCGAGCTTCTTGCGCGCCTCCTCGGCCCGCTTCTGAAGTTCGTCCTGCAACTGCTTTTGCTGTTCCTCGAACTTCTTGGGGTCGGTCGGTGGACCGTCATAGGCCTTGGCGAAATCCGTGAGCGGGACCACCAGGCTGATGGGTTGGCCGGCGCCGTTGATGCCTTGGATGACGAGCCCCTGCCCTTTCTTCAACTTGCCAATCAGTTCGCCACTCGCTTCGTAATCGGCCATGCAGCCGTTGTTGAAGCAGATGACGTAGGGCCCTGTCATTGGCTGGCCGTTGTCGACGATCACCCGGGTACCGGGCTGGATCGACATTCCCAGAGGCAAGGTGACGCGGAGAACCTTCTTCGGCTCATTTTCCGGCTCGATCAGCACGGCTGCCACCACCGGCATCCCCAACTCGACCCTTCCGTCCTTGCCGGTGAAACAAACCTGCTTGGCGTTCGCCTCCTGGCCCTTCAGGCAGAACTTGGTCCAGGGCGAAAAGATGAGCTGAGGCTGATCGCCGGCCTGCGCCTGCGGCTGCCCTTGCGGCGCCGGGACCTCTGCTGGCTTCTGCGCGGGTGCAGCCTTGGGCGCCGCCTTCGGCGCTGCTTTGGGGGCGGCAGGTGCGGCGGGTGCGGGCGGGGGTGCCTGGGCCAGGGCGCCGGAGCCGATCAGTGCGGTGAGCATCGTGGTCGCCGCGGCGACGGCGAACGCGCGTGCGGCCGGCCGGGCCGGCGCAATAACCAACCGATGATCCATCGAAAGATCCTCTTGCTTACCGCTCTGCTAGCGCCCGCGCCGGAACGGTTGCCCCATACTCCGAGGCTGGTGTCGGCATCAAATGCGGCAGGAGCGTGACGCGCGCACCCGCCCGATAGCGCATTTCGCCCGTTCAAGTCATAACGCCGCCGCGTTGTAGGATGAAATTGCGGCGATATACGGCCGCCCTTCGTGCATACCTAAACGGCTCCGGCTTGGTCCCTTCCTGTGGAAATAGCTGTCCCGACTTCAAGGTGTCGCGTATCACCGGGGTGACCGTGCGCGATTCCATGCGAGTTCGATTTCACCTCCTCGTCGGTCGGCTGATGCAAATCCGCCCGCGGACGTGGGGTGCCCTTTTTTCGGGTCTGATGCTTTGGAACGGCTGCAATTTCGTCGCCCCTGCGCAAGCGTCGGAAGGTCGGCACGCGCTTGCAATGCACGGCGAACCGGCGTTGCCCGAGGATTTCTCCCACCTGCCCTATGCTGATCCGGCGGCGCCGAAGGGCGGGCGCCTGATCCAGGGCGTGCTCGGAACCTTCGACAGCCTCAATCCCTTTATCGTGAGAGGGATCGCGCCGCAGTCGATCCGCGGGTACGTAGTCGAAAGCCTGATGACCCGCGGCTACGACGAGCCGTTCACGCTCTATGGGTTGCTCGCCCGCAAAGTAGAGACCGACCCTCAACGCAGCTTCGTCACTTTCCATCTCGACCCGGCGGCGAAATTCTCCGACGGTAAGCCGGTCACCGCCGAAGATGTCCTGTTCTCCTGGCAGTTGTTGCGGGACAAAGGCCGCCCGAACCATCGCATCTATTATGCCAAGGTTGCCAAAGCCGAAGCGATCGGCGACCGCGCGGTTCGCTTCGATCTCGCCGGCAGCGATGATCGCGAACTGCCGCTTATCCTCGGACTGATGCCGGTGTTGGCCCGGCACGCCGTCAATCCTGCGACCTTCGAGGAGACCTCGTTCCAGGTGCCGCTGGGCAGCGGTCCCTATGTCGTGAGCCAGGTCGACCCCGGAAAAAGCGTCACCCTCAAACGCGATCCGAACTATTGGGGGCGTGACCTTCCGATCAACCGCGGCCTCTGGAACTTCGATGAGATCCGCTTTGACTATTACCGCGAGGCCAATTCATACCTGGAAGCGTTCAAACGCGGCCTCTATGACATACGCAATGAACAGGACCCGGGACGCTGGCAGGTAGCGTATGATTTTCCGGCTGCGCGGGATGGACGCGTAATCAAGGAGGCGCTGCCGACCGGGATGCCGAAGACGAGCACATTCTTCGTGTTCAACACGCGCCGTGCGATATTCTCCGACATACGCGTGCGCGAGGCGATTTCACTGCTGTTCGATTTCGAGTGGATCAATCACAGCTACTTCTTTGACCTTTACCGGCGCACTGCCGGGTATTTCGATGGCTCGGAGCTGTCGTCTCGCGGCCGACCTGCCGATGAACGGGAGAGAGCCCTGCTGGCTCCCTTCGCCGACGCCGTTCGCGCCAACGTGCTCGACGGCACGTGGTCGCCCCCGGCCAGCGACGGCTCCGGGCGGGATCGCCGCACGCTCAAACGCGCGCTCGATCTGTTCGCGTCCGCGGGCTACGAGCTGCGCGGTACCGAACTCGTCCAACGCGCAACCGGGCGCGCATTCACATTCGAGATCATGGTCACCGCACGCGACGAGGAGCGGCTCGCGCTGTTGTTCTCGCAAAGCCTGAAACGGGCCGGGATTACCGCGCGCGTACGCGTCGTCGACGCGGTTCAGTACGAAGGTCGACGCCTTGCCTATGATTTCGACATGATCGAGAACCGGTGGGACCAGTCGCTCTCACCGGGCAACGAGCAGGCGTTCTATTGGGGATCGGCGGCCGCCGGGCAGCCCGGCACCCGTAACTATATGGGGGTCAAAAGTCCCGCCGTGGACGCGATGATCGCCGCGCTGCTCAAGGCGAAAAGCCGCGAAGATTTCGTCGCCGCAGTGCGCGCACTCGATCGCGTGCTGATTTCCGGCTTCTACGTGATTCCGTTGTTTCATCTTCCGGCGCAGTGGGTGGCGCGTTGGGAAACCGTCGGGCGGCCTACAACCACCTCGCTCTATGGCTATCTTCCAGAGACGTGGTGGCGAAAGCAAAAAAACCCATAACATCCCGCTTTGGATCTGGGCATCATGGGGCTGCGACACGCGGCAGCATGCGCCGGGGGACTCCAGCCCGCTGCGGAAGCGGACCTGGAAGCCGCAACGCCCCCTAAGGTCGCCGCAGAGGCGGGATGTTCTCGCCTTGTTGACGGGCCATTAATTGCCATCGGCTAAAGTGTTGGGTCCGTCCCGCACAGTTGGCTCGCGTCATGGCGCTCATAGGTCCGATGGTGGTGGTCGCCGAAAGCTCGGCGGCCGATTTGCTCGATGTGCTCGGCAAAGCCGGCGCTTTTCCCACCGTCGAAACACGCTGGGCCGATGCCCCGGCCACGATTGCCGAGATCCAGCCCGTGGCGCTCGCCATCGCCGATCCGGAGGGCAGCCCGTCCCCCCTGCACGTGCACGCGGTGATCCATTGCATCGAAACGCGCGGTGGGCCGGTCACGCCGGTGATTGCGCTGGTCGAGCGGGATTGCGCCCCCGCAATACCGAGCGCGCTGGCAATTGGGATGGACGATTCCACCGATCGGCTGATTGCCCGTCTGCGTTCGGCGCTGCGAATCCGCGCGCTGCATGCGACTGTTTTGCGGCAGGCGCGCAGCGCGGGCGCGAAGAATGGGATCCCGGCATTCATCCCGCCTGATCTGCTCGAGGATGCAACCGTGCTTTGCGTCGGACGCGGCGGCTTCTATCCCGCGCTTTCATCCGCAATTGGCGACCGCGTCGGGCTGATTGGGGTGCTGAGCATCGAGACTGCCGCGCGCTATCTCAACGCTCGCGACGTCGACGGCGTAGTCATCGGCGAAGGCCTGGGCCCCCGCGTAGTCGAAGAGCTCTTGACCCTGCTCGCCGAGGACGTGCGGTTTCGCGACCTGCCGATCGGCGTGCTGGACAATGCCGCCGTGGATGACGAGCGGCTCCCCAATCTGCTCCGGGTCGATTCCAATCCCGTGGGCCTGGTCGAGCGACTCCTTCCATTCGTGCGCCTGCAGGCATTCGAGAGTCAGCTCAAGCGCGTGCTGAAATCGCTCGAGACCGAGGGCGTCATCGATCCTGATACCGGCCTGCTTAACGCGGCGGCGTTCTGGCGTGATCTCGATCGCGCCGTTCAGGCGACCGAACATACTGGCAAGGCGCTGTCGGTCGCACGCTTCACTTTCGAGGGCGTTTCCGATCACCGCGTCCAACTCGACGCCGCACGGCTGTTCAGCCGGCTCTTGCGCACCGGCGATTTCGCTTGCCGTGAGCAGGATGGATCGATCCTCGCGGCCTTCACCGAGACCGATCTGCGCAGCGTGCATGTGGTTGCGCGCCGGATTGCGAGCGTGCTGATGCGAACCATGGTCTCATCCGATCGGGGCCGCCACACCATCAAGCCGATGATTACCCTCGCCGCGCTCAAGCCTAGCGATAATCTCAGCACCTTGGTGGCGCGGATAGGCGCAAGTTCCCAGGTTGCCGCCGAATAATAGCGGGCGTAATCTGGCGGGCTCTCGAAAGGGACCCCGCTATGACTTCAGCGTTGCCGATCGACATGGTGTCCGACGTCGTTTGTCCGTGGTGCTTCATCGGTAAGCGCCGGTTGGAAAAGGCGATCGGGCTTCTGCCCGACGTTCCGGTCACGGTGCGCTTTCGCCCATATTTCCTCAATCCGTGGGTGCCGCGCGCGGGCATCAGCCGCGAGGAGTATCTCACCACCAAGTTTGGCTCGCCCGAGCGCTATCGGGCTATCGCGCAACGCGTGGCGCAAGCCGCCGCAGCCGAGGGGCTGACCTACGCGCTCGACGGCATCAAGCGGCAGCCCAACACGATTGATTGCCATCGCCTGATCCTGTGGGCCGACGAAATCGGCAATGCAGCGGCAATGAAGCAGCGTCTGATGGACCTCTATTTCACGGAGGGCGGTGATCTCACCGATCCCGAGGTGTTGATCCAGGCAGCGGGCCAATGCGGGCTCGATGCCGATCTGGTGCGCCGGCGCCTTGCGACTGACGACGATGAAGAGCGAGTCGAGCGGGATGCCAATTCTGCCAAAGAGGCGGGCATCGACGGCGTACCCTGCTTTATCTTCGGTGACCGAGCGGCCGTGCAGGGCGCACAGGCGCCAGAACATCTCGCGCAAGCGATCCAACGCGCGACCAACGATTATGCCAAGGGCGAGGCCGCGGAATAAAAGCAGGGTGGCCGGGATCGTCGGCGGGTCGACTTCCCTTCGCACCATCGCCCCTTCGGCGCAAGACGACCTGACGTCAGAACATCTGCCCCCGCACGAAGCGCACCGCCAGCACGAGAATGGCGCTCGCGGCGATCCACGAGCTCAAGATGCGCCCCCCGAGGCGGGCCCAGTTCCACTCCCGCACGCGCGTAAGATAGTTCATCCCGGTCACAATGATTGCAAGCGCGAGACTGGCGCCAAGTCCAGTGCCGACCAGCGTTGCGGTCGCGACCACGATCGATATCGCCTCGGGCGGCGAATCTAAAGCCAGCGCAACGCCCGCGATGGCGGCGAGCAGCGCGCAAGCGAGAGCTGGCAGCGGACGGGCGATTGCAGCCGAGGCTCCGCTCGCGAATGCCGTGGCAAGCAGAACGTCCAAGGCGGGTGTCTGTCCGACCCCGAACGCGATCGCCGTCAGGCCAACGCCCGCACCACTGACGAACGCGGCCAAAGACACGTGGCGCGTGCCCGCCGTTTGTTGGCCAATGAGCAGGCCCAGAGCCAGCAGCGCGAGCACATGTGCGGGCAGTGCCAGCGGGTGCAACAGTCCCGCGACAAAGCCACTCATCCGAACCCGCTCAGGAAGGCCACGCCGGCCAGCGCGATGGCGCCACCGGCCGTGCGCACGGCGATCCGGCCGGCGGGCCACCGCGCGAGCAGGCCAACGGCGATGCCGGTGAGGTGGAGCAATCCCGTTGCGACCACGAAGCCGACGGAATAGGCGACGATGTCCGCTCCGGGCGGGAGCTCTGCGCCATGCGCATGGCCATGGAAGATCGCGAACGCGCCGACGAGCACTGCCGCAACCCACAACGGCGGCCGTGCCGCCAGCGCCACCATCGTGCCGAGCACGACGGCGGATAACGCGATGGCGGTTTCGACACCGAGCAGCGGGATCCCGAAAATTCCGATCACGCCTCCGAATGCCATTATCAACGGAAAGACGATCGGCAGGAGCCAGATCGCGGGTGCCCCGAGGAAGGCGCCCCACAGGCCGACCGCCACCATTGCGACCACGTGGTCCGGCCCGAACAGGGGATGGGCAAAGCCGCCGACGAACCCCCCAGCGCTGCTGCCGGTATGCGCCAATGCGGGCGTGGCAAGCAGCAGCACGGATGCCGCCGCAGCCGAAACGGCGGGCCACCCATTTGTCGTGAGGAATAGCCCCAAGCGCGGCTGTGCCGTGTGATCCACGGGTGTTCGTCCTGCCTTCAGGCAGCCTTTGCTGGTTGTGCGAGCGTCACCAAGCTGCGCAGGATGGCCGAGGTGCCGCGCAGCCGCGCCTTTGGATCTTCCCAATCGTCGAAGAATACAACTTTCATGTCGGGCCGTACGCGGGCCGCCGAGCCCTGCTCGCGGATGAACGCCACGAGGCGGTCAGGATCGGCAAAGATATTGTCGCGGAACGATACCACCGCGCCTTTCGGTCCGGTCTCGATCTTCTCCACGTTGGCTTGGCGGCAAAGCGATTTGATCGCAACGATCTGCAACAGGTGCTCGACTTCCTCGGGCAGAGGCCCAAAACGATCGACCAACTCGGCTCCAAACGCCTCGATCTCGCGCTCATCCTCGATTTCGGCAAGGCGGCGGTAAAGCCCAAGACGCACCGGCAGGTCGGCCACGTAATCCTCGGGGATCATCACCGGCGTCCCGATGGTGATCTGCGGCGACCACTTATCTGCGACTGGCGCAGTGATGCCAGCCTTGAGACCCGCGACCGCCTCCTCGAGCATCTGCTGATAGAGCTCGAAGCCAACCTCCTTGATGTGACCGGACTGCTCTTCCCCCAGGAGATTGCCAGCTCCGCGGATATCGAGGTCATGAGAGGCAAGCTGGAAACCGGCGCCAAGCGTATCGAGCGATTGCAGCACCGTCAGCCGACGCTCCGCCTGAGGCGTGATCTTGCCCACGGCGGGTAACGTGAACAGCGAATAGGCGCGCACCTTGGAGCGTCCAACGCGACCGCGCAGCTGATAGAGCTGGGACAGCCCGAAGCGGTCGGCGCGATGTACGATCAAAGTGTTGGCGGTCGGGATGTCGAGACCGGATTCGATGATCGTAGTCGACAACAGCATATCGTATTTGCCGTCGTAGAATGCGGACATGATGTCTTCGAGGACGGTCGAAGGCATCTGGCCATGGGCGACCGCGACGCGCATCTCGGGAACGTGCTTGTCGAGGAAATCCTTGGCGCCTGCGAGATCCTCGATGCGAGGACAGACATAGAACGCCTGGCCGCCGCGGTAGCGCTCGCGCAACAGCGCCTCTCGCACGATCAGGGGATCGAACGGCGCCACGAAGGTGCGCACGGCGAGCCGATCGATCGGCGGGGAAGCGATGATCGAAAGATCGCGGACGCCGGAGAGCGCAAGCTGCAAGGTGCGCGGGATCGGGGTTGCAGTGAGAGTAATCACATGCACTTCGGCCCGGAACTGCTTGAGCCTTTCCTTGTGCGTGACGCCGAAATGCTGCTCCTCGTCCACGATCAGGAGGCCGAGATCGTTGAACTTGATCGTTTTGCCGAGCAGCGCATGGGTGCCGACGACGATATCGATATCCCCTTCTGCGATGCCCTTCTTCACGCGCGCCAGGTCCTTGCCGGTCACGAGCCGCGAGGCCTGCGCGATCTTCACCGGAAAACCGTGGAAGCGTTCGATAAAAGTCTTCGTGTGCTGGCGGGCCAGCAGTGTAGTGGGCACGATCACCGCGACTTGCTTGCCGCTCATCGCGGCAACGAAGGCAGCGCGCAACGCCACTTCGGTCTTGCCGAATCCGACGTCGCCGCAGATCAGCCGGTCCATGGGACGGCCGGAGGCGAGTTCACCCAGGACCACGTCGATCGCTGCTTGCTGGTCGTCGGTTTCCTCGTAGGGAAAGCCGGCGCAGAATTCGTCGTAGGCCCCATGCTCCACGCTCAGGCACGGCGCCTCACGCAACTGCCGTTCGGCGGCGATCTTGATCAACTCGTTGGCGATCTCGCGAATGCGGCTTTTCATGCGCGCCTTGCGCGCCTGCCAAGCGCCGCCGCCAAGCCGGTCGAGCTCGACGTGGGTCTCTTCCGACCCGTAGCGGGAGAGCAATTCGATGTTCTCGACCGGCAGGAACAGCTTGTCGCCGCCGGCATAGTGGAGCTCAAGGCAATCGTGCGGCGCGCCGGCGGCTTCGATGGCGCGCAGGCCCACGAAGCGGCCTATCCCGTGATCGACATGCACGACCAGGTCACCGGCCGCGAGGCTCGTCACCTCGGCGATGAAGTTTTCCGCCCGGTGTGACACACGGCGCGGACGCACCAGGCGGTCGCCCAGAATGTCCTGCTCGCCGATGACGGCGGCCTCAACAGTCTCGAAGCCGCTTTCGAGCCCGAGCACCGCGAGCGCGACCTGCGGCTTGGGCAGTGCCAGCGTTTCCTGCCATGACCCGACCGGCGTCAGGTTGGCGAGCGCGTGGTCGGCGAGGACGTGGCTTATGCGCTCGCGCGCGCCTTCGCTCCACAGCGCGATGATGACGCGTTTGCCGCTGGCATGCAGCGTCGTGACATGTTTGGTCACAGCTTCGAACACGTTGCCGCCAGGCTCGGCACGTTCGGCGGCGAAGTTGCGTCCTTGTTTGGTGCCGGCGTCGATCACCGGCCCCTGCCCTTCCGGGACCGAAAACGGCGTGAGCAGCGCCGATGCCACCTTCCCGAGCCTATCGCGCCACTCGGCCTCGCTCAGATAGAGCCGGTCCGGAGGCAGCGGCTTGTAAGGCGGACCCGATCCGCGTTGCGTGAGCGCGTGCTGCCGGGCGTCGTAATAGTCCTTGATCTGGCCCAGCCGCTCGCGCGCGGCGTCCTCCGCGAGCGGCTCCAGTACGACCGGCGAACCTGGAACGTAGTCCAACAGCGTGTCGAGCCGATCGTGAAAAAGCGGCAGCCAGTGCTCCATTCCGGGATGACGGCGGCCTTCACTCACCGCGTGATAAAGGAGGTCGTCGGGCACGGGGGCACCAAACGCTTCCACATAGCCCGTCCGGAAGCGGCGGATGGCCTCGGTCGTCAGCTGGAATTCAGCTACCGGCACGAGATCGAGCGCGCGCAACTGATTCGTCGTGCGCTGGCTTTCGGGATCGAAGCTGCGGATTGTTTCCAGCGTGTCGCCAAAGAAATCGAGCCGTACCGGCTCGGCCATACCCGGCGGGTAGAGATCGATGATACCGCCACGCAACGCGTAATCGCCGGGCTCGCGCACCGTCGAGGCCCGCACAAACCCATTGAGCTCGAGCCAGCCCGTAATGTTGTCCATCGCGAGCATATTGCCGGGCGTGACCGAAAGCGCTTGCCTCGCAACAAAGTCGCGTGCCGGCACGCGCTGGAGGATGGCGTTGACGGTGGTGAGCAGGAGTGATGGGCGACCGCGGCCCTGGACGCGCACCAGCCGTGACAGCGCGGTCATGCGTTGGGCAACGAATCCGGCATGCGGCGAGACCCGGTCATAGGGCAGGCAGTCCCAGGCAGGAAACTGCTCGACGACCAGGTCAGGGGCAAAGAAGCCGAGCGCCCGCGCGAGGGCTGCCATGCGTGGCCCGTCGCGGCACACAACAACAACGCTGGTCGCCGGCGCGTTAGCGCGGGCGGCGACTGCACGTGCGAGATCTGAAACGACCAACCCCTCGGCGCCATCCGCGACGCCCGCGAGCGTGAGCGGTCGGCCGGGGACCAGGAGTTCGGCGGGAGTGCGCGCCATGCCTATCTCGTACGCTCGCGCCGATGATTGAAATCACGCATCCGGCGGAACAGCGCGGTGTCGTGGTCCGCCGGCACGGAGGCTTCGCCCGTGACCCAAGCCAGGAGTTCGCGGTCCGGCACCTCCATGAGCTGCTCGAAGTCGGCGAGTTCCTCCTGCGTCAACTGTGCAACGGTGGCATCGGCGAAGCGGCCCATGATCAAATCCATTTCCCGCATTCCGCGATGCCAGGAACGGAACAAAAGCTTGCGCCGGCGGACATCCAGTCCTTCGCTCGAACGTGTCGTGCCGGTCATCGGTTCCTCATCGCTTGCCTGCGCGCGGCAATATCGGCGCCGAGTCGCCATTCCCCTCGCGCAGTCATCAGGGCTGGATCGGCAACTCGGGCGACGTCGTTAGATACCGATTGCCCGAACCAGCCAACCGCCCGGCGACGCTGATATAGCGAGACGAAAGCTGAATGTCAGGAGCCGAGATTGGTTTCGATTGGCTTGATTTTGCTGGGTGGGGCGACACGAACGCGGGGAAATGATCGACGTGAGGGTGGCTCCCGCCGGGACCGATCCAATTCTGTCCGGATCCCCCGCGCCACTGCGCTCAACCGCATTGCCTATCCGGTGCTGCCGCGCGAGCATTGGGGCACGAAAGTCGGGATGCTCATGCGGCCGAGCCTGCTCAATCCGTTCTTTGCCCTGATTACGACGCTCCCTGGCGTCGGGTCTCAGCTCGAGAAGCTCTACCGCCGGCTGTTCGGCCGGGAGGAAGAGGCGCGTGTCGTCGATCTCCTGTTTCACCTCCCGACCGGCGCGATCGATCGCCGGGCGCGGCCAAAATTGCGCGACGTCGTGCCCGACACCGTGGTCACTGTCGCGGTCACCGTCGATCGGCACCGGCCGCCGCCACCACACCGGCCGCGCGCGCCCTATCAGATCTACACCAGCGATGAGACCGGCGATCTCATTCTGACGTTCTTCAACGCACGCAAGGACTACCTGCAGAAGCTGCTGCCGGTCGGGGAGCGTCGATACGTGTCGGGCACGATCGGGCTCTACGATCACATGCTCCAGATGGTGCACCCCGACCGTGTCGTCGCGGAGACAGATCTGGCGAAGCTTCCTCTGGTCGAGCCGGTATACGCGCTTACCGAGGGGCTCAGCCTCAATCAGGTGCGCAGAGCCGCCGACGCCGCGCTCGAACGTGTCCGGACATTGCCCGAGTGGCAGGACCCGAACTGGGTGGCGCGTGAGCGCTTTCCGGCCTTCGCCGAGGCGCTGCGGGTCCTGCACCGGCCGGCGGAACCCGCCGAGCTGTCGCCGGAAGGTCTGGCCTGGTCGCGGCTGGCCTACGACGAATTCCTGGCGGGACAACTGGCCCTCGCGTTGGTGCGCGCCCATCTGCGCCGCCCCGCCGGGCGCGCGACCGCTGGTGCCGGGCACATCAGGAAAAAGCTCATCGAGACGCTGCCCTACTCGCTTACGCACTCACAGACGCGCGCCGTAGGAGAGATTGTCGCCGATCTGGCCAAGCCCGAACGCATGCTGCGGCTGCTGCAGGGAGACGTGGGATCAGGCAAGACTGTCGTGGCCTTGCTTGCTGCCGCGGCCGTGATTGAAGGCGGCCGCCAGGCGGCGTTGATGGCCCCGACTGAACTCTTGGCGCGGCAGCATTTCAAGACCATCGCGCCGCTCGCGGCGGCGGCCGGGATCAATGTCGCCGTCCTGACCGGTCGCGAGCGCGGCCGCGAGCGCAAGGATATCTTGGAAAAGCTCATCCTCGGCGACACCCATGTGCTCATCGGCACCCATGCGCTGTTCCAGGAGGAGGTCGAATTTCGCGATCTCGCTCTCGCCGTGGTCGACGAACAGCATAGGTTCGGTGTGCACCAGCGGCTCGCGCTGGCCAGGAAAGGCGAAGCGGTCGACGTGCTGGTGATGACAGCGACACCGATCCCGCGCACACTTGTGCTGACCTATTTCGGCGACATGGATATGTCGGAACTGCGGGAGAAGCCCGCCGGGCGCAAGCCGATCGACACGCGAACGATCCCACTCGGCCGGCTCGACGAGGTGGTCGCCGCTGCCGGGCGGGCGCTCGCCGAGGGCCGCCGCGTCTATTGGGTATGTCCCCTGGTCGAGGTTACCGAGAACACCGATCTCGCTGCCGCGGAAGAGCGTTTCGCCGCGCTGAAGGAACGCTTCGGAACGATGGTCGATCTTGTGCACGGCCGCATGAAAGGCGCGGACAAAGACCGCGCCATGGAGCGCTTCGCTGCCGGGGAAACGCGCCTCCTTGTGGCCACCACCGTCATCGAAGTGGGCGTCGACGTGCCCGAGGCGACGGTCATGGTGATCGAGCACGCCGAGCGCTTCGGGCTCGCCCAACTCCATCAGTTGCGCGGGCGCATCGGACGGGGCGCCGAGCATTCGACCTGTCTCCTGCTCTACAAGGGGCCGCTCGGGCAAACCGCCAAGGCGCGGCTCAACATCATGCGGGAAACCGAAGACGGCTTCCGCATTGCCGAGGAAGATCTCAAGTTGCGAGGCGAAGGCGACGTGCTCGGTACGCGGCAGTCGGGCTTGCCGGGCTTCCGCATCGCCCGCATCGAGGTGCATGGCAAGCTGATCGGCGCTGCACGTGACGACGCCGCGCTGGTCCTGGCTCAGGACCCCACGCTCGCTTCGCCACGGGGGCAGGCGCTGCGTCATCTGCTCTACCTGTTCGAGCGTGACGAGGCGATCAGGTTGATCCGGGCAGGCTAAGATCACTTCGCCGGGGCAGAGGTGCGGTTCGATTGCGCGGCTTGCGCGATGCGAGCAGTCTCCGCGAGGGCGGCCAGCTTCTTCTGCTGGTCGGCGACGCCCGGCTGCACCATGCCAGCCGACATCAGGAGCGTCATCGCAGCTTCGACCGTAATGTCGAGATCGACTACGTCCCGACGCGGCACATAGAAGAAAAAGCCCGTGGTCGGATTGGGCGTGCAGGGCAGGAAAGCCGCGACGTGCTCCGTAGCCGGGAGCCGCGCCGCCACGTCGGCGCTTGCCGGATTCGATAGGAATACGAGCGACCACATGCCGGGTGAAGGAAACTCGACCAGACCAACCCTGCGGAAGCTCGAACCGCCGTTGGCAAACAGCGTCTCGAAAATCTGTTTCAGGCTCTTGTAGATCGGCCGCACCACCGGCATGCGGTTGAGAATGTTCTCGCCAGCTTCGACGAGCTTGCGACCCACGAAATTGGCGGTCAGGAATCCGAGTAGGGTCAGCGCAGTGAGCGCAATGATGAGGCCGGTGCCTGGAATTTTCACCGGCAGATAGGTGTCCGGCCGATAGGCAATTGGAATAAACGGCCGCACCAGATCGTCGACCCAGTTGATGAACCACCAGGTGAGACTGATAGTGATGTAGGCCGGACCCACCAGGACGAGGCCGGTCAGAAAATAGTTGCGCAGCCGGACCACCATACCGTGATGGATCGACACCGGCTTGGCCGAGTCGGACGGCGGATCGTCGGGCGGCACCGGCGGCACGATGCCGGGATTGCGATCAAACTCGTTCATGCGACAAAGGTCTTCTCAATACCAACTCGGCCGGAAAGACTACCCCGCCAGCACGCGCCGCGACGATATACATTAGAGTCGCGGCCGATCACTCGACCGTGACCGACTTGGCCAGGCTGCGCGGCTGGTCGACGTCTTTACCCATCAGGGCGGCCGTATGATACGCAATAAGTTGCACGGGGATGGCGTAGACTAATGGCGTCACTGTGGCGGGCATGGCCGGCAGCGTGAGCCTCGCCAGCGTATCCACATGCGCCTCCCTGGTTCCTTGAGGATCGCTGAGAAGAATGATCCTTCCTTCGCGAGCAGCGACTTCCTGCATGTTGGACAGGGTTTTTTCGAACACTCCGTCATATGGCGCGATGACGATCACCGGCATGTTTTCGTCGATCAGCGCAATGGGTCCATGCTTGAGTTCCCCCGCGGCATAGCCTTCGGCGTGAATGTAGGAGATTTCCTTGAGCTTGAGGGCCCCTTCGAGCGCAAGCGGATAGCTGGTGCCGCGGCCGAGATAGAGCACGTCTCGGCTTTTCGCGAGGTCGCGCGCCAGATGCTCGATCTGCGGCTCGAGCGCGAGTGCTTCCACCATCAGGCGCGGTACCTCGATCAAGGCGTGGACGAGTTTCTTCTCGTCCTCCTGGGACAGCACCCCGCGCGCGCGGCCTGCCGCCACCGCAAGACACGCGAGCACCGCGAGCTGGCAGGTGAAAGCCTTGGTCGAGGCCACGCCGATTTCGGGGCCTGCGAGTGTCGGCATGACAGCATCGCTCTCGCGCGCGATGGTCGAGGTGAGCACATTAGCCACCGCGACCGTATGCTGCTTGTGCTCCTTGGCGTAGCGCAGCGTGGCCAGCGTGTCCGCGGTCTCGCCCGACTGCGACACGAAAATCGCCAGGCCACCGGGTTTGAGCGGAGCTTCGCGGTAGCGGAATTCGGACGCAACGTCGATCTCGACCGGTAGCCGCGCAAAGCGCTCGAACCAATATTTGCCGACCAGTCCGGCGTAGTAGGCGGTGCCGCAAGCCGCTATCGACACGCGCTCAAGCGCTTGAAAGTCGAAAGCCAGGTCAGCAGGCAGCCGCACGCGCTCGGCGGCCATGTCGAGATAGTGCGCGAGCGTATGACCAACGACCTCCGGTTGCTCGTGAATCTCCTTCGCCATGAAGTGACGGTAGTTGCCCTTGTCGACAAGGAAGGCAGCGGCCGAGGATTTGATCACGTCACGTTCGACCTTGCCGCCTTTGGCGTCGCGCACCTCGACACTGGTGCGGGTGAGCACGACCGCGTCGCCATCCTCGAGATAGGAGATTGAATCGGTAAAGGGCGCGAGAGCGATGGCGTCGGAACCGAGATACATTTCGCCGTCGCCGTAGCCGATCGCGAGCGGCGAACCCTTACGCGCGCCGATGAGAAGATTGTCTTCGCCGGTGAACAGGAAGGCGAGCGCAAATGCGCCGCGCAGCCGCGCCAGCGACGCTGTGACCGCCGCCGCCGGCGAGGCCCCTTTCTTCATCTCCTCGGTCACGAGATGAGCGATCACCTCCGTGTCGGTGTCGGAGTTGAATGTCGCCCCCTTCTTCTCGAGCTCATCACGCAACTCGCGGAAATTCTCGATAATGCCGTTGTGTACCACCGCTACCTGGTCGGTGACGTGAGGATGGGCATTGCTTTCGGTGGGGCGGCCGTGGGTCGCCCAGCGGGTGTGGCCGATGCCGATGTTTCCCGCCAGGGGCTCGCGCGCGAGCTTGGCCTCGAGATTGCGCAACTTGCCCTCGGCTCGCCGGCGGCCGAGATGCCCGCCATCCAGAGTGGCGATGCCGGCGGAATCATAGCCCCGATATTCGAGCCGCTTGAGCGCATCGACCAGCGCAGCGGCGACCGGGTCACGGCCGAGAATGCCCACAATTCCGCACATGCGACCGGCCACTCCTAAGCTGATCGTGCGGATGCTACCCCGACGACGATGTATCGGCGGCGAATGCCGCAAGGGAAATCAATATAGTTCTCAACTTGTGACAAGGTAAGATCAGTGCGCTCGCGATCACGTCGCCGGCGTGCGCTTCTTGTTCGCTGACTTGAGGTCACGCAAGCGCCGCGCCCAGCCCTCCTTGACGACCTGTTGTCCGCGTCCGATCGCGAGGGCGTCCGCCGGCACGTCGCGTGTGATCACAGAGCCTGAGCCGATATAGGCGCCCTCGCCGATCTTCACCGGCGCGACCAGCGCCGAGTTGGAGCCGATGAAGGCGTTTTTGCCGATCTCGGTGCGGTGCTTGGCGGTACCGTCGTAATTGCAGGTGATGGTACCGGCGCCGACATTGGCGCCCGCCCCGACGGTCGCGTCGCCGATATAGCTCAGGTGATTCGCCTTGGCCCCGGTCTCGATCAAGGCCTCCTTGATCTCGACGAAGTTGCCGATATGTACGTCATCCTGCAGGCGAGCACCGGGACGCAACCGAGCATAAGGCCCGACCACCGCGCCCTTGCCGACATGCGCGTGGTCGAGATGGGAAAAGGATCGGATGAGCGCGTTGTCCTCAACGGTGACGCCGCTTCCGAACACCACGAACGGCTCCACCACCACGTCGCGGCCGAACGTGGTGTCCGACGACAAAAAAACCGTTTCGGGCGCGACCAAGGTGACGCCGGCCTCCATCGCCGCTCGGCGCAGCCGCTGCTGCAGCGCGGCTTCGGTCTCCGCGAGCTGTGCGTTGGTGTTGATTCCGCGCACGTCGTCCTCCTCGGTCTCGATGACGACCGCCTTGCGGCCCATGGAATGGGCGATGGCGATGGCATCGGTGAGATAATATTCGCCTTTGCGGTTGTCGTTACCGATCTGCTCGAGGATGGGCAGAGCGCATGGACCGGCAAACGCCATCAGACCACCATTGCAAAGCTCGATGGCGCGCTCCGCCGGTGACGCATCGAGTTCCTCGCGAATGGCGACAAGTTCGTCGCCGTCGACCACGAGGCGGCCATAACCGGTGGCGTTCCTCGGTCGAAAGCCCAGCACCACGACGGCTGCGCCTTTGGCGAGGGCTTCCCGAATTCGAAGCAAGGTTTGCGGCCGGATGAGCGGCGTGTCCCCGAAAATCACGAGAACGTCGTCAGGAGTACGCGCGATCGCGTCCCTTGCCGCCAGTACGGCGTGGGCGGTCCCGCGGCGTTCTGCCTGCACGAAGATCTTGACGCCCCGCAGCACCCGCTTGGCTTCAGTCGCGACCGTATCGCTGTTCGGGCCGACCACAACCGCCGTCGCGTTGCCGCCGGCTTTGGAGACGGCGTCGAGCACATGGGCAAGCAACGATTGGCCGGCGATCCTGTGCAGCACCTTCGGACGCGCCGAACGCATGCGGGTGCCCTCGCCGGCCGCGAGCACGATGGCAAGGCAGGTGCGTTCAATTACCAAGGGCTGCCTCCGGGGCGCATCGGGGCGCCCGGCGCCCTCATATCCGAGTGCGCCGCAACGGAAAAGGCGGAATGCGCAAGCAAGCCTTGGGAAAAATCCTCCCGATCCCTTCCCGGGGCAGCAGCGTCGTGGATTGTCGGCCTCGCGCCCGAGCGGTGGACCCCCTCGGCCCTACCGGCGGCTACTGTTGTCCCGATCGAAAGCGCGCGGCATAGTGCCGCCAGCCATGCAATTCCGGCTCTTCCTGCCCACCGCCCGCCAGACCAACTGGCTCCTATTGGTCGGTCTGCTCTCCCTCGGCGAGGCGCTTTATCTGCGTTATCTCGCGATCGAGTATGCGCAAGTCTCGTTGGCCTGCCAAGGCGGCCTCGGCACCTGGCTATGCGCGACGTTCAGACTCGCCATTGGGCTGTACAACCACTCAGTGTTCGGCTGGGTCGCGCTCGGTGTGGCCGCGCTCAATCTGGTCCGGCCATCGGTTGTGCTGGTATTGGTCGCGCTGCCGGCCACCGCATTCGGACTGGTCCTGCACAATGCCGATCTTGCTGGCTTGGCGGCCGCGCTGTTGATCCTCAGCTTGGCACGTCCCGCGCCTGCACCAGAGTAAGAGCCAGGGCGAGCAAAGCGGCGGCAAACCACAGCGCCTGCCAATTCGCGAAACTCTCGTTGCCCACAATGTAGACGGCAGACACGGCCAAGGTGACCGCCATTGCCTTCTCGGCCGCCGGTACATTCGAACGCCGTTTCCACGTCGCCAGCGCGAGCAGCGGAACCGCAGCAGCGGTGAGCGGCGCAAACGGAAAGTCCCGGTAGCGACCATCGAACACCAAGCCGAGCGCCGCCTGCGCCGAAAGCACCACAGTCACCAGCAGAATGAGGCCAAGGGAAAGCGGTACCGCGCGGCGCGGGCGTTGTTCGGCGCGACCCAGGATCTGGGCGAAAATCGGCGGTCTTGCGCCCGACGCCAGCGCGGCAGCGCTCACCAGCGGCGCCATCAACGCGACGGCGGTCCAGGCGAGGGAGCGGAGCCAGTCGCCAAGGGTTAGGCTTTCGAGCGGTACGTTCTCGATCGTCCAACCAATCGTGGCACCGGAGGCAATGGCCATTGCCGCGATACGCAGCCAGCCGGTGGCGCTTGCCACCCCCCCGATGCCACGGCGCTTCGCGAGCGCGACACCAAAAACGAGGGCGGCGAGCCCCACGCCGCCCGCAGCCTGCCAGCGCCAGTGCGGATGGTTGGAAACCGCGCCACCCCAGACGAATTTGGGCTGCCGGCGGTAGGCGTCATAGATGCCCCAATGGCCGCCGACGGTGCCTTCGAGCTGGCGCTTCCAGGGCTGATCATAGGCCTCGATCAGGTTCACCTGATAATTCTCGCGCCGGGCGTGCGCCAGCACCTCATGCATCACGCGCCCCTGGTTGACCGGCGATGGCAGGGCACCCTCGCGCATGCGGCCGGCGCTCGGCCAGCCGAATTCGCCCACCAGGATGTCCTTGTCGGGAAAGGCAGCGACCATCTGCCTGCGGATGGCATCGACGTGACCCGGCGCGTCGCGCGCCGGGATGGGGAAGTCCTCCCAGTAGGGCAGGATATGGATGCTGATGAAATCGACGGCCGCGGCGACCTCGCGGTGGCGCAACCAGAATTCCCACACGTCGGCATAGGTCACCGGCATCGAGACCTGCGCCTTGACCTCACGGATGATGCGAACCAATTCAGGTCCGGACATCTCGCCCCGCAACAAGACTTCGTTTCCGACGATGATGGCGACGATCACGTCTGGAAAACGCTTCGCCAGCCCGATCGCGGTCTCGACTTGGTAACGGCTGCGATCCGGCCGATTCGACAGCCAAAGACCCTGCAACACCTTCATACCGTGACGTTTGGCGATTTCCGGGATCTGGTCGAGCCCGTGATCGATCGAGTACGTCCTTACGCAGTCGGTGATGTGTTTGAGTTGGGCCAGATCCTCGTCGATCTGCCGCGGATCGATGGGAACATCGGGCCCGAACGGGTTCTGGTCCCCTCGGAACGGGGCATACGAGATGCAATGAAGCTTTCCTCCCGACGCGAGCGGGGACGGGGGCATCTGGACCATGGATCCCAGCCATCCCCACACCGCCACGATCGCTGCAGCGGCAATCGCGAAAAGCGCACCTGCAACGCCCATTGCGGCCAGTCCCACCCAACCCGGAACGCCTCGCTTATCGTGCTCCAACGACGGTGCCAAGCGTCGGCCTCGGCGGCGTACGGCGATTTTTTCGCCTCCCTTCCCTTTCCGATCTTGGCGTCACGTCACGCGGCTGCTTTAATCATCGTGCAGTACCGCTGCGGCGTTCGCCGCAATGCTGACCGAATGGGTCCGCATGTGAAGGAACCAACCGGCCGGCAAGGCCCGTAAATCCAGAGCAACCATGCCCCGTTCCAGTCTGCGTCTCCTCACCGCCGGCCTTAGCGTGGCGATGTTGTTCGTTGCATCCCCGACATTTGCCCAGAGCACGGACCAAAAGCCGGCCGAGAAGCCGCCGGCGAGCGATGCCAAGGACGCGCAAAAGAAGATCGACGAGTTTGCCGAGGCCGAGAAACTATTGGGCGGCCCTGCCGCCAACCCGGAGTGCCTGTGGCTGGGCCGGCGAGTGGTCAGCCTGCTCTGGCGCGACGATCTCGATACCGCCTTCCGTCATCTCGACCTGTACGACCGCTTCGGCTGCCCGGCCGGCCATATCCAGGCGACCTTCCGTTGCCTCGTCCGGCAGGGAAACATCGATCCGAAGGCTCCGGACACGCTCAACGGGCGGGTGCATTCCTGTTGGATCAATCCGACCGCGGAGACGCAGGGGACGGCGGCGGCGCCCAGCGGCACGACCAATCGCTAACCTGTACAAATGTTCAGCCAGACCTGCACTAAGCTGTACAGACGTTCAGAATGACTGTTTAGATTTTTGCGGAACGTTTTTCTTGTAGTGTTGTTGATTTCCTTGAAACGGCCATGACTGATGGCTACTTGCTAAATCACCTCACGCTAAGGTACGCTATCGACGACCTTGGTTGAACCTAGGGGACAGGTTCGGGTCTCTGTCTTCTGCCCCGCGTGGTAGTTGTCCTATGCGCTCCGTCGCTGCTGTGGTGGCGCTCGTCGTCTGCGTGCATGCCGGCTTGTGGAGTCTTCTCCAACGGCAACAGGCGGTCGCCAATATCGACGCTCCGCTCGCGAGCGTTTCCTATTCGCCCTATGCTCGGTCACAACATCCGGACTACGGCGACCGCCCGACGCCGGCGCAGATCCGCGCCGACCTCAAGATCCTCAGCCCGTACACCAACACCATTCGTACCTATAGCTCGACTGGTGGCGTTGAGCTCGTGCCGGCAATTGCTGCGGAATTCGGACTTAAGGTTACGCTCGGCATCTGGATCGACAAGAATGAAGACCGCAACGAGCGGGAAATCCAGGCCGCGCTCGCGCTCGCTCGCCGCTACAGCAATATCAATGCGATCGTGGTCGGCAACGAGACGATGCTGCGCGCGGACAAGTCGGTTGACGACCTGATCGGGATCATTCGGCGAGTCAAGCGCCAGAGCCCGGTGCCGGTGACGACTGGCGAAACCTTCGACGTGTGGCTGGGGATCACTGACCCCAAAAAACCGGAGGAGGCGGAAAGCAAAGCGGAGGCGGCAACGAAGCTGGCCTCGGCGGTGGATTTCATCGCAGCCCACATCCTTCCCTATTGGGGCGGCATCCCTGCCGACCAGGCGGTTGAGCAAACCATCGTCACCTACAATCAGCTCCGCGCGAGGCATCCCGGCAAGCGTATCGTCATCGCCGAATTCGGTTGGCCGAGCGGTGGCTACAACATGCATGCCGCTGATCCGGGGCGCATCGAGCAGGCGGCTGTGCTGCGCGATTTCGTCTCGCGTGCCGAGGCTTATGGCATCGACTACAACATCGTCGAAGCATTCGACCAGCCGTGGAAGACCAACGAAGGCGGCGTCGGCATGTATTGGGGCATGTTCGATGCCTCGCGGCACGCCAAGTTCAGCTGGGTCGGGCTTGTGCATGATCCGGACCATTGGAAGCTCGCTGGTCTCGCCGTTCTGCTTGGCCTGCTGCTGTCGCTTCCGATCCTGGCGCGCAGCAGCGTCAGGTTCGGTGAGGCTGTCACGCTTGCGATCGCGGCCAACGTCGTCGGTGCCTGGTTCGCGACAATCTTTGCCTTTTGGCAGACCCACTATTTCGTGCTCGGCGCCGCTTTCGCGCTCGTGCTCGGTATCGTCCTGCTCATACCGCTGGTTGCGATCGCGCTCGCGCGCATCGAAGAGATCGCGGCGATCGCCTTCGGATCCGGGCCGCGCCGTCTGATCGCGGCGCCCCTGCCCGCGCCCGACGGTTTCGCACCGAAGGTTTCGATCCATGTTCCGGCCCATCGTGAGCCGCCGGACATGCTCAAGGCGACCCTCGATGCCGTCGCCCGGCTCGATTATCCGAACTTCGAATGCGTCGTCGTCATCAATAACACGCCCGACCCGACGTTTTGGCGCCCGGTCGAGGATCATTGCCGCACGCTCGGTGAACGTTTCAAGTTCATCAATGCGGATAATGTCGCCGGATACAAAGCGGGCGCGTTGCGGCTCGCGCTTGCACACACGGCGGCAGATGCCGAGGTCATCGGCGTCATCGATGCCGATTACACGGTGCGGCCGGACTGGCTGAAGGATCTGGTCCCTGCGTTCGCCGATCCGAAAGTCGGCATGGTCCAGGCGCCCCAGGATCATCGCGACGGCGAGCGCACCGTCATGCATCACGCCATGAACGGCGAATATGCCGGTTTCTTCGACATCGGCATGGTCCAGCGCAACGAGGCCAACGCCATTATCGTTCACGGCACCATGTGCCTGATCCGCCGTGCCGCGCTCGCCTCAGCCGGCGGCTGGTCGAGCGACACTATCGTCGAGGACTCCGATCTCGGGTTGCTGGTTCTCGAGCATGGCTGGCAGATCCATTACACCAACCGACGCTACGGGCATGGCCTCCTGCCCGACACTTTCGACGCTTTCAAGAAGCAGCGGCATCGTTGGGCCTATGGCGGCTTCCAGATCCTGCGGAAGCACTGGCGCCATCTGCTGCCCGGCGCCCCAGGGCTGACGCGCGAGCAGAAGCGCGAGTTTGGCGTCGGCTGGCTCAACTGGCTGGGCGCGGAAGCGATCGGCGTGGTGGTCGCGATCCTCAATCTGCTCTGGGTGCCGGTCGTCGCCTTCGCCGGCATCGCCATTCCGGACAAGATCCTCACGCTGCCGATTCTCGCGGCTTTCGTGGTGACGTTCGTCCATTTTGTCGCACTTTATCGGATGCGAGTGGCCGTTCCGTTCGGTCAGATGATGGCCGCGGTGGTAGCCGCCATGTCGGTGCAGTGGACGGTCGCGCGCGCCGTCGGTTACGGCATATGGAAGGAAAGCCTTCCGTTCATGCGCACCGCCAAGGGCGGGGCGACATCGAAGGGGCCAGACTTTCCGGCCTTTTGGGAGGCGGTGCTGGCCGCGTTGCTGTTGATCGGCGCCGTGATCGTAGTGGCTACGAACTACAAGCAAATCCACGAGATCAACATTTTTGCGCTGGTGCTCGTGGTCCAGAGCCTGCCGTTCCTCGCTGCGGTGGCAATTGGCGCCCTTGAGGCCTCGCGCTTCAACAGCTTCGCCTTCTGGCACGGTATCAGGGCGAGGATCGCCCTGCCCGGCCGCGCCGTCGTTGCCAAGGCGCCGACTGATCAGAAGTCGGTGGTCAGCAATCAGTAATCGGATCGGGCACAATGCCGATCGCCGCCTGCCGACCGCTACCCTGGCAAGGCTGTTTCCACGAGCTTGACCCAATATGAGGTCCCGACCGGGATCGTCTCGTCATTGAAGTCATAGGCGGGGTGATGCAGGCCGGCGCTGTCGCCGTTTCCCACAAAGATGAAAGCGCCGGGACGCGCCTCCAACATGAATGAGAAGTCTTCTGCGCCCATGACCGGCGGGAAGCGATCGTCGACCCGATCCTGTCCGACCACCTGCGCCGCAACCGTGGCCGCGAACGCCGCCTGCTTCTCGTGGTTCCGGGTTACGGGATAATCGCGCTTGTAGGTGAGCTTCGCTGTCGCGCCGTAAAGCCGCGCCGTTCCGGTCACGACCTCGTTCAGACGTTTTTCCAGAATGTCGCGGACCTCGGGAGTGAGGCTGCGCGCCGTGCCCCGCAGGAGCGCTGTCTGCGGGATCACGTTGTCGGTGGAGCCGGCCTGAAACACACAGATCGAGATCACCGCCGCATGCAGTGGATCGACGTTGCGCGATACGATCGACTGGATCTGATTGATGATCTGCGCGCCCACCAGCACCGTGTCGACGGAGATATGCGGCCGCGCGGCGTGCCCGCCGCGGCCCTCGATCTCGATGGTGAGGCGGTCGGCGGCTGCCATCAGGGGGCCCGGCCGGAGTCCGAACTGTCCGACCGGAAGGCCCGGATAATTGTGCATGCCGTAGACTTCCTCGATGCGGAAACGCTCCATCAGCCCGTCCTTGACCATGGCTTTGCCGCCGGCACCCCCCTCCTCGGCCGGCTGGAAGATCACGACTGCGGTGCCGGCGAAGTTGCGGGTCTCGGTGAGATAGCGCGCCGCGCCGAGCAGCATTGCGGTATGACCATCGTGGCCGCAGGCATGCATCTTGCCGGGCACCGTCGATCGATATGGGAGATCGTTCGCCTCCTCGATCGGCAATGCATCCATGTCGGCGCGCAGTCCGATGACCCGGCCGCTATCGTCCCGCTTGCTGCCGCGGATCACCCCCACCACGCCGGTACGCCCGATGCCGGTCACCACCTCGTCGCAGCCGAAGCTCTTGAGCTTCTCGGCGACCGAAGCCGCGGTGCGATGCACGTCATAAAGCAGCTCGGGATGGGCGTGGATGTCGTGCCGCCAAGCGGTGATCTCGCCATGCAGGTCGGCAATGCGGTTGACGATCGGCATCAGATCAGCTCCCTCACACAGCAGGGGTCGACCCCGGCCCCCTCGTCAAACATAGGTCGATCGTCACGGCTTGGACAGGCCAAACCTGCGGCGGCAGGCTGGCCTATTGACCCCGCACGAGGCCGCCCGTACACACCCGCGGACCGAGCCCGTAGCTCAGCCGGTAGAGCACGTGACTTTTAATCATGGGGTCGCGGGTTCGAGTCCCGCCGGGCTCGC
>CAVRXD010000048.1:0-30155 GCA_963725065.1 uncultured Alphaproteobacteria bacterium
CCGTTGCGCACTTCGCCGGAATACGTCGTCGACGAGCGATTGCTCAGGCGCCCAGCTTCTTCTGGATGCGCTGGTCGAAGCGCGCGACATTGACGACGACGCGCTCGTGCGAGCCGTTCCCGATCGGCTCCTTCTCGTCGTGGGCCTCGACCTGGAATACGAGCGTGCGGCCATCGATCCTGACCAGTTCGGCCGTCGCGTGGATGCGCATTCCGACCGGCGTGGCGGCGAAATGGCGGACATCGAGATGGATGCCGAGACTTTGATGACCATCCGGGAGCAGGTGCTCGACGGCCGCGAGCGCCGCTGCCTCGATCAGATTGATCATGACGGGAGTGGCGAGCACGGGCACTCGCCCGCTGCCGATGCGGGGGGCTGTATGTTCGGGGCCGACCAGCAGATCTGCCGATCCCTTCATTCCGATCTTCAAATGCGACAGGTCGATCATGGACAATTGCCAAGGCGGGATGTGAGCGCGCGTCGCGGTCGCGCGGAAGGTCATATTGTCCCAGACGCCGTGTGGGAGTTCAACCGATGTGCTTGGTCACGCTGCAGGCCGGATGAGCGCCAACCCCGATTCCGGGTCTTTGACCTTGCGCAGGTGCGTGGGACTTTCGGTAACGATGACTTCAAGGGTCGGGCGAACATGAGCTTCGCCCAAGTGCCCGGCCATCGCGGACCCATCGCGCTTGGCGACGACCAGATGAAGATGGAGCGCCGGCTCGCCCGAGGGAGCTTCGGCGACGTCGCCGATGAGAGACGCGACTTCGACCTGTTCGCGCACCGGAATCTTCAGATAATCCTTTTTGTCCCAATCGAAGTACATCAGCACGACGTCGCTTAATGCACCGATCGCCGTGATTTGCGCCGCGAGTACGTGTTCGCGGGTCACAAATCGCTGGAGACAGGTCAACACTTCCTCGCCGGTCTCGAGGATGACTGCGAAGGTCCGCTGGCCGTTGTCTTCGTGCAGAAGCCGAGTTTGCATCGAATGTCCTTTGCGGAAGAAACCAGGAGGAGCGGCGCAGGTTCCCGATCCCAGCGAACCTACGACGGCGCCGGATCGGCCCACGGGATTAGCCGTGGCATATGACGCCGCGAGCAGAGCCGCTGGGGAACCGATCGTCGGCCAATAGCGTTTCAACCGCGGGCGGGCTGGGATTGGCTTATGCGAGGGCTCGCCGTGAAGATCAGCACGAATTTATTGATCATCGGATCAATTTCATTCCTACTCAGCGCCTGCGGTGATGCCGCCAAGCTGCCCGATCAGGCCGGCATCGGTCCTAATCCCACGATACCGCCGCCCAATACCACGCTCATCCCCACCGTCAATATCGCCGCCGCCAAGGGTTGGCCCGAGGGCACCCAGCCGACGCCGGCGTCGGACCTCGCAGTCAACGCTTACGCCACCGGGCTCGATCACCCCCGCTGGCTCTACGTCCTTCCCAATGGCGACGTCCTGGTGGCCGAAACCAACGGTCCGGACCGGCCGGAGGACGCCAAAGGGATAAAGGGCTTCTTCTTTCACGTGGCGCAGAAATGGGCCGGCGCCGGCGTCCCGAGCGCAAACCGCATCACGCTTCTGCGTGACGCCGACGGCGACGGGGTTGCGGAGACGCGAACCGTGTTCCTCAAAGACCTCAATTCGCCTTTCGGCATGGCGCTCATCGGTCACGATCTCTACGTCGCCAACACGGATGCGATCTTGCGCTTCCCGTATGTGGACGGGGAGACCCAGATCGACGCGCCGGGCGTAAAGGTCGCGGACCTTCCTGCCGGTCCCATCAATCATCACTGGACCAAGAACATCATCGCCAGCCGTGACGGGTCGCATCTCTATGCGACCGTGGGGTCCAACAGCAACGCGGCCGAGAACGGACTGGACAAGGAGGATCGCCGTGCGGCCATTCTGGAAGTCGATCCTGCCACCGGGCAATCCCGGGTGTTTGCCTCGGGCCTGCGCAATCCCAACGGAATGGCCTGGCAGCCGGAAACCGGCGTGCTGTGGACGGTGGTGAACGAGCGGGACGAGCTCGGCAGCGATCTCGTGCCCGACTACCTGACCTCGGTGAAGGACGGTGGCTTCTACGGATGGCCGTTCAGTTATTACGGACAGCACGTGGACACCCGGGTCGAGCCGCAACGCCCTGACCTGGTGGCCAAAGCGATCGTCCCCGACTATGCGCTCGGCAGCCACACGGCCTCGCTGGGGCTCACGTTCTCCCAGGGGACGTCGCTGCCGGAGCGATACAGGAACGGGGCATTCGTTGGGCAGCACGGATCATGGAATTGCAAGCCGCGCAGCGGCTATAAGGTCATCTTCGTGCCGTTCGCCGCCGGGCGCCCGGCCGGACAGCCGGTGGATGTCCTCACCGGCTTTTCAACGCGGATCGGCGAGGCATTCGGCCGTCCGGTCGGCGTCGCGATCGACCGGGCCGGCAGCTTGCTGGTCGCCGACGATGTCGGCAACGTCATCTGGCGCGTGGGATCCGCGCCCGCGAAGGCGGCCATGGGAAACTGACCTCGGGGCGGGTGTCTCGGCCCGTACAGTTGACGTGGCGGCCGCCGGTTTGGCTAGGCCGTGATAGATGGGAACACGACCGCGCCCGGCTGGAGAGTATCGCGTTCAATGCTCGCGGCGAGAGCGCATGCGCCGAACCTGGGTTGAAGGAATCTGGGTTGGAAGAATATGACGTCCCCCTTTTTCACCATTGGCCATTCCACGCGCGCGGTGACCGAGTTCGTGGATTTGCTGAAGGGGGAGCAAGTCCGGCTCGTGGTCGACGTTCGAACCGTTCCGCGATCGCGTTCAAACCCGCAATTCAATGACGACGTTCTTCCGCAAACGCTCGCGCAAGACCAGATCGGCTATGAGCGCATCGCCGCGCTGGGAGGCCTACGCGGAAAGCAGCACGAAGTTGCGCCAGGCGTAAATGCGTTTTGGCAAAATCAGAGCTTTCACAACTATGCCGACTACGGCCTGACCGAAGCGTTTCATTCCGGTCTCGCGCGCCTTTGCGCGCTGGGTCAGGAGCAGCGGTGCGCCATCATGTGCGCCGAGGCGGTCTGGTGGCGGTGCCACCGCCGTATCATCGCAGACTATCTGATCGCGGCGGGCAAGACCGTATTCCATATTCTCGGCCAAGGTCGCATCGTGCCGGCGCGCATGACTGCGGCGGCTCAGCTCGGGCCGGACGGGTCACTGACCTATCCGGCCGGAGATCGAGCTGACGCGGCGCTGGCAGACCGCTTGTAGCTCGCCCGAATCGCACGATGAGCGCGGGTACGGGTGCGGCGTGCCTGTCAGAGCGTGCACGACCTCGTGTGCTTCATGTGCTCGAGCTTGGTGGGGATGATAACGCAGTCATGGTGCCCGCCATTGCTCGGCCAGATGCCGACCAGCTCATCGGTCTCGGCATCGATGAAGGCAATGCCGCTGGAGAGCCGTTGGAAGCCGCTGAACACGCCCACCACGTATTTGCCGTCGTAGGTAATGGCCAGGGTTTGCATGTCCGGCCCGATGCCCTGGATTTCCTTCTTGATCTTCCACGTACTTGTATCGACGACCATGACCCCGCTGCTGGCGGGAGAGGGGTGGAGGATCGAGAGGTAGAGCTTGGAGCTGTCCATGGAAAAGACCATGTGGAACGGGTTCGGATACTTGCCCCGCCACAGAGGGTCTTCGATGTGGGCGATCTTCTTCCAGTTGCGCGGATCGGGATCGCTTGAATCGAAGACGGAACAATTGTTCTCGCGCAGATTGTTCATCATGCAGAGGAAGCGGCCGTCGGGCGAGAAACCGACTTCGTGGCCGGGCGAGAAGATCTTGTCGAACGTCACCTCCCAGTGATCGTTGTCGATCTTCTTGATCGGGTACTGGTTCGGCGCATCCTTGTTGAACTGAAGGAAAGCCACCGGCTCGAAATTCTTTTCGGCGTCGAGGATGACCTGGCCACCGCACAGCCGCACGACGGTGGACGCCCAACGTCCGGACGGATGCCAGATGGTGCCGTCGGCGCCGCAGAGACCATGGACGTCGTCGCCGGGGATCGTCCCCTCTTCGACGAACAGCTCGCCCATCGGCACCATTTCCCATTCGATCTTCTGGCCCTTGGTGCCGAGATAATCGTACTTGCCGGTCTTCGGATCGGGATAGATCTTGGATATCTTGAGCGTGCCGCCTTTCTGCCAACCCTCGGCGAGATTGCGCACATTGGGCACCCAGTCGTATTTGATCGCGGCGATCACCCGCGAGGTGCGCCGGTCGAAGCAGGCCGCGATGTCCTTTTGCCCGTCGGTGACGAAATATCGTTCGGCGGTCTTGGGATCGATGGTCACGTGGACGCCGAGGCCGAGGCCGGTGGTCTCCGCGACGTTTTCCATCAGCTCCATCTGCGCGCCGTCAAAGCGGACGCGATAGATGTTGAAGCCTTCGCCCGGCGTCTCGATGTTGGTGGGGATCCCGTAGATCAGGGCATTCTTGCCGCCCTGGGTGCTGTTGATCCACTCGAAGCCCTTCGCCGGATCGGCGCTGGGGAAGGCGCACAGGTGATGCGAGATCGGATTGTAATCGCCGTAATTCCAATATGAGATCCAGGCGAGCGCGCGGCCGGTCTCGAGGTTCACCGCGTAGGTGCCGCCGCCGAGCTTGGTCGGCATCAGCAGAACCCAGCTGCCGAAATTCCGCCCGCCGACGTCGGCCTTGGGATTGACGAACTCGCGATCGATCGGATGACGCTGGGCCTCGGTATAGGTGCCACCGCCATGCTGGAGCCCTTGCGCCGGAATGCTCTGGCCCGTGACCATCGGATAGCCGAGCGTGACAGCCTCGCCGACGACGGCGGTGCCGGCGGCCCATGTCAGCAGGCTTCGGCGATTGACCTTGGTCGGCGCCTTCGGGGGCGGCTCGGCGAGTTGCACTTTTTGCTGCTGATCGCGCGCGATCTTTTCCTGCAAGTACTCGGAAAAGACCTCGTGATCCTGCTGCGCCACTTCGGCCTTGCGCTGGAGATAGCTCTGTTCCGGGCTGAGCGGCCTGTCCGGTGCGCGTTTCGGCTGGCTCTCGACGTCCAGCTTCGGAAGCGGTGCGTCCTCCGCGGCTTCTCTCATTTTTGGCTTGCGCGCGTCAGACATAGGCCAATTCCTCCACTTCCCGTGTATGGGTGACAGTTATTGCACAACAATGTCGTTCGGTGATCAAGGTCATCGGCTCTCCAATTCGCGACCCCTCAACATCTCAATGGGGCGGCATCGGGATCCACACCGGCGGTTTCCCCGAAAAGCGCATGCGCTTGAGCACCACCTCGTCGGCGATATCGAACGGCTTGAGGTAGACGTAGTAGTTGTCCTTGCGCTCGAAGACGTCGTCGCTCGGGGTGCTGGTCGGACTGACCAGCATCGTGCCGGAAAAACGGACATGCATGTAGTTCGGCAGCAGCTGCGTGTAATCCCGCACGCGCGCGTCGAACAAATAGCGGTAGGTCTGTTTGCCCTCGATCTTGAGAACGCCGCTTGCGGCGTCCTCGATCGGCTTCATCGGCACTTCCTGCCAGACGGTCTTGACCTGCACATAGGCGCGCAGGTCTGGCGCCATGACGTAGATTGGACTGCCGCCGACATTCTGCAGATACGTCGTCAGTTCGTAGCGCCCGTCGCCGAGATCGGTGACCGACTGGACGTCGCCGCGCAGGCTGTTGAGCGCCAGATGTTGCAAGGCGGCGACCCGCGCGTCGCGCTGCCGAACCCGCATCTTTTGATATTTGTCGATCCCGAAATCGGCCAGCAGGATGCCGCCGAAGATGACGGCTCCCGCCAGCAGAAAGATCTGGACGCCGCGCCACAGGCCGGAGCCCAGGCGGATGGGCGAAACCACCGCGGCCGCGGGCAGCGCGAGGTCCGCCGGCGCGTCGACCTTGGCTGGTCCGAAGTGCCGTGGGCGTTCCGGATCTACCGCGATCCGCGGCAGGTCGGTGGCCGCCAGTACGCCCTGGCGCATTTCGTAGGTCCGCCGCGCGCGCTTGGCCAATTCCAGGTTGTGCGTGACGAGCACGAAGCCGAACGACTCCGTCCGCTGCAGTTGCTCGAGCAGATCGATGATGTCGGTCTCGGTGTCTTCGTCGAGATCGCTGGTCGGCTCGTCGGCAAGCAGCAGCGGCGGCGAATTGACGAGCGCACGGGCAATGGCGACGCGGCGCTGCTCGCCGCCGGACATGCCGCCGGGATACGCATCGGCGCGGTCCCGCAACCCCACACGCGCGAGCAGATCGTAGGCGCGCGCATAGGCCTGTCCGGCATCCATGGTGCGTCCGAGCAGCGCCGGAACGGCGACATTGTCCACTGCCGTCAGGTTCGACAACAGGCTCGGGAACTGGAAGATGAAGCCGATGCGGCGCGAGCGGAAGGTTGCCAGCTCTGCTTCTGAAAGCGTCCAGACATCGGTGCCGTCGAGCAGGAGCGTGCCTTCGGTCGGCTTGGTCAAGGCGCCGAGCATGGCCATCAGGGTGGATTTTCCAGAACCCGACCGGCCGACGATCGAGACGAACTCGCCGACCTCGAGCTCGAGACTGGCGTCGCGCACGGCCTCGTGACCTGCAGCGGTACCGTAGCGTTTGGTGAGTGCCTGCGCCGACAACGTCACGTCATCGGCCTTCTGCCTGAATCAGCGCATAGGGCGCCATTCGGCGCGCTCGCCATGCCGGCAGAAAAGCGCCCACCAGTCCGAGGATCGCCGAAAACGAGATCGCGAGAATGGCGCTGATCTGCAGCACCGCCAGCGGCGGCCAGGAGAACGGCACGCCGAGCAGGCCGAAATAGAAACCGAGCGAGCGGGCGAACAGCAACAGCATGGCAGCGCCGAAGCCGAGTCCGGCGATGCCGCCCAGGCCGGTGATGATCGCCGCTTCGGTGAGAATGATCGTCATCACCTGATTGGGCTTCGCCCCCATCGCCCGCAGGAGACCGACTTCGCGGTAGCGCTCCTGCACGATCGCCGAGAACAACAGCGACACCAGGATCAGCAGAGCAATGAGCTGGAATGCGGTGAAGGCGGCAATGCCGATGAGGAGCGTGCTCAACGCCTGCCGCGAGGAGGTGATCACGGTGTTGCCTTCGACGATCTTGACGTCGGGAAGCCGCGCGAGCGCGAACTTGACTTCGTCCACTCTTGCGCCGGGCGAGAGTTGTAACAGGAAGGCCGATACCCGATCGAGCGCCAGGTCCGGTGAGCAGACGTCGCCGGCATGGCTCATGCCGGGGACCGGCGGCTCGTCTTGTGGCTTGTCCTGCGGTTTAGCCGTTGGCCTGGGAGCACCCCGCGCGTCGGCCGTGCGGCAGAACGAAACCATGTCGGCGAGTGCGCCGAAGCTGAGGAAGTAGGAGTTGTCGAACGGACCGACCCCGGTCTTGCCGAGCCGGCCGTAGATGCGCATCGGCATCCCGCACACGCTGACCGATTCGCCGAGCCGTGCGGCGAGGCCGCCGCCCGCGATCAGGCCCTCGACCGGCCCCGACTGGCGTTCGGCCAGCCAGGTCAGCACCGAGAGGTCGTGCGCCGGATCGAACGCGATCAGGTTCGCGGCGTTTCCCTCGACCAGCGCGGGGACGATGCGCTGCGGCGCCACTTTCCCGACGCCGGGGATCGCTGCGATCCGCGCTGCCAAGTCGGCGGGGAGGGTCTCGTCGGTGGGTTGGACAGTCAAAAGGCTCGACGTGATATTCACGAGCGTCGCGCGTGGAACGACCACGAGATCGGCGCCCATGCGGGAAAAGCTGGTCGTCATGCCATCGCGCAATGCCCAGCCCGCGACAAAGCTGGCGAAAGCGATGCCGACGCCGAGCATCACGGCTGCGCTGAGAAAGATCGCTCGCAGCCGCCGGCGGCCGACGTTCTGCGCGGCCAACCTGATCAGCAGCCAAAGGTCATGCCGGCGATGGGCCATCTCGCTCACATGTCCCGGTTTCCGAAGTTCGCAAACCCTTGCGGCTCCCTCTGATGCGAACTTCGGGATCGAAGGAACACTAGCAAGTCATGATCTTGGTGTGGCTTTCTGAACGAACTTGCGGCACGGTGACAGGAACGTCAAATCCACCGCGCTAGAGCGGCCACCGTCTATGCTCGCAGGAGAACATCTCTGGCCTCGATGATCTTCGCCATCAGGTAGTGCGTGCCGCCCAGTTCCGGATCGACCTTTTGCTCAAGGCGGCAGTATGCGTCCCTGATCTCCTGGGCGGTCGCGGTCGGTTCGAGCCCGAGGATGTCGAGCGCTTCCTCCGTCGACATGCGCAACCGCCCATTGCCCGACCCCGTCCCCGCGCCGTTTCCGGCCTGCAGATATGCCGGCGTGTGCTCGATTTGCTGCGTCGCCGTTTGCGCGCCGGCTTGCGCGAGATAGGCCCTCAGAACGGCGAGTGACTGCTGCACCAGTTCCGGATCGGTCATGTCGCGCGCGTTCGAAAAGCCGCCGCGCGGGGTACTGAAATCCGGTGTGATGGGAGGAAAGTCGCTTCGCATGGCATTGAGGGGGCCAAACAAAACCCGCCAGCGCGGTGCGGCCTGCACGAATATCGGCAGCATGAAGGCCGCAAGCATCATGGCCGAGGACCACCGGCCGGTCATCACGAGCCATACCAGGACGCCGAGCGCGAGGGCGGCAAAGGCGACCAGCGCCCAGCGTCCGCCGTTGAGGATGGTCCGGGGATCGGCATGGAGGATCCAGCCGCCCATCTTGACCGCAGACACGAACAGAGAAAGCCCAAGAGTTGCGTAGGCCAGGATAGTCAAGTCCATCGTGCGCTATCCTCGCGGGTCTTCAATGCATCTGCATGCGTTGGTCAACTGTTCAACTCCTGCAAGCGGCGGACGACGAACGCGGTTTGACGGCGCGCGCGCGATGGGCGGCAAACGAGCGGATCATCTCCTCGCCCGACCACCCTGACCCGTGGTGCTGGGGCTGTTCGGGCCGTACCACAGGTACCATGGGTTCTGCACGCACGAACCGCCGGTGCCGGGACCCGCCGTCATCATGCATTGTTCGAAGGAGGTGAAAGCGCAACTCCTGGCACCGCTGCGGCCGGAGTACTGCACGCACCAGGGGCGATAGGTTTCGGCGCCGCTCGGGCGGGCATCGATAATGGCGGTCAACGGGCAAACGGCGAGCAGGATCATAGCGGTGCGCATGGGCTTCATGGCGAGTCTCCGGCTGTCGACCCCTCCGACTCCATCCACCGTCCATAATCCAGAATAATGTCTTTGCACACAACCCCGCGCGGGGCGGCCTGGCCGCTTGCGCTGCCGGGGATGGCCCCCCGCCTTTCAGACGGCGAGCGCGCCTTTCTGTCAAGCAGGGATGGCCGGCGAGGCCGCGATATTCAACGCGTGCGCGCGCGGGACGTGCGGCCGCTATTCCTTCACGGCCCCCGTCATCGCCGAAACGTAGTGTTCGACGAAGAACGCATAGAGCACCACCAGCGGCAGTGATCCAACCAGCGCTCCGGCCATCAACGAGCCCCAGCGATAGATGTCGCCGTCGACGAATTCGTTGACGATCGCCACCGGCACCGTCTTGTGCTGGGTCGAGGAGATGAAGGTGAGCGCGTAGATGAACTCGTTCCAGCACAGCGTAAAGCAGAAGATGAAGGCCGAGATCAATCCCGGCACCGCCAGCGGCAACACGATCTTGGTGAGGATCTGCCAGCGGCTCGCGCCGTCGATCAGCGCGCATTCCTCGAGTTCGAACGGAATGGTCTTGAAATAACCCATCAGCAGCCAAGTCGAGAACGGGATCAATATGGTTGGATAGGTGAGGATCAACGCGAACGGCGTGTCGAACAGGCCGTACTGGAACACGACCGTGGAAAGCGGGATGAACAGGATCGACGGCGGAATGAGGTAGGCAAGAAAGATCGCCCCGCCGATCCATTGCGCGCCGCGGTAGCGCAGCCGCACGATGGCATAGGCCGCGAGCACGCTCGCCACGATCGACAGGATGGTCGAGGCCATGGCGACCATGGTCGTGTTCCAGAGCCATAGCGGATAGTGCGTCTCGAACAGCAGCTTCTGGATATGCTTGAGCGTCGGCGTCCAGGTCCAGAACGGATTGAAGCGATCGAGATTCAGGAGCTGCTCGTCGGGTTTGATGGCGGTCAACGCCATCCAGTAGAACGGAAACAGCAGCACGAGCATGATCAGCCCGAGCGGCAGATAGAGCGTCACCAGCCGCCGCGGCAGCGATTCGAGATAGCTCATGCCCTCAGAGTGATCGGCAGCCGATACCGCACGGATGGCCTTGGCGCCGGCGAGGAGCTCAGTCATTGCTCTCTCCCTGCTGCCATTTTCGGCACCGCGCGCGGGGCTTGCCCCGTTCGCGGCAAGACAAAATGCAGCGACGGCCGAGCTCAGTCATTATTTTCGCCCTGCTGCCATTTCCGGCACCGTGCGCGGGGGCTTGCCCCGTTCGCGGCAAGACAAAATGCGGCGGCGGCCGAGCTCAGTCATTATTTTCGCCCTGCTGCCATTTCCGTCGCTGCAGGCCGAACCACGAGAGCATGATCGCGGCCAGCAGGAACGGGATCATCGCGGTCGAGATCGCGGCGCCTTCGCCGAGATAGCCCGACAGGATCGCGCGCTGATAGCTCAGCGTCGCCATCAGGTGGGTGGCGTTGACCGGGCCGCCGCGCGTCATCGCCCAGATGAGCTGGAAGTCGGTGAAGGTGAACAGCACCGAGAAGGTCATCACCACGGCGATGATCGGGGTGAGCAGCGGATAGGTGATGTAGCGAAACATCTGCCACTGGCTGGCGCCGTCGATGGTGGCGGCCTCGTAGAGCGACGGCGGCATGGTCTGCAATCCCGCCAGCAGCGTGATCGCGACGAACGGCACGCCGCGCCAGATGTTGGCGAAGATCACCGACCAGCGGGCGTTCCACGGGTCGCCGAGAAAATCGATATTGGTGGTGATCACGCCGATCTGGCGCAGCGACCACGAGATGATCGAGAACTGGCTGTCATAGAGCCACCAGAACGCGATCGCCGAGAGCACGGTGGGTACGATGAATGGGATCAGCACGATCGAGCGGATGATCGCCTTGAATGGCAGGCTGTGGTTGAGCAGCACGGCGAGATAGAGCCCGACGGCAAATTTGATGATGCTGGCAACCACGGTGTAGAGGAGCGTGTTGAACACCGAGAGCCAGAATACGCTGTCGCCCCACAGCCATTCATAATTCTCGGTGCCGATGAACGCGCCGGTGCGGCCGATGCGCGCGTCGGTGAACGAGAGCCACACGCCGAGCCCGAGCGGGTAGGCCAGGAACAGGATCAGGATCGCCAGCGCCGGCAGCATGAACCACATGCCGAGCCAGTCGCGATGGACCTTGAGCCGCTCCCACGCGGTACTGTCGCGCGTTGCGCGCGACGGTACCTGACGCTCGAACAGCGTATCGGCCATCTACGGGCCCTCACGCCCCGGGCACGTGCCGCGCCGAGAACACCGCCGCGGCATTGTCCGGCTCACCGATAGATCCGCCGGGCTTGCCGTTCCGCCTGCGCGATCGAGCCTTTCACGTCCTCGCGGCCGGTGCAGTAGTTGGCGAACATGTCGAGCACCAGAAAATCGGCGATCGCGGTCGCCGCCTTTTCGCCGACCGAGCCCAGGCCGCCGGCGGTCAACGAACGCTTGGCGGCGTCGCGGAACACCGTGCGCTTGGGGTCGGCGGTCCAGACCGGATTGGAATCATATGCGTTGAGGCAGTGGGTCAGATAACCCTGCGCCGAATCGATCCACTTGTTGAACTGGTCGGCCTCCAGCATGTAAGCGATCAGCGCCTTGGAGGCTTGCGGATACTTGGTGTAGTTCATCGCCAGCACCGGATACATCAGGTGCAGCTCGGTCGGTTTGCCGGCCGGGCCGATGGGCCAGAACGCGTGGTCCATGTCCTCGGCGATCTCCTTCTTGGTGGGGTCCTTGGTGGCCGCGACGTAGATCGAGATGCCGTTGTCGGTCCAATGGATTTCGCCCGCGAGGAACGCCTTGTTGTTGGAGGCGTCGTTCCAGGAGGCGACGCCCGGGATCATGTTTTCGTACAGCTGCTTGGCGTATTCGAGCGCCTTTGCGGTTTCGGGCGAGTTGAGGATCACCTTGTCGTCCTTGTCGACCAGATTGCCGCCGTGCGCCCACAGGCACCAATGGACCCAGCCGTTGCCATCGCCGGAGGCGTGCCCGAGCGCCATTCCGCCGGGCGTTCCGTTGCGTTTCGTGGCTTTGGCGAATTCGAGATATTCGTCCGTCGTCGCCGGAAACTTGGAGAACCCCGCTTTCTTCAGCGAAGAGATCCGGTAGTTCTGCATGTTGCCGCTGTAGCAGATCGGGATGGCGATCCACTTGTTGCCGCTCTTGCCATAGGTGACCGCGCTCGGCACCCAGCCGCCGTACTTCTTGCCGAGGTAATCGGCGACGTCGCTGACGTCGACGCATTTCTGCGGGAACAGGTGCGGCAGTGAGTAGAGACCCCAGAACAGGTCTGGTCCGGCGCCGGTATTGGCGGCGACCGACGCCTTCGGCTGCACGTCTTCATAGGATTCGCGCGAGATGTTGACCTTCACGCCGGTCGCCTTGGTGAAGGCATCGATCAGCGCCACGAACGCGTCGTCCTCGGACTGCACGAAATATTTCCACCGCAGCATGGACAGCTGCGCGCCGCTCTCCGGCTTCCACGGCGCCGTCTGCGCCCAGGCCTTGGCCCAGTCGAGCAAGGCCGGACCGGTGAGCGCGCCGGCGGCGGCGAGTGCGGTGCCGCTTGTGACCAGGGCACGGCGGGTAATGGTCATGGCTGTTTCCTCCGTTGTCATGCGTTGAGGCGTTTGCCGCTCGGCTCATCGAACAGATGCGCCAGTCGCGGATCGGGCTTGAGCCGGATCTTGTCGCCCGGCTTGAAGTCGTGGCGTTCGCGAAACACCGCGATGATGTCGTCGCCGCCGAGCTTGGCTGCAATCTGCAGCTCGGAGCCGGTCGGTTCGACCACCTGAACCTCGGCCTCCGCCCCGTCGTCGGCGATGACGAAGTGCTCCGGCCGGATGCCATAGATGACCGGGCGCCCATCGCTTCCCGCCGGCGCCGCCGAGAGCGGCAGGCGGACGCCGTGGGCGCCCTCGAATGCCAGCGCGCCGTTGGCGCGGATCGTCCCGTTGAGAAAGTTCATCGCCGGCGAGCCGATGAAGCCCGCGACGAACAGGTTCTGTGGTCGGTCATAAAGCTCGAGCGGCGCCCCGATCTGCTCGACCACGCCGTCATGCATCACCACGATGCGATCCGCGAGCGTCATGGCCTCGATCTGATCGTGGGTGACGTAGACGGTCGTCGTCTTCAGGCGCTGATGCAACTCCTTGATCTCGGTGCGCATGGCGACGCGCAGCTTGGCGTCCAGGTTCGACAACGGCTCGTCGAACAGGAAGACGCGGGGGTCACGCACGATGGCGCGGCCCATGGCGACGCGCTGGCGCTGGCCGCCGGAGAGCTGGCGCGGATAGCGGTCGAGCAGGGGGCCGAGTCCCAGGATGTCGGCGGCCCCGGTGACGCGCCGTTCGATCTCGCTCTTGGACGCGCGGCGCAGCATGAGCGAGAACCCCATATTGGCGGCGACCGTCATGTGCGGGTAGAGCGCGTAGTTCTGGAACACCATGGCGATGTCGCGCTCCTTCGGCGGCATCTTGTTCACGATGCGCTCGCCGATGCGGATCTCGCCCGAGGTGATGTTTTCGAGCCCCGCGATCATCCGCAACAGGGTCGACTTGCCGCATCCCGACGGGCCGACCAGGACGACGAACTCGCCGTCGTCGATCAGGACATCGACGCCATGGATGACCTCGATGGCTCCGAACGCCTTTCTGACGTCGCGGATCGCGACGGACGCCATGCGGTTCCTCCCGGTCTGTCGCTCGGCCCTGTGCGGATGCACTTGCGCGTGCGCCCGTGGGCTTCTCTCCCGTCCGCCCTTTGCGCCGCGGCCCTGGGCAGCACAGCCTAGTGGTGCAATTGAATGGGATTACGCGTGCGATTTCAATTCCCCGTTGGTCGCATATTTTCCCACGCGGACGGGGTCGCCCAAATGGACAGGCCGCGGGAATGGGGCCAACATCCGCACCGGCGTGCGGCGCGGAGGTCGTGGGATTTCGATGACGATGCAAGTTGGTGTGGGCGAGAGCGCGTCCCGCCCGATCTCCCGCTTCCGCCACGGCTTCGCTGCATGTGGGGGTTGCTGCGAGCCCCGCCGTTCTTCCTTGGCCTTTTCGGCGACGGGGGTGCCGGGGACGAAGAAGGCGCCGAAAGCGAAATCTGATGCCGGCAGGCAGAACGCCGCCGCGGCCGCCAAGCCTCACCGCGTCGACGTGCACCACCACATCGTGCCGCCGCGCTACGTCACCGACATGGGGCTGAAATGGGTCAACCGGCACAACGCGCCGCTGCCGCTGCACGGCCCGCTGCAATGGACCCCGGAACAGTCGATCGCGGAAATGGACCGCAATGGCGTGGCGACCGCGATCACCTCGCTGTCCGATCCGGGCGTGTGGTCGGGTGACGTGGCCAGGAGCCGCAGCGTGGCGCGTTACTGCAACGACTATGCGGCGCAGGTCGCGCGCGATTATCCCGGCCGGTTCGGTGTGTTCGCCTCGCTGGCGCTGCCCGATATCGAGGGCAGCCTGCGCGAAATCGAGTACGCCTTCGACGTGCTCGGTGCCGACGGCATCGTGCTGATGACCAGCTACGGCGACAGGTGGCCGGGCGACGCGGCGTTCGCGCCGGTATTCGACGAGCTCAACAGGCGCAAGGCGGTCGTGTACTTCCACCCGACGGCGGCGCCGTGCTGCGAAGGGCTCATCCCCGACGTGGCGGATGCGGTGGTCGAATTTCTGTTCGACACCGTGCGCGCGGTGACCAGCCTGCTGTACAGCGGCACGCTGTCTCGCTGTTCCGACATCCGCTACATCTTCTCGCACGCCGGCAGCGCCGTGCCGCTGCTGGCCGGCCGGATCTCGCGGCTCGCGCGGATTACCGAGGCGGTCAATCCGCGCCTTCCGAACGGCGCCATGCATGAGCTCAAGCGGCTTTATTATGACGTCGCGCAGCAGGCCAGCCCGGAAGGGCTCGGGCCCCTGATGACTCTGGTGTCGGCCGACCAGGTGCTGTTCGGCAGCGACTATCCCTGGGCGCCCCCCGGCATGATGGCGCAAACCGTCGCCGGCCTGGCCGCGTTCGGCTTTCAGCCCGACGAGCTGCAGGCGATCGAGCGCGGCAACGCGCTTCGTCTGTTCCCTCGATTCGCGCAGCCGTGAGGTGGCCACGATTGTCGGCGGCGAAACACACAAAAAAACATCCGGAGGAAACAAAATGGTCCTGAGCTCTCGCGTCGGGCGCGGCCTTGGGGCCGCGCTGCTGGCCGCTTGCGTCGGCCTCACCGTTGCGCCCGCGGCGGCACAGCTTTCGCCGTCGCAGCCGATCAAGATCGTCGTCAGCGCGCCGGCGGGCGGCATCGGCGATCTTGCCGCCCGGATTATGGCCCAGCGGCTGACGGACGACGGCCATCCCGCCATCGTCGAGAACCGCGTCGGCGGCAATGGGATCGTCGCGACCGATGCGATCGCGAAGGCGCGCCCGGACGGTTACACGCTGATCATCGGCAACCATTCGACGCTGGCGATCCTGCCGCATATGACCAAGGTGAACTACGATCCCGCCAGGGATTTCGTGCCGGTCGCATTGATGGTGGCCGCGCCGAACGTGCTCGTGGTCAAGGCCTCGCTGCCGGTGAATTCGGTGCGGGAGCTTGTTGCCTATGGCAAGGCACGACCGTTGACCAATGCATCCCAGGGGATCGGTGCGAGCGGCCACCTCATCGGCGAGCAGTTCCGGCAGCTCACCGGCGTCGAGCTCACGCATGTGCACTATCGCGGCGCGGCGCTCGCGGTGCAGGACGTGGTCGCCGGGCACGTCGACCTGATGTTCGACGTGGTGTCGCTGACCCGCGAGCAGGTCCTGTCCGGCCAGCTGCGGGCGCTAGCGATACTGTCGCCGCAGCGCAATCCCGTGCTGCCCGACGTGCCGACGGCGGCCGAAGCCGGGCTTGCGGGATTGGAGGGCGGCGCGTGGTTCGGGCTGATGGCGCCCGCCGGCACGCCACGGCCCATCGTCGATTGGCTCAATGCGCAGACGCGCAAGGCGTACGAGGCATCCGACGTGGGCAAGCGGCTGACCGGGCAGGGGCTGCGGCTGCCGCTGGGGACCCCGGAAGAGTTCGCGGCGTTGATCGCGGCTGACAGCAAACGTTGGGGTGACGTGATCCGCCAGGGCGGCATCAAGCTCGAGAGCAACTGAGGGCGGCGGCGGCGCATCCCTTGCGCCGGCGGCAGAGCGATCTAGCCCTTCAACCGGGGAAACAGGCCGAGCGCATTGCCGCGCGCGATCGCCTGCAATTCGGCCGGGGGCAGGCCGAGCGAGCGCAGACCGTTGGCGGTATCGTCGATCGCCACCAGCGGAAAATCCGTTCCGAACATGATCTGCGAGGTCGGCACCATGTTGGTGATCGCCGCCATCGACGGCTTGTAGGCGGCGTTGGCGATCTCGTAGTAGAGCCGCTTGAGCTCGTAGTCGAAGCCGTTCGGCACCTTCTCCTTGAACGCGGGCAGCGTACTGTAATGCTCGATGCGGCCTGCCACCATCGGCAGCGTGCCGCCCGCATGCGAGAAGATGAAACGGATATCGGGAAGCCGACTGATCGAACCGGAGAAGATCAGGCTGAGGATCGTGCGCGTGGTGTCCTGCTGGAACTCCGAGAAGAACGGCGGGACGTAGGACATCAGGCTCGTGCAGCACAGCGGCGAGGCCGGATGCACGTAGATCACCGCCTTGCGGCGGTTGAGCTCGGCGAACACCGGGGCAAAGGCGGGGTCTCCGAGCCACTTGTCGCCATAGCTCGTCATCAGCCCGATGCCGTCGGCCTTGAGCACATCGAAGGAATATTCGATCTCCTTGAGGCTGCCTTCGGTGTCGGGCAGCGGCAGCGTGGCGAACAGGCCGAAGCGCCCGGGGTGATCCTTGACGATCTGCATGGCGTAATCGTTGAACGCGCGCGAAAGCCGGCGCCCCTGCTGCACGTCGCCGAAGAAGATGCCGGGCGTGGTCATGGAGATGATGGCGGCCTGGACGCCATTCTTGTCCATGGCCGCGAGCGCGGTCTCCGGCGACCACCCGTACCAGGTGGGAATGATGCGGCCGCCGCCCTGCGCGGCGATCCGGTCTTTCACCTCGTCGAACCAGAACGGCGGCACGATGTGATGATGCACGTCGATGAGCTTGGGCCCGCTCTCGGCCGGCGCCTGCGCCAAGGCGGCGGGCGCGGCGAGCGCGGTGCCGGCGCCGAAAGCGGCCGCGGTCGCGATGAATTCCCGCCGGGACGGGCCGCAGAGCCCGCACCCCTGCCCGTGCTGGCGGAATAGGTTCGGAATGCGCGACCTGCGACTGCGCAACATATCAAATCCTCCCGATAGCGCTTTCGCCGCGGCGAAGCGCCTTCCCGTTTTCTATGAGGGGCGACACGGCCTGCGCCGGTCACCACCACGCCGCGACGATGAGCGCGCGGCGAGGCGAGGCTAGGTGTTGGGTAAATTGGCGTCAAATGTTTGCAGCGCTGCGCTCAGCCCGCACCGCTTGCCGCCGCGAGGGGCGTGCGCCTATACCTGATCGGCAAATGGCAACGGCTCTTGGCGGCACTATAAAGACGGTCCTGCACGCGCTGTTCTGCTTTGTCCTGTTCGCGGGCGCCGTTGATACGGACGCGCGGGCGCAGACCGCCGCGCAGAGCTGGCCGACGCGGCCGATCCGGCTGATCGTGCCGACCGGTCCGGGGCTCGGCACCGATATCATGGCGCGCCTGCTCGCCGACGGCGTTTCACGCACGCTCGGGCAGCAGATCTACGTGGAGAACGTGCCCGGCGCGTCGGGCATCACCGGTGCGCAGCAGGCCGCGCGCGCAACGCCCGGCGGCTACACGCTGTTCTTCGCGAACGCCTCCACGTTCACATCCAACATGTTCATGCTGAAATCGATTCCCTACGATCCGGTGCGGGATTTCACCGCGGTCGCGATGGTCTCCAACCAGGGTCCGGTTGTGGTCTCGGTTTATCCCGAGCTGCCGGTGAAGACGCTTCCCGAGCTGATCGCCTACGGCAAGGCGCAACCGGGCAAGCTGTCCTACGCGGTCGATGCCACCAGCGGCCTCGGCGTCGTGGTCGGCCGTCTCCTGAACAAACGCGGCGGCATCGGGATGGTCGAGGTGCCTTACCGCACGACGGCGCAGATGATGCAGGACACGTCGGTGGGAACGACGCAGGTGATGCTCAGCTCGTTTGCCGCCGTCGAAGGTTTCGCGCGTGCCGGCAAGGTCAGACGCATCGCGCTGAGTTCGGCCAAGCGTTTCCCCGGCCTCGACGATCTGCCGACGATTGCCGAAACGCTCCCGGGCTTCGAGCTGGACGGCTGGCTGGTCGTGGTCGCTCCTGCCGGCACGCCCGCCGATATCGTCACGCAGTTGAACCGGCACATCGGCCAGTTCCTGCGCAATCCCGATATCCAGCAGCGGCTCCTCGCGCTGGGGCTTGCGATCAGCGGCACCGACACGGCCGAGACCACCGCGGAGTTCATTCGTCAGCAGCAGGCGTCGTGGCGCGCGCTGGCGCAGGAGATCGATCTGCGGCCGGAATGAGAAGTGAACCTGGGAATCAGGTGTTGCGCGATTGCGCGTCGGTGATCGCGATCTTGCGCGCCAGCGTGGTGATCAACTCGGTCTGGGTCCGCAGCTTCAGATGCAGGTTGAGCAGCACGACCAGGCTGATGCACACCCAGACGTAGAGAATGAGGTCGACGCCGCGGCCGATCCCGACCAGCTCCGCCAGTTGTGTGCTGTGCTCGGGCATCCACACGAAGTAGAGGCCGGCCGTCGCGATTGCCACGGTCAGGAAGGCGACCGCGGGCGATCGCCGGTACTCGGCCCACGCGTACAGCAGGATCGCCGCCAGCAGCGCCGAGAGGATCAGCTGGGCAATCATCGGTACAGCCTGCGCGCAAACAGATCGAGCAGGATGAGCACGCCATCGCGCAGGTTCTGCCCCTTGGCCAGCGAATAGGCGGTGTATTCGATCGTCACGGGCTGCTCGACGTAGCGAAGTCCGCTGCTGCCGATCTGGCTGAGGCATTCCGACGCATGCGCCATCCGGTTCTGCCGAAGCCTCAGCGCTGCGGCGCCGCGGCGGGTCATGGCGCGCAGGCCGTTGTGGGTGTCGGTCACCTGCAAGCCCGTGCTCAGCCGCGTGAACAGCGTCGCGGCCTGCAACATCAGGCGGCGCATCGGCGGGAGATTGGGGGCCTGTCCGAGAAACCGGCTGCCGAGCGCGAAATCGGCCCGTTCGCGGACCAGCGCCTCGGTGAGACGGGGAATATCCGATACGCGGTGCTGGCCGTCGGCATCGAACGTCACCACGAATTGCGCCGCGTGCGCCAGCGCGTAGTCGATGCCGGTCTGCAGCGCGGCGCCTTGGCCGAGGTTGAATGGATGCCTGACCACGATCGCGCCGGCCGCGTGCGCGTGATCGGCCGTGGCGTCGGTGGAGCCATCGTCGACCACGACCACCGTGTAGCCCGCACGCCCGACCTCGCTCACGACGCGGGGAAGAACGGTCCCTTCGTTGTAGGCAGGGATGACCACATACACCTGCGCCCGCGAGACATGTTCCATTTGACGCTCCCGTACGGGACCCACAAGAATTCCGCATGCCTGCGAAAGTTCCGCCCGGCATCCGAGCGCAAGCCGCCGGCAGGGGATGAGCGCGATCCCCGGTGACGCGACGCATCGCGATCGACTCAGTGAACCAGATGTCGAAGCCGGTCTCCTAGAGGCGCAACTGCGATGGATCGCCGCGTGCGACATGGACGACCCCGATTTGCGGCAGTGCAATACGAACGTCACGAGGCCTTCCGCAACACGAGGCGCATGGCGTCGAACAGGTTGACCGGTATCCCGACGCGTCCGGCGCTTGTCATGCCCGCTGAGCGCATCCCGAGCATGCGCCGCAGTTGGAAGACGATCAGCGAGGCCGGAACGATCTTCCAGGGGTGGTCCACATGCTCCATCGAAAAGCCCAGGCCGCCCGACATCCGGCGCATGCTCTCCTGGGTGAAGAACCAGAGGTGCTGCGGCGGGGTCATCAGCCGCCATCGCACGCCGGCAAGCCTGGCGAGCGGCGAGCCGAAATCGCCCGTGGTGATCACGACGATGCCGCCGGGGTTGAGCTGCCGATGACATAGCGCGAGCGTCTCCCGCGGGTCGGGAAGATGCTCGATCACATCGAGCAGGACGATGACATCCATATGACCGAATTGTCTCAGGGTGGCCTCATCCGCCATTCCCTGTACGACGTTCAAGCCGGCGCGGCGGCCATGCTCCACGGCATCCGCGGCCAGTTCGATCCCTGCGACATCGAAATGGCGCGCGGCCTCCATGAGGAAAAAGCCGTACGCAGCGCCCAATTCCAGCAGCTTCCCGCTGCGACGATAGGTGCGGATAAAATCCACGCTGTGCGCGAACTCGCGCCGCAGCACCGGTTCGGCGCCGAGATAATCCGAATAGCCGTCGGCGTGACGGCCGGAAAAATAATCCTCGGTGTAGTAGGTCGCGGGGTCAAATTCGGACGTTTCGGTGCGGCCGAGGCCGCAACTCTCGCATTGCAGGATGTCGCATCCGTTGGTCCTGAAGCGCAGGACGTGGTTCCTCGCGCCGCCGCAGGCCGGGCACGCGCGCGTGGCGGCGCCGGGCGTTTCTGCCCCTGGCAGCGCAATCTCCAGTGACGGTGTCTGCAAGGAGTTCGCCTTCACCTCGAATACCGGGTCGATCGTGCCGTGCTTCGTTCGCGTTACAACCGCATCGCCGCCACCGCGCGGCCGGCCACGATGTCGGGGCGCCGATGTACGTGACATGAATAGATCGTGCGGGCGATGCGGTCATCTCGCCGCAGGGCCAGTGAGGTTCTACCCGAAATAGGCTTCGCGTACTTCCGGCCGGTCGGCGAGCTCGTCCGGTCGCCCGGCCGCCGCCACGCGGCCCTTCGACAGCACGTAGCCGTAGTGCGAGATCGCCAACGTCTGGTGGACGTTCTGTTCGACCAGGAACACGGTGATGCCGCGCGCATTGATGTCACGGATGATGGTGAAGTTCTCCTTGACCAGGAGCGGCGACAGTCCGAGTGAGGGCTCGTCCACCAGCAGGAGCTTGGGAGCACGCATGAGGCCGCGGCCGATCGACATCATGGCCTGCTCGCCCCCCGACATCGTGCCCGCGAGTTGAGTCCGGCGCTCGCCGAGGCGGGGAAACAGGCGATAGATCTCCTCGGCGCGCGTGCGCGTCACCGCCTCCGACGGCTCCTGATAGGCGCCAACGCGAAGGTTCTCCTCCACCGTCAGCTTGGGAAAGACCTTGCGTCCCTCCGGGATGCAGGCGACGCCGGCGGCAATCACCTTGTGGGTCGGCAACCCCGTGATGTCCTTGCCATCGAATACGACGCGGCCGGCGCGCGGCGGGGTCAGGCCGAGGATCGAACGAATGAGCGTGGTCTTGCCGGAGCCGTTCGAGCCGAGCAGGCAGGTGATGCTGCCGGCCTCGACCGTAAGTGAGACGCCCTGCAGCACGTCCGCCTTGTCGTAGGCGGTGGTGACGTCCAGGATCTCGAGCCGACCTGTCATCACGCCACCCCGAGATAGGCTTCCTGCACCTGCCGATCGCCGGCGACCTCCGCGAACGTTCCCTCCTTGATCTTGCGGCCATAGTTGAGCACCACGCAACGGTCGGTGACGCGCTCGATCACGCCCATCTCGTGCTCGATGATGACGATGGTCAGGCCCGGCATGCGCCCGCGCACCAGGAGGATATCGTCCATCAGGTGGCGTGTTTCCTCGTGCGTCATGCCGGCCGATGGCTCGTCGAGCAGGACGAGGCGCGGCCGGCTGATCAGCGCACGGCAGATCTCGATCCGCCGTCGATCGATCATCGGCAGGCCGGCCGCCGGTTCCTCGATGCGGTCGGCAAGCTCGGCGCTGAACACCTTCACCAGCTCGCGGGCCTCCTCGCGGTTGCGCGCGAGCTCGGCGGCAAACGCGCCGCGCCGCAGCAGGTTGAAGACCAGGCCGTGGTTCAGCCGTTTGTGGTTGCCCACCATGATATTGTCGAACACCGACAATGGCAGGCACATGCGCGAACGCTGGAAGGTGCGGGTCACGCCCGCGCGATAGATCGCTTGTGGCGTCGCGGCGGTCGTGTCCTTGTCCGCGAACGTGACCGCGCCTTCGTCCGCGCCATAGATGCCGGTGACGACGTTGAACAGCGTGGTCTTGCCCGAGCCGTTCGGTCCAATCAGGCCGACGATCTCACCGTCGTTGACCTCGAAGTCCACCTGGGCGAGCGCAACCAGGCCGCCGAAGCGGCAGGTCAGGCCCTTGCAGGTGAGCAGCGCTCCGGTCACCGCACGCGCTCCTCGGCATGGGCCTGCGCGTTCCGCGCCTTGGAGCCCGGGACATAGTCGCGCAGTTGCCGCGGCAGCAGTCCCTGCGGACGAAACAGCAGAATGAGAATCACGAGCGCCGCGTACAGCACCAGGCGATATTCCTGGATGACCTGGAATTTCTCCGGCAGAATCACGACAAAGGCGGCAGCGACCGCGACGCCCCACAGGTTGCCGATGCCGCCCAGGAGGATGATCGAAACCAGGATCAGCGAATCGCCGAAGGTGAAGTTATTGGGCGCGATGAAGCCCAGCACGTGTCCATAGGCCGCGCCCGCGGTGCCTGCCAGAAAATTGCCGAGCGTGAACGCCAGCACCTTCCAGCGTGCGAGGTTGAGCCCGTAGCAGGCCGAGGCAGTCTCATCGAGCCGGATCGCATCGAGGCTGAGTCCGATCCAGGAGCGCTCGAGCCGTCGCACCAGCGTGAAGCTCAACACCAGCAGGGCCAGCGCAAGGAGCAGATAGGAGAAGTAGAACGACGCGGTGAAGTCGCCGATCCGGATCGGGCTGTTGAAGTTCCAGCCGAACAGGACGATCGGCTTGACCTGGATGCCCTGCGGTCCGCCCAGCGTGTCGTTGACCTCGAGAAACACCTTGAACAGGATGCCGAAGGCAATGGTGACGAGGGCTGCGTAATGCCCCCGGGTCCGCAGCACCGGCAGGATCAGGATCGATCCGATGACTGCCGCCATCAGTCCTCCGAGCGGAAGCGTGAGGAACGACGGCAGTGACGTGTACTTGGTGACGACCCCGGCGGTGTAGCAGCCGATCCCGAGGAAGGCCGCGCCCGCGAAGTTGACCACGCCGGCATAGCCGAACTGGATGGTGAGGCCGAGTGCCGCGACCATCAGCAGGAATGCCGTGGTCATCATCAGGATGATGAAATGCTCCTCGTGAAACCAGAGCGCGACGGCAAGCACCCCCGCGACCGCGGCGATGTCGAAGGCGCGTTCGTTGCCGCCGATGCTCGCCCTGATCTGGTCCACCAGCCCGGAGCGTGCACCCAGCACGACCGCCGCGGCTGCGACCGCCAGCAGCGCGCCCAGCGCCCGTTCGCTTTCCGCTCCGAGGAACAGCATGCCGTACAGCATGGCGGCCGCCGCCCAGGCAAGCGCGGGCAGCGGAGAGCGGCTGTTCGGCGAGGTCGCCATGCCGTCACACCCGCTCGCTCGATTTCTCCGCGATCAGGCCGGTCGGCCGCCACGCCATGATGGCGATGATGACGGCGAGCGCGAACACGTCCTTGTAGGCGCTGGCGAACGGCAACGCGACTGCGCCGATGGTCTGCAGGCCGGCGAACAGGAAGCCGCCGAGGATGGCGCCATAGATGTTGCCGAGGCCCCCGACCACCGCGGCGCTGAAACCGAATACGCCCAGCAGCAGGCCCATGCTGAAATTGATCTCGTTGTAGTACAGGCCGTTCATCACGCCGGCAAAGGCGGCGACGCCCGAGCCGATCGCGAAGGTGATCAGCACCACCGCAGTGAAGTTGATCCCCATGGTGCGCGCGGTTTCGCCATCCTGCGCCACTGCGCGGATCGCCAGCCCGAGCTTGGTCTTGTTGATCAGGAGGTGGACGGCGACGATCATGGCCAGACCCGCGGCCAACAGCATCAGGCTGTCCAGCCGCAGCGTGAAATGGCCGAAGGTGTAGGCTGTCGTCGGCAGCAGCGCCGGGAACGGCTTCGGGTTCGAGCCGTCGGGAAAGCCCAGCCGGACGCCTTCGCGCAGCACGGTTCCCAGCATCAGCGTGATCAACAATGTGTTGAGCGCCGGCGCCGAGGCGAGCGGCAGCACGAGATAGCGGGCGATCACCGCGCCGAGCGCTGCCATCGCCGCCATCGCCACGATCGAGACGATGATGAGCTGCAGCAGTGGAGAGCTGACTTGGGCCGCCTTCAACGCGAGATAGGTCGCGAAGCCGGTAAATACTCCGACCGTGAGCACGTCGCCGTGGGAGAACTTGATCACGTCGAGCACGCCGAAGAACAGCGTGAAGCCCACGGCGACCAGGCCGTACATGATCCCGAGCATGAGCCCGTTGATCAGATATTGGAGCGCGATCTCCACGCCGTCATCTCGGAAATGCAGTGTAGGCAACGGTGGCTTGACCGTTGCCTACCATACGCCCAATGCAGCTCATTTCCTGAGCTTGCGCTTGCCCGAAGCGTACTCGCTGTCTTCCCAGATCACCCACTTGCCGTCCTGCACGACGTATTTGGAGATCAGCGGCACGGTATTTTGCCCGTGGTCGTCGAACGTGACCGGCCCGATAACGGAGTTGTAGTTCGCGACCTTGCCGAGTGCATCGGTGACCTTCTTGCGATCCGGTCCGACCTGCTCGATGGTGTCGAGGATCAATTGCATCGCGACGAACGCGAAGGCGCCATAGGCCTCCGGCGGCTCCTTGTAGCCGGCCTTGTCGTATTGTTCCTGGAAAAACTTCCCGCCCGGCAGCTTCTCGATCGGGGCACCCTCGATGAAGCTGAGCGAGCCCTCCGCCAGCGGTCCCAGCGCCTGGATGTAGGCGTCGGACTTGATGCCCGAGGTGCCCTGCAGCACCGCGCTGAGACCGATCTTGTCCATCTGCGACCGGACGCGGATGCCGATCGGCGTGAGGCCGCCGAAATAGATGACCTCGGGATTGAGCGCCTTTGCCTGCGTGAGCTCGGCGGTGAAATCCTGCTGGTCGGCGGTGACGCCGAAGGTGCCGAGGATCTGCCCGCCGTTCTCCTTGGCGTATTTCGTGAAGTATTCGTTGTGACCCTTGCCGTAGTCGGTGGTGTCGTGAATGACCACCCATTTCTTGAACCCGAGGCCGGTCATCAATTTCGCGGCGACCTCGTTCTGGTTGATCATCGTGCCGTTGACCCGATGCACTTCCGGATATTTGGCGCGGTAGGTGATGTCGGGAAGAACGGCGCCCCAGACCACCATCGGCAGCCCCAGGCGGTTATAGGTCTCGACCGCCGCGATCGCTGCGGCCGAACAATAATGGGCGGCGGCGGCGATCACCGAGCGGTCGGCGCCGGCCTTGGTCGCCACTTGCACCGCGACATTGGGCTTGCACTCGTCGTCGAGCACGACAAGCTCATATTCGTATTTCGCCTTGGGGTCGGCGTTGCGTAGCTTCACCGCGAGCTCGGCCGAATTGCGGGCGCCGATGCCGTTGGCGGCCACGCCGCCGGTGAGCGGGCCGATGAAGGCCACCTTGGCCTTGTCCTTGGCCGCGGCCGGCAACGACGCCAAGGTCAAGGCAACAGCCAAGCCGACCGATGCGGCAATGGCGGACAGTCCCTGTTTCCTGATCATCTCTCGTTATCCCTCTGGTGGGAGCGCGCGCCGGCCGTTGGCCGGCAATCTGCATGATGCTGGGGAATGCAGAACTTGAAGGCCATGGTTGTCCATCGGGGGAGGGTGGGCAAGTCCAAAGGATTGGCGTTCTGGCGATGCCGACGGCGGCTCGCGCCCGCAAACCGTCGGGCGCGGCACCGGGGTTGGTGCGCCGGGCTTTCTTAGCTTTCTGTGCCCAGGCGTCCGGACATCAGATGGCGAACACGCCCGACGCGGCTCATGTCCTGGCGGCAAGCGCCGCCTTCACCCGCTCGGGCGTCAGCGGGTACTGGCGAAGCCGCACGCCGGTCGCATCGAAGAATGCATTGGCGACGGCGGCCGCGGTCGCGCCCATCACTTCCTCGCCGGCGCCGGTCGAGGGCTCGTCGAGGCGCTGCACCACCACCGGGGTCACGTGCGGATGCTCGGCGAAGCGCAGTACCGGATAGGACACCCAGTCGAGGCTGGTGACGCCGTTCTTGTCGAATGTCACCTCTTCCTTGAGCGTGCGGCTCACGGCCTGGATCATCTGCCCGACGATCTGGTTCTCGACCAGCGCGGGATTGATCACCTGCCCCGCATCGAGCGCGCCGTAGATCCGTGTGGCCACTATGTTGCCGGTGCGGCGGTTGACCTCGATCTCCGCCACCGCGGCGCCGTACGAAACATGATGGGTGCCGAGACCGATGCCGCGGCCGGTCACGACCTCGGCGTCGGACAACGCCGAGGCCGCGACCCGCGGTTTCCACCCCGCAGCTTCGGCGGCGGCGTTGAGCACGCCGAGCCAGCGTTCGTCGCCAATGTTGTTGCGGCGGAATTCGAGCGGGTCGGTCTTGGCCATGAAGGCGAGCTCGTCGATCGTTTGCTCCGACGCGAACGCGAACGAGAGGTCAAGCGGCGAGCGCAGCGGTGCGCCCTTGAGATAGCCGACCATCGGCACCGCGTGGCTGACGACGCGCCGGTTCGCCACCGCGTACATCGAGCCGGTGCTCATGCGGTTGACGGGAATGGAGCCGGCGCCGGTCGTGCGCTCCTTCGGCGCAGTCTGCAGCGCCAGCTCGTGCGTCGTCTCGTTGACCATCCAGCCGTGTTGCCAGCCGTGATACTCGTAGGCCACGAGTTTTCCGTTGGCATCGATGCCGGCGCGCACGTCCGCCAGATGCGCCGGGCCATAGTCGTCCCAGCCGAGCTCGTCGGAACGCATGAACTGCACGCGCACCGGCTTGCCGACCGCCTGCGACATGACCGCGGCGGCCTGCGCACAGTCGTCGTAGCAGCTGCGGCCGAACGTGCCGGAGCCCTCGTAATACTGCACGCGGACCTTGGCGACCGGCAATCCGAGCACCGCCGCCAGCATCTCGCGCGAGTTGTAGATGTCCTGGGTCGAGGACATCACCAGCACGCCGTTTGGTCCCACGTCGGCGAGTGCACAATTGGCGGCGAACGGGGCGTGCGACTGGTACGGACAGCAATAGCTCGAGGACGCGACATGCGCGGCGCTGGCGAAGGCCTTGGCCGCATCGCCCCAGTCCGCGATCACGGTGTCGGTGGTCTTGGTGGCGCGCATGCGCTCGAACAGGTCGGCGTCGGCATTGCTTGGCAGCGTCGCGCTCTCCTTCCAAGTCACCTTGAGCGCACGCGCGGCCTTGACCGCGTCCCACTCGCGCTCCGCGACGACGCCGACGAAGTCGCCCTTGCGCACGATCCGCGCGCCGGGAATGCCGGCAATCGAGCTCTCGTCGATGCTCAAGGGCTTGGCGCCGTCACCATAGGCGGCTTGCCCGCTTGGCCGCACGATGCGGCCGTGCAGCATGTCGGGCACGCGCACCTGCTGCATGTAGACGTATCTTCCGGTCATCTTGTCCGGGATATCGACGCGCGGCACGCGCGTCCCCACGAGCTTGTACCGGTTGATCGGCTTCTGCGGCGCGATGCCGGTGAACTTGACGTTGAACGGCTTGTCGCCGAGCAGCGCGCCGTAGCTCACGGAGCGGCTGGGATGACCGTCGATCGACACCACCCCTTTGGACACGACGAGGCTGCCGGTCTGCACACCGAGCCGCGTCGAGGCCAGCGCCAGCAGCGCCTGCCGTGCCTCCGCGGCCGCCGCGCGGATTTGCGGGCCGCCGCGATAAATCGACGAGCTCGAGGTCGTCGCACCCTGGTTGGGCACGGTGTTGGTGTCGAGCAGAACCGATTTGAGCTGGCTCATCTCGAGGTCGAGCTCTTCGCCCGCGATCTGCAGCAGGCCGGTGGTGTTGCCCTGGCCGAACTCGCCCTTGCCGAGATAGACCGTCGCGGTGTTGTCCGCATGCACGGCGATCCACGAATTGATCGTGGTCGGATCCGGCGGACCGGCGGCGTCGCCGCGCGCGGCGGCGGCCGGCAACGGGAAGCCGGCGATGCAGAAGCCGACGACGAGCGCGCCGCCCTTGAGCAGGTCGCGACGGGACAGCGGGCCGGACGATGTAGTTGTGAGGATGGCGTTCATCGCGTTGCTCCCGCCATCGTGGTGGATGCAACCTGGATCGCCTTCATGATGCGCGGATAGGAGCCGCAGCGGCAGAGGTGGCCGTCCATGTGGGCGCGGATCTGCGCTTCGCTCGGGCGCGGCGTCTGCGCCAGCAGCTCCGAGGCCTTGATCGTCATGCCGTTGTAGCAGTAGCCGCACTGGGGCGCCTGCTCGTCGATGAAGGCCTGCTGCAGCGGATGCAGCGCCGACGCTTGCGCCAGTCCCTTCTGTTGCGCGTACCAGGCGGCCAGGCCCTCGAACGTGGTCAGCGACTTGCCGGCGACCGCGCCGACCGGGGTCACGCACGAGCGGATCTCGACCCCGTCGGCGAGCACCGAGCAGGAGCCGCATTGCGCGAGCCCGCAGCCGAAGCGCGGCCCCCACAGCTTCAACTCGTTGGTGAGCACGTAAAGCAGCGGCGTGTCCGCGCTCGCGGCCACCGACGAGATTTGTCCGTTCACCTTGATCTTGAGGTCGTCAGCCACGCGCACCTCCCATGAGCCCGATGCGATTTATTCTTATTCGATTGTGTGAGGCTAACGGCTGGGGCGTGCGCGAACAAGCAGCATTGCTGCCGGGTCGGGGCTGCGGCCGATCGTGTCTCGTGGGCGCTCGCTGCACTCGCCCGGGACACGAGCCTTTAGCTTATCGTCTCAGGATCGCCTCGCAGCTCAATCGTCTTTCCCCTCCGCCGGAATCACCGGCAGCAGCAGGTGCGAAGGATGCAGGGCGTCGCGAAAGACCTTGTGCGTGGTCGCGCGTCCGCTCGGCAGGTGATAGCTGTCGGGCGGCAGCAGCTGCGAGAACGCATCCGCGAACGGCTCGTTGCACATCAACTCCAATTGGATGCTGTGCCCGGCCTTGAACAGGTTGGAGAACGAATAGATCCGGATCGCGTATTCGATCACCTCGCCCGCCGGCACCGGCACCGAGCGGGTGTGCGGATGATGCGGCCGCCATGGTTCCGACTGCGCGGGATCGAGCTCGCGATGGGACGCCTTGAGATAGCCTGAGCTTACGACCTGCCGGTTGCCCTGCGCATCGACGTCGTAGAGCTTGGCGATCAGGTTGGTGTCGTCGGTGTCGATCGCGACATGGACGTAGAGCGCGGCCGGGCCCGTCATCTCGGTGTCCGCGAGCAGCGTCGCCGTCGTCCACTTCAGCGATTGCACATCTGACGTGACGGTGAACGGGGCTTGGTAGAACCCGTCGGGCGGCGCCGCGTCGGCGCCGAGCGGCTCCGGCGTGGCGGCAAGCCGGTGGCGCGGCCGCAGAAAGTATTTCGTCCACGCCGTGCGCGCGAGCGGCCATTGCTTTTCCGCGCGCCAGCGCCTGCCGCCTTCGACGAATACCCGGATCGGCGCGTCGTTGTCGTCCATGATCCCGGTGTCGATGCCCTTGAGCCAATAGTCGTACCAGCGGAACATCTCGTCGTGGGATTCGTGGAACGGCCGCTCCTGCATCGGCGGCAGCGGCTGCAGGTCGAGGCGCTTGATGCCTTGCACCTTGTTGAAGCAGTCGATGGTGCCGTCGACGGTCCAGCCGCGTCCCCATTTCACCTGGAAGTAGGCCGGGATTTCGATCTTGTGCGCGGTGTTGATGGCCTGGCCGTCCTGCCAGAATGGTCCGTCGTGCGGGTTGAGGACGAAGTCCAGCCAGAGATCGTGCGTCTCCGGATAGTTCAGCACGTGGATCATGTTCGGCCAGTGCCTGATG
>CAVRXD010000049.1:0-35626 GCA_963725065.1 uncultured Alphaproteobacteria bacterium
TCGCTTTCGCCTGCGGGTCCCAGTTGGAGTCCCCACCGATGGCCGCCACCGTCCGTCTTCAGCGCGAACCATTCGACGCCGCGGCCGAGGCGGCAAAGCTCACGCGCGGGCGCGCGGACATCGGGGCCGTCGTGACCTTCACCGGCATCTGCCGTGGCGATGAGGCGGGGGCGCCGCTCGCGGCCATGACGCTCGAGCACTATCCCGGAATGGCCGAGGCCGAGATCGCGCGCCACGTCGAAGCAGCCGAGCAGCGCTGGCCGCTGCTCGGCGTCACCGTCGTGCACCGATACGGACGAACTCGAGCCGGGCGAAAGCATCGTGCTCGTCGTCACCGCCGCCGCACACCGGCAGGAAGCCTTCGCCGCCGCCGAGTTCCTGATGGATTTTCTCAAGACCCGCGCTCCGTTCTGGAAGCAGGTCGAATATGCCGGCGGGAAAGACTGGGTCGACGCCAAGCAATCCGACGACGCGCTCGCCGATCGCTGGACCGGTACGGGCGGCGGCCGCGCGGCGGCCGAGTGAGCCGCGACGCTGGATCAGCGCCGTCTGGCGAATGACCCCCGGCTCGACGCAGGATCGTCCGCCGCGCTAACCTCGGTGACGGATGCGCCAAATGGAGAGGCACACATGATCCGCCTTCTCGCTTTCACGGCGTTGGTACTCGCGGCATGTCCGTCGCAAGCGGCGCGCGCGGCGGAGATGACGTTCTATCAGCTGCCGGCCGGCGCCTATCCCCACGACGTCGCCCCGGCGCCGGATGGCACCGTCTGGATCAGCGGGCAGCGGCAGGGATTTGCAGGCCGCTTCGATCCGAAGACCGGTCATCTTGAAAAGGTCGCGCTCGGGCCGGGCGCGGCGCCCCATGGCGTCATCGTCGGAGCTGACGGCAACGCCTGGCTGACGGAAGGCGGGCAGAATGCCATCGCGCGGGTCGACGCCAGGACCAAAGAGGTCAAGCTGTTCCCGCTGCCAAAGGAGTTTCCCAACGCCAATCTCAATACGCTCGTATTCGATGGCAAAGGCACGCTCTGGTACACCGGTCAGAACGGCGTTTACGGTCGGGTAAATCCTGCAACCGGCAAAGTGGACGCCTGGGCCTCGCCCAAGGGCCGCGGCACCTACGGCATTACCTTAACGCCGCAAGGGGACATCTGGTACGCCTCGCTCGCGGGCGATCATATTGCCCGCGTCGATACCGCCTCTGGCGAAGCCACTATCGTCGATCCACCGCGCAAGGGCGTGGGCCCGCGCCGCATCTGGTCGGACTCCAAGGGCATATTGTGGGTGAGCTTCTGGCATGGCGGCGCGATCGGTCGATACGATCCTGCGGCCAAAACCTGGACCACCTATCCCATGCCGCAGAGCAAGTCCGGCACCTACTCGATCTATGTTGACGATAGGGATCGGGTGTGGGCCACCGATTGGATGGCCAACGCCATCCAGCGCTTCGATCCTAAGATGGAATCCTACGAGAGCTTCCCGAGCGATAAGAAGAGCGCGAACGTGCGCCAAATGCTCGGTCGGCCGGGTGAGGCGTGGGGCGGAGAGTCGGGCACGGACCGGCTGGTGGTGATCCGCGATTGAACGCAGTCGGGGCGTTCGGTCTCCGGCCGCTGCGGATCGTTACGGCGCAAACGCGATTTCGATCCGGGTGCCGCGATGCAGAGCATCGTGCGAGATGCGGGCGCCTAATTTGTCGGCCATGGCCTTGACGATGCGCTGCCCGAGGCCGGTCGAGCCGATCGGCGCCGAGTTGGCGAAACCCACGCCGTCATCTTCGACGCTGATCACGGCGTTGCCGCCTGCGTCCCGCGCCCGCAAGCCGACGCGAATGGGGCCTTTGCCCGACGGATAGGCGTACTTGAAAGCGTTGATCACCAGCTCGTTGACGATGACGCCGATCGCGACGGCGCGGTCCGGATCGGTCTCGACCGGGTCGGCCGCGAGCGAGAGTTGCGCGAACGCGTCGCCCTCGGTGGAGTTTCGCAGGTCCTCGATCAGCGCATCGAGATATTGATCGATTGCCACCGTCTTGACGTCCTCGGAGGTGTAGAGACGCCGATGCACCTGGGCGACCGCCATCACGCGGGTGGCGGCATCGAGCAGCGCGGTCTTCACTTCCTCGCCAGGATTGGCCTGGCTTTGCATTTGCAGCATTGCCGCGATCAGTTGCAGCGAGTTGCCGACACGGTGGTTGACCTCTTGCAGCAGGACCGCGCGCTCCTCGGCCAGCGTCTCGAAGCGGTCGCGCGCCAGACGCACTTCGGCTTCCGCGGCCTCCTTTGCCCGGCGCATCCGCATCGCCTCGACCGCGCCCTGGAATGTCGCCTTCAGCAACGGAATGAACTCGCCTTGCGCATCCTTGACCACGTAGTCGAACGCACCCGCCTTGAGGGCGGTCACGACCAGTTTGCTGTCCTGGGCGCCGGTGACGAAGATGACCGGTGGGTGGTTCGCAATCGCATGAATGCGCGCAAGCGTGCTGAGCCCGTCGAGACCCGGCATGTTCTGGTCGAGCGCGATGACGTCGAATTCCTCTGCGGCGAGCGCCTTCAGACCGCTCTCGCCATCGGACGCGCAGACGACGCGAATTCCTTCGCGCTCCAGCCCGCGTGAAACCAGGCGGCGCAGGCCCTCATCATCGTCGATATAGAGGATGTTGCGCGGCATCTGTCAGACCGCGGCAGGAACCTGGATGACGGTGAAGAAAAGCCCGAGTTGCCGGATGGCATGGGCGAAGTTCTCGTAGTTCACGGGCTTGGTAATGTAGACATTGCATCCGAGATCATAGCAACGCTTGATTTCCACCGCATCGTCCGTAGTGGTGAGAACCACCACCGGGCTGCGCTTAAGATGCTCGTTCTCTTTCAGCCGCTTGAGAATGTCGACCCCGCTCATGTCCGGCAGGTTCAGATCAAGCAGGATGAGCAGGGCACTGTTTTTGTTGTCAGTCCCGGTTCCGTCCGCCCCGAACAGGAATTTGACGGCGTCCGACCCGTTGGTGAAGGGACGAATGGGGTTGTTCACGCCGGCGCGGCGGATGTTTTTTTCGATCAGGCGAGCGTGCCCTTCATCATCCTCGACCATGATGATGGTGACGGGTTGTTCGGCCATGCGGGCGTTCATGCAGCGCTCCTGTTTTCCCCAACCCAACGGCGCGGCAGCGAGACGGTGAAGACGCTGCCTTTTCCAAGTTCCGAAGTAAGGCTCATCGTGCCGCCGAGCCGGCGCACCAGCGCGCGGACGTGCGCCAAGCCAATCCCTTCGCCCGGCCGGTCCTGCGGACCCGAACGGCGAAAGAGCTCGAATACACGCTGATGATCGTGCGGGTCGATGCCCCGGCCATTGTCGCGGACCTCGTATATCACATGCGCCCGCGCGGTATGGCCCTTGATCTCTATTCTGCCGGGTTCCCCATCGCGACCATACTTGAGAGCATTGTCGACGAGATTGGAGAACACCTGCTCCACTGCGAGCAGGTCGCTTACCACGGGGGGAAGGTCGGCGACGGCGACGGTCGCTCCCTGCTCCGTGGCGCGGTGCGCGACGGTTTGTGCGATCGACGCCAGCAGTGCGTTCATGTCGATCTCTTCGGGCTTGAAGTCGCGGCGGCCCTCGCGTGAGAGCTTCAGAACGGCGTTGATGAGACGATCCATCTTGGTGATGGAGGTCTTGATGAAGGTGATCGCTTCATCGAAGCCCGTGCCCAGCGGATCCGTGGAGGCGCCGCCACTCTCGCGCGCATCGGCGTGGGCAGCGGCCACGCCGGCCTGCTCGCGCAGCTTCGCCATCTCCTCGAAAATATCGCTCCGCAACGCTTCCAATTCGGTGGTGAAGCCCATGATGTTCACGAGCGGCGAGCGCAAATCGTGGCTGACGATATAGGCGAAGCGCTGAATTTCTTCGTTGGCTTCGGTCAGATCGGCGGTGCGATGGGCGACGATGCGCTCGAGATTGGCATTCGTCGCCGCAAGCTCATTGCGCGCGGATTCGCGCTGGCGGGATGTGCGCTGAACCAGGAAGACGGACAGTGCGCCGATCAGCACGACAAGCGCCATCCCGGCGAGCGAGACCGCGAGCAGGCGGGCGTCGTTGCGCCGCGAGGCGGCGGAGCGGGCGAGCAGGAGCCGCTCCTCATCCGCCAGCGTTCGCTCGACCAGCAGCCGCAACCCGTTCATGCTCTTGAAGCCGTCGTCCGATTGCACCAACGCGACCGCCGCCTCGTGCTGTCCGGAGGCCTGAAGCTCGATCGTCTTCGCGAGCTCGGTCATTTTCGTCCGCGCAGTCGCGTCCATCTGGTCGAGAACGGGACCTCGGTCCGGATTGTCGCTCATCAGCGTTCGCAGCTCGGCCAGGTAGGTTTCGACCGCAGGCGCGGCGTCGCGATAGTCCAATAGATATTGCTGCCGACCGGTGAGCAAAAAGCCGCGCTGGCCGCTCTCGGCGCGCCGCACGTTCAGAAGCAGGTTGGACAGCTTTTCCTGCACGTTGATCGTGTGCACGACGCTCCTGGCGTCTTGCGCGGATTGCTCGGCCAGCCACACCGTGGCCGTGCCGATCGCAACCAGCAGGGCAAATCCAACGCCCAACAGAATTGGCTGGACCGGAAAGCGGGGAACCGCAGGGAATGTCATCTACCGTACAAACAACTCGAGGTTTTCGCGATCGGAATATTGTTTGCGTCAGTCGGTATCGCTTAGGTCACAAGCAAAGGAAAATCGAATCCCACAGATAAAGTTCCGATGGAACTCTTTACGCCCGGGTGACCTGCGGCCCGCGGCTCGCAGGATATAGTCGGCACCGAGATCATTGGTGCCAAAATCGTGCGGACGGCCTTCACGCTGGAAAGCCGTCCGCTTTCCGTGGCGCGGGAGGGCAACGCCACGGCACTTCTCGATGTCGGAATAGCGCCGCCCGAAGCGTCAGAAGAACGTCAGGCGGCGTTTCGGCCCGGCGCTATGCCAAGGCCGGATAGTCGATGTAGCCCTTCTCCTCGCCGGCATAGAACGTTGCTTGATCCGCTGCGTTGAGCGCCGCCTTGCTCCGATAGCGGAGTGGAAGATCCGGATTGGCCAGAAACGGCACGCCGAATGCGACCAGGTCTGCCTCGCCGCTCGCTATGACTGCCTGCGCGGTGTGGAGGTCATAACCGCCGTTCGCGATCAGCGTGCCCTTGAACTTGCTCCGCAGGATCGGCGTCGCCCGCTGGGTGCCGGCCGGCGCGGCGGCGACACTCCCTACCGGCTCGGTCACGTGCAGATAGAGAAGCCTGCGCTTGCTCAGTTCCGACGCGATGAAGGAAAACGTTTCGACCGGGTGCGAGTCCGACATCGAGTAACCGGAAAAATACGGCGCGATCTTGTATCCCACACGCTGAGGGCCCCAGACCGCGGTCACCGCGTCGACCACTTCGAGCGGAAAGCGGGCGCGGTTTTCGATGCTGCCGCCGTAGGCGTCCGTGCGCCGGTTGGAGCCATCGCGCAGAAACTGGTCGAGCAGGTAGCCATTGGCGCCGTGCAATTCCACGCCGTCGAACCCCGCGGCTTTGGCGTTCTCTGCTGCGGCGCGAAAGGTCGCGACGATGCCGGGAAGCTCATCGGTTTCGAGCGCGCGCGGGGTCACCAATTTGGTCCGCCCGCGGGAGGTGAAGGCTTCACCTTCCACCGGCAAGGCGGAGGGGGCAACGGGCAGCGCGCCGTCGTGGAAATCCGGATGCGATACGCGTCCGACATGCCAGAGCTGGGCGAAGATCTTGCTGCCGGCACGATGCACCGCGTCGGTGACCGTGCGCCAACCCTTGACCTGCTCGGTCGAATGAATGCCCGGGGTGCGGATGTAGCCGACCCCCTGCGGGCTGACTTGCGTCGCCTCGGTCACGATCAGGCCGGCGGAGGCGCGTTGTGCGTAGTAAGTGGCGGCGAGCGGATTGGGCACATTTCCTTCGACCGCACGGCTGCGTGTCATAGGGGACATGACCAGCCGGTTGCTCAGATCAAGATCGCCGAGACGATACGGTGCAAACAGCGCGTTGGGCTGGGCGGTGCGCGCAAGAAGGGGGTTCTGCAACGCAATGCTTTCCTGAAGGCTCATCATTTCACTCCTGCTGGCTGGGAATTCCCACAAACCGCATGACTTCCGCGAGGGCTTGTGGTACTTACCGGTAACACTACATGATAGATACTGACCGGTAACACCCGAGTCAAGAGGAAACCAAAAGATGTCTCCCATCGCCGGGTTAACCTACGGGAAAGACGACAGAATTCCGCCTCGCGCCCGGATTCTGGCGGTGGCGGAGGATCTATTCTACCGGCACGGGATCAGGGCCGTCGGCGTGGACGCCATCGCCGAGGCCGCGGGCACCAACAAGATGACGTTGTATCGCCACTTCGGCTCGAAGGACGATCTGGTGGCGGCCTATCTGCGCCAGGTCGCCGAGGATGCCGACGGCTGCTGGGCCAGGTTGGCGCAGGCGCATCCCGGCGATCCCCGGGCGCAGCTACGCGCCTGGTTCGAGGAGATGGCGGAGCATGTGGCCAATGCTGACGAGCGCGGCTGCCCGCTTGCCAATGCCGCCGTCGAGCTGCCGGAAAAGGATCATCCGGCCCGGCGGGTGATCGAGGACTTCAAGACAGCGCAACGCGTCAAGCTCATCGAGCTGTGCCGCGCCGGCGGGCTGCGCGAGCCCGACATGCTGGCGGACGAACTATCTCTCCTGCTGGAGGGGGCGCGGGTCAGCGCCCAGAGCGTGGCCTCGAATGACCTTGGACCGCGTCTCGTGCGCATGGGCGAAGCCATGATCGCCGCGCATGCGGCGAAATAGGCTTCGCCTGATGGCGGGCGCTACGCCGCCGCCTTCTTGCCCTTGGGCTGCACCTCGGCGGTGTAGTCGGTCATGAGCTGCTGAGTGATCGCGCCGGGCGTGAACCGCCACTGTGCGATCTCCGAGACCGCGGTGACCTCCGCGGCGCTGCCGGTGATGAAGCACTCGGAAAACTGCGTGAGCTCGTCCGGCATGATGCGCCGCTCGATCACCTCGATGCCGCGCTTCCTCGCCAGCTCGATCGCCGTCTGACGGGTGATGCCGTCGAGGAAGCAGTCCGCGATCGGGGTATGGATCTTGCCGTCCTTGACGAAGAAGATATTGGCGCCGGTGCATTCCGCGACGCGGCCCTGCCAGTCCAGCATCATCGCGTCGGCATAACCTTGGCGCTCGGCCTTGTGCTTGGAAATGGTGCAGATCATGTAGAGCCCGGCCGCTTTCGCGCGCGCCGGCGCGGTTGCCGGATCCGGACGGCGGTACTCGGCGAGATCGAGCCTGATGCCCTTCAATCGCTGCGCCGGATCGAAATAGCTCGGCCACTGCCATGTCGCGATGGCGAGATGGATTTTATTGGTCTGCGCCGAGACGCCCATCATCTCCGAGCCGCGCCAAGCGACCGGCCGCACGTAAGCGTCGGTTTGTCCGTTCTTCTCCAGCACCAGCCGCTTCGCCGCATCGATCTCCGCGACCGAGTAGGGAATTTCGAAGTCGAGCAGTTGCGCCGACCGCTTGAGGCGTTCCGAGTGCTGCGTGGACTTGAAGATTTCTCCACCGTAAGCGCGTTCGCCCTCGAACACCGAGCTTGCGTAATGCAGGCCGTGCGAGAGCACGTGCAGGGTGGCGTCGCCCCAGGGCACGAGCTTGCCGTCGTACCAGATCACGCCGTCGAGGCGGTCATAGGGTCGTTCAGCCATGGCGCTTCCTCCTCGGACTAGCCTTTGCAACTCCTGGCCGGCCTCTCCCCGGGGCGCGGAATAACCATCACCCCGGATGCTTTTGCGTCGCGGGCCGACACCCGGTATGTTTCCGTCGCCCATGAGAGCGCGCTTGCGCCTCCGGCGCAATCGGCTCAGGGCGGGAGCCACGAGGACCAAATGGGCACGATCCTTTCGTGGCAGCGGGTTCTTGAATAACAATCTGACCGAAATATGTCAATATGGCTGACCTAACTGTCCCGATTGCAACCGATCGGTCGTTTTCCCCCGGAGACCGCGCGACCCGTGGGAACGAGCCGATCTGGGACGTGATCGAGCTCCTGTTCTTCGCCTATCGCGACTTCATCGGCGATCCCGACGATGTCCTGGCGAAATTCGGATTTGGCCGCGCCCATCACCGCGTGCTGCATTTCGTCAATCGCAATCCCGGCATGAAGGTCGCGGAGCTGCTGGATATCCTGAAGATCACCAAGCAGTCGCTCGGTCGTGTGCTCAAGCAGCTCATCGATCAGGGCTACGTCGTGCAGAAGGAGGGCGCGAACGACCGCCGTCAGCGCCTGCTCTACGTGACGGCCAAAGGCGAGACGTTGGCGATGAAGCTCGCCGGGCTGCAAACGGTGCGCATCGCACGTGCGTTGTCGGAGCTCGGGCCGAATGCGCACGACGCGGCCTGCCGGCTGCTTACCGCTATGATCAACGCCGACCAACGCGATTCCGTGCTGCGGTTCATCGCGCGAGCCGACCGGGCGCGCCGGACGCGCGGCTGAGACTCTATTATGATAGACGCGCTTCCTACGGCGGACCGGCTTCCACTTCGCCGGAAAACGCCATGACCGGATGCGGGCCATGACCACGGTATCCGCCGCTCTTCCCGACGATGCTCCCCATCTGCTCGTGGTCGACGACGACCGCCGCATCCGCGACCTGCTCTCGCGCTTCTTGTTTGCCGAGGGCTACCGCGTCTCCACTGCTGAGACCGCCGCCGATGCGCGCGCCAAGCTCGAAGGGCTGCGCTTCGACCTGTTGATCCTCGACGTCATGATGCCGGGCGAGACCGGCTTCGAGCTCGCGCGCGACCTGCGTGCATCCTCGAGCGTGCCGATCATCATGCTGACCGCCCGCGACGAAGCGCGCAGCCGGATCGAAGGCCTCACCATCGGCGCCGACGATTACGTCAGCAAGCCGTTCGAGCCGAAAGAGCTTTCGCTGCGCATCGCCGGCGTCCTGCGGCGTGCCCGTCCGGCCACGACTCCGGCGGTGGAATCCGTTCGCTTCGGCGACTTCCGATTTCATATCCTGCGCGGCGAGCTCAAGCGCGGGGAGGACACCGTGCGCCTCACCGACCGCGAGCGCGATATGCTGCGGCTTCTCGCCGCCACGCCCGGAGAAACCGTGCCGCGCCAGGCGCTCGCGGGCAACGGCGGCGCGACCGGCGAGCGCGCCGTCGACGTGCAGGTCAATCGGCTGCGCCGCAAGATCGAGCAGGATCCTGCCAATCCGCTGCTGGTGCAGACCGTGCGCGGGATTGGCTACCGCCTGGTGACGACGCCATGACGACGCTCGATGTCGGCATCGCCGCGCTGCGTTCGAGCCTGAGCGCGTTGCGCACGGCGGGCGGGCGTTTCTACGACGTCTACGACCGCACCAGCACGACGTTGAAGAACGTCATGCCGAAGGGCCTCTACGCGCGCGCGTTGTTGATCATCATCGCGCCCATGGTGGTCCTGCAATCGGTCGTCGCCTATATGTTCATGGAACGGCACTACAATCTGGTCACGCAGAGGCTGTCCGCCGGTGTGGTGCAGGACATCGCGACCTTGATCGAGGTCTACAAGGTCTTTCCGCAGGACGCCGACCACACGCAGCTGCGCCGCATCGCGCAAGACAAGCTCGGTCTCGTCGTCGACTTTCTGCCGGTCAACGAGTTGCCGCCGCCGGGACCGAAGCCGTTTTTCTCGCTGGTCGACCAGGCGCTCTCGGAAGAGGTCAGGCGGCAGATCGGCCGCCCATTCTGGATCGATACCGTCGGCCGCTCGGCCCTGCTCGAGATCCGCATCAAGCTCGACAATGCGGTGATGCGCGTGTTCGCGCCGCGGCGCGCGGCTTACGTCTCCAATTCCCATATCTTCCTGCTGTGGATGGTCGGCACCTCGCTGGTGCTGATCACCGTTGCGGTGCTGTTCCTGCGCAATCAGATCCGGCCGATTCTGCGTCTGGCGGATGCCGCCGAAAGCTTCGGCAAGGGGCGCGAGGTTCCGGACTTCCGTCCGCGCGGCGCGCGCGAGGTGCGCCGCGCCGCCCAGGCCTTCATCGAGATGAAGCGGCGCATCGAGCGCAGCCTGGAGCAGCGCACCGCCATGCTGGCCGGCGTGTCCCACGACCTGCGCACCATTCTCACGCGCTTCAAGCTCGAGCTCGTCCTGATCGGCGACAGTCCCGAGGTCGAGGCGATGAAGAAGGACGTCGACGAGATGGCCCGCATGTTGGAGGCCTATCTCGCCTTCGCGCGCGGAGATTCGGGCGAGCAGTCGGCGCCGACCGACATGGGCGCCTTCCTCGAGGAGCTCAAGACCGACACCGAGCGCAATGGTCACAAATCGAGCGTGCACTTCCACGGCCATCCGATCGTTACGGTGCGGCCGGCGGCGTTCAAGCGCTGCCTCGCCAATCTCGTGTCAAATGCCGCGCGCTACGCGCCTTCGATCTCGATCACCGGCCATCGCGACCATCGCTGGCTGATCGTCACCGTCGACGACGACGGTCCGGGCATCGCACCGCATCTGCGCGAGGAGGTGTTCAAGCCGTTCCTGCGGCTCGACGACGCGCGCAACCAGGACGAAGGCGGCACCGGTCTCGGGCTTGCGATCGCCCGCGACATCGCGCGCTCCCACGGCGGTGACATCATCCTGACGGACAGCCCGCTTGGAGGCCTGCGCGCGACGGTGCGGGTGCCGGTGTAGCGCGAGCGCCTGCGATCGGAGCGGGGCTAGAACGCAGCCTGGATCACACCGCGGCCGTTTCCTCGTCGATATCGTCTGCGCGCCGCCGCCGCGAGCGCATGCGGCAGGCGAAGGCCGGAATCCGGCAAAGCTCGTCGAGCAGGCCGGACCAACGCTGTCCCCGTGCGAGCGCGCGGTCGAGCGCCGCCATGGTGCGGGCGAGGCCGGGATCGTCGTCGTCGACCCAGGTGCGCAGCACCGACGCGAACAGCAGCGCAAGCCCTTGGGCGCGGACGAAGCCGCGCGGACCGGCGGCGCCGATGTCGGCGGCCGTGAGCATCCATTGCTGCGAGCGCAGTGCCACCCCTTGCAGGGCAACGGCGAGACCGGGATTGCGCACGGCCGAGCGCATCAACGAGCGCACGGCGGCCTTGTGCGGCGCCAGCAGTTCGATCCGGCGCATCAATACGTCGAACAGCCGCTCGCGCGGCGGCTCCTCGGCCATGTCGGCATCATCGCCGGCGAGCACCGCGCGGTCGATCTGCTTTACGAAGGCGGCCAGAATCGCGAAGGTCGAACCGAATGCGCCGCGCAGGTCGGAGAGCGAGACGCCGGCCCCCTTGGCGATCTCGGCAAAGCCGATCTGTTCGATCGACTTTTCGGCAAGCAGCGCCATGAAGGCGTCGATGATGCGCTCACGCTCGGACCGCTCGTCGCTCGCTGCGCGCCGCGTGGCCGGCTTCGGTTTCGATTTGCGCGCCATCGCGGAACTCCCGGGCTCGTCTGCCAGCCATCAATGTAAGCGCGTGCTCAGCCGCGTTCCAGGGCCGCAGGGTTGCTATCCCGCCAGGTCGCGCGAGCGCTTGGTGGCCGCGGCGATGGCCCTGATCATCAGCGGGTCGAGGCCGTCCTTTGCCATCAGCACGTCGAGCGCGGCGGCGGTGGTGCCGCCGGGCGAGGTGACGTGTTGCCGCAGCGTGGCCGCATCGAGCGGCGAGCGGTGCAGCAGTTCGCCGGAGCCGGCGACGGTGGCACGCGCGAGCTTGTCGGCCAGCGCGGGAGGCAGCCCGGCCGCGACGCCGGCCCGCGCCATCGCCTCCGCCAGCAGGAACACATAGGCCGGTCCCGAGCCCGAGAGCGCGGTCACCGCGTCCATCAGCGCTTCGTCGGGCGCCCATTCCACCGCGCCGACGGCGGAAAGGAGTGTGTCCACCAGCGCGCGTTGCTCGCGCGAGACGCGCGCGTTCGCGACCGCGACGGTGATGCCGCGGCCGATGGCGGCCGGCGTGTTCGGCATGGCGCGGATGAGCGCGGCGTGCGGAAGCGCGGCTTCGAGAAAGCGCAGCGTCCGCCCTGCCATGATCGATACGACCGCGGTGTTGGCGCCAATCAGCGGCGCGAGCACCGGCATGACCTCGGACGCCACCTGCGGCTTGACCGCGACCACCGCCGCGGCGACCTCGCCGATCCCGTCGCGGGGCGGATTGAGACGCACGCCGCGCGCCGCCAGTTCGGTCAGATGGCCGGCGGGCGCCGGTTCGACGATGGTGAGATTCCCGGCGCGAGTTCGAGGGCCAGCCAGCCTTCGAGCAGGGCGCTTCCCATCTTGCCGGCGCCGGCGAGCAGAATGGTTCCGGACAGGTGGGCGAGCGGGTGGGCGCTCTGCGTCGTCGAAGCCGGTGTTGCCATGGCCGTGTCCCCGTCATCGCGCGAAAGCGGACGATCCAGTAACCGCAGCCCTGGCGATTGGCAAATAGGTGCGGGTGCGCGGCAGAGGCGGAATCGCCGCGGCGGACGACGGCGCTAGGCCTGGCCTTGCGTCTCGAACATCGCGGCGTCGAGGGCCTCGCGCGCGGGCTTGCCCGCCCACACCACGAACTGGAAGGCGGGGAAGTAGCGCTCGCAGGCGTCGAGCGCGGTTCCCAGCAGCGCCTCGCATTGCCGGCTCGAGGCTTCCACGCCGCCGGCCAGCACCAGCGCGTGCCGGTACATGATCAGCCCGTCCTGGGTCCACAGGTCGAAGTGCCCGACCCACATCTGTTCGTTGATCAGCGAGATGAGCTGTTGCACCTCGCCGCGACAGCGCTCCGGTACCTTGAACTCGAAGGCGCAAGCGAGGTGCAGCGCTTCGATGTCGAACATCCACGTGTAGGAGACCTGGTAGTCCGTCCACTTTCCCGTCACCAGGATGGTGATCTCGTCCTCACCCGCGCGCTCGAACGACCAGCCATTGGTCGAGGCCACCCGCTCGACGACTTCGAGCGGGTTGTCGTGATGCCGTTCCGTAAAGTCGATGAGGGACATGCTGTCTCCACCCTGCCGCTCGGAAGTGGGATGCGGACTCGACCGCACGCACACCACGCCGTTTTCGACGCGGTCCCCGGTGGAGCTGATTGACCGCTCCGGGGCGAATCACTTGGTGAGTCGAATATAACGCCTTTGATTCCAGCGGCTAAAGCACAATCACGACCGGTAGCGGTGAACGACTGGTGGATATGTCGCCTCCACGGAGTCGCTTCTCCACAGGTCCCGAAAAAGCCACAGAAGGGGGCGGCGACACGGATGAAATCGGGCGGAACTTGCGATCGCACCGTTCCGCGCGGTCGATCGTGAGCCTAGTCGAACAGGCTCGACACCAACTCTTCGGTCGCGGTGCGCCCGATGGCTTCGCCGATCAGGGTGGCGACCGAGAGGGTGCGGATATTGCGGGCGACCTTGACCGCCTGGGTGGGCTGAATGGAGTCGGTGATGACCAGCTCCTTGAGCCGCGACGCGGTGATGCGGGCGACGGCGCCGCCGGACAGCACGCCGTGGGTGATGTAGGCGTAGACGTCGGTCGCGCCCTGCTCCAGCAGCGCATCGGCCGCGTTCACCACCGTGCCGCCGGAGTCGATGATGTCGTCGACCAGGATGCAGGTATGGCCGTCGACCTCGCCGATGATGTTCATCACCTCGGATTCGCCTGCGCGCTCGCGCCGCTTGTCGACGATGGCGAGCGGGGCGTTGATGCGCTTGGCCAACCCGCGCGCCCGGCCGACGCCGCCCACGTCAGGCGAGACCACCATCACCTTGCCGATATCGAACCGCTCCTTGATGTCGCGCACCATCATCGGCGCGGCGTAGAGGTTGTCGGTCGGAATGTCGAAGAAGCCCTGGATCTGGCCGGCGTGGAGATCGAGCGTCATCACCCGGTCGGCGCCGGCGCGGGTGATCAGGTTCGACACCAGCTTGGCCGAGATCGGCGTGCGGGGGCCGGGTTTGCGGTCCTGACGGGCATAGCCGAAATACGGAATGACGGCGGTGACGCGCCGCCCCGACGCGCGGCGTAGCGCATCGATGATGATGAGCAGCTCCATCAGGTGGTCGTTGGCCGGAAACGACGTCGACTGAATGACGAAAACGTCGCTGCCGCGGACGTTTTCCTGGATCTCGACGAAGATTTCCATGTCGGCGAAGCGCCGCACCACCGCCTTGGTCAGCGGCGTCGCGAGATAGGCGGCGATGGCATCGGCGAGCGCGGGATTGGAGTTGCCGGCGACGAGCTTGATTGCTCCATTATTGGGCCGCATCGCTGTCTCCTGGCGAGGTGCTTGATAGGTTCTGCGCGCCCGCGGCGCCCTGATAACAAGGAGGCGGCAAGGCTGGCAATATGACTGGGCACTGGCGCGGGGCTTGTCCCGAGGATTCCGCTTGTCCGGGCAGCGCGCCCGCCCGGCAAAGACCGCCGCTAGCGTGCGTTTTCGGCAGGATCGGCAGTTGCGATGGCCACCGCCGCGCTGGGTGGCGCGGCCGGCCGGCCGCGCGGCAGCGGGACATCGTCCGCGGGCGCATGGACCCGAGCCTCCGCCGCCGTCGCCGGGGGCGATGGCTCGCGGCCGAAAATGCGGAAAATGCCCGACGCCTCCGGGGTCCAATCGTCGAGCCAGCCGGCTGCGGTTCGCGGCGGAGCGGCGACGGCCGCCACCGAGGGCGTGCGGCTGGTTGCCAGAAACGCGGCGAGCTGGTCCATGCCGGCTCGGGCAATGCGGCGCAACGCCTGATCGTCGGTCGACGCTGACGCTGGGCCGGCAATCTTCTCTTCGCCGCTCAGGCGAACCAGGCGATGCTGCTCGCCATCATAGACGTCCAGCATCCACGCGATCGAGGTCGTTTCCGAAGGAGTAGTCGCGCGCGCCGCCGGTGCCGCGGTGTTGTCGGTGCGCGCGTCAAGGTATCCGTGCAACCGGTAATTGGCCTCGCTCGGTGCGCCCGCCGCGATCCGGCGCTGGGCGGCTTCGTCCTTGAGCATGGTCACGAATCTCGGGACGTCGGTGGACGGCGGCGCCTCGATCGATTCGATGGCAATCGTCGGGCGCGCGGCCTCGGTGAGATTCGCGAGCTGAGCGCCACTGACGCACGCCGACACCGCCAGTCCCAGCACCAGCACCGCGATGCTGCCGAAGCACCGGCGCTTGCTGGGCGCCGTCGCATGCGCACTCCGAAGGCACGGGCCGGTCTGCATCGAATTCCCCGTCGGTGCGGCGATCCCGATCCAGCCACCTGGGCGCGGGCCGCGTGTCCGATGGAATGGAATATGTGTTTCGCAGCCGTGTCCAGACGCGCCGTGCGCTCGCGATGCTAATTTGCCAGCGCTATGGCATTGATGTGACGCCCGTAGTCGCGCTCCTGCCGGTGGGTCGACCGGCGGTAGCTGAAGAACCGCGTTGGATCGGCATAGGTGCAATGGCCGACGTCCTCCACGCGCGCGACGCCAGCGCGCGCGAGTCGCGCGGCGATGTAGCCTGGAAGATCGAAAAGCGCGTGCTCCGGCCGCGGCGAGGGCTGGAAGAAACGTCCGTTGGTTGCGTCTTCGGCTGTGAAGCGGGCGACGAATTCCGGTCCGACCTCGTAGTTCGGCTGGCGAATCATCGGCCCGAGCGCCGCCACCATGCGGGCGCGGTCGGCCCCGCACCGCTCCATCGCCGCGATCGTTGCTTCGAGCACGCCGGTCGCGGCGCCGCGCCAGCCGGCATGGGCGGCGCCGATGACGCCGGCCTGCTGGTCGGCGAGCAGCACCGGGCCGCAATCGGCGGTGGTCACTCCGATCGCGAGGCCGGGTGTGCGGGTCACGATGGCGTCGGCGCGGGGGCGTTCGTGCGCGCTCCATGGCCGCTCGACCGTCACCACATCGGGCGAATGGATCTGATAGGCGGTGAGGAAGCAATCCGGCCGCACGCCGAGCGTCGCCGCCATGCGGGCGCGGTTCTCGGTGACGTTCGCGGGGGCGTCCTCGGAGCCCGGACCGCCATTGAGGCTGGCATAGATGCCGTCGGACACGCCGCCGTCGCGGGTGAAGAAGGCGTGCCGGATGCCGGTGAGCGCGACGAGCGCGGGAGCTTGGAGCATGCCTGCCGCTACTTCGTCTCGAGCGGGAGGCGCGGGTTGAGTGGCGGGCTGAGTGTCATGCGGCATGCCAAAGGAGTCCTCGCGGATCGCTCACGCCTCGAAGCCGGGCAGGGCGCCGAGCTTCGGGTCGGACACGCCGAGCGCCTTGAACAGGCGGCCCATGCCGGTGCGGTTTTCATCGGTGAGGCGCTCCAGCGCCGCCTGGATCGTAGTGGCATAGTCCGGCGCCGCACTCGCCTTGAGCGCGGCCGCTCGCTCCTCGATGCCGAGCGCGCGCAGCAGCACGCTTTGCGGCACCGGACCGTGCACGCGCGCGCCCATGCCCTCGGCCGCCTGCGCCAACGCCTGGAAGTCCACGTGCGCGGTGAGATCGACCTCGCCCGGCGTCCGCAGCGGCTCGGCGACGTCGTGCTTGCCGACGGCTTGCAGGGTGTCGCCGATGGCGCTCTCGACATGGCCGTAATCGACAATCAGCGCGGCGCCGCCGAAGCGCACCACCCGCCGGCCGATTTCGAGCGCGATGTTATCGGCGCGCCACTCGAAGATATCGCCGATCTGCGCTGCACCCAGGCTGCGCGGCAACAGCTTATCGAACAGCGGAAGTGGATCGGGTTCGGTGTCGAATTGAAACGCGTCGTCCTGGCCGATCTTGACCACACGCTGATGCCAGCCGTCGGCGCACATCACCGCCTGATGGATCGGCAGCGCATCGAAGAACTCGTTGGCGAGCAGGATGAGTGGACCGTCCGGCACCTCTTCGATCGAGCGATGCCATGACATCGGCACGTCGGCGAAGCTCAGCGCCTGACGCTGCAGGCGCTCCAGCACCGGGCTGATTTCGATCAGGTGCAGCGCGATGGCGGCGCGGAAGCCCGGCATCACCTTCGCGACCCGCAAAACGTCGCTCATCATGGTGCCGCGACCCGGCCCGAGCTCCACTAGGTTGAGGCTCGCCGGCGACCCCATCGCCCGCCACACCGCGGCCGCCCACAGCCCCACCAGCTCGCCGAACATCTGGCTGATCTCCGGCGCGGTGATGAAATCACCCTGCGCGCCGAACGGGTCACCGGTGGTGTAATAGCCGCGCTCGGGATGGGTGAGGCACAGCTCCATATACGGCGCCACCGCGATCGGCCCGCCGCCCTCGATGCGCCGGCGAATCTCGACCTCGAGCGGGACGCTCCGGTTTGCCATCACGTCGACCTCGCCGGCTGATGTCGCATGGCGGCCCCCATGATGGCCAGGCCGGCCAGCATCAATGGCAGCGACAGCAGCGTTCCCATGGTCAGTCCGCCCCAGAGGAACCCGAGCTGGGGATCGGGCTCGCGGAATTGTTCGCAGATCGCGCGGGCAACGCCGTAGCCGAACGCGAATGCGCCGAGGATGAAACCCGGCCGCTTGAGCGCCCCGGCGCGGATCAACGCCGTGAGCACCACGAATAGCACAAGTCCTTCGAGCAGTGCCTCGTAGAGCTGGCTGGGATGGCGCGGCAGCGGGCCGCCGGTCGGAAATACCATCGCCCACGGCACGTCGGTCGGGCGGCCCCAAAGCTCGCCGTTGATGAAATTGGCGATGCGGCCGAGAAAGATTCCGATCGTCCCGGCGGCGCAGGTGAGGTCACCCAGCGAAAGAATGGAGAGGCCGCGGTGGCGGGCGAACAGGACGACCGCCAGCACGCAGCCGAGAAAGCCGCCGTGGAACGACATCCCGCCCTTCCAGAGCTGCAGGCTCTCCAGCGGATGCGCGACGAAATAGCTGGGATTGTAGAACAGCACGTAGCCGAGCCGTCCGCCGAGAATGATCCCGAGCGTCACCCACAGCACGAAATCGTCATAGTCGGTGACGGTCAGGGGCGCCGGTCCGCCCCAGAGCTTTTCGCTGCGGATGACCGTGCGCGCATAGAGCCAGCCCAGGAGGATGCCGACGATATAGGCGAGCGCATACCAGCGGATGGCAATCGGCCCGAAGCTGACGAGCACCGGGTCGAAGGCGGGGAAGGGGATGGCGTAAAGCGGCATCGGCGATTCGCACCACTCTGATGGCGTGATGCGGGCAGGGGGCCCGCAGAGTCAAGTTGCCCGGCGCACGGTCGTCGGCGACGTTCGGGTGCCGGGCCGAGATGGCCTTAGCGCGCTGCATTTTCGCCATGCCAGCCGACATGTATGCTGCGGCGAGAGCCGGGAGCGAAGGTGCATGGTCCGCGTGCGAAGCCCGCAGGATTTCTGGGCGGGCATTCTGTTCATCCTGTTCGGCTGTGCGGCGCTTTGGTTCGGTCGGGACTATGCGTTCGGCACCTTGACCAAAATGGGACCGGGCTACCTGCCAGCCGTGCTGAGCTGGGCGCTGGTCGCGATCGGCGGCTTGCTGACGGCGCGGGCGCTCGCCATTGACGGGCCCGCGATCGAGCGAAGCCAGGTCGTGCCGCAATTGTTGATCCTCTCGGCGATCGTCCTGTTCGCGCTGGCAATCGAACGCCTCGGGCTCGCGCTTGCCGTGGTGCTGGTCGCGGTCACCGCGTCGCTCGCGAGCCGCGACATGCGCTGGAGCGAGACGATCGCGCTCGCGATCGGCATTGCGGCGCTGTGCGTGCTGCTGTTCGTCCATCTGCTCGGGCAGCCGTTCGTGGTCTGGGCCTTCTGATGGATCTGTTTGCCAACCTCGCCACCGGCTTCGGCGCCGCGGTGACCCCGGTCAATCTGGGCTTCTGCCTGTTCGGCTGCCTGATCGGAACGCTGATCGGCGTTCTTCCCGGCATCGGGCCGATCGCCACCATCGCCATGCTGCTGCCGGTGACGTTCGGGCTGAGCCCGCTCGGCGCCCTGATCATGCTCGCCGGCATCTATTACGGGGCGCAGTACGGCGGCTCGACCACGGCCATCCTGGTCAATCTGCCAGGCGAGTCGTCTTCCGTGGTGACCTGTATCGACGGTTATCAGATGGCGCAGAAGGGGCGCGCCGGCGCCGCGCTCGCCATCGCTGCCGTCGGCTCCCTCTTCGCCGGCTGCGTGGGGACCATCCTCATCGCGGCATTTGCGCCGGTGCTGGCCGCATTCGCGGTGAAATTCCGCTCGCCGGAATATTTCGCGCTGATGCTGTTCGGGCTGATCGCCGCCGTGATTCTCGCCCACGGCTCGGTGGTGAAGGCGGTCGGCATGGTCATTCTCGGCTTGCTCGTCGGTCTGGTCGGCACGGAGTCGCAGAGCGCCACCGCCCGGTTCACTTTCGGCGTGCCTGAGCTCTACGACGGCGTCGATTTCGTGCCCCTCGCCATGGGATTGTTCGGGCTGGCGGAGATCCTGAGCAACCTGGATCGCCGCCGCGACCCGCGCGCCGCTGCCACCGTGATCTCCAGCCTGTGGCCGAGCCGCGCGGAAATCCGCCGCGCCGCGCCCGCCGTCGTGCGCGGCACGATGATCGGCGCCCTGCTCGGGATCCTGCCCGGTGGCGGCGCGGTGCTCGCCTCGTTCGCCGCCTATACCTTGGAGAAGAAAACCTCGCGTTTCCCCGCCGAGTTCGGCAAGGGCGCGGTCGAAGGCGTGGCCGCGCCCGAAGCCGCCAACAATGCCGGCGCGCAGACCTCTTTCATTCCGCTGCTCACGCTCGGCATCCCGTCGAACCCGGTCATGGCGCTGATGATGGGGGCGATGCTGATCCAGGGCATCGCGCCGGGCACCGCCATCATCTCGGATCGACCGGAACTGTTCTGGGGCATGGTCGCCAGCATGTGGGTGGGCAACCTGATGCTGATCATCATCAACCTGCCGCTGATCGGAATCTGGGTGCGTCTGCTGCGGGTGCCGTACCGGCTGCTGTTCCCGTGCATCGTGGTGCTGTGCTGCGTCGGCGCCTACAGCGTCAATTCCAGCACCTTCCTCATCCTCATGATGGCCGGTTTCGCCTTGCTCGGTTACGTCTTCGGCAAGCTCGGCTGCGAAGGTGCGCCGTTCCTGCTGGGCTTCGTGCTCGGTCCGCTGATGGAGGAGAATTTCCGCCGCTCCATGGTGCTGTCTTTCGGCGATCCCACGATCTTCTTGCGCCGCCCGATCTCGCTGTGCATCCTGCTCGCGGGACTGGCGCTGATCGCGCTGATCATCATTCCGCAATTTCGCAGCCGGCGTGACGAAGCGTTCCAGGAATAGCGAAACCGCACCAACAAGACGTGCGGGAGGCCGGCGCAACTCCGGCCCGAAATGGGAGGAGCAGGTGATGAACGATCGTCTTGCGATGGGACGGCGCCGCCTCGCCGTGGCATTCGCGCTTGCGCTGTTCGGACTCGTGCTGGGGCCACGCCCGGCGGCGGCGCAGCAGGACTATCCGAACCGGCCGCTGCATGTCTTCATCGGCTTCCCCGCCGGCAGCGGCGCCGACATCCTTGGCCGCTACTTCGCCGCGCAGCTCGAAAAGCTCGCGGGCAAGCCGGTCGTGGTGGAGAACAAGCCCGGCGCCAACAGCAACATTGCCGCCGGCATCGTCGCGAGCGCCAAGCCCGACGGCTACAGCATCCTGTTCATCGCCTCATCGAACATGGCCGGCAGCCGCTTCCTGTTCAAGAATCTGCCGTTCGACACGGTGAAGAGTTTCACCCCGATCGCCTCCTTCGCGGAAATCGCGTTCATGCTGACCGTCAGCGCCAAGTCCCCGATCAAGACCGTGGCCGAGCTCACCGCCTATCTCAAATCGCGCAAGCAGAACAAGTACGGCGCCACCAATCAGACTGCGATCCTGTCGACCGAATACTACAAGCAGCTGGCCGGGGTGGATGCCGTGCACGTCGCCTACCGCACCGCGCCAGAGGCGCTGCCCGACGTCGAGGACGGCACGCTCGATTTCATGATCATGGACGGCACCTTCGCGGTCGGGCCGATCAAGGCCGGAAAGATCCGCGCGCTGGCAGTAACAACGGCGCAGCGGATCGCGACGCTTCCCGATGTGCCCACGATGATGGAAGCGGGCGTGGGAAATTTCGAGTTCACCCCGTGGTGGGGCGCGTTCGTGCCGGCCGGCACGCCGCAGCCGATCGTGGCCAAGCTCGGCGCCTGGATGAACCAGATTGCGCGCACCGATGAGACGCGGCAGTTCCTCGAGCGGATCGCGGCGCTGCCCTTGAGCGACGACTCGAAGGCCACCGCCGCGCGCCTGCAGGACGACATCGCGAAATGGGAGCCGCTGGTGAAGGCGGCCAAGATCGAGCCGCAATGAGCTCGCGCCCCGCCGGCGCGGACACGCGCCGGGTCGGACGGCCCTTGCGGCGGAAACAAACGGCCCCCATTGTTGGGGAGAGGTTGGATTGGAGCCGAGGCGAGCGATGACCCAGACCAGCAACCGTTTCCTGGACGAGATGGCACGGCTGATGAACGACGCGGCCGGGGTCGCCTCGGGCGTGCGGCGCGAGGTCGATACCGTGTTCCGCAACCAGGCCGACCGCATCCTGCGCGACCTCGACGTGGTCAAGCGCGAGGAGTTCGAGGCGGTCAAGGAGATGGCGCGGCTGGCGCGCGAGGAAAACGAGGACCTCAAGGCCCGCGTGGCCGCCCTGGAGGCCCGGCTCGGTCCCGGCAGAGCCCCTTAAGCGCCTGAGCCGTCCGTCGTTTTTGAGCCGGCCCGGCCCGTTCTGCATTTCTTGTCTTTCGTCACTCCGCTCGCTATAAGCGCGCCGAACCCGCAGGCAGGTCACCGCCGCCTGCTCGCACAGTCCCGCGGACCAGATACCCCGCCAGGCACGCCTGGAGGCGCTGCCGCGGAAGAAAGGCCGCTTTTGGCGGCCGTTTCGTTTTAAGAGGATTTTGCACCATGGCGACCGTCAAAGAGATGAAGGCGGCGGCGCGCTCGCGGGCCGGCAAAGGGGCCGCCCGGGCGGAGCGCCGCGCCGGCCGCGTACCGGGCGTGATCTACGGCGACGGCAAGCCCCCGCTCAACGTCTCGGTCGACCATGCCGAGCTCAAGCAGCGCATCTATGCCGGACACTTCCTCACCACGGTGTACGACCTCGACGTCGACGGTGCCAAGCACCGGGTCATTCCGCGCGATTTCCAGCTCGACCCGGTGAAGGATCTCCCGGTGCACGTGGACTTCCTGCGGCTGAGCGAAGGCGTGCAGATCCGGGTGCGCATTCCCGTCCACGTCATGAACGCCGAGCAGGCGCCGGGCGTGAAGCGCGGCGGCACCGTCAATATCGTCACTCACACGGTCGAGGTGATCTGCGCGCCCGAGAACATCCCGGAATCGATCGATGTCGATATCTCCGGCCTCGAGATCAACTATTCCAAGCATCTCAACGAGGTCGAGCTGCCGTCGAGCGTGCGGGTTGTCGGCAAGCTTGATCAGACGCTGGTCACCATCGTGCCGCCGTCGGGCTACGCGGAAGAAATGAAGGCGGCCGCCGAAGCTGCCGCCGCGTCGGCTGCTGCTGCCGCTGCTGCCGCCGCTGCTCCGGCCGAAGGCGCGGCTCCGGGCGGCGCGCCCGGCGCGGCTGCTCCCGCTGCCGGTGCTCCGGCTGCGGAGAAGAAGTAAGTATTTCGATTGTTGTCGTCCGCAGCGGACGAGCGTTAGCCGATCGTCATTGCCGGGCTTGGCCCGGCAATCCATCGTCTTCGCAAGATGGATGCCCGGGTCAAGCCCGGGCATGACGACGTTGGGGTGACCCGTCCATGCTGCTGTTCGTCGGGCTCGGTAATCCCGGTTCGCGCTATGCCGGCAACCGGCACAATATCGGTTTCATGGTGGTCGACGCGATCGCCCGGCGCCATGGCATCACCCCGTGGCGGCGGCGCTTCCAGGGGGTGTCGGCCGAGGGGCCGCTCGGCGGCGAGCGCGTGTTGCTGCTGCTGCCGGGCACCTACATGAACGAGTCCGGGCGTGCCGTGGCGGAGGCCGCCCACTTCTACAAGCTCGGGGTCGGCGACATCGTGGTGTTTCACGACGAGATCGACCTCGCGCCCGCAAAGGTCCGGGTCAAAACCGGCGGCGGTGTCGCCGGCCATAACGGTCTGCGTTCGATCTCGGCGCATGTCGGCAACGATTACCGCCGTGTGCGCATCGGGGTCGGACATCCCGGCGTCAAGGACCTGGTTCATGGCTACGTGCTCAACGACTTTGCCAAGGACGAGCGGCCCTGGGTGGAGGCCTTGTGCGCCATCATCGCCGACGATGCCGGCCTGCTGGCCAAAGGCCAGGACGCGAGCTTCCAGAACAAGGTGCACCTCGGCATGCAGGCCAAAGGGTTCGACGACCCCAAGGGCCGCGATCCGCCGGACCGGCCGGAAGGCTGAACCGCCGCGTTGCGGATCGACACGGGCGCGATGGACGGGAAGGCGCGGCGAGAGTTTGCGAATTTCGGAATCAGGACACTAAGTGCGGTGGCGGGGTTTACGACCTCGGAATCAGGACACCAGAGAGATCATGGGATTCAAGTGCGGCATCGTCGGTCTGCCCAATGTGGGCAAGTCGACCCTCTTCAACGCTCTGACCGAGACCGCCGCGGCGCAGGCGGCGAATTATCCGTTCTGCACCATCGAGCCTAATGTCGGCGAGGTGGCGGTGCCCGATCCGCGGCTGCGCGAGCTTGCCGCCTTGGCGAAGTCCGCCCAGATCGTGCCGACGCGGCTGACCTTCGTGGACATCGCGGGGTTGGTGCGCGGCGCCTCCAAGGGCGAAGGCCTCGGCAATCAGTTCCTCGGCAACATCCGCGAGGTCGATGCCATCGCGCACGTGGTGCGGTGCTTCGAGGACTCCGACGTGACCCATGTGGAGAACCGCATCGACCCGAACGCTGACATCGAGACGGTCGAGACCGAGTTGATGCTGGCCGATCTCGACAGTCTCGAACGTCGCGTCGACGCGCTGGAGAAGAAGGCCAAGGGCAGCGACAAGGACGCGAAGGAGGCGCGCGAAATGCTCGACCTCGTCAACCGTTCGCTCGTGCTCCTGCGCGACGGCAAGCCCGCCCGCCTGGTCGAGCGCAAGCCGGAGGAGGAGCGGGCGTTCCATATGCTTGGCCTGCTGACCTCCATGCCGGTGCTCTATGTCTGCAACGTCGACGAAGCGTCCGCCGCCACCGGCAACGCGTTCTCACGCCAGGTCGAGGCGCGCGCGAAAGCCGAGGGCGCCGGTTGTGTCGTCATCTCGGCCAAGATCGAGGCGGAGATTGCGGTGCTGTCGCGCGAGGAGCGTACCGAGTACTTGGCGGCGGTCGGCTTGCACGAGGCCGGGCTCGATCGCCTGATCAACGCGGGCTATGCGCTGCTCGATCTCGTCACCTATTTCACTGCCGGGCCGAAGGAGACGCGGGCCTGGACCATCACCCATGGTACCAAGGCGCCGCAGGCCGCGGGCGTGATCCATACCGATTTCGAGCGCGGCTTCATCCGCGCCGAGACCATCGCTTATGACGATTACGTCGCGCTCGGCGGCGAAGCGGGCGCGCGCGACGGCGGCAAGCTGCGACTCGAAGGCAAGGATTACGTGGTCGCCGACGGCGACGTCATGCATTTCAGGTTTGCGACCTAGCCGTTTTAACGCCGTCGATCCGCAAGCTCGGTGCGCTCCGTCTCCCCACGGGAGAGGGAGCAGACCGAGTTTGCTGCGGCCGCGGCGGGTGATTCGAGTGGCGTAGCGTCGGTCCGCCCGACGAATTGTACGTGAAACGCGTGGGCGCGCTTCGCTTTGCCCACCTACGTTTCAGCCCCGAATCTTGCGTTACATCTGTCCGCGCTGGCGGATGGCGCCGAGATGCTCGTTGATGCGGAACATGATCAGCACGAACTCGGAGATGATGCGTGCGAAGATCACGCTGATGACCATCCCGATCAGGCTGGCAATGATATAGAACAGGCCGGCGAGCGGGCTGAGCGACATCAGCGCCAGGCCGGATACGATGCCGGAAAGGCCGAACAGCAGTGCGATGCCGACCGCGAGCCAATAGAATATCTTGATGATCGAAGGCGTGATGAACCGTTCCCATTGGAACAGGTCGCGAAAATCAAACATGGGGTCCTCCTCCCGACGCAGGGGCGCCGCCAATGAGTTGAAGCCGTTCTCGCGCAGCCGGGCGGCTCAGTCCCCAAACCTTCGACCACGCCGCGGCGTCGCCCGGTCCTCGCCGCAGGCATCGGACACTGCACTGCGACATTTCGCTGGTCAAATCGAGGGTCTCGATTGCCCGTGGTTAATGCCGGTTTAATCGATGCGTGCCGGGCGCTGCGCGCAAGCCGGCTGCGGTTCCAGGACACCGGTTGACCTCGCCGGAGGTGGCGTCTAGGGAACAATGCCTTGTCATCCGCAGGGATCGCCGTGCCTCGCTTGCATTGGGAAGATTTTACCCCCGGCCAGGTCACCGATTGCGGTTCGCGGGTCGTCACCCGCGCCGAGATCGTCGCCTTCGCAGCCGAATACGATCCGCAGCCGATGCACCTCGACGAGCAGGCCGCGAGTGCGACGCTGCTTGGCGGCCTGGTCGCGTCGGGCTGGCACAGCTGCTGCATCCTGATGCGCATGCTGACGGACAACTTGCTCGTCGACGCGAGCTTCATGGGCGCGCCCGGCGTGGAGGAGGTGAAGTGGCTCGCGCCGCTGCGCCCAGGCGAACGGGTCACGTTGCGTGCCACCGTGCTCGAGACTCGCGCCTCGCGCAGCCGGTCCGACCTGGGATTCGTCAAGTTCCGCTTCGAACTCCTCGACGCGTCCGAGCGGCGGCTGATGACCCTGGTCGTGAGCCCGATGTTCGGGCGTGCCGCGCTGGCGAGCGAAGCGAGCGCCCAGCGCGGCGAGGCTAAATGAGCGCGCGCCGGACACTCGCCCTCGACTACATGCGCGTGCCAGCGGACCCGCCGACATGAAGTTCTTCGAGGACATCCGCGTCGGCGAGACCGTCGAGATCGGCAGCCACGTCTTTACCGCCGAGGACATCAAGACGTTCGCGCAACGCTTCGATCCGCAACCGTTCCATGTCGACGACGAGGCCGCGGCGCGCTCGCACTTCGGCCGGCTCTGCGCCTCGGGCTGGCACACCGCCTGCGTCTGGATGCGGCTGCTGATCGACCGTCGCCGGCGCGAAGACGACGAACGGCGGGCGCGCGGCGAAGCGGTTGCCCAGCTCGGACCTTCGCCCGGCTTCCGCGACCTGCAATGGCTCAAGCCGGTCTATGTCGGCGATACCGTGTCGTACGGCAGTGAGGTGATCGAGACCCGGCCTTTGAACAACCGCCCGGGCTGGGGCATGATCTCCATGCACAACACCGGCGTGAACCAGCATGGTGAGCAAGTGATCTCGTTCATCAGCAGCGTGTTTGTCGAGCGCAGGAACGCGGGCGGGCAGACGCCATAAGTGCGGCGACATGAGTGGTGCGAGATGAGTGCTGCGACATGAGTACTGCGAGATGAGTGTCGCGAGCCAGCCGGTGCTCGATCCGCCGGTGCACGGCAAGGGCGGGCTTGCGCTCAAGCGCGACGAGCGCCGCGCCGCCGCGGTCGGCTGCGGTGCCCACGCGCTGCACGACGGCTATACCGACCTCATTTATGTGATGCTGCCGATCTGGCAGAGGGAGTTCGGGCTGGGCTTTGCCGAGCTCGGGCTGCTGCGCGCGCTGTTCTCCGGCACCATGGCCGGCCTGCAAATTCCCTCGGGGCTCATCGCCGAACGTCTGGGTACCGCTGCGGTGCTCGCGCTCGGAACTGCGCTTGCCGGCGCCGGCTACTGCCTGGCCGGCGCGAGCGCCGGTCTCGGGCTCCTGACCGTTGCGCTCTTTGTCGGCGGCATGGGCGCGAGCACGCAGCATCCGCTGGCGTCATCGCTGATTGCGCGCGCCTTCGCCGGCCCGCGCTCGATGAAGGCGCTGGGCACCTACAATTTCGCCGGCGACATCGGCAAGATGGCCGTCCCGGCTGCCGCCTCGCTGCTGCTGCTGGTGATGTCGTGGCGGCCGGTGCTGGCGCTGCTCGGCGCGCTCGGCATCGCGGCGGCGGTGGCGATCTTCGTGGTGACGCCGCGTTACGGCGCCGAGATCGGAGCGAAGGGTGCCGGACAGAACGCGCCGGGGACCGCGCATGGCGCGCGCCCTCGCTTCGCCTTTCCCGTGCTGCTCGCGATCGGCATGCTCGACAGCGCGACCCGGATGGGGTTCCTGCTGTTCCTGCCGTTCCTGCTCACGGCCAAGGGCGCGAGCGTGCCCACCGTCGGGCTTGCGCTGACGCTGGTGTTCGCCGGCGGCGCGGTCGGCAAGCTGGTCTGCGCCTTCATCGGCGCGCGCATCGGCGCCATCGCGACGGTCTGGCTCACCGAGGGGCTCACCGCTATTGCGATCGTCGCGCTGCTGCCGCTTCCGCTCGGAGCTGCGATGCTGGTGCTGCCGTTGATCGGCATCGCGCTCAACGGCACCTCCTCGGTGCTGTACGGCTCGGTTCCCGATCTGGTGGCGCCCGAGCGTCGCGCGCGCGCTTTCAGCGTGTTCTATACCGGCACCATCGGGGCGGGTGCGCTCGCGCCGGCGCTCTACGGCGTCGTCGGCGATGCGCTCGGCGTGTCAACGACATTGCTCGTTGTCGCCGCGATCGTGCTGCTCACGCTTCCGCTTTCACTCGTGCTCAAGCCGGTGTTGGCGCCGCGTCTGGTCTGAAAGTCTCATACCGATTTTTGCTCGGTTTCGCTCTCCGGGGGCGGAACGATTTTGTCGATCCGTCGTTGGGGTGGCTCCTGAACCCCAGAGAGGAACGACAATGAAAAACGCATTGCTTGCAATCGCGACGGCGGCTGCCGTGCTGACGGTCGCGCCGCTGCTGGCCGGAACTGCCAAGGCCGATCCGGTTCGGCTCGCACAGGCTGATGTCGATGTACGCATCGGCGGCCGGGATGGCCCGGGAGTTGTGGTCGGGACACCCCGCCGTCACCGCCACGGTGTCGTGGTCACCGATGGACGGTCCCATTGCCGCACGGTCACCGTGCGGGAATGGCGCCACGGCGCGCGGGTCACGCGCACCGAGCGGCAGTGCGACTGAAGGCGGACTGATACGGACGTGAAATGGCCCCCGACCCCGGGGGCCATTTTGCATGCGCCGCGGCGGCTATTTCACCGCGTCCCTGACCCACTTGCTCACGGCTGTCGGCAGCACGTCGAGATAAGGGCCCATGAAGAACGCCTCACCCTCGCCATCGCCGAAATAGCGGTCATAGGCCTCGATCATGGCGCGCACCTCGGTGGTGCAACTGGGCATGGACTGCACGATCAGATCGCCGAGATTGCCGTTGCGGTTCCCGAAGCGCGGATCGGTGCTGACCGTGCGCGCAATACATTCGGTGGCGGAGCGCAGCAGCGGCTGCATCGCCGCGCTCTTTTGCTGCACGGACAGGGTGGGCGCGGAGCTCGGTTTGGCGGTGGGGCCGGTCGCGACGCTGACGACGAGCGTCGCCGCGGCAAGCGCTGCGAGAATCATCGAATAATCCCTCTCCCGGCCAGGGGAATCTGACGCACGCGCGGCGACCTGCAAAGCCGAAAGTGATGATCGGCCGCGCACGGGGCGGAGAAATCCGCCCGCTGTGCTGTCCAGGTGACATCGCAACGAGTGCGAGTAACCCGCGCCGCACGGCGGCGGCATGCAACCAAACGGCGATCCCGGTGGTTATGTCCGTGGATAATCGCCCGTGGAGCACGTCGCCGCGTTCTCGCGGAAGCGCGTGGTTGCGGTGCGAGCAATCGCCGGGGCGCGTCCTCATGGCGTAGGAGAGCAACATGCCAAGCAACTTTTTGCGGACCGGTTCTCTCGTTCTGGCGCTGCTGGGCAGCACGGCGTTGAGCGCAGGCAACGCCGTCGCCCAGCAAGCGGCGCCCGCCGCCGAGCCGCAGCAGCAGCAACAGCAGGAAAAGGCGCAGCAGACGCCGTCCGGCAAGATGGGCGCGGACGAGCCGAGCTCGCACGCCCCGAGCCAGAAGCCGGCGGACAATTCGGTGTTCGTCAACGGCGCCTTGGCGGTTCCCGGTGCGCCGGAAAATACCGATACCGTACCGGCAAAGTTTTCCGAGAAGAACGCCGCCGACGACAAGCTCAGCACCGCTGCCTACACATTCAAGCTGCTGACCGACGAGCAGCGTGGTGCGATCTATGCCGCGCTCAAGGGGCAGCCCGCCGGGCCGGCCTTCAACGCCGACATTGGCGTCGAGCTGCCATCATCGGTCGAGTTGCGTCCGATGCCGGACGACGTCGTCGCCCGCGTGCTGCAGACCAAGGACTATCGCTACGCCGTGGCGAACAACCGGGTGCTGTTGGTGTCGCCGGTGACCCGATACGTGGTGGGCGTGTTCATGGACGACGTCCAGGCGCCGAAGGCGGGCGAAGGACGCCGCACGCCGTAGCGCATGCTCCTTTGCGAGTCGTACGCGCGATAATGACGCGTCCACTCAGTCAAATGTAATCAGCTAAAGCCGCAGACTTCGGTCTGCTCCCTCCCCACAAGGGGGGGGAGCGCATGGCAAGGCTATTGGGACCAAGGACGTTGGGCTCGCGCTGGACCTGCGGCTCCACTTACCACGTCCGCTTGAATCCCGCGCGCAGGCTCTTGGACATGTCGCCGGCCGGCGTTTCGCTGACCGAGCCGGTCACGCTGAACGGCCCACCGAACAGTTTCTGCTCGGCGCTCAAGGTGCGCAGCCACTTGTCGTCCGTGCTCGAAATGTCGGCGCCGATCGACACGATCGTATCCGTGGGCAGGACATTGAAACGTAGCGCCTGGCTGCTCGCCCAGCCGTGGTTTTGCCCGCCCCCGCTCGGCAGGCTGCGCGTCATCGAGACGCCGTTCTCCAGCGTCACCGACACGTCCTCGCCGACCGGCACGGAGCGGCTCAGCCTGGTACCGAGTTGGGTCTGCTCCTGCGCGGGATCGACGCGGGTCTCGATCGCGGTCTGGTCCCAGCCCAGCGCGGAGCCGAAGCCCGGAGCGGTGACAGTCGCCCACGCCACGCCGGCCGACTGGTCCGGGATGGCGCCGGCGGTGAGTTGCTCGGGCTGGAAGTTGGTCGCCGGAATCGAGGGCTTATGATAGTCGATTCCGACTTTGCTGTCCCAGGGCGACGCGAGCGGACGCTCGCTCAACGGCCGGATGCCCTTGAGCTCTTCCGGCTCGGGGGTGGACAGATCCAATGGCTCGTCGGCCGGCAGCTCGAGCGCCGGCTCGGACGGCGCACCCCCTGGATACGGTTGTTGCGTCTGGGCGCGGGCGACGCCCGCAACCAGGACCAGCGCCATCGGCACGACGCAGACAGGCAGAAGTCGTCTCGCATCCATTTGCATTTCCACGCGTTCGAATTCCCTGTCGCAGTCGACACGGTCTCTGCAACCCGGCCTCTTGCACCACGGCCTCTTGGCATTTTGTTGGCAAAGGATCCCCCGGGCGGACGTGCCGGCGAGTGTTCCTGCGGGAGCGGTTAATGCCGCCCGTACTGAGGTAGTGGCCCGTTGAAGGCGGTGGGCTGCAACAATCGACCGCCGCGCGCGAGGAGACGCTCCGTCTAGTGTCCCGATTCCGAAGTTCGCATCCTTATGCGGCGCGCTCGCTTGCGAACTTCGGAATCAAAGGGACACTAGCAATCTATGATTCTAGTGCGGTTTTGGATTTGAAGTTCCTAAACAAACGCGCGGCTATAATGATAGGAACTTCAAATCCACCGCACTAGGGCCAGTGCCAGCGCGCAAACGCGGCGATCGCCGGCGGCAGCGGCACCAGCGCCAGCACGTGCTCGACGTCGAGCGAGAGCGCGACCGCGCCCAATACCGACAACGCGGTCCCCAGCACCATGCGTCCGCCGAAGATCTCGTGGTGCGGGTTGAGCGCGCGCGAGAACACGAGGCGCAGCACGAGATGCAATTGCAGGATCGGTGTCACCACCGAAAGCGGCGCGACCGCATAGGCCATGTAGATGAACATCTGGGCAATGCTGACCGAGACGCCGGAATAGGTGAACCACTTCCTCGATTCCGGCGTGACCGCAAGGGCGTGACGCAACTGGCCGGGCCACAGCAGGAGCAGTGCGATCGTCGCGGTGGCGGCGACGTATGACACCAGGCCGGCGGCCACGCCGGTGCCGAGGTCGCCGCCGATGACCGCGAGCCGGATCAGCAGCGGCGAGACCCCGTAGACCAGCGCCGCCATGATCGAAAAGGCGTAGCCTTCGGCGTAGCGCGGCTTGAATGCCGGCGCCGGCGTGTCGGGCTGTTCGGGCGCGCCGGCTGAGGCGTTGCGCATGAGTGCCGGCGCCAGCGCGAGCAACGCGATCCCGAGGATGCGCAGCGGCGTCATCGGCTCCTTCAGCACCAGCACCGCCAGCACCAGGGTGATGGCGAGACTGAGCTGGATAACCGGGCCCGACAGGTTGGCTCCGATCGCCTGGGCGGCGCGGAAATTGCCGTAGCGTCCCACCACGAAATGCAGCACGCCGGCCAGCGCCAGGAGGCCGAGCGCCTGGCTCGAAAAATGCCACACCGCGCCCAGGTTCCCGGTGGCGATCACGGCGGCCAGGAACATCGGCACGCCGATCGGCACGGTGATCGCGAGCGCCTGGGCCACGGAACCGGTCAGGACTCCGCGGCGCGCGCTGGCATTGTTGAACGCAAACGTCGCCGCGGACAGCGCGGCGAGCACCACTCCCAGCACCCGGCAGCCCCCGTGATTGGCGCGTTGGTTAATTGCGGCGGCGCGGGCAATCTATTGAAAACATTGCCTTTAAGCAAAAATTCCAGGTTCCTGTCGTGAGGCTTCTGCGCAACACACAGCGATGAAACGGAATTAGCCCCTCGCGCGTTAACACGGTGAGAGGCGGCCAACTCTAGCCTTTGGAGTGGAAGCTTCGGGAGCGAGACGAATGTCCTCCTTGCGCGGCGGCATGGTTACGATCACGCTCGTGGTTTGCGCGGGCTTGGCGGCGGCTGCCCATACCGGTCTTGGCGGCCGCGCCGGCGGTGATGACACGGATACCTCCCTGATGGACGAGACTACCGGCAGTGTCGGTCCCCGGAGCCGCGCCGAGCTCGCGCTCAGCGACGAGCAGCGCGGGCGCATTTTCGACGGCGTCATGCTGGTGCCGGACGCGCAGGTCGCCCACGTGCCGGCGCCCGCGGTGGCCGATCCGCTGCCGCGGGAAGTACCGCTGCACGATCTGCCCGCCGGCGTCACCCGCGACGTGCCGCTCGTTGAGGGCCATCAATTCGCGAAATTCGACGATCGTATCCTGGTCGTCAATTCGGCCAGCCGCGTAGTCGTCGCGATGATTCCGCGCTACAAGCTGTTGCCCTAGAACGTCTCCCGACTTATTGAAACGTCTTTGAAATTTCTTGATAGTGACGCGGCAGTCGCCGTCGCCAGCAACAGGTTCACCGCCTTCCCCGCCAATCCAACGCCCCGATAGTCCGCAATCCCGCAGTTTGCAGGTGGCAGATGTCGTTGCGAATCTCGGTATTTCTTTGGCTGATGCGACGGCATCGCCGCCCCTACGACATTTCGTATCGGGGCAAAGCCATCAGAGTTTTTCCCGGAGTGTTCAGTCCGAGATATGATTGGTCCTCGAAATTCGCCGTGGACTGCCTTCCCGCCCTCGCAGGCAAGAGCTTTCTCGAGGTGGGCGCCGGCTGCGGAATTGTCTCGGTGTTTGCGGCTGAAGGCGGAGCCAGACTCGTCGTCTCCGTGGACATATCTCCCGACTCCGCTAGAAACATCGCCTTCAATTTCGGCGCCCGACGCCTGTCGAATGCGTATGTCATTCAAGGGGACGTGCTCGCGGCGATTTCGCACAAGTTTGATTTCATTTTCTTCAACGCCCCCTATTACGGCGAGCGGCCGAAGGATTGGCTGGAGAGAGCCGTGACTGATGAAAATTATGACACCCTGAAACGATTCCTCGGGGATGTGAAACGGTGTCTCGCGGTCGATGGCGTTGTCATGCTCGGTTTCTATAAAGCGCGTGAACCGTTGCTTCGTGCGGAATTGCAACGCGCAGGGCTGCAGGTCGTCTCGGTCAGGGAAGAGAGGCGATGGGCCTACCGTTGCAAATATTTCATGCTGAGCGCTGCGTAAGGCAATGCGCTCAGGATGGCGCGGTGCCGCGCCACGCGCTGCGCAATCACCGCCAGCGTGCAAAGAAATTCGGTCTCATCCTGTGCATGGCCTCCAGCATTCGCCCGATCTTCTCGAGGCCTCGCTTGCGAGAGGTCATGGCGTCATCGTCGCCGCCTCTGGTCGCGTCGGCCGCGCGCTGCGTCCGCCGCGCCTTGTACGGGGTCGAGTCCTCGCTGCGCTCGTCCCCGTCGTCGGCCTGCTCGATCTTGTCGCGTTTCTCGATCTTGTCGCGTTTGGAGCCGGCGGATCGGCCGGTCGCGGCGGACGTCGCAGGCGTGTCGACGTTGGGCTTGGCGACCGTGCGGGGCAAAGCCGGCGCCTGCGCCTTGCCAGGCGCGGCGGCGCTGGGGGGTGTCGCCGTGCCTGTTGTTGTCACCGTGCTGGTTGTCGTCGCAGCCGCCTTCTGAGCCGGCTGCCAGCTGGAAAGGGTCATCGATGCGTGCGCGGATGACCCCGACACCAGAAGCGCCAGGACGCTGGCGACAAGTCGTGTGTTCATGTGAGGGGCCCCCCGTCCGTGTGCCAATGCCATTGAAGGCTACGAGGCCGCGGTCATCGGCGATGTGATCGCCATCACAGTTTGCGCGTTCACGGTCGGCTGCGCCGTCCGCACCAGACCACATGCCCGGCCCGGGGGCAGATCGCCGACCCGCTACTGGTATCGCCCGATGGTGCGGCCTATCATCGCTCATTCCAATCGACAGAAACGCAACGCGTGCAAGGGAGGGATTCACCATGGACATGGATCGTGACATCTCGCGCCGACACATGCTGGCGCTGTCTGCGGCTGCGGGCGGCCTGGCCTTCGACGGCGGCATCAGTCGTGCGTTCGCGCAGGCGAACACGCGCATCGAGCTGCTTGCGCCCGAGTTGGACAAGATCATCGCGACCAGCGAACCGATCAAGGAGCTGGCCACCGGTTTCGGCGGGCCGCTCGGGCCGGCCGAGGGGCCGCTGTGGTGGAAGGAGGGCGGCTTCCTGCTGTTCACCGACATTCACAACAGCCGCCGGATGAAGCACATGCCGGGGCAGGCGCCGAGCGTGGATCTCGAGCCGAGCAATCGCGCCAACGGGCTGACGCGCGATCAGCAGGGCCGGCTGCTCTCGTGCGAGCACGACACCCGGCGGGTGACGCGGCGCGAGCTCGACGGCAGTCTCACCGTGCTCGCGAACAGCTTCCAGGGGCGGCGTCTCAACCGGCCCAACGACGTGGTGGTCAAGTCCGACGGCGCGATCTATTTCACCGATCCGTGGAGCAGCCCGGCGGCGCCCGAGCAGTGGGACCTGACTTTCGCCGGCGTCTATCGGCTCACGCCCGACCTCGGCACGTTGAGCCTGCTGGTCGATAATTTCGTCTTCCCCAACGGGCTCGCGTTCTCGCCGGACGAGAGCGTGCTCTACGTCAACGACACCCGCCGCGGCCATATCCGCGCCTTCGACGTCCAGCCCAACGGAACGATCGCCAGGCAGAGCGACCGGGTGTTCGCCGACCTGCGCGGCAGCGAGCCCGGCGTGCCCGACGGCATGAAGGTCGACGTCGCCGGCAACGTCTATTGCGGCGGCGCCGGCGGGATCTGGATCCTCGATCCCCAGGGCAGGAAGCTCGGCCGCATCGTGCACGGCTATCCCGCCACGACCAACATCGCCTTCGGCGGCGACGACTGGAAAACCCTGTACTTCACCAGCCGCACCCATCTGGGTTCGGTCAACGTGAAGATATCAGGCCTGCCGGTGCCGGCCTCGGCGCCGAAGAAAAGCGGTTGAGCCGCGCTAGGATCGAGAAGCGCGACGAGCGCCGACCATGGTTTTGTGTGATGGAGGACGTGGAATGCTGACGTTGTACTATGCTCCGGGTGCGTGCTCGATGGCGGCGCATATCGTGCTGGAGGAGAGCGGCGAGAAATACCAGCCGCAAAAGGTCGACCTCGCCAACGGCGAGCAGCGCACCGAGAGCTATCTCAAGATCAACCCGCAGGGGCGCGTGCCGGTGTTGCGCCTCGACGAGGGCGAGCCGCTGGCCGAGAACACCGCCATCCTGCCCTATCTCGGCAAACGCTTCGGCCTGTGGCCGAAGGAGCAACTGGCCGACGCCAAGGCGCTCTCCCTGATCGGCTTCTTTGCCGCCAGCGTGCATCCCGCCCACGCCCATGTCGGACGGCCCGAGCGCTACGCGAGCGACCCGTCGGCCTATCCCACGCTGAAGGAAACCGGCCTCAAGACCTTCCACGGCTACCTGAAGCAGATCGATGAAAAGCTGGCGGGTCGGGAATGGTTCTCCGACCAGTACTCCGTGCTCGATCCCTATGGCTTCGTGTTCTACACTTGGGGCGTGCGGCGCGAGCTCCCCATGGGCGAGCTCAAGAACTACACCGCGTTCAAGGATCGCATGGTCAAGCGCCCCGCGGTCGAGCGCGTCATGGCGGACGAGAAGATCAAGGTCTGATCCCGCACC
>CAVRXD010000050.1:0-126220 GCA_963725065.1 uncultured Alphaproteobacteria bacterium
CAGACGATGGGACGCCCGTTCGTTGCTCCGCCGGAGATTCCGGCGGACCGGCGAGACGCCCTGCGCGCGGCCTTTGATCAGACGATGAAGGATCCGGGATTCCTGGCGGACGCCGAGAAGAGCAGGATCGAGATCAACCCGGTGGCGGGTGCCGCCATCGACGCCCTTGTCAAGGACCTCTATCGCACGCCGCCCGACGTAGTTGCGGAGGCGCGCAAGGCGGTCGAAAGCGCGCGCTGACATAGTCGCGGCTTGTCTTCACGCGTGACACCTTCCGTTGTTCTAACTCCCGTCATCCTGAGGTGCTCCTCGCAGCGCGAGCCTCGAAGGATGAGCGGGCCTGAGCTTGGGCCGTCGCCCACCTATCTCGGGTTTACCCGAGATAGGATTCCTAAATTGCGCAAGTCGGCTATAGCCGACTTGCGATGGCTCGCTTCGCTCGCACCTCAGGGTGGCGGATTAAAAGGGGAGGCGGCACAGCGAGTGCGCGGCAAGGCGTTGGCCGCGCTCCGTTCAGCCATTGCTCGCACGCTGGACGGCGCCGCCCGTCGTATTGAGAAATTCAATGACCGCATCCGCGGTGGCGTCGGCCCGCTCGAGTGGCGCGGCATGGCCGGCGCCCTGGATCAGCGTCAGGTCCGCGGCGCCGGGCAGGCCCGCGACATAGGCGTCGCCGTGGGCGCACGGCACCATGCGATCCGCCGCCCCCCAGATCACCGCGGCCGGCATGGTGGCGCGGTAGAGACGCCCGCGCAGGACGCGGTTGTAGAAATACGGTGGCTTGAATCCAACGAAGGAGCCGAAGCGCAGCATCTGATAGCGCCGCATCTCCTCCTCGAGATCGCCGCGCGCGCTGGCATAGAAGCGCAATCCGGCGGGGGCGTTTTCGGTGTAGAACAAGAGCTTGCGCAGGCTGGTGAGCTGCACGCCGCGCTCGGGTTGCGAGTGCAAAAAGATGTCGCCGATGGGCGCGCCCGGCACGAACAGTCCGCAGGCGCCGATCAGGCAGAGGCGCCGCACCCGTTCGGGGTAGCGCACGGCCAGTTCGGCGGCGATCCAGCCGCCGACGCAGTGGCCGACCAGATCGAAACTGGTCAGGCCCAGGGCGTCGAAGACCTCGAGGTAATGGAAGATGACATTCTCGATGCCGTAGCCTTCGGCGAGCTCGTCGCTCTGCGCGCAGCCGGGATGGGCGGGCGCGATCACCCGGGCGGCGGTGCCGAGCCGCAGGTGAAAGGGCTGAAAATCAGCGGCCACGCCGTGCACGTCGGCAAAGCCGTGGAGGTAGACCAGCGGCTCGCCTTGCCCGCTTTCAATGAGCGCCACCTTGCGCCCGCGCACCTCCACCATCGTATCGCTCACTGTGCCATCTCCGCACTGCGTTCCATTTCGGGAAAGTGACGACCGAACAGTTTTGCCGAATGCTCCCGCAACCGCGGCGCAACCTCGCGCGCGAACAACGTCATGCTCTTGCGCACCAGCGCGTCCGGCATGTTGCCCATGTGGAACTGGATCAGCAGGTGGCCGCACTTGGCATGCTCGACGATGTCGATGATGCGGCGATAGACCGTGTCGGGGCCGCCGACGATGATCGACTGGGCGCGCTGCAGGTCGCTCCAATCCTCGGCGTCACCGAGCAGCGGCGCGCTCGGATCGGAGAATTTCAGATAGTTGCGAAATTCGGAAGGGGGAATGTAGGGAATGCCCGGCCCGGCGGTGAGCATGCGGCCTTCGCGCCGCAGGTGTCCCTTGAGGCAGTTCTTGAGGAAGTACCAGACGCCTTCCTTGGCTTCGTCCTGCGCCTGCGCATCGGTGTCGCCGACATGAGCGGACATGAGGATTCCCATCCGGAAGGGATCGAAGCGGCTGCCTTGCTCTTCGAGCACCTTGGCGAACTGCGCCTGCGACTTCGCGGTTTCGCTGCCGTGGCTGCGCGAGGACAGAAAATAGCAATATCCGCGCTTGGCGATGTTGACCAAGGTTTCGGTCGAGCGCGAGCTCGGGATCCAGACCGGGGGATGCGGCTGCTGCGTCGGCCGCGGCCACGGATTGACGTAGCGCAGGGGATAGTGGCGGCCTTCCCACGCGAACGGTCCGTCCTCGGTCCAGGCGCGGTGGATGAGATCGACGGCCTCCCAGAATTGCCCGCGCGAGGGCGCCGAGGGCACATCGTAATTGAAGGTCTCCGGTCCCGAGCCCGGCGCAAAGCCGGCGATCAGGCGGCCACCCGACATGTTGTCGAGCATGGCGTATTCCTCCGCCATGCGCAGCGGATTGAGATGCAGCGGCAGCAGGTTGCCGAGAATGACGATCTTGCCGCGCTTGGTCCGCTGCGACAGCGCGGCGGCGATCAGATTGGGCGACGGCATCAGACCATAGATGTTCTGGTGATGCTCGTTGAGCACCATGCCGTCGAACCCGATCTCGTCGGCATAGGCGAGCTGGTCGATATATTCCTGATAGAGGCCGCGGCTTCGCTCTGCGTCCCACAGGCGGTTCGGCACGGTGACCCAGCCGGTCTCGTATCGCTCGTCGAAATCGGCGGGCAGATACGGATAGGACATGAAGTGCCAGCAATAGAGCTGGACCGGCCTGGTCATGCAGCGCTCCCGGACTCGATACGCCCCGCCCCCGAAGTCTTGCCGCGCCCGCCGGGCCGGCGCAAGCGACCCCGGCGTGCCTGCAACCGCCGCGGGCCGACGGCATCGCCCAGCAAGTGGAAAAGGAAACCGGGGGCAAGCAGCCTCGACGAGGTCGACGCAGCCAAGGGCAGGGGATGGGCAGTTCGGCATCACGCTCGACCAGGACTGCAAGCCCCCTTGGCATGACCCACCGCGCGTTGGGCCCGCCGTGGACGACTACGGCTTGACTTTATTATTGACTACGTAACGTAATTATGCTAGAGAGATTCGCATTCGAAGTGGTCTTCCGGAGACGATCCCGAGGGCCGACGGTCCGCGCGGCGCGCAAGGAAGACGCATTGCCGCCGGCGCACGGACCGGGCTGTTTGACATCGTGAATAAGACAGCGCCGAACCGGACGAGGATGATGCTGGCCAGCATCCTGCCCGGAGCGGCACCGCGCGCCCGCTTTGTGGGCGGACGTCGTGCCGTGCCGCTTGGCGTCGCGCGCGGCGCTCCCGCACCGCGGCATTGTTAATAACAATGAAATAACAATGCGGGCGCTGGACCCAGCGGCGAATTTCGCCTGCGCCGCGCGGCTTTGTGCGCTCCGCCCGGCGTCCCCGCCCGCGCAAATAACAATGAATAACAATGAAAAATAACAATGAATAACAATGCGGCGTTCGGCCGAGGAGGCGCGACCGGTTCGGACGCGCCGGCATGGCGGCGTTTGGCAGAACGAACCCACGTGGCCGAAACGGAACAATGCCCGGCGAGCGCGCGGGATCGCAGATCTGTTCCTCCAAACAGACGCCTTCCCACCGTGCCGCGGCGGCGATATTATTCGCATTCTAAGTTTATCAGGTCCGAGTCAGCCGGCGGCGCCCGCAGCGGGCCGCCGCGCATGACGATCAAGGGAGAGCTCCATGGCACGAAAAGATCCGCGTCCGGAGGTGAACCGGCGCAAGTTCCTGGCGGGCGTCGCGGTGGCGGGTGCCGCCACTGCGGTCACGCCCCCGGTGGCGAACGGCGCGACGCCGGCGACCTTGCCGAATGCGGATCCGCCGCGGCGTCCCTCCGCGCTCCCGCCCAATATGCACGTGGCGGCGGCCGAGACCGCAACGCCGAAGGAGCTGCCGCGGATCGGCGGCGTCGCCGGCTCGGACTTCATGGTCGACGTGATCAAGACGCTCGACATCAAATACTGCCCCTCGAACTGTGCCTCCAGCTTCCGGGCCATCCACGAGTCGCTGATCAACTACGGCGGCAACAAGATGCCGGAATTCCTCACCTGCACGCACGAGGAATCAGCGGTCGGCATGGCGCACGGCTACTTCAAGATCGCCGGCAAGCCGCTGATCTCGCTGTGCCACGGCACCGTCGGCCTGCAGCACGCCACGATGGCGGTCTATAATGCCTGGTGCGACCGGGTGCCGGTGATCGTCATCGGCGGCAACGATCTCGACGCCGCCCACCGGCCGCCGGGCGTGCCGACGTTCCACTCCGCGCAGGACATCAACGCCATCGTGCGCGACTACACCAAGTGGGACGACACGCCGGTCGGCCTGCAGCACTTCGCCCAGTCGTTCGTGCGCGCCTACAAGATCTCGATGACGCCCCCCTACGGACCAGTGGCGATCTCGCTCGATGCCGGTCTGCAGCAGGAGCCGATCAAGGGCAACGGCGAGAAGCTCCAAATTCCGCGCTACGTGGCGAGCTCGCCGCCCCAGGGCGATACCGGCGCCGTCAAGGAAGCGGCACGGCTGCTCGCCAATGCACAAAATCCAATCATCGTCGCCGATCGTGCGGCGCGCACCGAGAACGGCGTGCGGCTTCTGGTCCAACTGGCCGAGCTCCTGCAGGCGGGGGTCATCGATCAGGGCGGCCGCATGAACTTCCCCAAGACCCACTATCTCAGCCGTCCGGCCACGGCGGTCAGCAATGCCGACGTCGTCCTGGGCCTCGAGCTTTCCGACTTCTGGGCCGTCGTGAACGCCTATACCGATAACGGCGAGCACGGCATCGGCGTCAACAGCACCCGGGTCAAGCCCGACACCAAGCTGATCAGCATCAACTCGTCGGAGCTGCTGACCAAGGCGAATTACCAGGACTTCCAGCGCTTCCAGACGGTGGACGTGTCCATGCCCGCCGACGCCGAATCGACGCTGCCCGCGCTGATCGAGGCGGTGAGGTCGGCGATCCCGAACGACCGCAAGGCCGCGATCGAGAAGCGCGGCGAGGCCGCCAAGAAGGCGTTCGCCGAGGCGCGCGAGCGCACCAAGCAGGCGGCGGCGCTGGCCTGGGACGCGAGCCCGATCAGCACGGCCCGCCTGGTCATGGAGACCTTTGCGCAGATCAAGGGCCTCGACTGGTCGCTCGTTGCCTCCTCCGGAAACGTCAGCAACTGGCCGAACCGGCTGTGGCCGATGGAGAAGCACTACCACTGGCTCGGCGCATCGGGCGGCTACGGCGTGGGTTACGGCGCGCCGGCGTCGGTCGGCGCTGCGCTCGCCAACCGCGACCTCGGCCGCTTCTCCGTCAGCATCCAGTCCGACGGCGACCTGATGTACGCACCGGGCGTGCTGTGGACCGCGGCGAAGCACAAGATCCCGCTGCTCGCGGTCATGCACAACAACCGCGGCTATCACCAGGAGGTCATGCACGTCCAGCGGCTGTCCAACTTCCGCAACCGCGTGGCAAGCCTCGGCGGCGACATGGGTCCGATCGGCACCAGCATCGAAAATCCCGACATCGAGTACCACAAGCTCGCGGAATTGATGGGCTGGTGGGCGAAGGGGCCGATCAAGGATCCGGACCAGCTCGGCGCGGTGATCAAGGAAGCTGTCGCGGTGGTGAAATCCGGCCAGCCCGCGCTGGTCAATGTCTGGACGCAGCCGCGCTAAGGGGAGAACAGTTGATGCGTTTTGTTCGTGTAAGTGAGCTGGCGGCGCTCGCCGCCGGCCTCGTCCTGGGCTGCGGCGGGGCGTTGGCCGCCTCCGCCGAAAAAGGCAAGACTGCCTTTGTCCAGCACGGCTGCTGGCAGTGTCACGGCTTCCAGGGACAGGGCGGGGTCACCGGCCCCAAGCTGGCGCCGGAGCCTTTGCCGCTGGAGACGTTCACCGCCTTCGTGCGGACCTCGAATCGCACCATGCCGCCGTATATGGAGGCGATCCTGTCGAACGAGGACCTTGCCGATATCCATGCTTATCTGGAGACGCTGCCCAAGGCGCCCGATCCCAAGAGCATTCCGCTGCTCAACCAGTAGGGCAGCGCGCAACAAGATCGATCGGCCCGGCCTGGTGCCGGGCCGATGCTTTTCCGCCCCCGGCCGCGCGGAAGTGCAGCAGCGGATTCAGAGGTCGAGCACCAGCCGGTCGCTCTTGCAGCCGGCGCAGCAGATCATGACCTTGGTGTTCGACGCCTGCTCCTCCTCGGTGAGGATGGCGTCGCGATGCTCCGGCGTGCCGGAGATCACCCGCTGCTCGCAGGCGCCGCAAATCCCGAGCTCGCAGGAATAGTCGACGTCGACGCCGGCATCGAGCAGCACCTGCAGGATGCTCTTGCCTTCGGGGATGACGAATTCCTGTCCGGAGCGGGCGAGTTCGACGACGAAGCCGCCGGCCTTCTTGTCCACCTCCTGCTTCGGCGTGAAGTATTCGACGTGGATCTGCTCGCGCGGCCACTCCGTGGTCGCCGCTTCGAACGCCTTGAGCATCGGTGTCGGCCCGCAGCAATAGAGATGGGCGTCCTTCGGCGTCTCGGCGATGATCGACGTCACGTCGAGGAACTTGCCTGCGGCCTCGTCATCGAAATGGAACTGCGCCGGCGCCATCGCTTCGAGCGACTGCAGGAAGGCCATGTCGGAACGCGAGCGCGCGGCATAATAAAGCGTCCAGGGGCGGCCGAGCTGTTCCAGCCGCTGCACCATGCACCAGATCGGCGTGATGCCGATGCCGCCGGCGAACAGCACGACGTGCTTGGCGCTCTCCACCAGGGCGAAATTGTTGCGCGGCGCGCTGATCTTGAGCGTCTTGCCGACCCGCAGGTCGTCGTGCACGTAGCGCGAGCCGCCGCGACTGGCCGGATCGCGCTTGATGCCGACAGTGTAGGTTGCGGGGTCGGGCTCGGCGTTGATCAGGGAATATTGCCGGATCAACCCGTTCGGCAGATGCAGGTCGATATGAGCGCCGGGCTCATAGGCCGGCAGCGGCTTCCCATCCAGCCGCGTGAATTCGTAGAGATGCGTGTCGCGGGCGGCGTAGCGGATCGCGGTCACGCGCACCTCGATCAGGCCGTCGGACGCCTTTGCCGGTGTAGCCTCCGTGGCCGTGGCCGTCACTTCATTCACCAACGTGTCTCCTGCGGCGGCGCAGAGGTCATCGGGCACCGAAGCCGGTTTGTCAATTATCGAGGCTGAGATATGCTTCCGACGCGCGCAATCCAACCGGCGGAAAAGCAAAGAGAATTCCCAGCGGCCCGGAGCGCGGCGCGGGTGCATCAATGCCCCCGGCGGCGAAAGATCGAATGTGCCGGCGCAACCGGCGCCCAAGGGAGGACGGATTGAGCGGCTTCGCGAAAAGCGTTCTGTCGGCCGGATTGTTCGGTCTCGCCCTTGCGTTCATTCCGTCGCCTGGCTGGACGCCCGCCCAAGCCCAGGGCGCGCCGACCGGCGCATCCCTGTCGCGACCCTGGCTCGATCCGGCGGTGCTCGCGGCGGCCCAAGCGGAAGGCTCGCTCATCGTCTACTCGTCGACCAACGAGCAGGAAGGTCTGCCGCTGTTCAAGTTGTTCACGGACGCGACCGGCATCAAGGTCGAATATGTGCGCGCATCCGACGCGATCCTGATGTCGCGCATGTCGATCGAGTTCCGCGCCGATCAGAAATCCTACGACATCGTGCAGACCTCGACGATCAACAAGATGCCGCTGCAGATGCTGGCGGCCTACGAGCCGCCGGAAGCCGCGAACATCTCCGCCGACGCCCGCGATCCGAACAGGCGCTGGTACGGCGTCTATGCCAACTACAATGCGCCGGCCTACAACACCGGGAAGGTCAAGGCGTCGGAGCTGCCGAAGAGCTACGAGGAGTTCGCCCAGCGCAAGGAATGGGCCGGCAAGGTCGCCATCGACGGCACCGACAACGAATGGCTCAAGGCCATGGTGCAGTATTACGGGGAGCAGAAGGGTATCGACGTCGTAAAGGCCATCGTGGCGGCGCTGCGGCCGGTGGTCACCGACGGCCACCTCGCGTTGGCGCGCGCGACCGGTGCCGGCGAGTATTGGGTGTCGCTCAACAATTACGTGAACCTCTCGATGAACATGAAACTTGCGAGCAATCCCATCGACGTGTGGGCGCTCGATCCGGTCACGCTGTTCTTCGGCCAGGTCGGCGTGAATGCCAAGGCGCCGCATCCGAACGCCGCCCGTCTCGCCGCGAATTTCATGCTCAGCCAGGAATGCCAGCAGTTCCTCGCCAAGTTCGGACGACTGCCTACGCGCAAGGATGTGCCCTCGAACCCGCCGGGCGTAACCGAGATGCTGACGCAGAAGAAAGTCATCACGGTCCTGATGAGCCCCGATGAAGAGCGCAAGTGGCAGCGGCAGTTCGACCAGCTGTTCAAGGGGCGGTAAGCGAGGAGCGCACTTGATGAGCCGTCATCCTGAGGTGCTCGTCCTCTGGGGCGAGCCTCGAAGGATGAGCGGCCCCGACATTCGGGCCGTCGCCCTTCGAGGCTCGCTACGCTCGCACCTCAGGGTGACGGGTTCCCGTAAACGGCGCGATGAAAGAGGCGCTGCGTGACCGTCGCAAACAATCGCTTGGCGGGGCAGCCCGCCGGCGCCGTGGTCAGCCGCGCGGTTCGTCTGGCAACCCTGCCCAACATCCTGCTCGTCGCCTGCGTCGTCGTCGCGGTCTGGCTGGTGTTCGTTCCACTCTCCGCGCTGCTCTATAACGCGTTCACCGAGGACACCGGATTTGGTCCCGGCGCGTTCTCCCTCGACAATTTCATCGAGGCCTATTCGAGCTGGCACATCCTGCGGCTGTTCTGGAATTCCCTGGTGTTCGCCCTCGGGACGGCTGTGACCACCTTCGTCATGGGCGCGCTGGTGGCCTGGGTGGTTGAGCGCACCGACGCTCCCGGCGCGAGCCTGTTTCACACGCTCTCGCTGTTGTCGTTCGCCGTTCCCGGATTGCTGATGGCCATGGCGTGGATTTTCGTCTTCAGCCCCAATATCGGCTGGGGCAATGCGGTGCTGATGTCGGCGTTCGGGTTGGGCGAGCCGCCCGTCAACATCTACTCGATGGCGGGAATGACCTGGGCGCTGTCGAGCCACTATTTTCCGCTCGCCTATCTGGCGCTCGGGCCGGCGCTGCGCGTGCTCGACGTCCGCATGGAGGAGGCCGGCCTGATGTCGGGCGGCAACTACCCCCAGGTCTTCACCCGGGTCACGTTGCCGCTGCTGCGACCCGCGATCCTGTCCGCGCTGCTGCTTCTGTTCGTGATGGGGATGGCGTCGTACGAGGTGCCGCGCCTGATCGGCCGTCCCGCCCGCATCGACGTGTTCACCACCGACATCCAGGGCGCGATCATTTCGACGCCGCCGGCATTCGGGGTCGCAAGCGCGCTCGGCGTCACGCTGCTCGCGATCTGCATCATGGCGGTCTACTTCTACCGCCGTGCAACCCGCCACGCGGAATCCTTCGCCACCATCACCGGCAAGGGCTACCGCCCCACGCGCGTCAAGCTCGGTCCCTGGCGCTGGCCGGTCGCGCTCGGCATCGGTGCGATGTTCGCCCTGGCGCTCGGCCTGCCCTTGCTGACGCTCGTCTGGCAGTCGTTCTTTCGCAACCTGGCGCAGCCGTTCTTCTCCTCCGCAGCGCAGGCGACGCTCGACAACTATGACTTCATCCTGAGCTACCCGATCTTTCTTTCGGCGGTGAAGACCAGCGTGCTGCTGGCGGCGATGGCCGCGACCATCGTCGCCGGGCTCACCTTCGTGATGGCCTGGATCGCGCAGCGCTCACTGCCGCGCTACGGTTTCCTGCTCGATGCGCTCGCCTTCGCGCCGATCGCGATTCCCGGGGTGATCGTCGGCGCCGGCATCCTGGCGGCCTATCTCATGCTGCCGATCCCGATCTACAACACGATCTGGATCCTGCTGGTCGCCTACGTCACGCTGTACCTTCCCTACGGGATGCGGTTTGCCTCAAGCGGCATCACCCAAATCCATCGCGAGCTCGAGGAAGCGGCGTCGATGGCGGGCGCGGGGCTCGGGCAGACCTTCCGCAAGATCATGCTGCCGCTGTTGGCGCCGGTGCTGCTGGCCGGCTGGATCTATGTGTTCGTGCTGGCGGTGCGCGAACTCGGCGCGTCGATCTTCCTGGTCGGTCCCGGCACCCATGTGCTCGGGACCATCAGCCTCACCATGTGGGAGGAGGGCGGCAGCTACGGCGCGGTGGCGGCGCTGGGCGTCATCCAGATCGTTCCGCTCGCCATCATCGTCGCCGGCCTGCGCGCGGTCGAACTGCGCATCCAACGGCGCGCACAAGCGCAGCAGGCGTGACCCCGCCGGCGGTCCTTGGAGCACGCCGCTCAGCTTGATAAACGCTGAAGTGGGAGCCCGCCCCCGCTCTGCAAGCCAAAATTATGCCGCCCCCCGGATCGCTCCGGGAGGCGGTCTGGTTTGACGCCTGTTTGAACGCTTATGCGGCGAGATTGCCGAACTTCTTGAGGTTCGCTTTCTGCTGCTCGTTGCGCGGGGGCAGATTGAACAGCCGCGCCGCGGTGCCGCCGAGAATGTTGTGCTTGGCCTTCTCCGACAGGAACGGCAGGTCGTAGATGGTGCTCGGCAGATCGAAATCCCAGTGCGGGTAGTCGGAGGAGTAGAGCAGCTGGGTCTCGGCGTTGATCATGCGGAAGGTGCATTCGAGCGCCTGGCGATCCTGAATCTCCATCGGCTGTGACGAATAGTACATGTCGCGCATGTAGTCCGACGGCTTCTTCTTCAGGAGCGGCGCCTCCGACGGGCGCATCATGTATTCGTGGTCGAGCCGCTGCATCAGGAACGGCACCCAGGCGAGCCCGGACTCGATCCAGATCACCGGCAGCTTGGGGAAGCGCTCGCCCATGCCGTTGATGACCCAGTTGGTCAGGTGAAGGATATTGTAGAACGTGAAGCCGAGCGCGTGCACCGACAGGAAGCGGTTGCAGGCGCGGAATACCGGCTCGTTCCAGTTCGGCCCGGAATGGAACGCGAGCGAGAGCCCGCGCTCCTGCATCGCGCTGTAGAGCCGCATATAGGAGTTATCGTTCACCTGCAGGTGCCGCACCGTCGTGACCATGAAGCCAGTGACGCCGGGGCGGGCGCCGAAGGTCTCGACCTGGCGGACGCAGGCGGCGGGATCGGAGAACGGCAGGCACAGCATGGAATACATGCGCCCGCCCGATTCCGGCAGCACCTTTTCAGTGACCCAGCGGTTGTAGGCCCAGCAGAGATCGACCTCCATCTCCTTCTGCGGATGCATGCCGATATTGAGCATGCCGGTGGGGAACAGGCAGGAGTAGTCCACGCTCATCGCGTCCATCCAGCGCTCGCCGAGCTGCACGTCGCGGAACTTGCCGGGTTCGGTCTTCTCCGAGCGACGCAGCGGATAGCGCGTGACGCGACCGCCCATGTCCTGGATGAAGCCGGCATTGGTCGGCACGATGGAGCCGCGATCGGTCTGGCCGCGACCGCCCATCGTCCACTGCTTGAAAACGTCGTTCTCCATGTACGGCAGGATTTCGCTGTAATGCTCGTTCTCGTAGTGATGAGCATCCACGTCGACGATGAGGATGTCGTCGAACTTGCGCTGGACCGCCTGTTTGCGGGCGTGAGCGAGAAGCCTGGTGGTGTTCAACTCGTCGACAGATACGCGTCGGCCGCGTTCAGCGAGGAGGTCCATGTGCGTCTCCTGACGTTTCCAAAATGACGTTTCCACAAATTCCTGGCGGGCAAGCCCGCCCTGGCGTTCCTTCAGCGGCCGGTCCAGCTCTGCCACATGCCGAGCTCGAACACCGCAAGGTTCGCGGACTTCAACAGGCCGCTCGCCGTGACCATGACATCGGTGGCGGTGGCGCCGCCGCGTTCCGGCAGCGGCAACAACTGCTCGCCCGCTTCCACGCGCGCGCCGTAGACCTTGCAGACCGCGGCCATCAGCGCTTGCAGCGCTTCGTCGCTCAGCAGATCGCGCTGACCGCCTGCAAGTGCGCGTTCGATCTCGGCCGCCAGGCGCTTGGCGTCCGCCGAGGTGCCGTCGGCGGCCTTGGCGGGCTTCGCAGCCGGCGGCGCCTGCACGCGCTTTGCAGCCACTTGCCCCGCCGCGGCGGGGCGGCGCGCGGTCTTGGCCGCCGCGGCTTTAGGTGAGGACATAAACCTCGTCCCCTTTCTCGACCACCTTGTACTTGCGCAGCTTGAGCTTGCGATCCGACACGCACTCGCCCGTTTTCATGTCGTACTCGTAGCCGTGCCACGGGCACACGAAGTGCATCTCGCTGTCGGAGAAGTAGAGGCCTTGCGAGGTCTTGTCGGGCAGGAGGCGCTCCTCGACCTTGGCGATCGTGAGCCCTTCACAGGCGGGGCCGCCCTGATGGAGGCAGAAATTGCTGTAGGCGTAGAATGCGCCCTGATGCCGGAATATGCCGATCTCGTTCTCTCCGGCGAAGATGATCCGGCGGTCGCCGTCCTTGAACTCCGCGGTCTTACCGACGTACTGCTCGGCCATGCTGCCACGCCTCCTTGAGAGCCTCTCCTTGAGCGAACATTTTATTGTCGCGACGTTTCTTGGGCCGCCGTCTGGGGCGGCCGGCCGGGTGCGATACGAGCGCTGAATGCGGCTTCGATTGTCATTTGTATAATACAAATGTTTGAATGCAACCAGCGGCAACAACGTTGGTCGGGCATCCCTGACGGCATGCCTGATGGCGGCCGCCGAACCACCGGAATCGCGCTCAGGCCATCTTGTTGCTCAGCGTCCCGATCTTTTCGATCCAGATCTTGACCACATCGCCGGGTTTGAGGAACTCGCCGCGCGCCGACCCGACCCCGGCCGGCGTTCCCGTGAGGACGAGGTCGCCGGGATGAAGCGTCATCCCGCTCGACAGTTGCGCGATCTGCTCGGCCAGGTTGAAGATCATGTCCTTGCTGTTGGAGTCCTGCTTGAGGACATCGTTGACCCACAGCTTGAGCCCCAGGTTCTGGGGGTCGCCGATGTCGCTCGCCGGCACGATCCAGGGCCCGAGCGGGCACGAGCCGTCGAAGGTCTTGTGCTTGGTCCAATCGGCCTTGAAGGGCGAGGTGTCGGAGATGTTCGCACGGCGTCCGCGGTCGCGCGCCGAAAGATCGTTGGCCGCAGTATAGCCGGCCACGTAATCGAGCGCCTTGTCCTCCGGCACGTTCTTCGCCGCCCGCCCGATCACCGCGACGAGCTCAACCTCCCAGTCCACTTGATCGGAGACGCCCGAAATCTTCACCGTTGCGTCCGGGTCGGCGACCGCGCGCGAGGCCTTGATGAAATGCCAGGCCTTGAGACCCTGGGTGTGCGGATCGGGCTCCATCGGGCGGTTCATGCGGCGGGCCATTTCCGCGGCGTGATCGGCATAGTTGGCGCCGGCGCAGTAGATGGCCGACGGCCAGCGCACCGGCGCCAGCAGCTTGGTGCGCGCGAGCGGCAGCGGCTTCACCCGGCTTTTTCCCGCCGCCGCAGCCGCCTTCTTGAGGGCGCCGCGCGCCGCCCGCCAGTCCGCGAGGATGCCGAGCACGCTCGCATAGTCCGGCTCGCCCGTGAGCTTGGCGGCATCGTATACCTTGTCGTCGATCACGAGGCCGGCGCGAGCCCCGTCGGAGGTCTGGTAGGTCGCGAGTTTGTAGCCGGCCATATGTGTTGCTCCCTGCGTGCCGCCTGAATTGCCGGCCAGAGCTTTCGCCGAATCGAGCGAGCTTGTCGAGTGCATCGGCGCCGATCGGTTTGATCGGCACAGCCGGCGGCGGGTGCTGGGCGGTCTGATCGGGCTGTCCTGGCCCGGACAGCCCGCCGGACTGCCGTTCATCTCGGCCTTGTTCCCGGTAGCGAAGATTGCGCTGCTCCCGCTGCTCATTCTATGGTTCGCGATCGGTGAGGCTTCCAAGGTCGCCGTCATCGCGCGATGTAAGCGGATCGACTCCGGCGGAACGCCGGAGGACGACAAGGAGAAAAGTTCCCATGATCAAACCGAGACGAATCGGACACGCCACCTTCGAGACTCCGGACCTGGAAAAAGCCATCGCGTACTACGAGAAGTTTATGGGATTGATCGTGGCGGAGCGCGAAAAGGATCGCGCCTTCCTCGCCAGCAAGGTCGGACCGCTCGCGATCCAGCTCAACAAGGCCGACCGGGCGCACTGCATCAAACTGTCGTTCGAAGTCGCGCCCAATTCCGACTTCGGCGAATTGGCGCGGGAGTTGTCCAAGGACGGCGTGCGCAGCGAACTGCGCAACGACTCAATTCCGGGGATCGGCCAGGTGCTCTCGTTCCAGGACGATAAAGGCACCACGATCGAGCTGTTCAAGGACTGGAGCTATCTCGGCAAGCACGAGCAGGTCGCCGGCATCGGCCCGCTCAAGCTCGGGCACGTGGCCTTCTATACGCCGGACATCAAACGGACGGTGGCCTTCTACGAGAAGGTGCTCGGCTTTCGCGTTTCCGACTGGATCGGCGACTTCTTCTGCTTCATGCGCTGCAACAGCGATCATCACACCGTGAACTTCTTCACCGGCCCCAATGCCAAGCTTCATCACATCGCCTTCGAGCTCAAGGATTTCATGCACTTGCAGAACTCGTGCGAGCTGATGGGACAGAAACAGGTGCCGATCATCTGGGGACCGTTGCGGCATGGGCCTGGTCACAACATCGCCACCTATCATCGCAACCAGGACGAACAGGTCGTCGAGTTCTTCTGCGAGCTCGACAAGATGACCGACGAGGAGCTCGGCTATTTCGAGCCGCGCCCCTGGCACCACGACACGCCGCAACGGCCCAAGCTGTGGACGCCGGGAAAGACCACGGTCTGGGGGCCGACACCCGAGGACGACTTCCACCGTACGCAGGTGTGACCGCTCCATCGCGCTTGCGCGCGATGTCGTCATCCGCGCAAGCGGATGACCCAGTAATCACCGGCTCGAAAACGATTGATGGCCAATGCGGTGTTTACTGGATGCCCGCTTGCGCGGGCATGACAGTACGCGTCTACGGCCGTACTGCCGGCGTCTCGAGCGGCATCCCGCGCGCACGCCACATCAGAAAGAGTTCGAGGTCGACGTATTCCGGTGCGCCGAAGGTGTAGGACTGGGCGCGCATCCCGACCAGGCAATTGCGCAGCCGCCGTTGCAGCGAGCCCAGCGCCTGCCATTCCAGTCGATAGAGTGGATAACCGGTCGCCTGGCCCTGGGGAATCGGCGCGCCGGCGAGCTTCTGGCCCCAATTATCGTCGTGACACTGGGCGCAGGAGAGGTTGAGCTGTCCCTGCCGCAGGTTGAACATGTCGCGACCGGCTTGCAGAAATGGCCTCGTGCGTTCGTCGTCGGCAATGTCGATCGGCATGCCGCGGGATTGCCGCCCCACATATGCCGAGAGCGCGAGCAGCTCCTTGCTCTCGAACGGGAGCGGCGTCGATTGCTGCTGGTCCGTGCGGCACATGTTGATTCGCTGTTCGAGATCGATCGGGCGTCCGCGCGCGGCGTTGAACGCGGGATAGCGCGCCGCGACCCCCTTCATGCTGGCTTGCGCGTCGCCATGGCAATCGGCGCATGATTTGCCCGCGGCGCCATCCTTGCGCTTCCACAGCGCCTCGCCGTCGAGCACCCACAGCGTCCCGGGATTGGCGGTGTCGTCGTCCTGCATGGCGCGGGTCTCGCGCCCCATGAAGTCGTAGCCGGACTTTCGGTCGGCAAGCGGGATTTCGGCTGCGACCGCGGTCGCGGCCAGCAAGGCAGTCGCGACGGCAGCAGTCGCGGCCGGCTTCATTCGACGGTGATATTGACGGACTCGGTGGCGGAAAAGCCGTTGTCGCCGGTCCATTCGAAATTCAGCGTGCCGCTCTCGGTGGCAATGGTGAAAAAGGTCAGGAACGGATTGGCGGAAACCGCCGGATACAGCTCGGCGCGGAAGATCTCCTCGCCGTTATACTTGCAGACGAACTCGGTGATGATGTCACGCGGCACCGGCTTGCCGGTGTTATCGGGACGAAATCCGGTCTCCATGTTGTGGGAGATCAGCGTCTTGATCTCGATAAGCTCGCCGCGCTTGGCCTTTGGCGGGACGTTGATGAGGGCGCGGGCCATGATCACACTCCCTCAAGGCATGCCGCGAGCGTCACGATGACCTCGATCTCGTCGGACCAGAACGAACCGTCGCTCATCTGGGCAATGGCGATGACCTTCTGTAAATCGGCGAGCCGAATGCGGCTCGAGAACGTTGCGCGGCCGGCGCGTGGGCCGAGCTGGACGCTGATCACGTTGGGCTGCGGGTTTTTCTCGGTGAAAACGTGAATGGCCTTGACGTGGTCCTCAACTGTCATCGGGCTCTCGACGGCAACCGTGAGGGAGACCGCATTGCCGTTCTCGATCAGCGGCGGCAGGTCGATCTTCAGCCTGCCTTTTGTGACCGGCGCCTCGCCGACCACCTTGCGGATCGCAGCACGCATCGAAGCCGGCGTGGCGGACGCAGGTCCGGTCGCAAGTGGCAGCCAGATTCCGGCGGCGCCGGCCAGCGCGGCCGTGTCGATCAGGAAGCGGCGCCTGGTCGCCTGGAGCGTGTCATCATGGCGCGTCATGGGTTCTGCTCGTCACGCAGGGTCGCGAGATAGGCGACCACGTCCTCGATCTGCTCCGCCGTCAGTATGGTCTTTCCCTGGAACGCAGGAGCCACGCGGATGAGACCTTCAATACGATAGTAGGGTGGCATGATCGTGTCCGGGTTGAGGCGGCTGGCATCCACGATCCGCAACCGCAACTGACCTTCGGACCACCGTGCGCCGGTTCCTTTCAGGTCGGGCGCCAGTGTGCCCTGGAACCTCTCCTCCGGGAAGGGCCCGGTGTGGCAGAGAAGACAAAGGCCCACCTGCCGGTTAACGACTATGCCCCGCCCTCGTTCCGCGTTCGCCTTTGGCGCCGGTGAGCGGTTCCGGGATGGCATCGCCAACCACTATATAGGAACGCAGCTCCTGTGGCGCCTGCGCGCGCGCGCCGACGCCGGCAACCACCGCGGCGAGCACGGTCGCGCAAGCGAACGCGCCGTAACGCTCAGCCGAAAACTTCTTGCGTGATGGTGCTGAACCAGCCATTCGCGAAAGTGGCTTCGGCCGCCCGCGTCGAGGCCGGCGCATTGATAGGACTGACGCCGCCCGAGCCTTCGACGTCCTTGAGCTGGCCGTCCGCCGGCCGATAGACGCCGGCGACCGAGATGCCGTAGTCGGGCGCCACCAGACTGTAACAGGTGTTGATCAGCCTGGGATCGTCCGGCTTGCCGCCGCCGATCAGTTTCGCCACCGCTGCCGCGCAGACCTTGGCCTGGGCGTTGGCCGTGAATGCGGATTTCGGCATGGCGCCGGCGATCGAGGCGTCGCCGATGACGTGAATGTTCGGCTGCAGCTTGGATTCGAATGTCGCCGGATCGATCGGACACCATCCGGTACGGTCGGCGGCGCCGGCAATCTCCGCGATACGTCCAGCCTTCTGGGGCGGAATGACGTTGGCGACGTCGGCCTTGTGGCGCGCGAAGTCGGTAACGAGCGTCATGGCGCCGGCGTCGACCGAGGTGACTTTGCCGCCGCTCGAGAGCGACACCCATTCGAGGTTCGGATAAAGCGCCTTCCAGGCGGCCTGGAACAGACCCTGCTTCGAGAAAGCGTCTTTGGCGTCGAGCACGATGAGCTTCGACTTCGGCTTCTTGGTCTTGAGATAATAGGCGATCAGGCTCGCGCGCTCGTAGGGTCCCGGCGGGCAGCGGAACGGATTGGCGGGCGCCGAGATCACCACCGTGCCGCCGTCCTCCATCGCTTCGAGCTGGCGGCGCAGCAGCAGTGTCTGCTCGCCGGCCTTCCACGCATGCGGCATCCGTTCGGCGGCGGCTTCGGTGTAGCCGGGCAGGCCGTCCCAACGGATATCGATTCCGGGCGACAGCACCAGGCGGTCGTAAGGAAGGCTGGCGCCGTTCCCGAGCGTCACGTTGCGGCCTTGGGTGTCGATTGCGGTGGCGGGCGACATCTGGACGGTGACCTGATCGGCGGCGAGCTTGTCGTAGCCGAATTCCTGCGCCTTGAGGTCGCGCAGGCCGACGATGACGAGATTGCTGAACGGACAGGCGGTGAATGTCGGGCTCGCCTCGACCAGGGTCACGGCGATGCGGGGGTCAATGCGCCGGATGAAGCGGGCGCACGTGGCGCCGCCAAATCCGCCGCCCACGACGACGACGCGTCCGCCTGCCCCTTGGGCGATGGCGGGCAATGGCAGCACGGCCGCCGAAGCTCCCGCAACCGCGGTCTTGAGGAAATCACGCCGGCTCGTGCGATGTGCAGTCATGATCGGCCTCCTTCCTCAATCCTTCTGCGCGCCATACCAGGCAGCGATGGCCTTGACCTCGTCGTCGGAGAAGCCCTTGGCGATGCGGCCCATCACGGTCGAGGGAAGCTGCCCCGACTTGAACGCCTCCATCGCGGTGACGATGTCCGCCGGATTGCGGCCGTTGAGCCGCGGGACGGTCGTGTCCGCCGCTCGGGTTGCGGCGTGGCAGCCTGAGCAGGAGAGGGCGCCGGGCGGAGCATCCGCCGGGCCGGCCGCCGCAGCGCAGTCGATCAATGCAAAAACCAGGGCGGCGGCAACTACAATGCGTGTGGCATCCATGTCAGAGCCTCCCGAAATGCTGCTCCGTGCCGATTGCGGCCGTGCCTTTTCTGGTTTCTTATGCGCTCCTCAAATCGTGGTTTTTAAGCGGCAGGGAGCGGATGCGCTTGCCGGTCGCCGCGAAAATGGCGTTGCACAAGGCCGGAGCGAGCGGAGGCACCGGCGTTTCGCCGGCGCCGCCCCAGAAACCCTCGCTGGGCACAATAATGGTCTCCACCCGCGGCATGTCGGCCAGGCGAAGCATGGGATAGTCGTGGAAGTTCGACTGTTCGACCTGCCCGTGCTTGATGGTGATCTCGCCGTACAGTGCAGCCGTGAGGCCAAACACGATGGCGCTTTCGGTCTGCATCTCGACGCTGAGCGGATTGACCACATGGCCGGCGTCGATCGCCGAGATCACCCGGTGCACGCGCACCTCGCCATCCTCGTCGACCGAGGCCTCGACGACCTGGGCACAGATGCTGCTTTGCGAATCGTGAAGCGCAATGCCGCGAAACACGCCCGGCGGCAAGGATGAGCCCCACTCGGCGCGTGTGGCGGCGGCGTCGAGCACCGCAAGCTCCTTCGGCTTTTGTGCCAGCAGCGTGCGCCTGAACAGATAGGGGTCGGCTCCCGCGGCATACGCCATCTCGTCGACGAAGCTTTCCTTGAAGAACGCGTTCTGCGAGTGGTTGACGCTGCGCCAGACGCCGACGGGCACATGCGTATTGCGCATGGCGAAATCCACGCGATAGTTCGGCACGTGGTAGGGCATGTCTTCCAGCAGGCCCTGGAGAAAGTTGCGATCGACCCCGAACTGCATGACGCGGGGGGAGACCGCCGCGATGATGGACTGGCCGGACGTGCGGATTTTCCACGCGATCGGGATCCCATCGGCATCGAGACCGGCGGTCATCCTGGCGCTCGCCACCGGCCGATAGAAGCCGTGGCGCGTGTCCTCCTCGCGGGTCCAGACGAGCTTCACCGGCTCGCTGACCTCTTTCGCGATCAGGACCGCCTGCCGCACGAAATCCTGGAAGATCCCGCGCCGGCCGAAGCCGCAGCCCAGCATCATCTTGTTGACGACGACCTTGTCGGCCGACACGCCGGCGGCGTCCGCCGCGATGGCAAGGGCCGTTTCTCCGTCCTGCGTAGGCGCCCAGATTTCGACCCGGTCGGGCGTCACGTGCGCCGTGCAGTTTTGCGGCTCCATGGTGGCGTGGCCGAGGAAAGGCACCTCGTAGTCCGCTTCGATCCGCTTGACCGCTTGACCAAGGGCGCGGTCGACGTCGCCGTCGTTGCGACCGACGCGTGCATCCCCCGCACCCAGGCCCGCATGCAACTGCTCGCGAATCGTGTCGCTGGAAACGTCGGCATGGCCGGCGAAGTCCCAGGTCACGGACAGCGCCTCCGCCGCTTTTTTCGCGCGCCACCAGCTGTCGGCCACCACCGCCACCGCGTCCGGCAACTTCACCACGCGGCGGATGCCTTTCATGCCGGCAAGCTCCGCCTCGTCGACCGACCGCAGCGTGCCCTTGAAGACCGGGCATTGCACGATCGCGGCGTACAGCATGCCGGGCAAGTGAACGTCGATGGCGTAGATCGGCTTGCCCGTGACCTTGTCCGGTACGTCCAGGCGTCGCTGCCGGGTACCGATCAGCTTCCAGTCCTTCGGATCCTTCAACCGGATCTGTGCGGGCGGCGCCATGTCGGCGGCCTCCGCGGCGACACCGCCGAAGGTCGTGGTGCGTCCACTCGGACCATGGGTGATGACGCTGTTGGCGGCGATGCATTCCTTGGCGGGCACGTTCCACGCGGCGGCGGCGGCCGCAATGAGCAACTCGCGCGCGGTGGCGCCAGCGCGCCGCAAGTCGTTCTGCGACGCCGTGATGGAACGGCTGGCGCCGGTCGACATGTTGCCCCAGGCCCGGTTGCGCTTGCGGTTCTCGTGCGGCGAGGCGAATTCAGCCTTCACCTTGTTCCAGTCGCATTCCAGTTCTTCGGCGACCAGCATCGGCAGCGCGGTAAAGCTGCCCTGACCCATCTCCGACTTGGCGACACGAATGATCACGGTGTCGTCGGGTTCGATCACGATCCAAACCGTGATTTCGCTGGCGGATTCGGATGCGCGAATGGTCCTTGGACCGAGCGGTATGTCGAAGCCGAGGGCAAGCGCGCCGCCGGCGGCTGCCGCGCTGGCGAGAAATGCGCGGCGATTCATGCGCGGGGCGCGGCTCATGGCGTCTTTATCCCGCTCACGCGCTGGCTGGCGGCGGCGTGGATCGCGGCACGGATGCGCTGATAGCTGCCGCAACGGCAAATGTTGGTGATGGCGGCATTGATGTCGGCGTCGGTCGGGCTGGGATTGTCCTGGAGCAAGGCAGCCACCGCCATGATCATTCCGCTCTGGCAATAGCCGCATTGCGGAACGTCGAGCTCGACCCACGCCCTCTGCACGGGGTGCAGGGCATCGTCGGATCCGAGGCCTTCGATGGTGGTGATGTGCTTGTCCCCGACCGCGCCAACCGGCAACGCGCAGGACCGTACCGGTGCGCCGTCGACGTGCACCGTGCAGGCGCCGCATTGCGCGATGCCACACCCGAATTTTGTACCCATCAGCCCCAGCGTGTCCCGCAGCGCCCAAAGCAGGGGCGTGTCGGAATCCACGTCAATATCGTGGGCCTGCCCGTTAACGGTCAGCCGCGTCACAAATCCCCCCCAACCTGAAAACCTGCCGCGCCTCCAAACCGGCTTAAAATCCCTCGCGCGAGGTTTAAGACGACAATCCGGGCAAAAAGTAGCCCGCACGGGAGCAAAACCCGCGACTTTCGCACCGGCCCCTGCGTCGCCCTGATTCCACAAATGAAAGCGGCGGCCGCTAGGCCGCCGCCACGCTCTTATCTGAGGCTATAGGGCCTCAGGACATCTGGATGTTGTGGTTCTTCAACGGGAACGAGCGGACGCGCTGGCCCGTCGCCTTGGAGAACGCATTGAGTACGGCGGGCGCGGCCACGCAGATCGTGGGCTCGCCCACGCCACCCCACGGCTCGCTGCCGCCGGCCGGCATGACGATCAATTCGACCACCGGCATTTCGGCGATGCGCATCGAGTTGTAGGTGTCGAAGTTGGTCTGCTCGATGCGGCCGTCCTTGACGGTGCACTCGCCGTAGAACAATGCCGACAGCCCGTAGACAAACGAGCCGGCGACTTGCCGGTCGATCTGGGCGGGATTGACGGCATAGCCGGGATCGGTCGCGCCGACGATCCGGTGGACCTTGATCTTGTTTCCGCCGGAGACCGAGACCTCCGCGGCCGCCGCGACGTAGCTGCCGAACGCCTTCATCTGAGCAAGGCCGCGATAGACGCCCTGCGGCGCGGGCTTGCCCCAGCCGATCCGCTCGGCCACGGCATTGAGCGCGGCCAGGTTTCTCGGGTACTTGCTCATCAGCTTGCGCCGGAACTCGAGCTCATCCTGTCCGACCGCTTGCGCGAGTTCGTCCATGAAGCATTCGATGAAGATGGCGTTCTGGTTGATGTTCACGCCCCGCCAGAAGCCGGGCAGGATGTGCGGGTTGCGCATGGCATGGTCGATCAGCAGGTTCGGCACCGAGTAGCCGAACGAGTGCTCGCCATTGCCGGGAAGGAGACCCTGGAAGGTCAGGGGATCCTTGCCGTTGTCGAGGTTCTGCGGAAAGACGTTCGCCAGGATCGACTGACCCGACAGCCGCATGTGCAAGCCGGTCAGCTCGTTGTTGGCATCGAAGCCGCCGGTGAGCTTGCACTGCATGACCGGGTGATAGCGCCCGTGAGTCATGTCCTCCTCGCGCGACCACAACAGCTTCACCGGCGTGCCCGGCATCTGCTTGGCGATGAGGACGGCCTGGGTGGTGTAGTCGTGGAAGGCGCCGCGCCGGCCGAACCCGCCGCCGAGGTGGAGCTTGTAGACCTCGCACTTGTCAGCGGGGAGACCGGACGCCGCCAGGGTGGCGCCGAAGGCGGCTTCGCCGTTCTGGGTCGGGCCCCACACCTGACATCGCTCCGGGGTGTAGAGCGCGGTGGCGTTCATCGGCTCCATCGGGGCATGGTTCTGGTAGGGATAGGCGTAGACGGCCTCGACCTTCTTCGCCGCTTTTGCGATCGCGTCCTTGGCATTGCCGTTCTGGTTGCCGACGAACGCGTCGGGTGCGTCGAGGCCGGCCTTGAGCCACTCCGCAATGCTCGCGCTCGACACCTTGGCGTTCTCGCCCTCATCCCAGACGACCGGGAGCGCGTCGAGCGCGGTCTTGGCCTGCCACCAGGTATCCGCCACGACCGCGACCCCGGAATCGCCGACCTGCACCACCTTCTTCACGCCGGGCATGTTGGCGATCTTGGCGGCGTCGAAGCTCTTGATCTTGCCGCCCTGCACCGGGCAGTCCTTGATCGCCGCGGTGAGCATCCCGGGCAGTTTGAGATCGGCGCCGTAGACCTGCTTGCCCGTGAGCTTGTCCAGGGTGTCGAGACGCTTGAGAGGCTTGCCCGCGACCTTCCAGTCCTTCGGATCCTTGAGCTTGATGTCCTTCGGCGGTTCGACCTTGGCGGCGGCTTCGGCCACCTTGCCGTAGGTCGTGGTGCGGCCGGACGGCGTGTGCGTGATCACGCTGTTCGCGGCGGTCACTTCCGACACCGGGACCTTCCACTCGTTGGCCGCGGCCTGCTTGAGCATCTCACGCGCGGCCGCGCCGCCCTGCCGGACGTATTCGTGCGACATGCGGATGCCGCGGCTGCCGCCGGTGGAGAAGTCACCCCACACGCGCTTGCGCGCCACGCTCTGGCCGGGCGTTGGATATTCGGTCGTAACTTTCGACCAGTCGCATTCGAGCTCTTCGGCGACCAACTGGGCGAGGCCGGTGAGGGTGCCCTGACCCATCTCGGAGCGCGCAACGCGGATCACAACCGTGTCGTCCGGGCGGATCACCACCCAGGCGTTGACCTCGGGCGTGCCGTCCGCGGCGCGGATCACTTGCGGGCCGCCGAAGGGAATGTCGAGACCTAGTGCAAGCCCGCCGCCCGCGGCGGCTGCGCTCACGACGAAGGTGCGGCGATTGAGTTGAGGCATGTGATTCATTGCTGCCTCCCCATCACGCGTTCGCGGCGGCATGGATCGCCATGCGCACCTGCTGGAACGTGCCGCAACGACAGATATTGGTAATGTTGGCGTCGATGTCGGCGTCGGTCGGCTTGGGCTTGTCCTTGAGCAGCGCCGCCACCGCCATGATCATGCCGCACTGGCAATAGCCGCACTGCGGCACGTCGTTCTCAAGCCAGGCCTGCTGCACCTTGTGCAGCGCGCCGTTCTGCGCGAGCCCTTCGATGGTGGTGATCTTCCGACCGTCGACCGCGCTCAATGGCACCGAGCACGAACGCATCGCGACGCCGTCGACGTGGACGGTGCAGGCGCCGCACTGCGCGATGCCGCAACCGTATTTGGTACCGGTCAGCCCGATCGTCTCCCGCAACACCCAGAGCAGCGGAGTGTTGGGGTCGACGTCGACCTGATGAGTCGTTCCATTGACGCTGAGAGCAGCCATATGCAGTCCTCCCGTGAGCCGCCATGCGGGCGGCGGTGTTCGACGCGGCGTCAACCCCTCGGTTGCGCGGCGTGTGCTGTCCTGAAGCCAGCTTATTTCAATTCTAATATGGAATTCGCACGTCGGCGAGATCGAATCGCCGGTGCCGGAGAACGCCTGCCCACGAGGTGGCGATCAGGAAAATTGGGCGCGCGTTCAAAGGTTTGGCTACGCGCCGGCGGTCACCCATGGCCGCGAAAAGCGAAACGGCGCGACCGAGGATGCGGTCGCGCCGTGCTTGCACAGCGATGCGGCGGCGTGTTCCGCCGCATTGCCTCGTTACGCGAACGAGATGTTGTGGTTCTTCAACGGGAACGAACGAATGCGTTTGCCCGTCGCGGCGAAGAGCGCATTGAGCACCGCGGGAGCCGCTACGAAGATGGTCGGCTCGCCGACGCCGCCCCAGAAACCGCCCGACGGAACGATAGTCACTTCGACCTTCGGCATCTCGTTGATGCGCATCGAATTGTAGGTGTCGAAGTTGGTCTGCTCGATGCGGCCGTCCTTGACGGTGCACTCGCCGTAGAACAACGCCGACAAGCCGTAGACGAAGGAGCCGGCGATCTGCCGTTCGATCTGGGCCGGATTGACCGCATGGCCGCAATCGGTGGCGGCGACGATGCGATGAATCTTGACCTTGTTGCCGCCGGTCACCGAGATTTCGGCCGCTGCGGCAACGTAGCTGCCATAGCCCATGTGCTGGGCGAGGCCGCGATAGATGCCTTGCGGCGCGGGCTTGTCCCAGCCGACCTTCTCGGCCACGGCGTTGAGCACCGCGAGGTGCTTGGGATGTTTCGTCATCAGCTTGCGCCGGAACTCGAGCGGATCCTGGCCGGCGGCGTGCGCCAGTTCGTCCATGAAGCACTCGAGATAGATGGCGTTCTGGTTGTTGTTCACGCCGCGCCAGAACCACGGCGGAACGTGCGGATTGCGCATGGCGTGGTCGATCAGCAGATTGGGAATTGAATAGCCGAATGCGCCTTCCGCGCCGCCAGGGTTCAGGCCCTGGAAAGTGGCGGGATCCTTGCCGCCCTCCATTGCCTCGGGCCGGGCATACGCAAGGATCGATTGCCCGGAGATGCGCATGTGCATGCCGGTCAGGTTGTTGTCCTTGTCGAAAGCGCCGGTGAGCTTGCACTGCGTGATCGGATGATACACGCCGTTGGTCATGTCATCTTCACGCGAGTTGATCAGCTTGATCGGCGTGCCCGGCATCGACTTTGCGACCCTGACCGCGTGGATCACGTAGTCGCTTCGTGTCCGCCGCCCGAATCCGCCGCCCAGCAGCGTGTTGTACACCTCGCATTTATTCGCGGGCAGGCCGGATGTCTGCACGGTCGCGCCGAACGCGGCCTCGGCATTCTGCGAGCTCGTCCAGACCTCGCATTTGTCCGCAGTATAAAGCGCGGTGGCGTTCATTGGCTCCATGGTGGCGTGGTTCTGGTACGGATAGGCGTAGACCGCCTCGACCTTCTTCGCCGCCTTTGAGATCGCGTCCTTGGCGTCTCCGCTCTTGTTGCCGACGAACGCCTCTTCCGCGTCGAGGCCGCCCTTGAGCCACTCGGCGATGGACGCGGTGGACGCCTTTGCGTTCGGTCCTTCGTCCCATTCGATGGGGAGCGCGGCGAGCGCGGTCTTCGCCTGCCACCAGGTATCGGCGACCACCGCCACCGCGGCATCGCCGGACTGCACGACCTTCTTGACACCCGGCATGTTCGTGATTTTCGCGGCGTCGAAGCTCTTGATCTTGCCGCCAAATACCGGGCACTCCTTCATGGCCGCGCAAAGCATTCCCGGCATCGTGAAGTCGATCGAATACTTTTGCTTGCCCGTCACCTTGTCGGCGGTATCCAGCCGCTTGAGTGGCTTGCCGATGATTGTCCAGTCCTTCGGATCCTTGAGCTTTACGTCCGTCGGCGGTTCGAGCTTGGCAGCGGCCTCCGCGACCTTGCCGTACGTCGTGCTGCGGTTCGAAGCTTTGTGCGTGATCACCCCCTTGGCGACCGCGAGCTCGGAAACCGGCACGCTCCATTGGTTGGCCGCGGCCTGCAGGAGCATTTCGCGCGCAACCGCACCGCCCTTGCGCACATATTCCTGCGACTCGCGAATCGCGCGGCTGCCTGAGGAGTTGAAGTTGCCCCAGACCCGTTTGCGCGCGACGTTCTCTCCCGGGGTGGGAATCTCGGTCGTGACCTTCGACCAGTCGCACTCGAGCTCCTCGGCGACGAGCTGTGCAAGTCCGGTTTGCGACCCCTGGCCCATCTCGGCACGAGCGATGCGGATCACCACCGTGTCGTCCGGGCGGACGACCACCCAGGCGTTCAATTCCGGCGTGCCGCTCTGCGCGAGCGCGGTGTCCCCGCCGAACGGGACGGCGAAACCGAGGCTAAGTCCGCCGCCGACCGCGGCGGTGCCGACGAGGAAGGAGCGGCGATCGATTTTTGGCATGTAATTCATGGGTGCCTCCTGCTCACGCGCTCGCCGCGGCATGGATCGCCGTGCGCACCTGCTGGAACGTGCCGCAACGGCAGATGTTGCTGATGTTGGCGTCGATGTCGGCGTCGGTCGGCTTGGGCTTGTCCTTGAGCAGCGCCGCCACCGCCATGATCATGCCGCACTGGCAATAGCCGCACTGCGGCACGTCGTTCTCGAGCCAGGCCTGCTGCACCTTGTGCAGCACGCCGTTCTGAGCCAGCCCTTCGATGGTGGTGATCTTCCTGCCGTCGACCGCGCTCAGCGGCACCGAGCACGAGCGCATGGCGATACCGTCGACATGGACGGTGCAGGCGCCGCACTGGGCGATGCCGCAGCCGTATTTGGTGCCGGTCAGCCCGATCGTCTCGCGCAACACCCAGAGCAGCGGGGTGTCGGGGTCGACGTTGACCTGATGAGTTGTGCCGTTCACGCTGAGAGCAGCCATATGCAAATTCTCCGATGAATCGCCGGTGCGAAGGCGAGGATTGGTGCGGCCGCAACCCCTCGGTCACGCCGCACGCTGTCAGGAACGATAGCTTGTTTCTATTCTAATATGGAAATCGCAACTTCGCGAGCCAATTTCCCGGCCGAACGCCGCGACGGGACGCCGCCCACCGCTGCGCATCAATCTTCTCCCAGGTGAAGTGAACAGGCGCGAGTTCCGAGCACGTCGCCGCCCAACCCCAACGTGCGTACTACGCGTTCTGCTCCCGCTCGAGGATGCTCCTCGCGAGGCTGGTGAGCCGGTCCAGGATCTCGAAAAACTCACGCCGCTCGGCATCGCTCATGCCGTGGAGCAGGATGTCATTGCGCGCGAGCGCCGAGATCATCAGTTCGTCATAGAGTTGGGTACCGCGCTTGGTGAGCGTGATGCAGACGCCGCGGCCCTCGCGCCGGTATTCGCGCAGGACCAGCCGCCCCACGACCAGCGCGCTCACGCCGCGCGAGGTCTGGCCTTTGTCCAGGCCCATGAGTTCCGCCAGTGCGTTGAGCGAGATCGGGGCATGTTCCCCAACCAGCGCGACGATGCGCCACTCGACCTGCGACAGACCGAAACGCCGGCCGTAGACCAGGGTCGAGCTGCGGCGCAGCACGTTCGCGAGCCTGATGACCTTGGAAGATACGAGGTCGCTCGGCTTCGCGGCGACCTGGGCGCGAGGCTTGCTCGATCGATGCCGCTTGCGCTCGCGGTTGCCTCGGCGATTTGCTTGCGCTTTTCCCATGGCGTGCCTGAACCGTCCAACCAGCTTGAGTTGACTTTGTCAAATTTGAGTTCATCCTAGTGTGGCGGTTCAGAAGTCCGCATCATTTCCGCGGCAAGTCCGAAATGCGGACTTCTGAACCAAAGCCACACTAGGTCAATAAGTTGCTAGTGTCCTTCGATTCCGAAGTTCGCAAGCGAGCGTGCCGCACAATGATGCGAACTTCGGAATCGGGACACTAGTGCAAACGACGTCGTGCCAGGGAGACGCGACATGATCAGCGAGGCGCTCGATACCGGCACCGGCTACACGCGCAAGGCCCCGGCCTACAATGCCGGCTTGACCGAAGTCGGACGCGGCAAGCCCATGGGCGAATTGCTGCGGCGCTACTGGCACCCGATCGCGCTCGTCGCCGACGCCGGCACAACGCCCAAGCCGGTCCGGGTCCTGGGCGAAGACCTTATCCTGTTCCGTGACGGGGCCGGTCGGGCGGGGCTGGTGGAAGCACGCTGCTGCCATCGCGGCACCACGCTCTATTATGGCCGCGTCGAGGAGCGCGGGATTCGCTGCTGCTATCACGGCTGGTTGTTCGACACGCAAGGCCGTTGCCTCGAACAGCCGTGCGAGCCGGAAGGAGGGCTCAAACGCGATCGCGTGCGCCAGCCCTGGTATCCCGTGCAGGAACTCTACGGGCTGATCTTCGCCTATATGGGCCCGCCGGAGAAGAAGCCGGTGCTGCCGCGCTACGACTGCCTGGAAACGCTCGAGCCAGGCGAGTTGATCGAAGCCGACGACAGCAGCATCGGTTCAGGCGGCGGTACGATCGTGCCCTGCAACTGGCTTCAACATTACGAAAACGTGCCGGATGCGTTCCACGTTCCCATTCTGCATGGCGCGTTCAGCGGCGTGCAGTTCGTGGCGCAGATGGGCATCATGCCCAAGGTAAGGTGGGAATATTCGCCGACCGGCGTCAAGACGATCTCCGCGCGCGTGCTCGACGACGGGCGCGTCCACTACCGCGTCACCGAGGCGGCGCTACCCACGCTCCGGGTCGTGCCCAATCCCCGGGTCGAGCGCTATGTCGGCGTCGAATCGCTCGGTTGGACCTTGCCGATCGATGACACCCATTTCCGCATCTACGTGGCCGGCAAGGTCAGGAGCAAGGGCGAACTGGGCGCCAAGCGCTCGCGCATGAACGGCAAGCTCTGGGCGGACCTCACGCCGGAAGAACATCAGCAGTTCCCGGGCGACTGGGAGGCGCAGGTCGGGCAAGGCCCGATCACCTTGCATTCCGACGAGCATCTCGCGACCAGCGACCAGGGGGTCGTGATGCTGCGCCGCCTGCTGCAACGCCAGCTCGATGCGGTCGCATCGGGCGGTGATCCCGCCGGCGTGAGCTTCGATCCCGCGGCGCCGCCGGTGGTGTTCGAAGCCGGCAATTACATCCTCGACCGAAGCGACGAGAGGGCCGCCCAACTGCTGAGCGCATGACGCGAGCGACGACGGAACGAACTGTCGCGCATCGAACCACGGGGAGGAACGACCAATGGCACCCTGGCTTTGCCGTGCGCCGGCCATCGGCGCGGCCGCGTTTGCAATGGCGCTGGTGGCTTGCACGGCTGGCGCGCAATCGCTCGATCAGGACAAGGTCAAGGCGCTCCACGCCGCCGCGAAGAAAGAAGGTCAGGTCATCATTTGGGGGACCCAGCGGCGCGAGGTGGAATGGATTCCAGCGGCCTTTGGCAAATTGTTTTCCGGTATCGACGTGCAGTTCCTCGGCGACAACGACATCGCCGTGAAAGCGATCGCCGAAGCCCGGGCCGGACGCCACCAGGTCGATGTCTATCAGAACTCGCTGACTGGGACGCTGCCGCTGGTGCAGCGCGATTTGCTGGCGAACATCGATTGGTCGCTGTTCGGCATCGACAGCCGCAATATCGCCTTCGACGGCAAGATGGCCTACACCAGCAACATCGTCTACACCGTCGCCTACAACAACAAACTGGCAAAGGATGCCGACGCCCCCAAGGACTGGATCGGAATTCTCGACGAGCGTTACAAGGGAAAGGGTGCGTCCAGCACGTTTCTGCTGCCGCGGCTGATCGGCGCCCTGGGCCTCGCCTGGGGGGACGACAAAGCACTCCAATTCGCACGCGACATTGTCGCCAAAACGAATCTTCTGCTCACGCGCGCCCCGCGCGAATCGCTGCTGCAATCGGGTGAGCGCGTTTACGCGTTCGGGGAGATCGATTCTCTCATTCGTGCCGTGGCCGCCGAGGGTCTTCCGGTGAGCCAGGTGGTGCCGCAACCGGTCGTGGTGGGCCAGTTCGGTGCGACCATCATGAAGAATGCGCCGCACCCGAATGCCGCCCGCTTGCTCGCCGGCTTCCTCGCCAGCCCGGAAGGCAAAGCCGCACGGCTGGAGGCGACCTCCCAGGCCGACTATGGGCCGACCTCCGACAATGAGTTCGCCAAGGCGCTGCATTCCGGCGCGATGCAGGTGGTGTGGGACAGGCCGGACAACATGGCCGCACGCGAAGCGCTGTTCGGCCGGGCGGCCGCCATCTTGACCGGACAATCGCGTTGAGAGGGGGAACAGCGATTGGAAATCACGAGCACATGCACAAGCTCGACAATCTCGACCTCACTGCCAAGCTGGTGCTTGCCGTCGTCACCGGCGCGGCGATCTACCTGATCGCGGTTCCGCTGGCGATGCTGCTGTTCGCGGCCTTCCGGGGTCCGGCCGACTATCTCCCGTTCGAGCCCGGTGCGCGCTGGACGCTCGAACATGTCCAAGCACTGTTCACCGATCCCGTCATCTACACTCGCATCCTGCCGGACACCTTTATCTTTGTCGCGGGTACGGTGGTGGTTGCGTTCGCCATCGGCTTCGGCCTCGCATGGCTCGTCGAGCGCACAGACCTCCCGGGTCGCGAAATCTGGTTCGCGCTCATTCTTTTTCCGTTGCTGGTGCCGGCACCGGTCCTGGCCATCGCCTGGATCTTTCTGATGGGACCGAACGCAGGCTGGCTCAATCTCGCGATCCGGGCGGCGCTCGGCCTGGACGGCTCCGGACCGATCAATATCTTCAGCATGGGCGGCCTGATCCTGTGTCAGGCCCTGGCCTCGGCGCCGTTCATATTTCTGCTGCTCAGCGCCACGCTGCGCACCATGGATCCGGCGCTGGAAGAAGCGAGCGGCGCGTCCGGCGCGTCGCCCTTGACCACGTTCGGCCGGGTCACGCTCCCGGTTCTGCTGCCGGGGCTGCTTGCGCCGTTGATCCTGATCACCCTGATCACCGCCGAGCAGTTCGAGCTGCCGCTGATCATCGGCCTGCCGGCGAAGATCAACGTGTTCAGCTATCGCATCTATTTCGAGCTCAATCCGCTCTCGAGTTTGCCCAATTACGGCGCCGCCGCGGCGCTCTCGCTGCCGTTTGTCGTGCTCGGGGTCCTGCTGCTCCTGCTCTATAACCGTTTGATCAGGCGCGCCGACAGCTTCGTCACCATGACGGGCAAGGGCTACCGGCAGCGGCGCCTGCCGCTCGGTGCGTGGCGCATTCCCGCGCTCGCCCTGGCCGCGCTCTATGTCGCTCTCGCCGCGGTGCTTCCGGCCGCGGTGCTGTTGTGGACGAGTTTTTTCGGCTACGCCCTGCCGCTCTCGGCGACGTCGGCCGATTTCAGTCTGGAGGCGTATCGCCAGCTTTTTGCCAATCGTGCGTTCTGGCTGGGACTGCGCAATACGTTCCTGGTTGCGCTCGCATCCGCCCTGATTGTGACCGCCATCGGCGGGCTGCTCGGCTGGATCATCTCGCGGTCGCAGATCAGGTTTCGACATGTGCTCGACTTCGTGTCGGTGCTGTCGATCGGAATTCCGGCCGTGATCGCCGGCCTCGGGGTGATGCTTCTCTATCTGTCACTGCCGATCGGCCTCTATGGGTCGGTGGCAATTCTGATCATCGCCTATTCCTATCGCTTCGCCACCACCACGCGGCTCGCGCGCGCGGGCTTCCTGCAGATTCACAAGGAGCTCGAAGAGGCCTCTGCCACGTCCGGCGCGCGCTGGCTTGCGACGCTGCGGCGTGTGCTGATCCCGCTGATGCTGCCGGCGCTCTCCGCCGGTTTCATTCTCCTGTTCATCGTCGGGGTGCGGGAGTTCACGATACCGCTCGTGCTCTACAGCCAGGATAACGTGGTCCTGTCGGTTCTGCTGTGGCAGCTGTTCCAATCCGGCCAGCCGGCGCCGTCTGCCGCGCTCGCGTCGATCATCGTCGCGGTGGTGCTGCCGGTCATTTTCGTTGCGCGCCACATGCTGGCACGCCGGACGCTCGCGGAATGACCATGCTGACGGTGAAAGGTCTCGCGAAATCTTTTCCTACCGGCGAAGGCGCGGTCAGGGCCGTCGACGGGGTCAGCTTTTCCGTCGCGCAAGGGCAGTGCTACGCGCTGCTTGGTCCGAGCGGGTGCGGCAAAACCACGATCCTGCGCTGCGTCGCAGGCCTCGATCGGGGCGAGCAGGGCTCGATCGCGATCGGCGGACGCGTGGTCTCGGACGCGGGCCGTTTCGTTCCCGTGCACGAGCGCTCGATCGGAATGGTGTTTCAGTCATATGCGATCTGGCCCCATCTCGACGTGTTCGACAATGTCGCCTATCCGCTCGAAGTGGAGCGGCCACGTGTCGCGCGCGCAGCGATCGAGCAGCGAGTCATGGACGTGCTCGCGCTGGTCGGGATGGAAACCATGGCGCGCCGCCCGGCGACGCGGCTCTCGGGCGGGCAACAACAGCGCGTTGCGCTGGCGCGAGCGATCGTACGGCGACCGAGCCTGCTCTTGCTGGATGAGCCGTTGTCAAATCTCGATGCGCGGCTGCGCGACAGCATGCGGCGCGAACTTTCGACGCTCATTCGGCAGATCGGCGTGACTGCGTTGTTCGTGACCCACGACCAGGTCGAGGCGCTCTCGCTCGCCGACCGGGTCGCGGTCTTGGACCAGGGCCGTATCGTGCAGGAAGGAGCGCCAGCCGACATCTATGAGCGGCCGAAGACCCTGTTCGTCGCCCAATTCCTGGGCGGCGCGAACGTGCTTGCGGGCTGCATCGAGGAGCGCGACTGCCAGGGTCGGGTCCGGATTGCGCTCGACGGCGGTGGGCACCGGCTTACGCTCGTCGCGGAGCACCGGCCGGGCGCGAGGGTCCAGGTGGTACTACGGCCGGAAGACCTCACCCTCAGTGCATTTGCGCCCGCAGATGACCGCAACGCCATCCCGGGGCGGATCGCCGGCCTGGCGTTCCAGGGCAGCAACGTCGAATACGAGGTTGATGTCGGGGGCGCGTTGTTGCGGGTGCTCGGCCGCACGCAGGCGGATCTCGTGCGGGGCACCCCGGTGTGGATCGCCATTGACATGCGCCGTGTTGCGGTTTTCTGCGGTGCAGGAGAATCTTCTGCGGCGGATGGTATCGGCCGCTCCGGACGTGTCTGACCAAGATCTTGTGGAGGCTTCACATGAACGAGGAACCGGGTGCGGTCTTCGACGCCCATGTGCGCGCTGAGTTTGTGGAGTGCAGCGTCGACGCCACCATGGCGACGATGACCGACGCGCCGTACGTCACGCACGTGCCGGTGCTGACCGGCGGCCACGGCCGCAGCGAGGTGCGTGCGTTCTATGAAAGCTGGTTCGTCGGTCGTTGGCCGGCCGACACGCAGGTGACGCAAGTGTCCCGCACCGTCGGGCAAGGACGCGTGATCGATGAGCTTATCGTCAGCTTCACCCACGACGTGGAGATGCCGGCCCTGCTGCCCGGCATCGCGCCGACCGGCCACAAGGTTGTCCTGGCGCACGTGGTGCTGATGGGCATCGTGGACGGCAAGGTGGCGTACGAGCACATCTACTGGGACCAGGCCTCGCTGCTCGTGCAGGTCGGTCTCCTCGATCCCGCCGCGCTGCCGGTGGTCGGCGCCGAGCAGGCAGCGAAGCTTCGCGACCCTACATTGCCGTCGAACGAATTGATCCGTCGCGCCGAGCGGCGAAAGGATTGATCAGCAGTTCTCCGCGCGAACCGAGGCGCGCGCCGGCTCAACCGGCGATGGGCATGGCACGGCGCGAGAAAACGTTTGAGCCGGTTGCCGACCTCCCCTACGCTTTCCCGACTGGCGCACCGGGACGGCGGGTGGACGATGGCATTTGTCAGGCACGCGATCGACATCAACGGCTGCAAGCTCAGCTTCGTGCGCGCCGGCAAGGGCGCGCCGTTGCTCTACCTGCACGGCACCGACGGGCTCGCCGAATGGCCCGCCATTCTCGATACGCTGGCCGAGCGCTTCGACGTGATCGTGCCCGATCATCCCGGCTTCGGCGCGTCGGAGGCGCCGGCGTGGATCGATGACGTTTCCGACGTCGCTTATTGCTATCTCGACGCCATCGAGGCGCTCGGTCTCTCCGACCTTCACGTGGTCGGACAATCGCTCGGCGGCTGGATCGCGCTTGAGATGGCGGTGCGCTCGACCTATCGGCTGCGCAGCCTGACCTTGATCTCGGCCGCCGGCATTCACGTCAAGGGCGTGCCCAAGGCCGATATCTTCATGATCGACCCGGAGGAGCACGCCCGCCTCGCCTACGCCGACCCGAAGAAGGGCGCCGAAGCCGCCGAGCGCGCCGGCGCCGACAAATACCAGGACCTTGCCATTCTCAACCGCATCGCCAGCGCGCGTTTCGGCTGGCAGCCACGCTTCTTCAATCCACGGCTGGAGCGCTGGCTGCATCGGGTGAAGGTTCCGACCCAGATCATCTGGGGTGACGGCGATCGGATCATCCCCCCGGCCTATGCCGAGGCCTTTCACCGGCTCATCCCGGGATCGACGCTGACCATGATCCCCAATGCCGGTCATCTGCCGCACGTGGAACGGACTCCTGCGGTCACGCAGGCGATGCAGAGCTTCCTGCGCAACTGACGGGGCGCCGCCATGAGGGTGATGAGCTTTCACCTGATGCCTTATGCGGACCTCGATCTGAGCGTGAAGGACAGCTACCGCACGGTCTGGGTCGTGCTTCCCAACAGCTACTACGACCCGAAAAAGGGACACGCCCTCTACAATCGCTATCTCGACGAGCTCGAGCTCTGCGCCGAGCTCGGGTTCGACGGCGTGTGCGTGAACGAGCATCACCAGAACGCCTATGGGCTGATGCCGTCACCGGTGGTGATGGCGTCGGCGCTGGCGCGGCGCACGCGTGACTGCCGCATCGCCATCCTCGGGAATGCGTTCTGCCTGCGCGAGCACCCGCTGACCTTGGCCGAGGAGCATGCGATGCTCGACGTCATCACCGGGGGACGGTTGATCAGCGGGTTTGTGCGCGGCGTCGGCTCGGAATATTTTTCCTTCGGCACCAATCCGGTCCATTCGCTCGAACGCCACCAGGAAGCGCACGACCTCGTGGTGCGAGCATGGACCGAGCCCGGTCCGTTCGCATTCGAAGGCAAGCACTATCATTGCGAATACGTGAATCTGTGGCCCCGGCCGTACCAGCAGCCGCATCCGCCGATCTGGTGTCCGTCGATGGGAAGCGTCGAGACGCTGGAATGGGCCGCGCACCCTGACCGAAAATACGTCTATCTGCAGGCCTACAGCCCGGTGGAAGCGGTCGCGCGCTACCTCAACCTCTATCGCGAGCTGGCGCAACGCCGTTACGGCTACGAGGCGTCGTCCGATCGCATCGGCTGGTCGACCCCGGTCTACGTCGCGCAGACCGACGCGCAGGCGGTGGACGAGGCGCGCGAGCACATCGAGGCGCTGTTCAATGTATTCCTGCCCAAGCAATCGGAGCTGATGTTCTTTCCTCCCGGCTACATGTCGCCGGAATCACTCAAGCGCGCGCTCGCCGCCAAGCGCGGACACAAGGGTGGCGTGAAGATCGAGCATTTGATCGAGCGTGGGATCATGATTTGCGGCAGCCCCGACACGGTCCGCCGGCGCATCACCGAGTGCCACCATCTCATGGGGTTCCAGGAGCTCGTCTGCATGCTGCAGTTCGGCACGCTGCCTGGCGATCTGACGGAGAAGAACATCCGGCTGTTCGCGTCCGAGGTGATGCCGGCGATCAAGACCCTGACCGATCGGAACTACCGCGGCTTCGAACTGCCGAGGGTTGCGGCTGAGTAGGTTCTGCTGCCGCGTGGGCGGCGGGGCATCCCAACAACAAAGCGGCGACCAAGCCGTGGTTTAGGGAGAAACGCCATGAGATGCCCGTGCCGGGTGCTGCGCTCGATGGTGGCGGCCTGCGTGATCCTGGCCGCCGGGTCTGCCCGGGCCGCCGATCCGGGCCTGATCGAAGCGGCCAAGAAGGAAGGCGAGGTGATCTGGTACACGACCCAGATCATCTCCCAGCTCGTGCGTCCCGTGAGCGCCGCATTCGAGAAGAAATACGGCATCAAGGTCCGCTCGACGCGCGCCAACTCGACCGAGCTTTCGGTCAAGATCATCAACGAAAGCCGGGCGGGCAGGCCGCAATCGGACGTGTTCGACGGCACCTCGACGGTTGTGCCGCTCAAGAAGGAAGGCTTCGTGCTGCAATGGCAGCCGGATCCGGCCAAGTCCTATCCGGCGCTGTACAAGGACCCGGAGGGCTATTGGGTCGCGAACAACCTGTTCTTCCTCACGCCGGGTTTCAACACCGCGCTTGTTCCCAAGGGAACGGAGCCGCGCAGCTACCAGGCGCTGCTCGATCCGAAATGGCGCGGCAAGATCGCCTGGAGCACCGCGCCTTCGAGCTCGGGCGGCCCCGGCCTGATCGGCACGGTGCTGACCGAGATGGGGACGGAGGGCGGAATGCTCTATCTGCGCGAGCTCTCCAAGCAGAGGATCGCCAATATCGGCAGCGCGGCGCGCGAGGTGCTCGACCAGGTCATTGCCGGCGAATATTCGCTGGCGCTGCAGATCTTCAATCATCACACCGTGATCAGCGCGAAGAAGGGCGCGCCGGTCGACTGGATCAAGATGGAGCCGGTGACCGGCACGTTATCGGTGATCTCCGTACACAAGAGCGCGCCGCACCCCAACGCGGCAAAGCTGCTCGTCGACTTCATCACGTCGTCCGAAGGCCAGAACATCTTCCGCGACGCCGAGTATCTGCCGGCCGATCCTACGGTGCCGGCCCTGACTCCGTCGCTCAAGCCCGACGAAGGCGGGTTCCGCACGCATTTCTTCACGCCGGAGCAGACCGAGGACAACATGGTGGCCTGGAAGAAGGTCTACGATGATCTGTTCCGGTGAGGCAGCGTCTACAGAAGCGAGCCGTGGTGAGTGACGACTTCAGTTGAGGTGGCGCGCGAGGTCCGATCGGCCGATAGGGATCCGGCGGCATCGCCATGCGATCCCGTGATCGCGACGCTTTGGTCCCGTCTCGCCACTTACCAGACGTCTCTGCTTGCGGCGGTCCTGATCGTCGTGCTCGCCGCGCTGGTGCTGCCGCCCTTCGTGTTTCTGCTCAAAGCCAGTGTCGTGGACGCGCAACGCGGCGGCGAATGGAGCCTGGCCAACTTCGAGGCCGTGCTGGGGAGTCGGCGCTTCCTTGCCATCAGCGCCAACTCGCTCGTGTTCGCGGCCGGCAGCGCGGTGGTCGCGCTGGCGATCGGCTGGACCACCGCCTGGATCGTCGAGCGCACCAATACACCGCTCAAGCCGCTGGCCTATCTCACCGCGATCATCTCGCTCGGAACGCCTTACATTCTTTATGTGACGGCGTGGCTGCTCTTGTTCGGCAAGGCCGGCCCGGTCAATCAGCTCTACCGCAGCGTTACCGGCACCACCGACATTCTGATCGACGTCTATTCCATGTCCGGGATGATCATGGTCGAGGGCTTCCTGTGGTCACCGCTGGCGTTTCTCCTGGTGGGCGCGACGCTGCGCAACGCCAATCCGGAGTTGGAGGAAGCCGCGCGCGTGAGCGGTGCCGGCACGTGGATGACCATCCGGCGGGTGACCTTGCGGCTCTCGCTGCCGTCCATCCTGGCGCTGGCGATGCTGGTCTTCATTCGCGCCATCGAGGCGTTCGAGGTTCCTGCGCTCGTGGGGCTGCCGGGCCGCATCTCCGTTCTGACCACCGACATCTACGGCAACATGGTGGCAAAGGCGCCCCCCGATATCGGCGGCGCCAGCGCGCTCTCGGTCCTGATGCTCGTGCTGGTGCTGGTGCTGCTCGCCATCTACGGCCGGCTGTCGCGGCACGCGGAGAGGTTCGCGACCGTCACCGGCAAGGGCTTCCGGCCGCGCCCGTTCGACCTCGGGCGGCTGCGCTACGCGACGGCGGGGATTCTCGTGCTCAATTTCCTGCTGCTCCTGGCCGTGCCGATCGCGATGCTCGCCTGGGTTTCGCTGCTCCCGTTCTATCAGCCCGTTAGCACGGCGGCGCTGGCCCGAGTCACCCTCGACAATTATCGCACCGTATTCTCGGCCGATCATGTCGGGCTGATTGCCAACACGCTGCTGGTGGCGGTGGCGACTGCGACGCTGGCGGTGGCGCTCACTTTCCTGGCGGCGTGGCTGGCGGTGCGGCGGGCGCCCGGAGGCTGGGCCCTTGAGCGATTGGCCACCATCCCGCTGGTCTTTCCCGGCCTCATTCTCGGCATCGCGGTGATGCAGCTCTTTCTGCATTTGCCGATCCCGCTGTACGGCACCCTGGGAATCCTGATCTGGGCGTTCGTCATCAACTACCTGCCCTATGGAATGCGCTACAGCGCCGCCGGCATGCTGCAAATCCATCGTGAGCTCGAGGAGTCGGCGGAGATGTGCGGCGCCTCTCCCTTGATGCGCCTGCGCCGCATCGTTGCGCCCCTGCTCGCGCCGGCGTTGCTCGCGGGCTGGTTGTTCATTTTCCTGATGGCCGCGCGGGTGTTGTCGCTCGCGATCCTGCTCTCGGGACCGCGCTCGCAGACCATGGCCGTGACGCTGTTCGATCTTTGGACCAACGGGCAGGGCACCGAGCTTGCGGCGCTCGGGTTGATATGGTCCATGCTGATGGCGATGATCGCCGCGATATTCTACCTTCTGGCACGCCGCTACGCTGCGAGCGCGCTCGCTCGAACGTGAATGCCGCGCTCGACACGGTGCGATTGAAACAACCCAAGGAGACACCCCGTGACAACCAAGAAATACGAAACGGTCCTGATCGAGAAGCAGGACGGCATCACCTGGCTGATCATGAACCGGCCGGACAAGCGCAACGCCATGAGCCCGCAACTCCACCTCGATATGGACGACGCACTCGACGAACTGTCGGGCGATCCGGAGACGCAGGTGCTCGTGCTCACCGGCGCCGGCGAGGCGTTCTGCGCCGGGCAGGACATCAAGCTTTATTTCCGCGGCGGTGACGCCGATCCGAAGGTGCGGCGGAAGGCGAGCCGCGCCTCCAACCAGTGGCGCTGGCAGCGGTTGTCGACTTTCCCGGTGCCGACCATCGCCATGATCAACGGATACTGCTTCGGCGGCGGCTTCACCCAGGTGTGCGCCTGCGATCTCGCCATCGCGGCGGATGACGCGGTGTTCGGCCTGTCGGAGGTGAACTGGGGCATCCTGCCCGGCGGCATCGTATCGTGGAATGTCGCGCAGACTCTGAACATGCGCGACGGCATGTATTACGCGCTGACCGGCGACACCTTCGACGGCAAGAAGGCGAAGGAAATCGGCTTCGTCAACTTCTCCTATCCCAAGGCGGCGCTGAAGGCGGAGACCGTCAAGCTCGCGAAGAAGCTGATGGAGAAAAGCCCCGCCGTTCTGCGCTACACCAAGGAAGCGCTGCGCGCGGTGCGCTTCATGAACGAGCCGCAGGCGTCGGACTATCTCAACGCCAAGAGCGACGCGTTGCGGTTTGTCGACAAGGAAGACAGCCGCGGCCAGGGCATGAAGCAGTTCCTGGACGACAAGAGCTATCGGCCCGGATTCGGCGCCTTCAAGCGCCAGAAGGCGAAGCAGGCCTAAGAAATTAGTCTTGCGTCACGGTTGCTGTGTTGGCCCGTCATCCTGAGGTGCCCGCGCGTCACGAGCGCTGACCTCGGCTGACGACTCGGGCTGCCGCGCTCGCACGCAGGCACGCTTGCGCAGGTTGCGTACACTTGACTGCGTGCTCGCGCCTCAGGGTGACGGAGCGAGAGTGTGCCTTTGGCTAAAGCGATCATCCCCCGACGCTCGGGCGCCAGCGTTCGAAGCGCCGCTCGATCAGGCGCAGCAATCCGGTCATGACGATGCCGGCGGCGGCGATGATGATGATGCCGACCATCACCTTGTCGGTCTGAAAGCGGGCGCCCGCCGTCGCGATCAGGAAGCCGAGACCGTGGGTGGCGCCGTACATCTCGCCGACGACGATGCCGACCAGCGCGTGTCCGAGCCCGAGCCGCAGCCCGGTCAGCAGCAGCGGCACCGACGACGGCAGCACCACGGTCAGGAACATCTGCCAATCGTTGGAGCCGAACGAGCGTGCGACCTTCACGAAGTCGGCGTTCACGGTGCGCACGCCGGTGATGGTGTTCACCAGGATCGGGAAGATCGCGCCCAGGAACACGATGGCGACCTTGGACATCAGCCCGATGCCGAACCAGATCATGACCAGCGGCAGAAGCGCGATGCGGGGCGTGGCGTAGAGCGCGGAGACGAAGGGATCGAGCACGGCGTCGACCCGGCTGTACCAGCCCATCAGGATGCCGAGCGGCACGCCGATGATGATGGCCGCGCCGTAACCGACGATGAACTCGAAACCCGACACCTGCATGTCGACGAGGATGCTGCCGTCGGCGAACATCTCGATGGCCGTTCGTACGATCCGGCTCGGCGAGCTGGTGAACAGCGGGTTGACCCACCCCAGGTCAACCGAGGCTTCCCAGAATGACAGGAACACGAGCATGGAAATCGTGCCGAGCAGCGCGTGTTCGTGCCGCGCCCAAAACGTCCTCGGCGGCCCCGCGTCTTCATCGAGCGGAGGTCGCGCGGGGGCGGTCTCGGGCGCCGGCCTCGGGCTTCGAGACACGGGCTGCGCACGCTCCTCGACGCGCGGCCGATCGAGGCTCGTCATGAACGCTCCATTCATGCCACCGTCAGCATGCCGGTCTTGTGCGCTTCCTGCTCGATCAGCCGCCAAATGCGCTGCTCGAACTCGAGGAACGGCGGCTGAAGCTTGACCGCCAGCGAACGTTCCGGCGGCAGGTCGACCGGGATGATGTCCTTGATGCCGGCGGGCCGCGCGGAGAACACGACCACGCGATCGGATAGGAACACCGCTTCGTTGATCTGATGGGTGACGAACAGCGCGGTGGTCTTTGCGCGCGCCAGAATCTTCAGCAGCTCGACCTGCATGAATTCGCGGGTCTGGGCGTCGAGCGCCGCGAACGGCTCGTCGAGCAGAAGGAGTTGCGGCTCCATGACCAACGCGCGCGCGATATTGACGCGCTGGCGCATCCCGCCGGACAGCTCGTGCGGGTAGTGATCGGCAAAACCGGTGAGGCCGACCAGTTCGACCAGGGCCAGCGCCCGCTCCCTGCGCTCGGACTTGGCGAGCCTGCCCTGCAGGTCGAGACCGTACATCACGTTTTCGCGCACGGTGCGCCAGGGAAACAGGCTGTCGTGCTGAAACACCATGGCCCGGTCGGGCCCCGGTCCGCTCACCGCCCGTCCGTCGACCAGGATCTCGCCGGAGGTCACCCGGATGAGGCCATCGACCGCGTTGAGGAAAGTCGACTTGCCGCAGCCCGACGGTCCGACGATAGAGACGAGCTCGCCGTCGAATACCTCGAAGTCGAGGTCGCGCAGAACCGGGAGCGATTTCCGGGTTCGTTCGTTGTAAAGGCCGAGCGAAACGCCGCGCACCTCCAGCTTCGCTCGGCGCATCGCCCCCATCACATGCTCGTCAGTTCGCTGCCTGCAACTGCTTGAAGAAACCTTCGCGCGCGAGCGCGTCGAGTATGCCCGTGTCCACGAATTGCTCCGGTTTCATCGCGGCAGCCTTGGCCTCCCGCTTGGCGATCTCCTTGAGCACGAGCCCGACGCCGGGCAGCGACGCCTTGAGGTCATCGGGATAAACCTTGACATAGGCGTCATACGCCGCCTTCGCGTTCTCCGGGTCCTTCACGTCGAGGAATTTCTGCGAGAGCGGGACGGCCACCGACGGATTGGCCTTGTATTCGTGCACCGCCGTCGCCATCGCCATCAGGAATTTCTTCACCACCTCCGGCCGGCTCTTGAGAAAGCTGCGGCTCGTCACATAGGACGTGTTCGGATAGTCGCCTGCAATATCGGTCACATCGACCATCACGTGAAATCCGTGCCGGGAAAGCTCCGCGGTGTCGGGATATTGCTCCATGGTGCCGGCGATCTGACCGCTCATTGCCGCGGCGATGCGCGTGGCGGCGCCGCCGAGCTGCAGCACCTTCACGTCGGTGCGCGTCAGCTTGAGGTGGGCGAGCGCGAAATCCGCGGCCGTGTCGGTCGAGGACCCGTAACGGCTGATGGCGACGCTCTGGCCCTTGAGCTGGTCGGGACGGGTGATCGAGGTCTTGACCACGAGCTGGAACGGCAGCTTGTTCGAGATGCCGCCGATGATGACCACATCGGCGCCTTGCACCGCGGCCGAGAGCGCCGGTGTGTAGCCGTTCTGCGCAATGTCGACCGAGCCGCCGACCACGGCTTGGGTGAGCATGGAGCCGCCATCGATGAAGACAGGCGCGATATCGAGGCCGAACTTCTTGAAGATGCCCTGCTTGTCGGCATAGATCAGCGGCCCCGACGTCATGGAGAAGCCGTCATAGGCCACGCGGACCTTGGTCAGGCCCGGTTGCGCGGTGGCGGGGGCTGCGATGAGCGCGATGACAGCAGCGAGAAGGACTAGACCTTGCATGTTCCGACGGCCTCCATCCGACGCTTCATCTGAAGCCCTGCTTGCGTCTACGGTTGCAACTCGACGTGCGAACATCACGTCAGTAGCGCTTTCATCTTGTCCTGATTGATGGCCTTCATCGCCTGATCGACCAACCCCGCGATGGGCATCGGCACCTTGGCGTCCTGCGCCAGATCCAGCGCCACATCCATGTCCTTCTCAGCCCATTTACCAGTGCTCTTGCCCCAGCGGGAGAGCGACCAATTGGCGCCGCTGCCGTGGCCCAGCGCCTCGATCAGGCGCGGGATGTCGGCGCCGAGCTTCTTGGCGAGCGTGAGCAATTCGAAGTTTGCCGCCATGCACGCCCATAACAGCATGTTGTTGATGGTCTTGGCGATCTGGCCCGTGCCTACGGGGCCAAGGTGGAGCACGCGGGCGCTGAACGCTGCCAGCACGGGCCGGGCGCGGGCGAGCCACCGCTCTTCGCCGCCGACATAACACGTCACGGTGCCGTTGTTGGCCGCCTCCTGTCCCAGCACGACCGGGCAGTCGAGCACACCGATTCCGTGCGGGGCGGCGATTTCCTCCATGCTGCGGCAGGTCTCGGGCGCGCAGGAACTGGCGATGCAGATGACCGAGTCGGGCTGCAGACGATCAAGCAGGCCGGATTGTGCGACGACCTCTTCCACCTGTTGATCGCTCGCCACCATCACGATCACCACTTCGGCGTGATCGCCGACCTGCGCCGGGGAAAGGCACGTTGTGGCGCCGTGCTCGATCGCCCGGCGCATGGCGTCCACGTCGATGTCGTAGCCGGTGACCTCGAAGCCCTTGCTCACCATGTGGCGCGCCATCTGCAGGCCCATGGCGCCGAGGCCAATCACCCCGGTGCGTCTTACCGTTTTCGTTTCCATTTCCGCTCTCGGCTAGGTCTTGAGGATACCGGATCGCCTGCCGTCGTGCGCGATGGCGGCCGTGGGGTCTTTCGCATGTCCGCCCGCCGCCGCGCCGTCGCCGCCTCGTCGACCACCCACGACGAAGGGTCGCGCTGCTCCAGCACGACGCCGTATTCGCGCTCGGCCGCCTCCCGCGAGACCGCTCCTTCCCGCACATCGGCGAGCACACGCTCAGCTTCGCGCGCGAGCGGATCGCCATGCCCACCGCCGCCCGGCGTGTCGAGCCGGAACATGTCGCCGGCCTTCAACGGATAGTCGGCGTAGCGGGTCGGCAGCCGCTTGGCCTCGCCGGTCTCGGGGTTGATCCAGATATCGCCGGTGCGACCGACGCTGCCGCCGGCGCAGCCGTTCGGCGCAATGATGTGCTTCATGGAGCGGATCGAGAAGCGGGCATCCGCCAGGTTGAGATATTCCCGGCGGATGCCGAGACCGCCGCGGAACTCACCGGCGCCGCCGGAATCCGCGATCAGCTCGAAGCGTGCGATGCGGGTGGGAAATTCGCTTTCGATGATCTCGATCGGCGCGATCTTGGCGTTGCTCTGATTGACCGTGATCCCCGACGCGCCGTCCTTGCTCGCGCGTGCGCCGGCGCCGCCGGCGATGATCTCGTACTGCACGTAGCCCTTGCCGGTATAGGTGCTGCGGCCGCCGAGAATGATGGAGCGGCTGCCGCTGCCGTCGGCGCGCACGTTGCCGGGCACGATGTGGCTCATGGCGTCGAAGATGGCGTCGACCAGCGCATGGATGGTCGGATTGTAGGTGTTCACCGGCGCAGGGAAGCGCGGGTTGAGCACACTGCCGTCGCGCGCCGTCATGGCGAAGCCGCGCAGCAGCCCGCTCGACACGTACATGTTCGGGTCGATCAACGAGATCAGCGCATAAGCGCAGGCAGCCTGCACCAGCGGCGGGCGGATATTGGCCGGCCCTTTGGTCTGGTCGGCCGAGCCGCTGAAATCGAAATGCAGCCGGTCGGCCTGCTTGTCGACGACGACATGGATACGCACGGGCTGTTCCAGATCCACGCCGTCATCGTCGACGAACCGCTCCGCCTCGAAGCGGCCGTCCGCCCATTCGGCAATCGCCGCCTTGAGCTTTGCTTCCGACATCTCCAGCAGGCGGTCGAAGCAGGCGAGGATCTTGTCCTTACCGAATTTGCCGACCAGTTCGTTGAGGCGCTTCTCGCCCAGCCGGTCGGCACCGAGCTGCCCGCGGATGTCGCCGAGCACCAGTTCGGGGGTGCGGCTGTTGGCGCCGATGAGGCGCTCGATATCGGTGATGGGCCGATAGCCGCGCTGGTAGCGCACGGCCGGCAGGTGCAGGCCTTCATTGAAGGTCTCACGTGCCTGGCCGGAGCAGCTTCCCGGTACGGGACCGCCGATGTCGCTCTTGTGCGCGATCGAGCCGCAAAAGCCGAACAGCGCGTCGCCGACGAAGACGGGCGTGATCACCGCAACGTCCGGCGCGTGCGGGCTGCCGCCGTGATAGGGATGGTTGATGATGAACGCGTCGCCCGGTGCGATACCGTCGCGAAACGCGTCGATGACGGCGGCGGTGCAGGCGGGAAATGCGCCGATATGGAGCGGCAGCACCACGTGCTGCGCCACCACGTCGCCCTTGGCGTTCATCAGCGCACAGGAGGCATCCTGCGACTCCCGCACGATGGTGGAGAATCCCGTGCGGAACAGCGAGTTCTGCATCTCCTGCACGATGCCGGACAGGCTCGCCTTGACGACTTCGAGATCGACCGCGTCGATGATCATCACGTCCTTCGCCAGGCTTTCAGTTGTCATCGTCCGCGAAGGCGGACGATCCAGTCATCCATATCATTCGTGCAGGCACGACGATCCTTTCATAACTGCGCGGGCATGACAGCGGCCGGTTACGTCACGATCAGGTTCTTCCATTCATCCACCCGCGCCGTCTGGCCGGGGCAGATCACGGTCGTGCAATCGAACTGATCGAGGATCGCCGGTCCCGCGACCGTCAGCCCGACGTCGAGCCGCTCGCGCTGATAGACCGGGCAGTCTATCTCCCTGCCATCGAAACGCACGCGCCGCATCTCCCGTTGCGCATCCGCCAAAGTGGTGCCGGTCGGCTTGAATTTCGGCATCTCGACGGGCGGTACGAGGCCGATGCCGCGCACGCGATAGGAAACGATCTCGACCGGTTCCTCCGGCGCCATATGGCCGAACATCGTCCGGTGCTGTTGGTCGAAGGTGGCGCGGAGCTGTTTCAAATCCGCTTCCTGCAACGAATGGGCAGCGCAGGAGACGGCGATCTCGTATCCCTGACCGGCATAGCGCATGTCGAGCGCGCGTTCGATGCGGATCTGTTCGGCGCTGAAGCCATCATCGCGCAATTCGTCGAGCGCCTGCGCCACCATGCGCTCGAACATGCCGTTCACGTCCGCGGGCGAGATCTCGCTCAGCGGTGTGAGCTTCGAGCGGATGTAGTCGTGCTTGACGTCGGACATCAGCAGGCCGATGGCGGAAAACACCCCGGGATAGAGCGGTACGATCACGCCCGCCATGCCGAGGTCGCGGGCGATGCGACCGGCGTGCAGCGGCCCCGCCCCGCCGAACGCGAGCAGCATGAAATCGCGCAGGTCATGGCCGCGCATGGTGGAAATCGCCTTGATCGCTTCTTCCATCTTCACGTCGATGACGCGAATAATGCCTTCGGCCGCCTCGGGCACGTCCAGGCCGAGTGGCCTCGCCACCGCGGCCTCGATCGCGGCACGCGCCTTGGCCGCCTCGAGCCGCATCCGCCCGCCGAGGAAGTTGTCTTCCCCGAGATAGCCGAGCACCAGGTTGCAATCGGTGATGGTCGGCGCCGCGCCGCCGCGTCCGTAGCAGGCCGGTCCCGGCACTGCACCCGCGCTGTGCGGCCCGACCTGGAGCACGCCGAAACGGTCGACGGTCGCGACCGTGCCGCCGCCGGCGCTCACGGTGTTGATGTCCAGCATCGGCACGGCCAGATCACGCCCTTCGATCTTTCCGCGGCTCGACAGCAGCGGCTCGCCATCCCTGATCAGCGCGACGTCACAGGAGGTCCCGCCCATGTCGAAGGTGATGATGTTGGCCGATCCGCTCATGCCGCAGGCGAGCACGCCCGCCGTGACGCCGCCGGCCGGCCCCGACAAGACGGTGGTGACGGCGCGGCGGGCGGCGGCGGCAAATGTCGCCATGCCGCCATTCGACTGCATGATGTATTTCTGCCGGGTGGCGATGCCGGCGCCGGAGAGACGCTGGTCGAGCTGCGCGATGTAGCGCGCGAGGATCGGCTGCAGGTAGGCGTTGATGACGGTCGTGCTCAGCCGGTAGTACTCGCGAATCTGCGGCAACACCTCGCACGAGAGCGAGACGCTGCAGCCGGGAATTTCCTCGAGCACGATGTCGCGCACCCGCGCCTCGTGCTCGGGGTGCAGGAACGAGAACAGCAGGCATACCGCGATCGATTCGATGTTCTGCGCCTTGAGTTCACGCACGGTATCGCGCAGGGCCGCCTCGTCGAGCGTGCGCAGCACGTCGCCACGGAAATCGATCCGCTCCTTGACCTCGCCGGTGCGGCGCGCGGGCACCAGCGGCGACGGCTTGTCGTACATGACGTCGAAGATCGCCGTGCCGTAGGGACGGGCCTGCTCGCCCACGGGATAGATTCCGCGAAATCCCTCCGTCACCAGCAAGCCGGTCCGGACGCCCTTGCCCTCGAGCAGGGCGTTCGTCCCCACCGTGGTGCCGTGGCAGAAATAGCCGATTTCGTCGGCGCCGGTGACCCTCGCCAAAAGGGCTTCGATCCCGGCGAGGATCGCGCGCGACGGATCATCGGGCGTCGAGGGAATCTTCGCGATCGATATTTCGCCGGTCTGCTCGTTGAGATGGACGAAATCCGAGAATGTGCCGCCGGTATCGACGGTGACGCGGTAGCGAGCCATGCGATGATCGGATTCCACGCGAGCGAACAGCGGGAGGCTATAAGGACATGGCGCTTTGCCCGCGTCAAAGGACATTATCCGCGATGGATCGAGTCGGGCACCAGGAGGACACTTTGGACAGCGCTGATTTCGACGCGCTCGAGGAGAAAGCCCGCGCCGGGCTCTCGCCTGCCGCCTACGCCTTTGCGGCGGCGGGGGCCGACGACGAGATCACCGTCGCTGACAATATCGCCGCGTGGCGGCGGCTGCGCTTGCGCCCGCGCATGCTCAACGACGTCACCCAGGTCGATACCAGCGTCAGCATCTTGGGGGTGCGGTGCAATGCTCCGATCATGGTCGCCCCGTTCGGGCGCCATAAGCTGTTTCATCCCGAAGGCGAGCGGGCCACCGCGCGCGGCGCGGCCGCGGCCGGCGCCGTCTTCGTTCTGCCGACCACATCGACGGTCAGCATCGAAGAGGTGGCGAGCGAGCCCGGCAGCGCGCCGCGCTGGTTTCAGCTCTATCTGCCGCCCGAGCGCGCATTGGCGGAGAATTTGATCGACCGCGCGGCGGCAGCGGGATTCCGCGCGATCGTGCTCACGGTCGACCAGCCGGTCTACGGTTCGAGCCCGCGCGCGGCGCGCGCCCCGCTGGCAGCGTCGCCGGACATTCGCAACGCCAATCTGCCGGGCCAGCCCATTGCGCAACATTCCTACAAGGCGGGACACACCGGCGCGGTGACCTTTCCGGCGACCTGGCGCGACCTCGAATGGCTGGCGCGGCGTTCGCCCGTGGACGTCGTGGTGAAGGGCGTCCTGCGCGGCGACGATGCCGTCCGTTGCCTCGACGCTGGGGCGAAGGCCATCATGGTCTCGAACCACGGCGGCCGCCATCTCGACGGCGCCGTCGCGAGCGGTGATGCGCTGCGGGAGGTTGCGGATACGGTTGCGGGCAGGGCGGAGCTTTATGTGGACGGTGGCATCCGTCGCGGCACCGACATCGTCAAGGCACTCGCGCTCGGTGCTCGCGCGGTCCTGGTCGCACGCCCCGCGATCTGGGGGCTTGCGCTCGAGGGATCCGAGGGCGTGTGCGCCGTGCTCGACCATCTGCGCACGGAACTCGTGCGCACCATGGCGCTGTGCGGGACCGCGCGGCTTGACCAGATCAGCAATGATCTCGTCGCCGTACCATGATCGGCGGGCGGTGACGGCGGAGAATGCTGTTGTAATCCGCCTTCGATCGCGATGACATAGCGACAGGCAGAGCAGTCCGGAGGGGAAATGGCCGAGCAGACCGTCGCACAACAAAAACCAGACGGCAGCGCTGATGTGCCGCGCGTTCACGCGGCCGCGCTGACCGCGTTCATCAAGCGGGCCTTCGAAGCCGCCGGCCTCCCCGGAAGCGATGCGGACATCCTTGCCGGCCTCATGGTCGAAGCCGACTTGCGCGGCAGCGATACCCATGGGGTGATCCGCCTCCCGCTCTATCTACGCCGGCTGAAAGCCGGCGGCGTCAACCCGCGTCCGAATATCCGCATCGTGCAGGAAAAGCCGGCGACTGCGCTGGTCGACGGCGACAATGGCATGGGTCACCTGGTCATGCGCTTTGCGGCCATGACCGCGATCGAGAAGGCCAGGCATGCAGGCGTCGGCTGGGTGGGTGCGCGCATGAGCAACCACGCGGGTCCGGCCGCGCTCTACGCCATGATGCCGCTCGCCCACGACATGATCGGGCTCTATCTCGCGGTCGGCAGCAACAACCATCTGCCGCCCTGGGGCTCGACCGAGAATCTGCTCGGCACCAATCCCATCGCCATTGCGATTCCAGCCGGGGACGAGCCGCCGATCGTGCTCGACATGGCGCCGACGGTGGCGGCCTTCGGCAAGGTCCGCCTCAAGATGCAGCGTGGCGAGGAGATGCCGGTCGGCTGGATGATCGACCGTAACGGCAAGCCGCTGACGGACCCCAAGCACGCGGAAGAAGGCCTGTTGCTTCCGATCGGCGATTACAAGGGTTATGGGCTGAGCCTGATCATCGGGCTCCTGGCCGGAACCCTCAATGGAGCGGCGTTCGGACGAGAGGTCATCGATTTCGTCAAGGAGCCTGGCGGCACGACCAATACCGGGCATGCCATCGTTGCGGTGTCGGTCGAAGCGTTCGCACCGGCGGCGGCGTTCAAGCGCCAGGTCGACGTCGCGATCCGGACGATGCGGACCGCCGAACGGCTGCCCGGCGTCGAGCGCGTCTGGTTGCCTGGCGAGCAGAGCCATCACAAGGCGCAGGATCGCACCGCGAACGGCATTCCCATGCCCAAGCCGCTACGCGCCAGCCTCGATGGTGCGGCGCGCGATCTCGGCATCGCACCGCTCGATTGAGCCGATGCGGCGCGACCACTGCGGTGACGAGGCGTGCGTGGGGGTAAGTTGGCATGACGAACGGTAGGACGGTCGGGGTCATCGGCGTCGGCCTGTTGGGACAGGCGTTTGTGCATCGCCTCCGCAGCGCCGGCTTTCAGGTCATGGGCTTCGACGTCGATCCCGCCAAGAATGCCAGGCTTGCGGAGCTTGGCGGCAAGCCCGCGCAGTCTGTCGCCGATCTCGCGCAGCGCTGCGATCCGCTTGTGCTGGCGGTGTTCAGCACCGACCAGGTCGAGGCGGTGGTCGAAAGCGAAGTGTTGCCGGCGTTGGGCGAAGGCTCCGGGAGAATCGTCCTGTGCGCCAGCACCTGCGACCCCGAGCGCATCGCGGCTCTGGGTCAGCGCGTTGCGACGCGTGGGCTGCGCCTTCTGGAAACCCCGGTCTCCGGCGCGAGCGGACAGGTGAGCCGCGGCGAAGGCGTCGGGCTGATCGGCGGCGATCCCGACCTTATCGCCGAGGTGGAGCCGGTCCTGCGCGCGATGTTTCCGACCTACTTCCATATCGGCAAGATCGGTGACGGCGGGCGCGCAAAGCTTGCGGTCAATCTGATCCTCGGGCTCAACCGCCTGGCGGTGGCCGAAGGCCTGGTATTTGCCGAGCGACTGGGCCTCGATCCCGAGGCCTTTCTCAAGGTGGCACGCAGCTCGGCCGCCTATTCGCAGGTCATGGATGTGAAGGGTGCGAAGATGATCCGCGGCGAGTTTGCGGCCGAGGGCCGGATCACCCAGCACCTCAAGGACGTGCATCTCATGCTGGAGCAGGCCGAACGCGTCAGGCAGCAGCTTCCGCTGCTCGAAATCCATGCGGACGTGCTGGAGGCCTGCGTGCGCCACGGAGAAGCAGAGCTCGACAACAGTGCCGTGATCAAAGAGATCAGGCGGCGCACGCGGCCCTGACGGGGCCTCGGCCGGCGCGAAAAGATGGGTGCGTCCCGCGCATGACGCGGGAGCGACTTCACTGCGGAGGTGCCATGAGTGACGGAGAGGTGCGCTACAGCCGTGCCGGCGACATCGCCACGGTCATCTTCGACCGGCCGGCGGCGCGCAATGCCATGACCTGGCGAATGTACGAACAGCTCGGCGAGGCATGCGCGCGCATCCGCGGCGAGGACGGGCTGCGCGTTGCCGTGTTTCGCGGCGCCGGCGGCAAGGCCTTCATTGCGGGCACCGATATCGCGCAATTCCAGGCCTTCGACAGCGGCGAGGACGGCATCGCCTATGAGGCGAAGATGGAAGATTACATCGGCGGCGTCGAAGCGCTGCCGGTGCCGACCCTCGCGGTGGTCGAAGGGTTCGCCATCGGGGGCGGCCTCGCCATCGCGGCGGCGTGCGATCTTCGCATCGCAACGCCGGGCTCGCGTTTCGGTGTTCCGATCGCGCGCACCTTGGGAAATTGTCTCTCGATTGCGAATTACGCGCGGCTGGTGGCGGGACTGGGCGCCTCGCGCGCGAAGCGGGTGTTGCTGCTGGCGGAGAATTTTTCAGCCGAGGAGGCGCTGGCGGGGGGATTTCTCAGCGAGATCGTCGCGGCGGCAGACCTCGACCGGCGGGTCGCCGAATTGAGCGCGCGCCTCGCCCATCATGCACCGTTGACGATGCGCGTGAGCAAAGAAGCGATCCGCCGCATTCTCCATGCGGGCCTGCCGGACGGCGATGATCTCGTGCGCGCCTGTTACGGCAGCGAGGACTTTCGCATCGGCGTCAAGGCGTTCGTGGAGAAGCGCGAGCCCGCATGGACCGGGAGTTGACGTATCCGGGCACCGCTGTGAACGGCATTCGAGCGCACGTATCCCAGTTACTCCGTGAGAATCTTGTCAAAGCCCGCGCGGTCGTGATTACTGCACGTCCGATTGTACGCATGATCCAACTGAAAAAAGCAAAGCGGAATTTACGGGTGGGATGGGGAGCAAGGCACATGGTCCCGTTCGACAGGCAGAGCGTCACGGTGGTCCGGCAGAGCAAGGTCGGGGTCGACACCACCTACGAGCCGCCGCTGCGGGTGGGGTTCGGCATTAGCGACAAGACCGTCGATCTCGCCCATGCGGTGATGGGGCGCACGGTGCTGGTGGCCGGCGCGGGGCCGAATCCGACCCATTACCACGCCAACAACGACGTCTGCTGGTACATCATGTCCGGCAGCATCCGGTGTATCCAGGCGCGCAGCGATTGCAGCGAGCGCAAGGAGATCATCCTGGAGGCCGGCGATTTCGTCTATATTCCGAGCGGCGCCATCCACGTCATCGCCAACGCCTCGCAGACCGAGGAGGCCTCGCTGGTCTTCTGCTATATCGGCGTGCCCAACGTGGAAGCGTCGGGCAATGTCTGGTTGACCAAAGAGCACGACGCCTTCGTGGCGCCAGGACCCACCGCATGATCGACGCGCATCATCATTTCTGGTGGACGGGCCGGCACGCCTATAGCTGGCCCGAGCAGGTCGGCGACCGCTTCGCGCGCGACTTCACCCCGGACGATCTGCGCCCGGAACTGGCGCGCGCCGGCGTCAAAGGAACGGTGCTGATCCAGGTCCTGCATCAGGTCGGCGGCGAGACCGAGGAATGTCTCGATCTCAGCAAGGAGGTCGATTTCGTGCGCGGCGTCGTCGGTTGGCTGCCGCTCGCCGATCCCGACGCCACGTCACGCGCGATCGAGCGGTTGAGCGCACGCGGCGGCAAGCTTGTCGGCGTGCGCCACCTCATCAGCAACGAACCCGATCCGCGCTGGCTGCTGCAGGACGGTGTGCTGGAATCGCTCAAGCTCCTGGCCGCGGCAAAGCTCGCGTTCGACGCCATCCCGGTCAATACCGCGCAATTCGAATCCGTGCTCGAGGTGGCGGGGCGGCTGCCCGAGCTGAAGGTGGTGATCAATCATCTCGGCCGGCCGCCGCTGCCGGAGCAGGGCTGGGAGCCGTGGGCAACCCAGGTCGCGCGCGCCGCCGAGCACCGCAACGTATCGATGAAGCTCTCGATCGGCCTCGACATCATCATGCGCTGGCGGTGGTCGACGGACGCCGTGCGCCGCTATTCCGACCACGTGCTCGACCTGTTCAGTCCCGACCGGGTGATGGCGGCCAGCAACTGGCCGGTGATCCTGCTTGGCGCGAGCTACGCGGAGACCTGGAGCGGCATCACCGAACTGGTCGCGGAGCTGTCCGCCGACGAGCGCCGCGCGGTGCTCGGCGGCACCGCGAAGCGCATCTACGGCCTGTAAGAGATCACGCCGGCACGGCGGAGCAATGCACGCATGCCTGCCGTTGCCGGTGACGACTACCGCTGCGCGACGAAGATTGACTTCGGAATCATGCCGTGGATGCCCTTGGTGCCGTCCACGACCTGCGTGACGTGATAATCCACGGCCACGCTCGCGATCATGTAAGCTTCCTCGCGCGTCAGGTGCGGGAAGCGCTTGGTGATGAAGTCGATGGTCTCGCGCACCGCGATCTTCATGGCGTCTTCGAGATTCGGATGAAGTCCCATGACGATCCAGTGCGTGGGGGTTTCGGCGCGCGGCCAGGTCAGCTTCATGTCCTTGCGCACGATGAACTGGAATTTGCCCCGTAGCCCGGTCTCGATCGCGGTCAGGTCGACCTCACCGTGACCTTGCGCGGCGTGCGCGTCGCCGGCCGAGAACAGCGCGCCCGATGCCTGCACCGGCATGAACAGCGTGGTGCCCGCGACCAGGTCCTTGTTGTCCATGTTGCCGGAATGCACGCCGGGCGGGCCGCTGCTGATGCGGCCCAAGGTCGGGTCCGGCGCCAGACCCATGGTGCCGAAGAACGGCTTGTCGACCGGCACCACCACGCCCTTGGCCACCTCGGCGGTCTTCGCCTGGCGGTCGATCGGAATGACGCGCGACCATATCGCGGTGAATTCGTCGGGTAGCGCGCCGGTATAAGGCCGCTGGCGGTTGAATCCCCAGTCGAGCGCGAGGCCGATATCGAGGATTCTCACTTCGAGCACGTCGCCGGGCTCCGCGCCGCGAATTTCGATTGGCCCGGTCAGGATATGCGGGCCGGGGCCGCGATCCTTCACCTCGCCGTAGATGTCGCGCTGGTATTGCGGGACGGCGCTCGGCGGCACGACGCCGGATTGGTCGACGACGGACGGCACCACCGAGGCCGCGCTCTCGATGGTGACGATGTCGCCGGAATCGATGGTCAGCACCGGCTTCACGGTGGCGAGAAAGTAGCCGATGTGCACCGTTTTCGGGCTGGGCATGAGTGTATGCTCGGCGGCATCTGCCGCGGACACGCCCACGGCGGCGACGAACGAGAGCGCGCATGCGAAAGCGCTTGCCGCGCGTGGGTTGCGGGCACGGCGCAGCGGCGAGGGGGCGAGCATCAAATATCTCCTCGAGGCGGAATGAAGTGGACGCGGAAAGCGTATGGGGAACGATCGGCGATGTAAATGACGAGGAGGATTTAGCGCGCCAGCGCGCGCGGAGCGGGTTGCCAGTCGACGCCCAGCGCGGCGGTGGTGGGAAAGATCAACGACTTGATGACGACCGGAACGGCGCCGGAGTTCGGCAGCATTGCGCCGATATCGATGTAGTCGAATTCCTTGAGCTCGAGTCCGTCGATGGAGACGATGGCGTTGTCGAACTGCATTTCCTCGCGCAGATGAATGCCCATGAGGCCGCCGACGTCGCCATCGCCCGCCAGCACCAGTGGATGACCTTCCGCAAGCACCGACGCGAGGCCGTCGGCCACGCCCTGGCAGAATCCGTCGAGACGATGGAACGTCGCCGAGCCGCGCCAGGGCACGAACACCGCCACCGGCGTATCCCCCTGATCGAGGTCGAGGCGCTTGATCACCGATCTGATCGCCTCGGCCACGGCCGCGGAGTCGATGTCATCGCCGTCGAGCGCGAAGGCGGGCGCGATCACCGGCACATTGCGCAGCGGCAGACCTTCCATGGGCGAGACGTAGATGGTGCTGCCGCTCACCTGCGTGGTGTATTGCGACGCGCCGATGACGGTCGCGCGGATGCCTTCGCTCGCCCGTTCGAGCTGCGGCCCCCAGGCCGCCGCTCGGGTGCGAATTTCCTGTGCGAGCAGCACGCCGAGATCGCCGTAGGTCTGGGCCTCGCGGCCATAGATGTATTCGGAGACGCCGCCGGAGAAGCTGACCTGAGCGATCTCGGCACCCGCCGCGAGCGCGTCGAGACGCAGAAGGCCGGCTCCGCCGGCCGTAGGCGATCCACCGTTCATGGCCTCGAACAGCCGGTCCGCCATCCGTGCAGCCAGGGCGCGCGCGGTCTCGGCTGAAAGCTGGGCACCGAGCTCGAGCGTGACGCCGAGGTCGGCGGCGAAACGGCGGCCGGCTTCCTCGATGCGAACGATGCGTCCCGCCGCGTCGAGGCAGACCAGGCGCGCGCCCACGTCGAGCGCGGTCACGTCCGTCACGCGCCCCTCGGTGCAGATTGCGATCTTCGACGTGCCGCCGCCCACGTCCACGTTCATGACCGTGATCCGGTCGCGAATCGAGTGCGCGGCCGCGCCCGAGCCGTGGGCGGCCATGACCGTCTCGAGACTATCGCCGGCCGAGACAGCGACCATCTTGCCGGCCTGGCGTGCGAACAATTCGCCGATCTTGCGCGCATTGCGGCGGCGCACGGCGACGCCGGTCAGGATCAGCGCGCCGGTGTCGATCTCGTCCGGATCGACGTTGGCGGCCTGGTACTGGTGCTCGATGAAGGCGCGGAGCGCCTCGGCGTCGATCTCCTCCTCGGCGGAATAGGGCGTGAGCAGGATATCGGACTGGTAGAAGGTCTCGCGGGTGGTGACGACATAGCGACTGTCGAGCCGTTCCAGGGCGATGCGGGAGAACACCAGATGCGACGTGGATGACCCGATATCGACCCCGACGCTCAAGATGACGATCTCGTCTTCATCGACGAGCGAGCGCCCCGTGCTGGAGAAGAAAACGCGGCCGCCCTCGGCGTCGTCGTCACTCATGGTGCGACGGCACGCTCACGCGCCGGCGAATTTCGGCACGATAGCGCCCTTCTTGTAGAACTCGCGCTCCATCCGGCTCGGCACGCCCTCGGACTTGAGCCTGGCTTCATATTCGGCGCTGAGGAAAGGGTCTTCCATCCAGTACGGGATCGCGCTGCCGCCTTCCGGAATGTCCATGGCGGTGTAGTCGGTGTGCTTTTCCCCGGGAGGTCCGGGCTCGCGGCCCGGATTGTGCGGGCCGAACCATGCGGTCAACCGCAGCGGATCCTTCGACGCGCCGAAGTGCTGGTGATACCAACGTGCGCCACCGGGCGCGGCCGACACCATCCCGACCGGTTCATAGTCGACGCGCTTGACCTTGTCGGCATGGCCGTCTTTCCACGGCGTGACGCCGTAACGCTCCGGCCAGGTATAGGTGTAGCCCTTGCCCTTCAGGCAGATCAGCACGGCGGCCGAGGTGTGCGCATGCGCCTTGGAATAGCGGCCGTTCTCGTGCTGGCCGATCCAGAGATAAAAGGTGTTGCCGGTCATGAACGGTTCGACCCGCCGCCATCCGGGCGAGCGCCTGTTGTCGAGCGGCAGGTCGCAATTGACGATGTCGGGAACGAAATTCGTGCGCCGCATGGCGAGGCCGCGCACTGGATCGGGCTCGATGTCGTCCTTGTACTTGTAGAAATCGTCGGCGCCGCTGAAACGGTCGCGGAATTCGTACGGGCAGTTGAACAGCACGTCTACGTTGTTGATGAGGTTCAGGAGATTAGGCGCCGTGGTGCCGCCCAGGAGCAGCGCCGGCGCCGAGCTTGCATTGACGATGCGGTGCCACGCATTGACCGGAATCGAGAACAACGAGCCCTTCTGCCATTCGAACACGTGGCGCTTGCTGTCGTTGTCGAGCCAGACTTCGGTCGTCCCGCGGCCCTCGACGACCAGATAGATCTCCTCGTAGAGATGCTTCTCCGGATTGAGCGCACCGGCGCCCGGCACCTCGACGACGTAGCTGCCCCATTTGCCCTCGGTGCCGTGCAACTGGATGAAGCTGCCTTTGCCGCCCAACCGCTTCCAGGGCGCGAGCGGCAGGTTCTGTACCTTGCTTACACCGATGTCGCGGTAGATCGGAATGCCTTCCGATTCCATGAACAGGTCATAGGGCGTCTTCGGCCGGCCGAACTCTCCGAAGCCGGCGCGGTTGCTGCCGGTGGGTTCATGCCAATGCGTCCTGCCGGTCAATTCGTGCATGGTGACGCCTTTGATGATGGCGGGAACGTAGCCGCAATTGCTTTGCTGCCAATGCTTTACTGCCAATGCCCCGGACAAGGCAAGATGTTGGCGGCCGGCCGTCGCACCGATGCCCGTCCGGCCCTGAGCGGCGGACATGAGCGCTTGGCGGTTGTGGCCCCGGCTTAGACGGATTGATAGGACGAAGGGCGAAAAGCCACGGCCAAGAGGGCTTTTGGCCCATGGAGTGATCCACTAAGATCGCCGCACACTTTCCAGTGTGTTTGGAGGACAGTAGACATGAAGAGAATTCTCTTGGGAACGGTCGCGCTCTTGGCGCTTGGGACGGCGCCGGCGCTCGCCCAGCAGAAGACGATCAAGATCGGGTTCATCAGCAGCTTCAGCGGTCCGGCCGCGGCCATCGGCAACGACATGCGTAATTCGTTCGAGCTCGCGCTCGATCACCACGGGCGCAAGCTGGGAGGCCTGCCGGTCGAGGTGATCTACGAGGACGACCAGATCAAGCCCGAGGTCGGCGTGCAGAAGACCCAGAAACTGATCGAGTCCGACAAGGTCGATTTCATCGTCGGCTATATCTGGTCGAACGTACTGCTGGCCTCGCTCAAGCCGATCGTCGATTCCAAGACCTTCCTGGTGATCACCAATGCCGGCGCGTCGCAGGTCGCGGGCGAATTATGCTCGCCTTACGTGTTCTCGACCTCGTGGAACAACGATCAGACGCCGCAGGCGGTGGGCCTCTACATGAACCAGAAGGGCGTGAAAAGCGCCTTTCTGATCGGTCCGAACTACGCGGCGGGCAAGGACATGCTGGAAGGCGTGAAGGCGACCTTCAAGGGCCAGATCGTGGGCCAGGAATTGACCCGGTGGCCCGATCAGCTCGACTTTTCCGCCGAGCTGTCCAAGGCGCGAGCGGCAAAGCCGGATGCGATCTTCGCGTTCTATCCCGGCGGCGCCGGCATCCAGTTCGTCACCCAGTACGCGCAATCCGGACTGAAGGGCCAGATTCCGCTCTACACGGCATTCACCATCGACGAGCTGTCGTTGCCGCGCATGAAGGACCTCGCCGTCGGCATTCCAGGCGCGCAGCAATGGGTCAACGATCTGCCGAACGACGCGAACAAGAAGTTCGTCGCCGATTACAAGGCGAAGTACAAGGCCTCGCCATCGTTCTACGGCGCACAGACCTATGACGCGCTCGCTCTTCTCGAAAGCGCTGTTGTCGCGGTCAAGGGCGACCTCACCAAGAAAGACGAGATGCGCAAGGAGATGGAGAAAGCCAATTTCAAGTCGGTTCGCGGCAACTTCAAGTTCGGCCCCAATCACATCCCGATCCAGAACTTCTACCTGCAGGATGTGGTGAAGCAGGGCGACGACTACGTCCTCAAGACCGTTGCCACGATTGTCGAGAATGATCAGGACAAGCACGTCGGCAAGTGCCCGATGAAATGATCATCGGACAGCGAACCGAGGTCGGCGGAGCACGCGGAGCGCGTTCGCAACATGAGAGCGAACGTGCTTCGCGCGTGAAGCGCGCGCGCGGCTGACCGGTCTCCCGCTCGGCCGACGGCAGACTGCGCTTCGCCGTCGCGCCGCAGAGGGGGACTGCTGGCCCGTCCTTTGCTTTTCGCAAGCGCCACGGGGACGGGCTGGGAAACGAGAGTCATGCTGTATTTCATCGAGCAATGCCTCAACGGCGTGCAATTGGGCATGCTGCTGTTTCTGCTGGCAGCGGGCCTGACGCTGATCTTCGGCATCATGGATCTCGTTAACCTGGCGCACGGCTCGCTCTATATGATCGGCGCTTATTTCGCCGCGACGTTCGCGGCGTTGACCGGCAGCTTCATCGCCGGCGCGGTGCTCGCCCTCCTTGCCACGTTGGTGGTCGGAATGGCGGTGGAGGTGATTGCGATGCGGCGTCTCTACGGGCGCGATCATCTCGATCACGTGCTCGGCACCTTCGGCTTGCTCCTGTTTTTCAACGAACTGGTGCGCCTGGTCTGGGGACCGGCGGGCATGACGCTGCCGCTGCCGAGCCAGATGCTGACCGCGGTGGAGGTGCTGCCGGGCGTGTACTATCCACTGTACCGCCTGGTCATCATCCTCTCCACCCTCGTGGTGGCGCTGCTGCTCTATCTGTTGGTCATGCGCACGCGCATCGGCATGCTGATCCGCGCCGGCGCCTCCAACCGCGAGATGGTCGGCGCGCTTGGCGTCAACATCAAGCTCCTTTACACCCTGGTGTTCGGCCTCGGCGCGGCACTCGCCGGATTCGCCGGGCTGATGCAGGCGCCGATCCTCACGGTGCAGATCGGCATGGGCGAGAATATCCTGATCCTCGCCTTCGTCGTCATCATCATCGGCGGCATCGGCTCGATCCGCGGCGCCTTCGTCGCGTCGATATTCGTCGGGCTGATCGACACCGTCGGCCGCGCTTTTCTTCCGGATCTGCTGCGTCTGTTTCTCAGCACCAACGCCGCGTCCAGCGCCGGGCCGGCAATCTCGTCGATGCTGATCTACATGCTGATGGCGGCGATCCTGGTGTTCCGGCCGGAAGGTCTGTTTCCGGCATCGAACCGATGAGCGCCTGGCTCAATCTGCGCAATGCATTTGTGGTCGCGCTGGTGGTGATGCTGGCGCTGGTGCCGGTCTATGCTGCGCTGATCGGAAACTACTTCCTGATGTCGCTGTTCACGCGGATCGTCATCCTCGCGATGGCGGCGGTGAGCCTGAACCTGATCATGGGGTTCGGCGGCATGGTGAGCTTCGGGCACGCCGCCTATCTCGGCATCGGCGGCTATGCCATCGGCATCCTTGCCAAGGAGGGCATCAATTCCGGCTTCCTGCAATGGCCGCTGGCGCTGGCAATGTCCGCGTTGTTCGCGCTAGCCGTGGGCGCGCTGTCCCTGCGCACGCGCGGGGTCTATTTCATCATGATCACGCTGGCCTTCGCGCAGATGGTCTACTACGTCGCGATCGGTCTCGACCGCTACGGCGGCGACGACGGCATGACCATCTACAAGCGCAGCCAGTTCGGCGATCTGATCAATCTCTCCAACAAGACCGCGTTTTATTACCTCTGCCTCGTCTTGCTGCTGGTGGCGGTCTACATCGTCTGGCGGATCGTCAATTCGCGTTTCGGCATGGTCATCCAGGGCGCGCGCTCGAATGACCGCCGCATGCGCGCGATCGGCTTTCCGACCTACCGATACAAGCTTGTCTGCTTCGTGATCGCTGGCACGATGTGCGGGCTCGCCGGCGCATTGCTTGCCAACCACACCGACTTCATCAGCCCCGCGGTGATGCACTGGACGCGCTCGGGTGATCTGATCGTCATGGCCGTGCTCGGCGGCATGGGGACGGTGTTCGGGCCGGTGATCGGCGCGGTGGCGCTCTTGGTGCTGGAAGAGGTGCTCTCGGGCGTGACGGAATATTGGCAGATCATCATGGGTCCGATCTTCCTGCTCGTCGTGCTGTTCGCACGCGGCGGAATCGATGGTGTGCTTCTGGGTGCGCGTCGTGACTGATGCCCTGCTGCGCGTCGAACACTTGAGCAAACGCTTCGGCGGCATCGTCGCATCCGATGACATTTCGCTCGTGGTGCCCGCCGGCGAGCTGCACGCCATCATCGGGCCGAACGGCGCGGGCAAGAGCACGCTGATCGGCCAGCTCGCGGGCGAGCTCGCGCCCGACGCCGGCCGCATCCATTTCGACGGCCACGACATCACCGCGTTGCCCACCTATCGGCGCAGCCAGCTCGGCCTCGCCCGCTCGTTCCAGATCACTTCGCTGTTCCCTGATTTTACCGTCCTCGACAATGTGGCGCTTGCCGTGCAGGCACATGCCGGTCACTCCTTTCATTTCTGGCGTGCGGCGCGCAGCGAAGATGCGTTGCGCGCCCCCGCCCGCGCGGCGCTGGCGCGCGTAGGGCTCGCCGAGCGGAGCGACGTGCTCGTCGCCAGGCTTAGCCATGGCGAGCATCGGCAGCTCGAAATCGCCATGGCGCTTGCGACCTCACCCCGGATGCTGCTGCTCGACGAACCGATGGCCGGGATGGGGCCGGATGAGAGCTCACGCATGGTCAAAACCCTGCGTGAGCTCAAGCGCGAGCTGACCATCCTGTTGATCGAGCATGACATGGAGGCGGTATTCGCGCTGGCCGATCGGATCACGGTCCTCGTCTATGGCCGCACCATCGCATCCGGCACCCCGGAGGCGATCAGGGCCAACGCCGAAGTGCGACAGGCGTATCTCGGCGAGCAGGAGCCGGTTCATGGCTGACTCTGCGCTGCTCGAAATCTCCGACGTCGAGACCTGTTACGGCTTGAGTCAGGTGCTGTTCGGCATGTCGTTTGCCATCGGGCGGGGCGAGATGGTGACGCTCATGGGCCGCAATGGCATGGGCAAGACCACGACGGTGCGCTCGATCATGGGGCTCACCCGCGCGATGGCGGGCTCCATCCGATTTGACGGCCGGGAAATCCGCGGGCTGGACGCCTATCAGGTGGCCAAGCTCGGCATTGGGCTGGTGCCGGAGGGGCGGCAGGTTTTCCCCAATCTGACGGCGCGGGAAAATCTGGTTGCGACCGCGGCGAACCGGAGCGGCGCGGCCGATCCATGGACCTTGGACAAGGTCTGTGGGCTATTCCCCCGGCTCTCGGAGCGCATCGCCAACATGGCAAACCAGCTCTCCGGCGGCGAGCAGCAGATGCTGGCGATTGGCCGTGCGCTGATGACCAACCCGCGCCTGCTGATCCTCGATGAGGCGACCGAAGGCCTGGCCCCGCTGATCCGCGCCGAAATCTGGCAATGCCTCACCCGGCTGAAGGCCGCGGGTCAGTCGATCCTGGTGATCGACAAGAACGTGGAGGCGCTCATCCGCATCGCCGACCGGCATTATCTGATCGAGCGCGGCAAGGTGGTGTGGGTTGGCTCCTCCCCGGAGCTTGCCGCCGCTCCCCCGATCCAGCATCGGTATCTCGGAGTCTGATAACCACGTTTGTGGATGTGACCGCCCGCAATCCTGGCGATCGGTCCGTTCGACGACCACCGGCCAAATAGTAACCAGTTGGTAACGCCCATGGTTTCCAATCCCCCGGCGCATGGTGGGGACATTTTATGGGCAAGCTCGAGACGATCGCGGATGGGCAATCCTTATCCAGCGGAGACGCGGCCGTTCCTGTCCTTGAAGCCGACGCGAGCGCTTCCCCGAAGATGGCATTGGCGCCAGCGGACCTGACGATCAAGTCTGAAGCGATCAAGCCTGGAGCGACCAAATCTGAGGCGCTCAAGCCCGACGCGCCGAAATCCGCGGCGCCTGAGCTCGGGGTGACGCCCAAACCCGACGCGGCCAAGATCGGGGTGCCGGCAATCGACACGCCGCGTATCGAGACACCCAAGGTCGCGAACCCGGCCGCCGCGGCGCGGAAGGTCGAGCTTGCAAGCGTCGAGGCCCCGCACATCGCACCCGACATGGATGAGCCCAAGCCTTCCGCCCAGCAAGCCGAGGTCGGCGCCGGCGACAACGCAAGCGCGCCGGCCGCCGAGGGCGCCGGGCCTCGTGTCAGCCGGTTCACCTTGCTGGCAGCGTCGCTCGCCCTGGCGGCGGCACTCGGTGGCATGGCGGGGGCGCTTGCAGCTTACGGCCTGGCTCGACCCAGCCCGCTTCCAGCGGTGGCGGCGGGACGAACGAACCTGGATGAAATCCAGGCGCTCAAAGAAAACGTGGTGCAGGCGCGGGTGGAACTGGCTGCATTGAAGGTGAGCATCGATTCCGCCAACCGCAACGCCGGCGCCCAGTTCACCCGGATCGGCGAGCGCATCGAACGCATCGAGCGCATTCAGGCCGAACCGACGACCAAGCTCAACAAAGCCGTCGAGATGCTCGATCGCATGGCGCGCGGCGACGGCGGCGCACAACCCAAGGAAGTCACGGGCTCGGTCGCGCCGTCTTCACCGGCGCACGCGAATGGGCCAAATCAGCCGCCGCCGAAATCAGGGGTGGAGGGTTGGGTCGTGCGCGATGTCCATCGCGGCACCGCTCTGATCGAAGGCAGGATGGGGATTATCGAGGTCGAGCAAGGCGACCTCGTGCCAGGGCTCGGGCGGGTGGATGCGATCCGCAAGCAGGATGGCCGCTGGGTGGTGGTGACCTCCAGGGGTCTGATCACGACCGGCCGCTGATCACCCGATCGACGGTTCGCTGGCTTCGGGCCACGCTGGCCGTCCGGCGCTACTCACTTTGCAAGCCTGAATTGACCTGTTTCCGCGGCCGGACGACATCCGCTTTGCCGCAGCGCTCCGCGCGCCCTGCAGGTGGCGCCGCGCTCGAATCCATGGCAACTTTTGCAGTGCGCAAAGAGCGAGCGGGCACGCCGCTTGCTTGATCGGCGGCGGTCCGCCGCGGAAAGAACCAGTCGCATGCCCGCAATAGCTATTCTGGCGCGAACAATGCTGGCGGCATCCGCAGCTTTCGCCGGGCTCGCGGGGCTCCATCCCAGTGCATTCGCGCAGGTGCAGACTCCCGCGCCAAAGCCGCAAATGGTCGAGAACTGCCCAGGTCTCGTGGCCTCCGGCCGGCCCCGCGCCACCCCGGCCGCGTTGCGGCTTGCGCTCAATGCGGACCAGGTCCGCTTCACCTATGTCGGTCACTCGACCTTCCTGATCGAAAGCCCGCAGCTCGTGCGGATCGCGACCGATTACAACGACTATGTGCGCTCACCGGTCCTGCCGGACATCGTCACCATGAATCACGCGCATTCGAGTCATTTCACCGATCGCCCCGATCCCGCCATCAAGTATGTGCTGCGGGGCTGGGGGCCGAGCCCGGATCAACCGGCGCGCCACGACATCACGCTCAAGGATGTGCGCGTGAGAAACGTCCCAACCAATATCCGGGATTGGCGTGGCGGCACCGAGCGGCACGGCAATTCGATCTTCATTTACGAGATGGCGAACATGTGCATCGCCCATCTCGGCCATCTGCATCACACGCTCAACCAGCAGCAGCTCGATGAGATCGGCCGCGTCGACGTGGTGTTCGTGCCCGTCGACGGCAATATGACGCTCGATCTCGAAGGCATGATCGAGGTTCTGCAGGCGCTCAAGGCGCCCCTGATGATTCCGATGCATTATTTCAGCACATACACGCTCCACCGCTTCCTCGAGCGCGTGCGGCAGAACTGGACCGTGGAAATAAGCGAGATTCCGTCGCTCGTGGTGTCAAAGACGAGCCTGCCGGCCACCCCCAAAGTGACCGTGCTGCCGGGCCATTGAGGACGTCAGGCGCTCGGGGCGAAGAAGCCAAACCAGAGCGCACCCAGAACCACGATGCCCAGCGCCAGGCTGACGCACAGGACGACCAGCACGGGCCGGTCCAGAAATCCCGCTCGCGCTTCTACAGGAGTCTCGACTATGGGCGTCTCGACCGGTCGTCTTGCCTCATTCATGACTTGCTCCTCGGGCGTTTCATCGCTGCCCTATAACGCGGCTGCGATGCAGCGAGTTCCAGCCTGCACGGAGCGCGAAAGACTGGCAGAGGGGGCGCCCGATCCTGTAAATTCAAGCGGACCGTGAACGGAACGCAGGATTGGACATCGGGCATGCTGAGCGCCGAGCAGAATGATCTCATCACCCGCACCGGCCCCGGGACGCCGGCGGGCAAGCTGATGCGCTGCTACTGGCAGCCGGCTGCGTTGGTCGACGAGCTGGCGGGTAACCGTCCGGTCAAATCCCTGCGCCTGCTCGGCGAAAGCCTGGTGCTGTTCCGCGACGACAATGGCCGATACGGCTTACTGGAGCGGGCCTGCCCGCATCGCGGCACCGATCTCGCTTTCGGCCGGCTGGAGACCGGCGGGTTGCGTTGCGCGTTCCACGGCTGGCTGTTCGACGTCGAAGGTCAGTGCCTGGAGACGCCGGCGGAGCCGGAGGGCAGCCGGATGTGCGCCAATATCCGGCAGAAGGCCTATCCGGTCGTTGAGAAAAGCGGCGTCCTGTTCGCCTATATGGGGCCGGGCGAGCCGCCGGCGTTTCCGCATTTCGACTGCTTTACGGCGCCCGACACCCATACCTTCGCGTTCAAGGGCATGATCGACTGTAACTGGCTGCAGTCGCTGGAGGTGGGGATCGATCCGGCCCATACCTCGTTCCTGCATCGCTTCTTTCACGACGAGGAGCCAGCGAAGGGCTACGGCAAGCTGTTTCGCGACAAGTCGATCGACTCCGACATGCCGATGACGAAGATCATGCGCGAATTCCCGCGCCCGCAGATCGAGGTCGAGCCGACCGACTACGGCATGCGGGTGGTCACGCTGCGCCGCATCAGCGACGCCAACACCCATGTGCGCGTCACCAACCTGGTCTTCCCGCACGCATTCACCATCCCGATGTCGAGCGAGATGACCATCACCCAGTGGCACGTGCCGATCGACGACTCGAGGCACTACTGGTACGCGATCTTCACCAGCTTCGGCGCGCCGGTGAACAAGGCGGAGATGCGACGCCAGCGGCTCGAGCTCTACGAACTGCCGGACTACGTTCCGCGCAAGAACAAGAGCAACGATTACGGCTTCGATCCCCAGGAGCAGGAGCACGAGACCTTCACCGGCATGGGCGCTGATATCAACGTGCACGATCAATGGGCGTGCGAGTCGATGGGAGCGATCCAGGACCGCACCAGGGAGCATCTCGGGCAATCCGACAAGGCGATCAGCGCTTACCGGCGCCTGCTGCGCGGCGCCATCGAGCAAGCCGGTCATGGTGAGCGGCCGCTGATGGTGCTCGATGCCGTTGCCGCCGCCAAGGTCACCGGTCCGGCCGCCATCGACGGCATCGGTCCGACCGAAGGCTGGCAAATCTACTGGCAAAAAACCGACGCTGCGCGGCGCAAGGCGTCGGGCTGGGCGAACGGCCGCTGACGTGCACCTCAGCCGTCGCGGCGCATTGACCGCGGTCGCGGTCGCGACCCTGCAACGGCTTGCGAGCCCCGCCGCGGCGCAGGTCTATCCCGCGGGCGGACCCATTCGCGTGATCGTTCCGTTCGCCGCTGCGGGCCCGGTGGACATTCTGGCCCGGATCATCGTGGACGCGCTGGGCAAGCAGCTCGGTCAAAGCGTCATTGTCGAAAATCGCGGCGGAGCCGGGGGCAACATCGCCATGGGCTTCGCCGCCCGTGCCAAGCCCGACGGCTACACGCTCCTTCTCACCTCGAGCGTGCTGGTGGTGAACCCGTTGCTCTATAAGACCGTGCCATTCGATCCAGCCAAGGATTTCGTGCCGATATCGCTTCTGGGCACCTCGCCCAACCTGATGGTGGCACAGCCCGCCTTCGCTAACACCATGATCGAGTTCATCGCCAAGGCGAAGGCGGGGCCAGGGCAATTGAACTATTCGACCCCGGGGATCGGCACCAAGGGCCACTTCGCGGTGGAACTGCTCAAGCTGCGCGCCGGGATCGATGTCGTGCACGTGCCCTATGCGAGCGGAGGTCAGGTGGTGCAGTCGCTGCTGACCGGCACGACGCAACTTGGCTCGACCGCCTTGCCGGCCGGCGAGCCCCTGGTGCGCGCTGGAACGCTGGCGGGGCTGGTGGTCAGTGGGAACACGCGCTGGCCGACGTTGCCGGCGGTGCCGACCATGGTGGAGCTCGGCTATGCCGACTTCGTCGCGGAAATTTTCACCGCTTTGTTCGCGCCCGCCGGGACACCGTCCGACGTGGTGAATCTCCTGACCGCCGAGGTCGCCAAGCTGTCGAAGGACCCGGAAGTTATCGAGAAGGCCGGCCGCGCCGGCTACGAATGGATCGGCGCGGGCCCCGACGCCGTGCGGCGCAAGATGGCGGAGGAGATGGCGCAATCACAGGAAGTGCTGCGGTTCTCCGGAATCACGGCGCAGTGACGATGGATGAAATTCGTCTCATTCCCGGGCTTGTCGCGGCAAGTCTGTTTCCATCCGACCTGCAGCGTTTGACCGGCGAACTCGGGGTATCACCCGGCGGCGCGTTCCGTTACACATCCACGCTTGCAGTGAGCGCATTCTGTTCAATGAATGCCCGGCGGGGCTCGACCTTGTCGCCCATCAGTTCGTCGAACATGGTGTTGGCGTCGGCGACATCCTTCACGTTCACCTGCAGGAGCGAACGCGCATTGGTGTCGAGCGTGGTTTGCCATAGCTGCTCCGGGTTCATCTCGCCCAGCCCCTTGTAGCGCTGCAGCGAAAGGCCCTTGCGGCCGGCATTGGTCACGGTGTCGAAGAGGGCGACCGGCCCATGGATCGGTGTCTGCTCGTCCTTGCGGCGGAAGACGCCGGGCCGCCGATACGCCTCCTGCAATGAGACAGCATATTCGTCGAGCTTGCGGGCATCGGCCGAGCCGAGCAGGGCCTGGTCGATGATGGCAACCTCCTTCACGCCGCGCAGGGTACGTTCGAACTCGAAACCGCTGCCCTCGGTGAACCTGCCCTGCCAACCGCGGTCGGTTTCTTCCGCGAGCATATCGAGCCGTCTGGCAATATAAGGAGCCGCAGCCTTTGCCTTCTCCGGGTCGCCGAAGATGTTGGAATTGAGCACGCCCAGGATCGCCGCCTGCTCGATCACGCGACGATTGTAGCGGTTGTGCAGACCGTTGAGCACGGAGCGAATGGTGCGGGCATCCTCGACCAGGCGGCGCAGGTCCTCGCCGGCACGGTGCTCCCCGGAATAGAGTTCGAACACGCCCTCTTCGAGGCCGGTTGTGATCAGATAGTCCTCCAGTGACCGCTCGTCCTTGATGTACTGCTCGGACTTGCCGCGCGTCACCTTGTAGAGCGGCGGCTGCGCGATGAAGAGGTGGCCGCGGTCGATGAGCTCCGGCATCTGGCGGTAGAAGAAGGTGAGCAGGAGGGTGCGGATATGGGAGCCGTCCACGTCCGCGTCCGTCATGATGATGATCTTGTGGTAGCGCAGCTTGTCCGCGGTGAACTCGTCGCGTCCGATGCCGGTCCCGAGCGCCGTGATGAGCGTGCCGATCTGCTCGGATGACAGCATCTTGTCGAAACGCACGCGCTCGACATTGAGGATTTTGCCTCGCAGCGGCAGTACCGCCTGGAAGGCGCGGTTGCGGCCCTGTTTTGCGCTCCCGCCCGCGGAGTCGCCCTCGACAATGAACAGTTCCGACTTCGCCGGATCGCGCTCCTGGCAGTCTGCAAGCTTCCCCGGCAGCGAGGTGATGCCCAGCGCGCTCTTGCGCGTCATCTCCCGCGCCTTGCGCGCGGCCTCGCGTGCCGCGGCGGCCTGGATGACCTTGTTGACGACGATCTTGGCTTCCGAGGGATGCTCCTCGAGCCAATATTGCAGCGCCTCGTTGAGCAGGTTCTCCACCACCGGGCGCACCTCGGAGGAGACGAGCTTATCCTTGGTCTGCGAAGAAAATTTCGGATCCGGCACCTTGCAGGACAGGACCGCGGTGAGGCCCTCGCGGCAATCGTCGCCGGTGAGCGCGACCTTCTCCTTCTGCGAGCCGCCGCCCTTCTCGGCATAGCCGGTGATCTGGCGAGTCAGCGCGCCGCGAAAGCCGGCAAGGTGAGTGCCGCCGTCGCGCTGCGGAATGGTGTTGGTGAAGCACAACACGGTCTCGTGGAATCCGTCGTTCCACCACAGCGCGCACTCGACCGCAATTCCATCGCGCTCGGCCTTGATCACGATCGGGCCGGGAATGAGCGGGGTCTTGTTGCGGTCCAGATACCGCACGAACGCTTCGACCCCGCCCTCGTAGAGCAGGACTTCGGTTTTCTCCACGGCATGCCGCAAGTCGGAAAGCACGATACGCACGCCCGAATTGAGGAACGCGAGCTCGCGCAGCCGGTGCTCCAGCGTCGCATAATCGAACTCGATCATGGTGAACGTCCGCGGGCTCGGCAGGAACGTCACCTCGGTGCCGCGTCGATCCTGGGCCGGGCCGACGACCGAGAGCGGCGCCGACGCCTCGCCGTCGCGGAATTCCATGGAGTGTTCCTGGCCGTCGCGCCAGATCGTCAGCTTGAGCCAGGTCGACAGCGCGTTCACCACCGATACGCCGACGCCGTGCAGGCCGCCCGAGACTTTGTAGGAGTTCTGATCGAATTTTCCGCCGGCATGGAGTTGGGTCATGATGACCTCGGCGGCCGACACCCCTTCGCCTTTGTGGATGTCGGTCGGGATGCCACGGCCGTCGTCGCGCACGGTGCATGAGCCGTCCGGATTGAGGGTGACGACCACCTGTGTGGCATAGCCGGCCAGCGCCTCGTCGATGGCGTTGTCGATGACCTCATACACCATGTGGTGGAGGCCGGAGCCGTCGTCGGTGTCGCCGATATACATGCCCGGCCGCTTGCGCACCGCGTCGAGGCCCTTGAGGACCTTGATCGAATCCGAGTCGTAATCGGAGGCAAGAGGATTTTGGCGAGCAGGTTCGGCCATGGAGAACTTTCGAAGCGAGCTTTCGAATCAGGGGCGAAAAGCGGAAAAAACCGCCAGTTTGATTTGGCACGAAAAGCGGGTGCCGTACAGGACAAACTGATCGGGGCTAATATATTGATTCTTCGATGAATTTAAAGGTCCGGGAGAGCGAAAAAACCGTGCCAAAAATTGCCTTGTAAAAGGCCGGATTCCTAACGCTCGGGGCGGCGAAAAAGGGCTGAAAAAATCCCTCGGCGGACTTGGTTCACATCCGCTTTTTTACCGCTCGATCGCCGCGTCATCCGGATGTTCGGCTCTCGCCGACCGGCACCCTCGGCGACGTGCGCAGCGGTCGTCGCCGGCCTGGTGCCGAGCGGCTTCGTGCCCCGCTATGCCAGCTTGACCACGATATTGCCCATCGCTTTTCCGCTTTCGACCGCTTCGTGGGCGGCGACCATGTCGCCGAAATCAAAGGTTTGCGCCACATTGTGGATGAGGTCGCCCCGCTCCAGCAGGCGCGTGATGTCGGCGGTCGCGCGCTCCCGCTCGGCCGGCGGCATCAGGTAAACCAGGAAGAACTGTAGCGTGATGCTGTTCTGGAGCAGGAACTGGAACGGAATCGAGGTTTCGGAGGCGCCGCTGCCATAGATCGCGACCACGCCATTCGGCGCCAGCACGTTCGGCAGGAGCCGCGCATTGGCAGCGAGGTCCATCTCGATCACAGCGTCGACGCCGCGCTTTGCGGTGAGCGCCATGACCCGCTCGCCGACATCCTCGCGCTTGTAATCGATCACATGGTCGGCGCCCGCTTGCCGCGCGATCTCGGCCTTGGCCGGCGAGCTCACGGTGGTGATGACGGTCGCCTTGCGTTGCTTCGCAAACTGGATGGCGTAATGGCCTACCGCGCCCGCGCCGGCGGCCACCAGGACGGTGGACCCTTCATGGGCGCCGGCGCGCAAAACGGCCTGATAGCCGGTATAGGCCGGAATGCCGAGACAGGCGCCTGCTTCCATAGGGACATTGGCGGGCAGGCCCACCGCCTGTTCCGACGGCAGCACGATCCAGTCGGCGGCGGTGCCGAACGCACGCCGCCACTGACCGTTCCAGACCCAGACGCGCTCGCCGACGCGCGCGGGCGAAACGCCGTCGCCGACGGCGTCGATCTCGCCGGCGCCATCGCTGTGCGGGATCACGCGCGGGAAGGCGATCTTGCGCGTCAAGCCGGCACGGCTCTTGACGTCGGAGGGATTGACGCCTGACGTGAGGAGACGCACCCGCACCTCGCCGCGTCCCGGCTGCGGCGTCTCCACGTCGGCGAGCCGCAGCACGTCGCGGGCGGGTCCGTTCGTCTCGTAATAGGCAGCGCGCATCACGAACCTCGTTTTCGTTTTCCGATCTGACCTGGACTGACTTCTAGCATGTCGGCTGTTCCTTCGATCTCCACGAACGCCGCGGCGTCGGCGCCGGTCATCCAAGCCTGCACGCCGAGCTCTTGCAGCTCGCCATAGAGCGCGGCTCGGCGCGAAGGGTCGAGATGCGCGACGACCTCATCCAGCAGCAGCACCGGTGCAAAGCCCGACATTTCCGCCAGCAGCCCCGCATGCGCCAACACCAGGCCGATGAGCAGCGCCTTCTGTTCGCCGGTCGAGGCTTGGGCGGCGGCAATGCCCTTGCCTGCGTGGACGACGGCGAGATCGGTGAGGTGCGGCCCGTCGAGCGTGCGTCCGGCGGCGGCGTCGCGCGCGCGATTGCTTCGCAGAGTCGCACGGTAACGATCCTCCACCTCGACGGCAGGGTGAAGCGGCACGAGCTGTTCCATCCAGCCGTCGAGTGCGATGGCTGCGGCGGGAAAGGCCGAAACCGGGTCTTTGCGAGCGGCAAGCGCGCCTTTGAGCCGATCGACGGTCTCGACCCTCAGCGCGGTCACCGCGACCGCAAGCTCGGCGGTTTCATGTTCGACCGCATCGAGCCAGTGCGGATCGGGGCGGGGGTCCTCGAGCAGGCGGTTGCGCGAGCGAAGAGCCCGTTCGAGCGCATTGACGCGCGACATGTGCTCGGCATCGACCGCAAGCACCAGCCGGTCGAGAAAGCGCCGTCGCTCCGAGGCTGGGCCGTTGAACAATCCGTCCATGGCGGGGACCAGCCACACCACCCGGAGGTGATCGGCGAATGCCGAGGCCGACGGCACCGGCTCGCGATCGATACGGTATTGGCGCGCGACTATGGCGTCCTCACCCGCCGGCGGGGGAGCCACGCCGGTCCCGAGCGTGGCCAGTCCGAGTTCGCCGTCCACGTCGGCCGACACCGCCCATGACCCGTCGCCCTCCGAAAACGCGACGTCGTCGAGGGTTGCGCGCCGCAGGCCGCGCCCGGGTGCGAGAAATGAGATCGCTTCGATAAGGTTGGTCTTGCCCGCGCCGTTCGGCCCAACGAGCACCACCGGCCCGGCGCCCACCTCGATCTGTGCGCTGTGATAGCTGCGGAAGTTCGTCAGGGTCAGACGGCGGATGCGGGCGCAGGCCATGGCAGGGATCAGTAATCAGAAGTCGGCGATCGGAAAACAAGAGATAGGCGTCACCGCCTGAATTCCGGCCCTGGACGTCCGAGTTCCAACCCTGCTCTAAACCCGCATCGGCATCAGCACGTAGAGGGCGCCCTTGGTGTCGCGATCCTGGATCAGCGTCGGCGATCCTGGATCGGCCAGCTTCAAGACCGCCGCTTCGCCCTCGAGCTGCGCCGCGATGTCGAGGAGATAGCGGGAATTGAAGCCGATATCGAGCGGCTCGGAGCCGTATTCGACCTCGATCTCCTCGGTCGCGCTGCCGGAATCCGGGTTGGTGACCGAAAGCATCAGCCTGCCGTTGGTGAGCGACAGCTTCACGGCGCGCCCGCGCTCGCTCGAGACGGTCGACACCCGGTCGACCGCCTGCTCGAACTCCTTCTTGTCGACGGTGAGTTCCTTGTCGTTGCCGACCGGAATGACGCGGCCGTAGTCGGGAAACGTCCCGTCGATCAGTTTGGAGGTGAGGACGGTATCGCCGAGCGTGAAGCGGATTTTGCCCTGCGAGAGCTCCAGCGTAACCTCGGCCTCATTGTCTTCGATCAGGCGCTGCACCTCGCCCACGGTCTTACGCGGGACGATGATGCCCGGCATGCCGCTCGCGCCCCCCGGCAGCGCCAGCTCGAATTGCGCCAGGCGGTGCCCATCGGTTGCCACCGCCCGCAGCGTGGGCGCCTTGTTGGTGCCCGCGGTGTGAAGGTAGATACCGTTGAGATAGTAGCGCGTTTCCTCGGTCGAGATTGCGAATTGGGTCTTGTCGATCAGTCGCTTGAGGTCGGCTGCCGCGAGCTTGAACGTGTGCGTCATCTCGCCTGCCGCAAGATCAGGGAAGTCGCTCTCGGGCAGCGTCTGCAGCGTAAAGCGGGAGCGTCCGGCGCGGATCGCCAGCACCGCCCGGTCGCCCGAGGCCTCGAGCACGATCTGCGCCCCCTCGGGGAGCTTGCGCACGATTTCGTAGAACATGTGCGCGGGGACCGTGGTCGCGCCGCCAGGGCCAACCTCCGCCGCGATGGTCTCCGTGACCTCCAGGTCGAGGTCGGTTGCCTTGAAGGCGAGCTTCGATTTGTCCGCCTTGATCAGCACATTCGCGAGAATTGGAATGGTGTTGCGGCGTTCGACCACGCGGTGGACGTGGCCGAGTGACTTCAACAGCGCCGCGCGTTCGACGGTGACCTTCATCTTTCAGTCCGCCTGCTCGCGTGGAAAAGGGGGGTAGGAACGTGGCTTGTATGCGCGGTTTGCGCAAGGGCGAGGGGGCCTCGCGCCGGCACTTACCCAACGGATTTGGCGGCGATCGTGTCCCGGCGGGGGTCCCCGCCGAACATAAAGGGCAGCGGGGAAGGCCTTGTTCACTCCTGCAATTGCCGCTTCAGCAGCTCGATCTCCTCGGCCAGCGCCGTGTCGGTGCTCACGAGATTTTCGATCTTTCGCACCGCGTGCAGCACGGTGGTGTGGTCACGGCCGCCGAAACGGCGTCCGATCTCGGGCAGCGAGCGCAGCGTCAGTGTTTTGGCGAGGTACATCGCGACCTGGCGGGGGCGCACCACGTTGGCGGTGCGCCGCGACGACAACAGATCGGCACGGCTCACATTGTACTGGCGGGCGACCACCCGCTGAATGTCCTCGATCTTGACGCGCTTGGGCTCCTGCGGGCGGATCAGGTCGCGCACCTCGCGCTCGGCCATCTCGAGCGTGACGGGCTGGCCCGTGAGCTTGCTGTGGGCAAGGAGCCGGTTGAGCGCGCCTTCGAGGTCGCGCCCGTTATGGGTGACCGCCTTGGCGATGAACGCCAGGACCGGGGCGGGGACGTCGAAACAGGGATGGTGATGCCGGGCGGCTGCGGCGCGGCACTTGAGGATTTCAAGGCGCAACTCTTCCCCGAGCGATCCCATCTCGACCACGAGCCCGCCGGCGAGTCGTGAGCGCACCCGCTCGTCCAGGCTCTCGAGATCGGCCGGCGGCCGGTCGGCAGCGATCACCACCTGCCGGCCGGCATCGATGAGCGCGTTGAGGGTATGGCAGAACTCGGCCTGGGTGGATTTGCCTTGCAGAAACTGCAGATCGTCGATCACCAGGACATCGATGGTCCGGAGCGCGTCTTTGAATGCCAGCGCGTTCTGAGCCCGCAGCGCGGCCACGAAGCCGTACATGAACTTTTCCGCGGTGAGATAAAGCACCTTGCGCTCAGTGCTGGTGTTGCCGGCCCAGGCCAGGGACTGCAGCAGGTGGGTCTTGCCGAGCCCGACGCCGGCGTGAATGTAGAGCGGATTGAACATGACGGCGTCGCCGCGCCGCCCCTGAGCAACCTGTTTTGCGGCAGCGTGAGCGAGGGTGTTCGAGCGTCCGACGACGAAGGTCTCGAAGGTCAGACGCGGATCGAGCGGGGAACCGCCAAGAGCGTCATGCACGGCCGCGACCGGCCCGATCGCGCAGCGCACGTCGCTGCCGTTGATCTTGGTCTCGCGGGTGTCGCGCGGACCTACCGGCATCTCCAGCGGCTTGAGCTTCGGCGGCAAGGTGCGGATCACCGCGGAGCGCACCGTGAGTTCGATGCGCGAGAAGTCCGGCTGCTCGGCCTGCCAGCAGGCCAGCACCCGCTCGGCGTAATGGGACTGGATCCAACTCTTGAGAAAGCGGGTCGGTACGGACAGCTTCACCGTATCCCCTTCGCTGCCGTCGAGCTCCATGCGAGCGAACCAGCTCGAATAAACATCGTCACCGACTTCGGCGCGGAGACGATCTCTCACCCGCGTCCAGCGGTCCTGATCCATGCTCGGCATTTTGTGTGTCTCTTCTTGATCGGCATAAACGGATGGGTGCAACGCGGACGAAACGCGATACTTCCGGGACGCCACTCGGGCGGACACGAAGCGACACGAACGCAAGCGACACGAAGGAAGAAGGGCCGCGGCTTTTCGGCCGAGGATAGGGTGTGCGTGCGAGACGCGACAGATACGGGCGGGGGGGCGCTCAATGCGGCGGCGGAGCCGGACCTCGCACGGCAGTGACGAAGTGAGACAACGCGCCGTTCGGCGGGCACCAAGAGGTGCAAACCCGGGAACGACTGATCCGCCTCGCTGTGGTCATGCTACCCCCCTGTCCATCACCGCCGCTCGTGGCGACGGCCATGCACATGTTCAGGTTCTTCGAAGTATTCTTGGGTCTGCTTCGTGTCGTCCGACTACTACAAGCTCGACGGCACGAAGCACAGGCTTATGTCCATCCACGCCAGGCGCATACAAAATCGAAGTTGAAGCCGAGAACGACCAAACATGAGTCATCCATCCTCATCTTCGATGAAGCTCGAATACGAACCTTTTACTGAAAACCGCTGGTGGCCCAGCGGCAGGGGAAAATAGCACGACCCCGGCCCCCTGCAACGACTTCGCTCACGCCGCGCGGAAGCGAGTCACGTCCAATCGCGTTGGCGCGCTCCGCGTTGGGCCTCCAAGCTTTGTCATAATATTTTGAATTAACTTACATATTTGAGCGAAACTTATCAGAGGCCGCAGCCGGCCAGCCGCGGCGAATTTGATTTGAAACGAAACACCTGCGATGCGAGGAACTGGCCCAAAAACCAAGTCCTCGCTGTCGCTTTCCAGATAAGCCGTTCTGCAGACAGCTATTTCTTTGAGCGGAAATCGAGGGTAGCCCCCGACTCGCGTGCGACAATTGGGCAATATCTGCTGACGCGCAGATAAGGTCTCCCATCATGCATTATCGCCAAGCGTGTGACGCTTGTGCAACGAAGCGATTGCAGAAATCCGACAATCGTCAATTATCAAAAGGAGTTTTGTGACAGCGCGTGGGTCCGGCGACGGAGCGCGGGTGACCATGCGGTGCTCGCGCTCGCGTAATGCGCGCACTCCGTACAGAAGTGCGGGATCATCATCACCGGCGGGAAGCTCGCGCGCGAATGCAGAGCGAAGTCAGCGCCATGCGACGCCGCGATTCCGGTCGAGCGGGCTTGCTCGCGCGATTTCGGTCGATAAAGGCTGACGTCTTCGGGACCGTGCAGCGAAGTTGACTGCTAATTGCCGAGCTTCGCGACGCGATGGGAGAGGCGCGACACCTTTCGGCTCGCGGCGTTGGGATGCACGATGCCCTTCTGTGCCGAGCGCATGATCACCGGCTCGGCTTCCTTCAGAGCAGCGAGTGCTTGGGCGCGGTCGCCGCTGGCGATCGCTTCCTCGACCTTGCGCACGAAACCGCGCATCTTCGAGCGTCGCCCCTTGTTGATTTCGGTGCGTCGGGCGATCTTGCGGGTGGCCTTGCGGGCGGAACTGGTATTAGCCATGCCTGTGCTCGTTGTGCGGGCGCTGACGCGGCCCGCGGATTGTCGTCCGGCTCGATGTCGTAAAACGGACATGGCGGCGAGCATTTCGCCGCCAAGCGCGCCGCTTATAGTCGCCCCGCCTGCAACCGTCAACGGGCCGTCCGCCGGTCCGCTGGCGTCGCGGTAGGCCGGGGGGAGGGGCACTCTTGATCGGCGGGCCGCTGGCGCATGATCGCAAAAGCGGTAGCAGATTCGGCCAAGATCGGCGGCCAGGCAGACGCCTAGGTCGAATTACGCTGCAATCCAGAGCGATTTCACGCTAGTGCGGTGGATTTGAAGTTCCTATCATTATAGCCGCGCGTTTGTGTAGGAACTTCAAATCCAAAACCGCACTAGAATCATAGATTTGCTAGTGTCCCTTTGATTCCGAAGTTCGCAAACGAGTGTGCCGCATAATGATGCGAACTTCGGAATCGGGACACTAGCCGACGCGGGCCTTGGCGCCGGTTTCGCGCTCCCGGGCACTGCGCCCCCGCAAGCTGTCGTAGGCGGCCGAAACGGCGGCCCGGTCCTGCGCCGGGAACACGCTCAGCGGCGGCTGCACCCGCGACCAGCCTGCGTCATCGTGAATATGCGCGATCAGCGCCTTGACCCCCGGAACAAGCTGCTTGCCGTCGAATAGCTTGCGGATGGCTACGGCGGCATCGAGGGCAGCCGTATCGCCATTGCGCCATGCCCGTGCGCACAGGTCGGCATTGAGGTTGGCGGTGGCGGAGATGCAGCCGGCGAAGGCGCCTGTGCGGGCCTCCATCAGCACCGCTTCCGTCGACGGGAACACTTTGAAGCCGGGTGCGACCGTCGCGGCCTCGCGTGCATACGCCATGTCACCCGACGAATCCTTCAGTCCGACGATACGCGCGCCGAAAGTCTCGACCAGGCGCGCGACCAGCTTGACGTGCCAGGGCAGCCCGGATTGGGCGGGGAAATGATAGAGATAGAGCGGAATGGGATCTGCCGCGGTCGCCTGCACGATGAGTTCGACGTAGGCGAAGAGCCCGTCGTCCGGCACGCCTTTATAGTAGAAGGGCGGCAGCACCAGCGCGCCCGCGAAGCCGAGCTCGGCGGCATGCCGCGTCAGCGCGATCGCGTCAGCGACCGAGGCCGCGCCGGTGCCGACCATGAGCCGGTCGAGCGGTAGTCCCGCTGCGCGGTAGGCGCTCATGACGCGTTTGCGTTGTTCCAGCGAGAACGATGTCGCCTCGCCTGTTGTGCCGAGCACGTTCAATCCGTCGCAGCCGTTGGCGAGCAGGAAGCGTGCGAGCGCGGTCGAACGCGCGCAGTCCGGCTCGCCCTTGTCGTCGACGGCGGTCGCGATGGCGGCAATCACGCCCTGAAGTTTGCTTGCGGTCATGTTGTCTCCTGATCCGGCACGACAGATGTGACGACTGACGGCGAAGGCTTGTCACTCCTCTGCCGGGCCTCCTCTGTTGTCAATTATCCGCTCACGTTGAAGGCCGCGAGCGCGGCCATGTTGACGAGCTGGGCATCATTGGCCGAGAGCGGCACGATCTGCACAGGCCGGTCAAGGCCGACCAGGATCGGGCCGATGACGGTGGCGCCCCCCAGTTCCTGCAACAGCTTGGTCGAGATCGAGGCCGAATGGAATGCCGGCATGATCAGCACATTAGCCGGCCCGGTCAGGCGACAGAACGGATAGGCCTCCCGCAGCTCCATATTGAGCGCGACGTCGGCCGCCATGTCGCCGTCATATTCGAAGTCGACGCGGCGCTGGTCAAGGATGCGGACCGCGCCTTGCACATGCGCGGCACGCTCTCCCGGTGGGTGGCCGAAAGTCGAGAACGCCAACAGCGCGATGCGGGGCTCATACCCGAAGCGGCGTGCGACGCTGGCGGCCTCGACCGCGATGTCCGCCAGGATCTCGGCATTCGGCATTTCGGTCACCGCAGTGTCGGCAACCAGCACGGTGCGCCCGCGCGCCAGCACGAGCGACACCCCCATCACGCGGTGGCCGGGCTTGGGATCGATGCAGCGACGGATGTCATCGAGCGCCACCGAGAAGTTGCGCGTGACCCCGGTCACCATGGCATCGGCGTCGCCGAGCGAAACCATGCAGGCGGCGAAATGGTTGCGGTCCTGGTTGACCAGGCGCTGGACGTCGCGCTGCAGAAAACCGTGGCGCTGCAGTCGCTCGTAGAGAAAGGCGGAGTAGGCCGCGTTGCGTTGCGACAGCCGCGCGTTGATGATCTCGATGCCGCCGCCGAGCTCGATGCCGAGGTGGCGCGCGCTTTCGCGCACGCGGTCCTCGCGGCCGACCAGCAGTGCGGTGCCGAGGCCCTCGTTGACGAAGTTCGCGGCGGCGCGGATCACCTGCTCTTCCTCGCCCTCGGCAAAGACGACGCGCTGGGGTCGCCGCCGCAGCCGCTCGTAGACGCGCTGCAGGATGCCGGCCACCGGATCGCGGCGCGAGCGCAGCTGTGCCCGGTAGGCGTCCATGTCGACGATCGGACGCCGGGCGACACCGGTCTCCATCGCGGCGCTGGCGATAGCGGGTGGAATGAACGAGATCAGCCGCGGGTCGAACGGCACCGGGATGATGTATTCGGGACCGTATTTGGGCCGGGCGCCGTAAGCGGCGGCGACTTCATCGGGAACGTCCTCGCGGGCAAGCGCAGCGAGCGCTTTCGCGGCCGCGATCTTCATCTCCATGTTGATGGCGGTCGCGCGCACGTCGAGGGCGCCGCGGAAAATGTAGGGAAAGCCCAGCACATTGTTGACCTGGTTCGGGTAGTCGGACCGTCCGGTCGCCATGATGGCGTCGCTGCGGACTTCGGCCACTTCCTCCGCCGTGATCTCCGGATCCGGATTGGCCATGGCGAAGATGATCGGCTTCGCCGCCATCGATTTCACCATGTCCTTCGTCACTGCGCCCTTGACCGAGAGGCCGAAGAAGACATCGGCACCGGCCAGCGCCTGGGCCAGGGTGCGCGCCGAGGTCTTCGCCGCGTGCGCCGATTTCCATTGGTTCATGCCCTCGGTCCGGCCCTGGTAGATGACGCCCTTGGTGTCGCAAAGGATGATGTTGTCGGGCGTGAATCCGATGGCCTTGAGCAGTTCAAGACAGGCGATGCCGGCCGCGCCGGCGCCGTTGCATACGAGCTTGGTCGATTTGATGTCGCGCCCGGTGAGATCGAGCGCATTGATCAGGCCGGCAGCCGCGATGATCGCAGTTCCGTGCTGATCGTCATGGAACACCGGGATGTCGAGGAGTTCCTGCAACCGCTGCTCGACCACGAAGCACTCCGGCGCACGGATGTCTTCCAGGTTGATGCCGCCCCAGCTCTTGCCGAGGAGCTTGATGCAGTTGACGATTTCGTCGGGGTCCTCGGACGATACTTCGAGGTCGATCGAATCGATGTCGGCGAAGCGCTTGAACAGCACCGCCTTGCCTTCCATCACAGGCTTGGCCGCCAGCGCGCCGCGATTGCCCAAGCCCAGAATCGCAGTGCCGTTGGTGATGACGGCGACGAAATTGCCCTTGGTGGTATAATCGAAGGCGAGGTCCTCGTTCTCGGCGATGGCGAGCACCGGAACGGCGACGCCGGGCGAATAGGCCAGCGACAGGTCGCGCTGGGTTGCCATCGGCTTGGTGGCCACGACTTCGAGCTTGCCCGGGCGGCCCTGGCTGTGGAACAGCAGGGCTTCCTGGTCGGTGAAAGTGGGCCGTCCACCGCGACCGTCGTTTTGTGAAGACATCTCAACCCCTTACAAGAGCTTGCGCAGAGCGGCTGGAGAGCCGAAGGTAATCCGTCTTACTCTCCCCGCGTGCGGGAAAGTCATGAATCCATCACCCCCCACCTGCGCCATCATGCTGGCGTGGGTAAGGGCTCGTCCACAGCGATAGGTTGTCCGGACCGGGAATAATTGAACGGCGAGGGCGAGCGCGCTAATCGGTAGCGCGAAGACGCACATTTCTCCAGGGCGTAGAACGGACACGCGCCATGATCCGCTTTGTATTTCGTTTCGCCGGGCTGGTGGCGCTTGCCTTGGGTTTCATCTTCTTGGTCCATGACGGCACCAAGTCGATCGCCGACCAGACCTTGTATCTCAGCAGCGTGAGCTCGACCTGGGAAAACGTGCATCAGAGCTCGCTCGCGGCGTTGCAGCCCGTGGTCGAGCGTTATGCCGGGACGTGGGGATGGCAGGGCGTGGTCAAGCCCTACTTTCTCGACCAACCGGTCTCGCTCGTGCTCGCCATCATCGGCGCCATCCTGATCCTGTTGGGGCGGAAGAAGAAACCGCTGATCGGATACGCCCGCGACTGAAACAATATGGACCGCGGCTGACGCCGCGGTCCGTTCGGTCCCTTCGGCGCAGATTACTTGATGGTGTCCGCGCCCGCCTTGCAGGCGACCGCGTCCTGATCGCCGGTGGCGCCGCTGCAGCCGATCGCGCCGATGATCTTGCCGCCCTCAACGAGCGGGAAGCCGCCGGGAGAGGCCACCAGCGTCGGGTCGAGCGTGCCGGCGAAGGCGCCGGCCGGCGTCTGCATGACATTGAAGAAGACCTGAGAGGGCCGCCGGAAGCGGGCCGCCGTACGGGCCTTGCCCTGCGAGATCCCGACCGAGGCAATCTGGGTCTGATCCATCCTGTAGAAGTAGACGAGGTCGCCGTTCGGATCGACCACCGAGATCGCGAGCTTCCAATTGCGCGGCGACTTCTTGGCCTCGGCCACCGCGGCGGCCACCACCTGCGCGGCACGATCGGCGGTAATCGACGCCCCGTATGGAACATCGAACGGCATCTGATCAGGAACGGCCGCCGGCGCAGCCGGTGCCGCTGGCGCGGCCGGTGCTGCCGGCGCTGGGGCCGGCGCGGGTGCGGGTGCCTGCGCCCACGCGGCGCCAGGCATCGCGAGCGCGGCACAGGCAGCAAACAAGGTGACAACAACACGACGCATTTTAAGTCCTCCCACTTTGGTTTAATCGCCGTCCTTGCTGGCACGGCGTTCATACGCGCGTCAGCATACGGGCTTGCATTCGGGCGCGAAACGGGGTTGTCGGCCTCGATGCGGCCCGCGCGCTCGTGTGACCCCGCGGCGGGTCGGTTGGACGCGCAGTGCGGGCAACGGAGACGCGAGACAGGTGCGCCGCGCCTCGACCGCACCTATATTGGTGTCACGATCACGGGAGAACGATGCCATGTTCATGTTCAAGAAGAAGCTTGAAATGCCGTCGGCCGCCGAGGCATTGCCCGGCCGTTCGACCCCGATCCCGACCGCGCGGGAGCACTTCGTCCTTCACCGTCCGATCAAGGGGCCGTATCCGGAGGGTCTCGAAACGGCGGTGTTCGGCCTGGGCTGCTTCTGGGGCGCCGAACGCAAGTTTTGGGAACTGGGCGATGGCATTTACACCACCGCCGTCGGCTATGCCGGCGGACCCACGCCCAATCCGACCTATGAGGAGGTGTGCTCCGGCCGAACCGGCCACAACGAGGTCGTGCTGGTGGTCTATGACCCCAAGAAGATCTCGTATGAGCGCTTGCTCAAGACCTTCTGGGAGAGCCACGACCCCACGCAGGGCATGCGCCAGGGCAACGACGTCGGCACGCAGTATCGCTCCGGCATCTATACGTTCACGCCCGAGCAGCGCAAAGCCGCGGAGGCGTCGAAGGCGATGTATGACAAGGAGCTCAAGGCGCGCCGCTTCGATGCCGTCACCACCGAGATCGTCGATGCGCCTGCGTTCTATTTCGCCGAGGACTACCACCAGCAATACTTGGCGAAGAACCCGATGGGATATTGCGGCCTGGGCGGCACCGGCGTGAGCTGCCCGATCGGCATTCCGGCCGGGGTCAAGCAGACGGCGCAGGCATAGCGTCCGACGCGGCGAGCGGAGGTCGTCAGCTCGTCGCGTCCCGGAACAGACCCGAGCCAAAGTATTTTGTGCAAGACGGCGGCGCGGCTGCGGGAATCCCGCAGCCGCGTCGCTTTTCCGGCCTATCATCGTGAATGATTGCGATCGCCCGCATCCCGGAGCCCGCCATGCGCCGCATCGAGTTGATTATCGAGACGATCATTTTCCAAACCCGCTGGATTCTGGCGCCGTTCTATCTCGGGCTCGCGTTCTGCATGTTGCTGTTGCTCTATCATTTCGGCGTGCAGATCTTCGAGTTCGTGGTCAAGATTCCGCACGCGAGCGAAACCGACGTGATCCTCGGAATCCTGACGCTGATCGACGTCGTATTCACCGCAAACCTGGTCTTGATCGTGGTGCTCTCGGGCTACGAGAACTTCGTATCGCGGATCGAGGCCGACGACCACGATCGGCCGGACTGGATGACCAAGGTCGACTTCGGCGGCCTCAAGCACAAGCTGATGACCTCGATCGTGGCCATCTCGGCGATCCAGCTGCTGCGGGCATTCATGAATATCGAGCAGTACGACAACACCAAGCTTGCGTGGCTGGCCGGGATCCATGTCGTGTTCCTGCTCTCGATGCTGGTCGTGGCGCTCGCCGATCGCCTCTCGGAGGACGGCGAGGAGCCGGAGCACGCCCGTTCCAGGAAAACATCATAAGGACGCGCCGGGACGCCACTTCATCGCTGAAGGCTTTTCGGTCGCCCCGCTCGCCGTCGTGATTGCATGGCGCCGCCGATGGCCGCCGGCGCGCCGCCATCCCTATCGGCGTGCTCTCATTGACGATAGGATGTCGCTTGAACGCGCGCCGGCGGAACAGCCGTTTGCGATTCCGTATCGCTACAGAACGCGCCATGATGCCTGCTTCACACGAGGGAGAGCGTGATGCATGCGGCTCGTTCACTTCTGCTTCTGCTGATATGCGTCGTCTGTCCGGGACTGCTCGCACCGGCGGCCGCCGCCGACAAATATCCCAGCCGTCCCGTGCACTGGGTGGTCGGCTTTGCGGCCGGCGGACCGAACGACATCGTGGCGCGGGTGCTCGGTGAGTGGCTGTCGGCTCACCTTGGCCAGCAGTTCGTCATCGAGAATCGCGTCGGATCCGGCGGCATGATCGCCGCCAACGCCGTGATCAATTCCCCGCCCGACGGCTACACCATCATGTTCGTCGCCCCCAACAATGCCATCGGGACGACGCTGTACAAGAGCCTTCCGTTCGTGTTCCTGCGTGACACTGCTCCGGTCGCCGGCATGATGCGGCTCACCAATGTCATGGTGGTGCCGCCGTCGCTGCCGGTGAAGACCGTCGGCGAATTCATCGCTCACGCCAAGGCCAACCCGGGAAAGCTCAGCTACGCCTCCTCCGGTAACGGCACCTCGGTGCACATGTCAGCCGAGCTGTTCAAGATGATGGCGGGGCTCGACATGGTCCACGTGCCCTATCGCGGCTCGTCCGCCGCCTATCCCGATCTCATGACCGGAAAGGTGCACGTGCTGTTCGACAACCTGCCGGGCTCGGTCGGATTCGTGCGGACCGGCCAATTGCGGGCGCTCGGCGTCACCACGGCGAAGCGCTCGGATGCCATTCCGGACGTACCGGCGATCGGCGAGATCGTTCCGGGCTACGAGGCCAGCGTCTGGTACGGCATTGCCGCGCCGAAGGGGACGCCGCCCGAAGCGATCGAGGTGCTGAACAAGGCGCTCGCCGCCGCGTTGGCCGACCCCAAGATGCAGGCGCGCATCGCGGAACTCGGCGGCACGCCGATGCCGATGTCGCCGGCCGAGTTCGGCAAGCTGGTGGCCGATGAAACCGAGAAATGGGGCGCGGTGGTGAAGTCGGCCGGATTATCGGTGGAATGACGGCCGAGCGGTCTGTGGCTCGGCCGTCCGATTTGCACTGACGCACGCGATGGGGTGCCGTGCCAGGCAAAGCAAGCGTGCCGGCGCCGGCACGCTTACGCCGTCTACTTCTTCAGATGCTTCTTGAGGAAATCCGTGGCGCGCTGCCACGCGGTCTTGGCGCTCGCCTCGTGGAAGCTTCCGCGCTCATCGCAATGGAAGCCGTGCTGCGCATCGGGATAGACGAAGATCTCGCTGTCGCCGCCGCGCTTCTGCTTGATCATCTCGACGTCGGTCATCGGGATGGAAGCGTCCTTCTCGCCGAAATGCATCTGCACCGGCACTTTCGGCTTCTCGTCGGCATTCTTGGCGATCTGCCCGCCGTAATAGCAGATCGCGGCGGACAGGCCGTTGAGCTTGCAGGCCGCGAGGAAGGCGATGGTGCCGCCCATGCAGAAGCCGATGATGGCGACCGGGCCGTCCTTCTTGAGCTCGTCGATGGCGGCTTGCGTATCCTTGAGCATCGCGCCCCAATCCGGGTTGGCGACGTATTTGCGCGCGTTGGCGATCTCGTCCGGCGTATAGCCGCTTTCGAAATTCTTCTCCTGTCGGTCGAACAACGCCGGCGCAACGGCGGTATAGCCTTCGCCCGCGAGCCGGTCGCAGACCGCCCGGATGTGATGATTGACGCCGAAGATTTCCTGGATGACCACGATGCCGCCTTTGGACGGGCCGGACGGATCGGCGCGATAGGCACCCAATTGAAACTTGTCGGATGACGTGAGCGAGAACTGCTTACCCAAGAGGACCTCCCGTGAATACTGCAAGCCGGGCGCAATACCGTGGCCCGGCGTCGGACGGCGGCAATGTCACGCTTTCGCCTCGACAAAGCAACTCCCGCAGGGTCGGGGAACATGTCCCATGCGAGCGAATGCAAACACAAGTTCCGGCGAGGACATCGGAGGTAAAGCCGGAACCCGCGCCGGTACTCCGATCATTTTTTCCCGGCGTCGAGGCCGAACGCCTCGGCGAGCAACTCATAGGAGCGCCGGCGCGCGCCATGGTCGTAGATCATGGTCGTGACCATCACCTCGTCGGCCTTGGTGGCGTCGATCATCGCCGCCAGCCGCTCCAGCACCGTCGTCTTCGTGCCGATGAACAGCCGGGCGCGGTTGCGCGCGATCAGGCTGCGCTCGGCGGGCGCGTACGGATAGGCCGTAGCCTCCTCCGGGCTCTCCAGCGGCAGATACTCGCCGCGGCGGCGGCGCACGAAATTGAGATCGATGGTGGAGGCGATCCGTTCCGCTTCGGCATCGTTGTCGGCGCAGACCACGGCGCAGGCGAGAATGGCATATGGTTTGTCGCGCGCCGCGGACGGCTTGAACTGGTCGCGGTAGCTCAGCATCGCGTCGACCGGGTCGTGATCGGCGAAGTGATAGGCGAATGAAAATCCGGCGCCGACCATGGCGGCGAGTTGCGCACTGTAGCCGCTCGAGCCCAGCAGCCAGATCGGCGGCAGCTCGACGTCTTCCGGCATGGCGCGGATCGAGCGAAAGGGATGGTTTTCCGGGAAGGCCTTGCTCTCGAACAGGATCAGTTCCTGGAACCGCTGCAGGAAATCGTCGTCGCCGCCGGCATCCTGCCGGCGCCGCAACGCGTAGGAGGTGACGGGGTCGGTCCCCGGCGCGCGGCCGAGCCCGAGGTCGATGCGTCCTGGAAACAGCGCCTCGAGCACCTTGAAGCGTTCGGCCACCATGAGCGGCGCATGGTTGGGAAGCATCACGCCGCCCGAGCCGACGCGGATGCGCGTGGTGATGGCGGCGATCTGGCCGATCATGATCTCGGGCGCGGAGCTTGCGATCGAAGGCAGGTTGTGATGCTCGGCCACCCAGTAGCGGGTGAAGCCGAGTTCGTCTGCGAGGCGGGCGAGATCGAGCGAGTTGCGCAGCGCAACGGCGCCGGAGGAACCGGCGGAGACCGGTGAAAGATCGAGGATGGAAAGAGGAACCATGGACGCCGGGCCGCGGGCCTCAGAACGGGAACGGGCGCCGCAGGCGCCAATCCTTCTTCCAGCCGGTCAGCTGGCCTTTGCGAAACTGCAGCGCAATAGCCGAGTCGACCGGATAGAAGCCGGGTATGCCCGGCGAGCCGTAGGCGAGATAGATTTCCGAGCCCGCCCGACCGGAGTAGTACACGAGCGGCACGCCGAGCGCGCTCGACACCTCCTCCGGTGTCATGCCGAAATTGAGCGGGGCGATGTTGGATTGGGTGCCGCAGAAGGCGGCCCAGCATACGCAAAGCGACGCAACGACTCGCTTCATGCCAAATCTCAAACGCTAGTGTCCCTTTTCCGACGTTCGTATCATCTCGCAGCACCCGCTTTTACGAACGTCGGAAACACAGGGACACTAGCAAGTCATGGTCCTAGTGTGGCTTTGCATTTGACGTTCCTATGAAGGACTCGCGGCCAATACTGATAGGAACGTCAAATGCGCCACACTAATCCCGCTGCCGCCCCCGGCGCGCCGACATCTTCAATCCATTCGCGGGCGCGGGCAAGCCCTGTTGCGGGCGCGATTGCGGCAGCTTCGACACGGTATGGCCCGATATCGGTGACGCGGCCGCGGTTCGATGGAGGCGGAACTGAAGCGCTCGGCCGTCCGCGTCAGCCGTGTCCGAATCACTCGGCCGCGATCAGCCGTTCGGTCGCGTACGGGAGCGCATCCATCTGTACTCCGGCCGATTTGGTCCCCCAGCAGACGTACCAGGAGCCGAACAGGAACTGCTCCATCTCGAAATTGTCGGTGACCGCGGCGAGGTCCTGCCATGGCTTGATCAACGGATTTCCCAGCATGGTGTGGCGCATCAACCAGAGGCCGAACGGCAGGATGAACTTGCCCCCCATCCCCGAGGGCACCTTGCCGTCCATGATGACGATGCGTCCGCCCGGACGCAGCTGCTTCAGGGCCTGATGCAGCACGATGAGGTGATGCGGCATGGTATTGTAGGAGAGGCCGAACAGCACGGCATCGAGCGGCTCGGGCGCGACATAGGCTGCGGCGTCCTCCTGCGCCAATTCGACGTTGCTCCATCGCTGCTGCTCGCACTGCGCGCGTGCCTTCGCCAGCATGCCGGCCGAGAGATCGACGCCGTAGATCCGTCCTTGCGCTCCGACTGCCGCGCGCAGGTGGGAAAAATTACGTCCGGTGCCGCATCCGATTTCGAGCACGCGCTGTCCGGGCCTGAGCCCCAGGCGCTTGACCGCATGGGCGCGGAAATGGCGCGGAACGAAGAATAACCAATCGATAAAACCGATCAGTCCGGCGATACGATCGTAGCGCGCCGCGATGAACGCGCGCTCGCAATCAGCCCATTGATATGACACCCGTCGCCCCCCTGCGGCCCGCGGCTATCGTCGTTTTAAGTCTTTGCCGCTGCAGCTGATTCTTTTGGCTCCGCGCCCAATTCGCGGAGTTTCCGTCGTGCCGCAACGGTGAAGCGGGGCGCTCGCCGTGAATAGGCGGCATAAGGTCGCAGAATTTACGAAATCTTTATCTCGCGACGAGCTGTCCACGCTTTTCTCAGCCCAGCCGTTGATCACTCGCACATCGCGGCGCGTGCGCTGGCGACCATGGCCAAGGTCTGGCGCAGGGCGTTTCCGCGATGGGCAAACTGCTCTAGAACCGTCGCGCCGGGATCATGCAGGGCAGGGGGCACAATGGACTGGACCAATCGACGCGAGCGCTTCCGTGCCACGCTCGACCGCGGACGCTGCATCCATCCGGCATCGGTCTATGATCCGATCTCCGCGCGCATCGCGGAGGATCTCGGCTTCGAAGCCGGCATGCTGGCCGGATCGGTGGCCTCGCTCGCAGTGCTTGGCGCGCCCGACATCGTCCTGCTCACGCTCACCGAATTCGCCGCCCAGGCCTATCGCGTCAACCGGGCCGGCAATCTGCCGCTGCTGGTCGATGCCGACCACGGCTACGGCAATGCGCTCAACGTCAAGCGCACGGTTGAGGAACTGGAAACCGCGGGCGTTGTCGGTCTCACGATCGAGGACACCTTGCTGCCCACGCCCTACGGCGCGACCGAGACCAGGCTGATTCCGATCGAGGAGGCGGTCGGCAAGATGCGCGCGGCGCTCGCCGGCCGCCAGGACCCGCGCCTCGTCATCGTCGGCCGTACCGCCGCGGTCACGCTGACCGGGATTGCCGACGCCATTGCGCGGCTCAAGGCCTACGAGGCCGCTGGCGTCGACATGCTGTTCATCGCCGGCGTGAAATCGCGCGCCGAGCTTGACGCGATCGCCACCGCGGTCAAGCTCCCGCTGTTCCTCGGCAGTGCCGGCAGGGAACTCTACGACATCGACTACCTGTCCGCGCGCAATGTCCGCGTCTGCCTGCAGGGTCACACCCCGATCATGGCGGCGATCAATGCCGTGCACGCCACCCTGAAGGCGTTGCGCGAGGGCAAGCCCGGCTGGGAGTTCGAGAACATCTCACCGCCTTCGGAGCTGATGAAGCGCGCCACGCGGCAGGCCGAGTATGCCGCCTTGCGTAGCGACTTTCTCAAGGCCAAAACCGCGGGCGGATGACGGCGCGGATCGCCCGGCGCTTTCGCGTCGTCACTCGCCGGCGGCAAGCTTGGCTTGGCGGGCGTTGCTTTCGCGCCAGATCAGGAACAGTCCAGACGCCACCACGACGGCCGAGCCGATGATCAATGACGCGGTCGGGATCTCGCCCCAGACCGCAAAGCCCAGGATGCTCGCCCAGATCAGCGAGAGATAATAGAACGGCGCCACCGCGGACGCCGGCGCAAGGTGCAGCGCGCGCGTCCACCAGTATTGCCCGACCGCGTTGGAGACGCCGTTGAACACGATCCACGCCGCGTCGACCGGGGTCGGGTTGATCCATCCCAGCGGCAGCAGCAGCGTGAAGAATGCCGTGAGCAGCGTCAGCTGATAGAGCGTCAGCGTCTCCGCCAACTCGGTCGCGGTCATGCCGCGCACGGCGGCGGTGACCGAGCCATAGAGGACGGCGTTCGCGAGCGCGAACAGCGCGCCGATCTGGAACGCGTCGGCGCCCGGGTTGGTGACGATGAGCACGCCGCAGAATCCCACCAGCAGCGCCGCCCAGCGCGCCGGGCCGACGGCCTCCTTGAGCAGCAGCGCCGACACCAATGTGGCGAACAGCGGCGAGGAGAAGTTGATGGCGATGGCGCCGGCCAGCGACATCAGGCTGAAGGCGATGAGCAGGAACGTCTGCGAGAAGGCCTGCGAGACCGAGCGCATGACGTGATGGCTCAGCCGTTGCGTGCGGAAGACTGCAAAGCCGGTCCGCGGCACGATGAAGAGCGCGCAGGTTATCAGCGCCACGGCCGTGCGGGTGAAGAGCACCTCGCCCACCGGATAGGTCCCCACCAGCCATTTCGAGACCGCGCTGGAGGCCGCGAACAGGATGGTCGCGGCGATCATATAGGCGATGCCGAGCGGGATATGCTCCCGTCGCGCGGACTTCGCTGGAGCGGTCACGTCCGGGCTGCTCGCTTCGTTCACGCCGTCTGTCCCTGGGCTGGTGGATTGCCCGCGAGCACCTGGGGCACGCGTTCGACAGCGTTATGCCATGGCGGTGGTCTGACCGGCATTCCCTGATGGCATGACCGGCCAGCCAATTTGGTCATTGCAATGACGGTGCGTGAGGCTGCGCGACCTCGCGGCCCTCGCGGCGGCGGTGGTTATGCTGCCGCCGGGCCTGCGGGACGACCGCCGGAGTTTTCCGCCCGTGATCGGCCGGCGCCGGTTGGACGAATTCCCGATCAGCCGGGTAGACTGCCGTCATCGGTGCCGATCGGCGCTGTCGCAAGGGGAGAGGACGCTGGTCAAATCTGCAACCGAGCTCGGCGCGGTCGCCGGCCAGTACGAGAAATGGGTGTATCCGTTTCCCATCCCCGACCTCGATGCTCCGGACGTGCGGACGCGGAGGGACGGGGGCGATTTCGAACGCAACTGGTACACGTTCTGGCCCGATCGGCCGTACCGGGAGGATCTCGACGTCCTGGTCGCGGGTTGCGGCAGCAACGCCGCCGCGCGCTATGCCTTCAATCACCGGAAAGCGCGCGTCACTGGCATCGATTTGAGTTCCGCGAGCCTCGCGCATGAAGCGTACCTGAAGGACAAGCATCGTCTCGACAATCTCGCGCTTCATCAGGCGCGAATCGAGGACGTATCAAGCCTCGCCCAAGACTTTGACTTCATCGACGTGTCCGGGGTGCTGCATCATCTTCCGGATCCTGTCGGCGGTCTCAGGGCGCTCGCCGGCGTCCTGCGCCCCGAAGGGACCATTGCGGTCATGATCTATGGGCAGTGGGGCCGGACCGGCGTCTACATGCTGCAGGAGATGTCTCGCCTACTGGGCCTCGGGCAAAGCGAGCAGGATGTGTTGACGGTCAAGCAGACGCTCGCGTCTTTGCCCAAGCGCCACGCCATTCAAGACTATGTGAGCCGGGCGCCGGATTTGAAATACGACGCCGGCTTGGTCAATTCCTTTTTGCACCGGCAAGACCGCGCCTACACCGTCGCGCAATGCCTGGAGCTTGTGGGCCAGGCGGGCATGAGCTTCATGCACTGGTGGGAGAATATTCTGTACTACCCCGACGGCCTGTTGAACATGAACCAGGAGTTTTATCGAAAAGTGAACGCCATGCCGGAAGCGTCCATCTGGCAGTTCATGGAGTTGTTCAACGGTACGCTGGGGCAGCATAACTTTTGCGTCTGCCATCCCGACCGGCCAAGGAGCAGCTACCAGATCGATTTCAGCACGGGCGCTTTCATGGACTACATTCCGGTCCTGCGCTGCACGGAAGTCAAACCCCCGACGGAAGTGCCCGCAGGCTGCGCCGTCGTCGAACGCAAGCCGCGTCCGGCCTACACACTCAATCCTCCGGCGTCGGCATTATTCCGGCAGATTGACGGCGCGAAATCCGTTCGTGAGTGTCTTATCGCCAGCGGCCTGGACAGCAAGGACCCCGAAGCCATCTGCAAGGCCACGTTCCAGCATCTGTGGAGACTGAGCTACATCTTCTTGCGAATCTCATCGTGAGATGGACCGGAGCGTCGGCAAGGCCGTTGCGCCTCGGGATGCGATGAGCATGATCTGCGCTTGTCGCCGATCGTCGTTTTCGACATGTTTGGAGCCGGCCCCGGTCAGATCAGGAACCGGGTCGGAGGAATACAAGATGGACGACACGGGCGCCGGCACCAGATTGCCGCGATCGACCTCTGTGAACGTGAGCCGGCGTGCTCTGATGAGGTCCGCGGCGGCAACGCTTGCCGCGACGGCGGTGGCCGGCATCGCGCGGCCCGCTTTCGCCCAGCGCGGCCCGGTCCGTAGCCTGCTCAAGGGCGGCGTGGTGCTGAGCTTCGATCCCGCCGTCGGAGACTTCGAGAAGGCGGACGTCCTGATCGAGGACAAGAAGATCGTCGCCGTGCGCCCGGATATTAGCGCCGACGCGACCGCAATCGACGCGTCGCGCATGATCGTGCTGCCTGGCTTCATCGACACGCACCATCATTTCTATCAAAGCGCGTTGCGCAACGTGCTGGCGAACGGAGTGCTCGCGGACTATTTCCGCGACATTTCCGGCGCCGCGACCAATCACTATCGTCCCGAGGACGCCTATATCGGCAACCTGACCGGTGCGTTGCGCTCGCTCGATGCCGGCATCACCACGATCACCGACCTGTCGCAGGTCTCCAATACGCCCGAGCACAGCGACGCCCTGATCAAAGGGCTCACGGATTCGGGCATTCGGGCGATCTACGCCTATTCGCGCGGATCGGGCGCCGGCGCCAAATGGCCGGGCGACGTCGAGCGCTTGCAGAAGCAGTATTTCTCCTCGACCGACCAGTTGGTGACGCTGGCGCTCGGCACCGCCGTCAACAAGGAGCAATGGCTGCTCGCGCGCAGGTTCGGCCTACGCATCTTCACCCATGTCGTCGGCGGCAATCGCGGGCTGGGACCCGAGGACGTGGTCAAGCTCGGCGACGAGGGCCTCATGGGGCCGGACAACGTCTACATCCATTTCACCGGCGCCACCAACGACCAGATGCGGCGGGTCAAGGACACCGGCGGCTGGCTCTCCATCGCCTGCCCGATCGAGATGGCAATGCGTCACGGCATGCCGCCGATCCAGCAGGCGCTCGACGCCGGCATCCGTCCGAGCCTCTCGAGCGACGTCGAGACCACCATGGCGGCGGACATGTTCACGCAGATGCGCTCGGTCTTCACCCTCCAGCGCGCTCTCCTCAACGATCGTTCGATCAGGGGCGAGAAGGACTTGCCGCCGCTGCTGAACGCGCGCGACGTGATCGAGTTCGCGACGCTGCAAGGCGCGCGCGCCGATGGGATGGAGGCGAAGGTCGGCACGCTCACCCCGGGCAAGGAAGCCGACATCGTGATGTTGCGCACCGATCTGCCCAACACGCTGCCGTTCAACAACGCCTATGGTGCGGTCGTCACCGCGATGGACACCAGCAACGTCGATACGGTGATGGTGGCGGGGAAGGTGGTCAAGCGCGCGGGCAAGCTCGTCGGCGTCGATCTCGACCGCGTGGGACGGGAGGCGGCTGCCTCGCGCGACTATCTCGTTGGCAAGCTCGGATGGCCGCGCTCGGTGATCGATACGAGCCTGTCCGGGCATTAGCGCATGATCCCGAATACGGGTCGCCGATTTTCGGAAAAGACCGTGCACAAGGACCTGCTCGACCGTGATCCGATTCGATCGCATTGGATCGTGGCGCAATGCATTCTGAGGCGAGGACGTCGCGGGTGGAAACGACCGACATGACCGGGCGATGGATCACCGCCGCGGTGGTGACGTTGGCCTGCGCACTGGTGGTGGCATGGCCGCGAGCAACGGCGGCACAGAGCGCGCCGCCCGCGGCCAGCCATCCGGTGGGCATCAGACAGCTCGAATTCGTCGATCAGGGTCGCCATCTCGCGCTGGCAGTCTTCTATCCCGCGGTGGTGCGCGACCGCGCGGCTGTGCCCCTCGTCATGCCGTTCTTCGACAAGCTCAAGAGCTACCGCGATGTCGAGGTCGCATCCGAAGGCGCGCCGTTCCCGCTGGTCGTATTCTCCCATGGGCGCGGCAGCAACGGCCTCTATTATTCCTGGTTCGCCGAATTCCTGGCCTCGCGCGGCTACATCGTCGCCGCGCTCAATCACTACCGCGCCAATACCTACGATTCCACGATCGCGTATCTCGCCAACAAGCTCTGGCAGCGACCGCTGGATGTCGGCCTCACCATCAGCTTTCTGTTGAACGATCCGGTCTGGGTGAAGTCGATCGACGCGGCCCGCATCGGCGTCGCCGGTCATTCGCAAGGCGGCTTCACGGCCCTCTGGATCGGCGGCGCGAAGGTGAACGCCGACAAGTATCTCGCCTTCCAGCGCGGCTGGCGTAATAACACCATCGTGCCGGCATATCTGCGTCAGGAGCTGCCGCTCGATGCCGGCCCTGCGCTCGATGTAGCGGACAAGCGGGTCAAAGCCGTGTTGGCCATGGCGCCGGGTATCGTGCAGGCCTTCGGCATGGACGAAGCCGGGCTGCGACAGCTCGGCCTCCCGACCTATATCACCGTCGGCGCCGGCGACACCCAGGCGCCGCCCAAGGACAACGCCGAGTTCGCCGCGAAGTACATTCCCCATGCCGAGCTCGATGTGATCCCCGGCCGCGTCGACCACGACATCTTCGTCAACGAATGCAATGAGGACGGCAGGAATGAATTCCCGCAGGCCTGCGTCGACGCAGCAGGCGTGAACCGTGCCACGATCCACGAGAGCGTCGGCAACGCCGCGGTCAAGTTCTTCGACGCCGGCCTCAACGTCCGCCGCGCAAAGTGAACGCGGCCCGGTGGTTGCCAACCGGTCGAAGCCGACCATCGGCGTCGCATCCGCGCTGAACGGCGCTCGCTTTAGTCCCCGGACTCCGCGGCGAGGCAGGAGGACCGCGCGCGCCGTTACGCGGCATAGCGCGTACGGTCGCATTGGCGGCAAGACGAAAACCGGGGCCGTGCGAGCGTGGTCGGCGGTTCGACGGCTGCACCACCGCAGGTGCAGCCGCCGAGGATGTTAGTGCGGAATGTTGCCGCGGCTTCAAAGGCCGAAAGCCGGCGTGCTCCCGTCAGCTCATAGAGAGAACCAGCCGGCATCGACCGTGTGTACACCGAGCACCTGGATGATGCCGTCCACGGTCGGGTCGGCGTTCGTGTTCAACTGGATGAAGGTGTCGGTGCCGTTGGTGAACCAGTTGATCTGACCAGGTGCCGTGAACGGCGCCTGGTCGATGAAGGTGAAATCCTGGTTGCCGGCGACCGTCTCGTCCGCATCGATCAAGGTGAAGTGCAGGAGGTCGCCCTCCGCCCTGTTCAAGTCCGTGACGATATCCGGGTCGAAATTGAACAGGCCGATCTCGTTAACGTTCGACCATATGAACACGTCTAGCGCGCCGCCGCCGGTCAGGGTGTCCTTGCCATAGCTGCCGTCGATGATGTTCGTAGCGCTGTTGCCGATGATGCGATTGTTGTCGAGGCTGCCGGTCAGGTTGACATTCGCCGACCCGATGGCTTGCAGAACCTCGATCTCGGAATAGAGCCCGACGTTGAAGCTCACGCTGGTCAGCACGGTATCGAAACCCTCGCTTTCGTTTTCGGGCGTGCTGTGGATGTCACCGTTTTCGAACAGGGAGTCGCCGACATTATCGACGACATAGGTATCGTTGCCTTTCCCGCCGCTCATGTAATCGGCACCCCCACCGCCATTGATGACGTTGTCTCCAGAGCTGCCGAAGATGAAGTTGTTAAACTCGTTACCGGTCAGGTTGATGGCCGCCGTGCCAACGCTGCTGTCGACTTGCAGTTGCTCGATCTCGGAGCCGGCCGTCAGGGCGTAGCTCGCGCTGGCGATGACGTAGTCCCCAGTGCCTTCGCCGGCATATTCCCAGACGATGTCGCCGGCGTTGTCCACGTAATAGGCATCGTTGTCGGCGCCGCCGTACATGATGTCGGCGCCGCCGCCGCCGATGAGATTGTCCTGGCCGGCCAGGCCGCGCAGTATGTTGCTCTCGCCGTTGCCGACCAGGACGTCCTGACCAGCGGCGCCGGTGAGGTTTTCGATGCTGATGAACTGGGCATGTGGATCTTCTGAACCTGCCCAGTAGGGGATGGGGTCCCCCAGCGTAATCGTGACGAAGCTCATGTGGCTGAAATCGGCGGTATCGGAGCCGCTCCCGCCGATCAGGGTGTCCATGTGGCCGGTGCCCTTGAACGTATCGTCGCCCGCGCCGCCATCGAGGGTGCTGGCGTCCCAGATGCTGCTCACGAGGATGTCGTTGCCGTTGCCGCCGTCGAGGAAGTCATTGCCGCCGCCGCCCTTGATGACGTCATTGCCGTCCTGGCCGTGGAGCTGGTTGGCGCCGGAGGTGCCGGTGAGCGTGTCGTTGAAATTCGAGCCGAAGACGTTCTCGATGCTGATGAGCGTATCGCCTTGGGCCGAGCCGCCGACCCCGCGCCCGGTCGCCAGATTGATGCCGACTCCTGCGCTCGAGTCGCCGTAGAACACCGTGTCGATGCCGTTACCGCCGTCGAGGCGGTCGGCGCCGCCGAAGCCCTTGAGCGTATCGTTGCCGTTCAGGCCATTGATGACGTCGGCTGCCGCGCCGCCATAAAGGCTGTCGCCGCCGTTGGTGCCATTGATGGTCGCCATTCGTCACGTCCTTCTTTCATGAGGGAACAAGTGTTCTGGGACGACGGCTGGTCCGTCGTCAGGCGGGAGCAAGCTCGGCCGTGGGTGTCCCGCCCTTCTGTCGCGTGAGATGCTGCGCGACGAAGTCATTGACGCGCAGACGCACGGGCCGCGTGCTGCCGTCCTTGTAGTGGCGCTTGAAGTAGACCGTGTCCTTGCCTTGCATGATCTCGCGCGCCTGCGAGACCAGGAAGCGGTTCACCTCGGGGGTGTTCGCCGCCCAGGCGTTGAAGATCAGGCAATCACCGTCCCGGCTGTCGGCGAAGGACACCGCGCCGCGGCCTTCGACCCAGGCTTCAGCTTTTTCCTTCGAGGTCACGGCCCAGCCCATGAATCCCTGAATCTGATTCTTGCTGTCGACCGCGAAGTAATAGTGCTTGCGATTGATCTGACCGGTGAGGATGCGCGACCAGTCGCCGAACCGCAGATTGGCGAAGGCTGGCTTGGTCATCAGGTGGCTCACGGCCAGACCCAACGCAATGTACGGATCCTTCGCCCGGAACACCCTCAGCTTCTCGCGCGGCGCGATTGGAGCGGCGGTCATTTCGTCTTGGAAGGGGGCCATTGCAGCGTCCTCTGCGGATGATGACGCGCGCCCAGCCGCGGGGCGGCTCGGCACGGCTCGCGTTGGTGAATGATATGGATGTCGCCGCCAGCGCGATGTGATGGTCATCACACAAATGCGCTTTCGGCTGCTCGCGTCGGGAACGTTTTCAATCCGCCGCGCCGATGAGTGATGTCGCATTGGTCGCCGCAAAACGCATCGCGGGCGAGATAAGCGGAAGCACGCAAGGTCGCTGCCAAGGAGAGCCGTTGCGAGTCGGCAGCGAGAGACGGAAGGTCGCACATCCCGTGGGATTGCGATCAGCGGCAATCGGCCTAAACTGCGTCAATCAAGGTCAAGATTGAGATCAAAGGGAGAATTTGATGGTCGCGCTTTCGCGTCGCAGGCTGGCAACGTTGGCAACGGCTTGCGCGTTCGCGTTCGCCTGGACGTCCGCATCGCTTGCGCAGCAGAGACCCAAGATAAGCGTATCCAGCCTGACTCTGCCGGTGTTCAATCCGATCGTCTGGAATATCATGAAAGCGCGCGGCTTCGACGCCAAGCACGGCTTCGAGTTGGACATCAAGGCGTATCCTTCCATTTCCGCCTTCTACGCCGCGTTCTCCACCGGCGAGACCGAAGCGCTGATCGGCGGGCCGACGATCTTTCAAAAGCTCTACCAGGAAGGCGTCCCGCTTCGGATTTTTGGCACCGGCTTCACGCTTTCCGATCTCGTCATCTTTGCCAGGGACCCCAACATCAAGTCGCTCGCCGACCTCAAAGGCAAGCAGCTCGCGGCCGATATGGGGGGATCGCAGTTTCAGGTGGTCAAGATCTATGCCAATGCAAAGGGCATCGAGCTCGGCAAGGATATCACCGTCGTCAACGCCAACTTCGCTGTCGCGCGCGCACAGCTGGAGGCCGACCGCGTCGAGGCCGCCCTGGTCATCGAGCCGCTCGCCAGCATCATCCTGAAGCAGAATCCGAGTTGGAAGGTGATCTTCAACGGCGCGGAGGGCTGGAAGGAAATCACGGGGCAGGACGGGTGGGAGATCGTGCCCGCGATGCGCACGGACGCGATCCAGCGCATACCCGCCGGCCCCAAGATGCTGCTCGCGGCTTTGCAGGACGTGGCGAACGTTCTTCACAAAGAGACCGATGCGGCTGACAAGATCGCTGTCGATACCGTCAAGCTGCCGCCGGGGATTCTCAAGGCCGCGGTGGACAGCAAGCGTCTCCACATGATCGTGGAGCCGGCGTGGGAGCCCGCCACCCGCAAATCGATCGTGGACATGATGGAACGCGCGGTGAAGGCCGGGTTTTATCAGAAGATGCCTGACGACAAGATCATCTATGCGCCTTAACGAATATCGAGAGGCGGGCCTGGACGGGAAATTTTCCGGCCAGACCCTTCTCTCGCTTCTGATCTTCGTCGTCGTCTGGGAAGTGCTGTCGTATTTTGCGCCGGCGCTGGGCATTCCCGCCTTCGCGATCCCAAGCTTCGTGCGCATCGCACAGAGCATGATGACGATCACGCCCATTGACGTGGTCGTCACGGTCGCGCGTGTCATCGGCGCGCTCATCCTCTCGTTCGCTCTTGGTCTCGTTCTTGCGATGGCGATGTACCGGTCGGAAGACCTGGAGCGATATCTGCACCCCATCATCCGGCTGTTCATGGCTGTGCCGGTCGTGTCCTGGATTCTATTCGCGGTGCTGTGGTTTCGCGGCGTCGAATTCCGGATTGCCTTCGTGCTGATCGCGGTCTGCGGGCCGGTTTTTCTGGTGGATTCGCTCGATGCCATGCGCGGCGTATCGAGCGAGCTGCGCGGCATGATGCGCTCGTTCCGGCCGACGACGGTGCAGTACTTCACCAAGCTGATGTTCCCGGCGATCCTGCCGAACCTCATCACCAGCTGGAAAATCAATCTCAGCCTCGCGATCCGCGTCGTCACCATTGCCGAGCTGGTCGGAGCCGTGACCGGCATCGGCCATCAGTTGGCGGTGGCACAAGAGCTGTTCTCGGTGGCCGATGTCTTCGCGTGGACCCTGGTGCTGGTCGCGCTCCTGTTTCTGCTGGAAGCGGTGGTCGCGGGCGTGGAACGGCGCGTGTTGCGATGGCGGGTATGAACGGCCCGCCACCGATTGAGGTGGTGCAGCTGCGCAAGGTCTTCCGGCAGTCCACGTCCGGCCAACTGGTCGTGGCCATCGAACAGCTTGATCTTCACATCGCGTCCCGCGAGGTGGTGGCGATCGTCGGCCAGACCGGTTGCGGGAAATCCACTTTCTTCGATTTGATGATCGGTCTCGAGCAGCCGACCGCCGGTTCGATCGTGATCGGCGGCAAGACGCCCTACGGCGACTTCGATCATTTCCGCGGCCAGATCGCCACCGTCTTTCAGCAGGATCGGCTACTGCCGTGGCGTTCCGCGCTCGACAATGTGCAACTGCCGCTCGAGCTGATGGGGGTCCCCGACGAGGAGCGCCGTGACCGGTCGATGGCATGGCTCAAGCGTCTCGGCCTCGAAAGCTTTGCCAATGCCTATCCGCGCGAGCTGTCCGGCGGGATGCGCCAGCGCGTCGCGATCGCCAGGGCTTTCGTGCTGCAACCCAGCATTCTGCTGGCCGATGAGGCATTCGGCCACCTCGACGAGGTCACCGCAGCGGAGCTGCGGGAAACCTTTCTCGCGCTCGCGCGCGAATGCGGGAGCACGGCCATCTTGATCACGCACCAGCTCGAAGAGGCGATCGCCGTCGGCGACCGCATCATCGTGTTGGGCAAGTCGGCAAAACTTCTCGCCGACATCCATGTAGAGCGCTGGGAGAGGAGCAATTACGCCGTCCTGCGCGAGGCGATCCAGTCCACGCTACAGAGCAATGTTCAGGATTTGCGCCTGGTCCCGGGTTGATCGCATCGCGCGCGGCACTGGTCCACGCGCGAATGCGTCTTCGTGGGGACGAAGCATCAGCGATCGCCGGCGGCAGCATACTGGCGGCCGCGATCCGTCGACTTCAACAGGTCTTTGACGGTGTCCGGCAGCTGTCCGGCGGCGAGCCTGCCGGGCGGGCTTTCAAGACGCTCGACCACGGCGAGGCGGGTGACTTCGCCTCTGAGGAAGGCGTTCAGGAACTCCGGATAGTTGCTGAACGACACGCATCCGTTCGACTGGCCGTTCGGGCCCAGCATGTAGGTGTGGGCAAGGATGCCGTCGCGACCGTGCATCCTGCTGCCGTCGACCGGGTTGAGGCGGATGGCGCGAACGCCGTGAAACAGCTGCTCGCGCAAAGCGAGATTGTAGACGTTCGGCGGCGTCGCCCCCCGCATCCGCAGATGCACATGGCGGGGACTATCCATGAAAGTACCAAGGCCGGAATGCGCCTCCAGCCGGCGGCCGCCCGGCAGATAGACGGTGCGCGCGGTGATGTCGTAGATCGCGGTGCGGCCGTCGTCGTCCAGCGGCGGGAGCTCCCTGCGCACCTGCGCCGGGCGAACACGCGTTTTGGCAACGGTCGATTTCGCCGATGCATCCGCTCGCTGGTTCTGGGCGTCCCGATCTGGCGGCGATCGCAGGCCGCTCGCGAGCACCCGCAACGCTGATTCGAGGCTCTCGTCGAAGGACGCCTGACAATCTTCAGCCGAGGCGAAGCGTTTGTTGAAGGACGCGGGACGGTCGTCGAACGCGCCGAAGCGCTCGTCCAGCGATGCGCTTGCCGAGGCGTTCGGGCACCCCGGCGCGGACGCGTCCGTCAGCGTGCCCCAGCCGTCGGTCGGGGCGTCGAATCTGCCTTGCGGCACCAGGCTTGCCACCCGAACGCGATCGCCCGGATGCCCTGATCCCAGCGGCGCGCGGAGCCGGAAAATGTCAGGATGGATTGTCCCGAAAACGGAAACAGCCGGACCAGGCAGCCCGATGTCTGCCGGACCTGCCTGCGTCCCCGCCGATTTGAGAACGAACCCGAAACACATCGCGGCGATTCCAAACGGAATCGCGCGGACCCCCCATTGAACCAATAGGTCCCCCACTCCTACCCACGTCGCCTTACAACGGCAACGCACGTCCCCCGACGCCGGCGGAAGAGAGCACGCCGATTGCGGCAAGAATCGTTCGGTCGACCGGGCGGCGGGTTCCGCCGATTGCCGACCGCTCGCGTGGACGGGCGGTCCGACGCTATCCACCGCAGGTTGGCTGGGTGTCAGGCGACTCGATGTGGTTGCGAACGCGGCGTCGGCATGCCCACCGCCGTCGTCGAGAGGCCCCCATTGCGGGCGTCTGGCGAGAGCCTATCATTGCGGCAACCAAGCCGTGTTGAGGGAGGCGAACTTGACCAAGGGCACTTTCGTTCGGCGCGACGTTCTCGAGATGATGGCCGCTGCGGGCGCGACCGGTCTGCCGGCCGTGGGCACGTTGTGGCCGGGCGCCGCTGACGCCGCCGGCGCGCCCGCGTATAATCCCGCCGCCCGCTTCGATCTTGCCGTCAGCGAAGTCGAGCTTCGGCGCAACAGCGCCGGCCGGATGCTGATGGCGCGGATTTACCAGCCGAAGGGACCGGGACCTTTCCCGACCGTTCTCGATCTGCATGGCGGTGCCTGGAACAGAAAAGACCGCCTTGCCGAAGAACCGATGGATCGTGCGCTGGCGTCGAGCGGCTTGTTGGTCGTCGCCGTCGACATGACGGTCGCGCCCGAAGCGCCGTATCCGGCCTGCGTGCAAGACGCCAACTATGCGGTGCGCTGGCTCAAGGTGAATGCCGCAACCTGGAACGGGGACGGCTCGAAGATCGGTGTCTACGCATCCTCGAGCGGCGGTCACGTCGCGGAGCTGCTGGCGATGCGTCCGCGCGATCCGCGCTACAACTCCATTCCGCTCGCCGCCGCGCCTGAGGTCGACGCCACCGTCGCCTACGTTGCGATGCGTTCGCCGGTCAGCAACACCTTTGCGCGCTACGAGAACGCGGAGCGGCGCCGCAACGAGAGCATGATGAAGAACAACAAGGTGTTCTTCAATCCGTGGGAGACGATCCACGAAAGCAACCCGCAGGAAATTCTCGACCGCGAGGAGAAGGTCACCCTGGTGGCGTTTCTCATCATGCAGGGCGGGCTCGATGACAACGTGTTGCCCGAGGTGCAAGAGAAATTCGCCAAGGCCTACAAGGCCGCCGGCGGCGACTGCGACTATCGCCTGTTCGAAAACTCCGTCCACGAATGGGTTGCGGAGCCCGGTCCACAGACCGACAAGGCGGTCGAGGTGGCAAAGGAGTTCATCGCCCGCCAGCTGAAAGCTTGATCGGATCCGTCTTTGTGACGGCGGTTGCCGGACTTTGGTGCCCAGCTTTGTTCTGCGGTGCTGGAAATCTGGCGCGCCGGACAGGATAAAACCGCGCACCGCTACACGTTGACTCCAGGTGCGCGACCATGTCCATGCCTAAACTGCTGGGAAGCGTCATCGTCTTTGGGGCGCTCTCCGTCGTGCTCGTCGCCATGCTCTGGTGGCGCTACTCGGTCGATGAGAAGCTAGGCTACTGCCAGACACCAGAGCAGACCTGCATCAATCGACAGGGCTTTGCCCTCGGCGAGCCGTGCGAATGTCACGGCATGGGCGGGGGCGTTTTCGGCCTCGACTCCACGGGCAAGGTGGTCGCTCAGCCATAGCCGTTACTGGTGAGCAGAACCCCGCCTGCCGGAGTTCTCGACCGACCCAGGCTCCTTCATCGTCTCGCGGAACTCGTTCTCATCCCTGCATAGGTGGCCCGCGCCCGGGAACTCGCTCCGGTCTCCTGACTTCGAAGCAGAAACGGCAGGTCCCGCCGTGTGGCGTGGGTGCGATGTGCAAGGACGATCGCCCGCAATTTCTCTTAACAAGACAAAATCCACATCGGCCAACGATGTGGATGCGATTCGTCGACGCGTAGGATGATCTTTTCGAGTGCGGCTGTTCGGCGGCTTGACGAGACTACCTTCTAATTGGTAGGTATCACTCATGAGCCTGGATATGCGTTCAACCTTGATCGATGTCGCGACCGGCCAAGTTCGCCGGCTGGGATACTCGGCGTTCTCCTACGCCGACCTCGCCGCCGCGGTGGGTATTCGCAAGCCATCTATCCATCATCACTTCCCGGCCAAGGAGGATCTCGGCGTCGCGATCGTCGCCGCATATACGGAGCATTTCTCGGAACAACTCGCTCGTATCGATGCCAAGACCGGCGATATGATCGAGCGTCTGCGCGCCTATGCCCGCCTTTACCGTGAGGGGCTGGAGGCGCGGCGGGGCTGTCTGTGCGGCGTCCTCGCCTCGGAGGTGGCGGTTCTGCCGCAACGGGTCCAAGCCAGCGTCCGCCAGTTCTTCGGCCTGCACCTGCGCTGGCTCGAACGGGTCCTGCGCGACGGCCGCTCGGCCGGCTCGCTGCGGGACGGCGTCGAGCCGCGGCGCGAGGCGAGAACGGTCCTTGCGGCGTATCAGGGCGCCCTTTTTCTCGCTCTGTCGCTTGAGGAGCCGGCTGCTTTCGATCAAGCGGTGACGGGCCTTCTTAGGGGACTCCGCGCTTGAACATGCCTAGCTGTTTTTTTTCATCGGTCTCTACCAACTAGTCGGAAGAGACAGCCGGAAAGGCAGAAAGAAGGACCGTGATGAAGATTTACGACTACAAAGGCTTTCCCAATCCCGCCCGCATTCGCATCGCGCTCGCCGAGAAAGGGCTGACCCACGCGGTCGAGTTCGTTACCGTCGACGTACCGGCCGGCGAGCACAAGCGCCCCGAATTCCTCGCCCGGAATCCGGCCGGCGCAGTCCCGGTGCTCGAGCTCGAGGACGGCGTTCACATCGCCGAATGTACGGCGATCACCGAGTACCTCGATCATCTCGATCGCCAGCCGATCCTGACCGGCGAGGCGGCGCGTGAGCGCGCGCTTATCCACATGTTGCATCGCCGCGCCGAGGCGAACCTGCTCGATGCGGCTGCGACATACTTCCATCACGCGACGCCGGGCCTCGGCCCCCACATCGAGATCTATCAAAACCGGGAGTGGGGCGAGAAGAACCGGGAGCGCGCGCTCGCCGGCATGCGGTATCTCGACCAGGTCCTGGCCCCGCAGCCCTATCTCGCGGGCGAGCGGTTCACCATGGCCGACATCACCGCCTTCGCGGGTCTCGCCTATGCCGACATCGCCAGCATCGAGGTGCCGGCCGACCTCGTGCGGCTGAAGGCTTGGCGCGCCCGCGTCGCCGAACGCCCCAGCGTCGCGCACGCCTGACAGGAGGATGCCATGGAATTGAACGCAGACTTCTCTCGCCGCGCCGTCGTCCACGCGGCGAGCCTCGCCTGGACGCCGTCGCCGATCAACGGCGTCGAGCGCCGTATGCTCGATCGCATGGGCGGCGAGGTGGCGCGCGCGACCTCGATCGTGCGCTACGCCCTGCGCTCCCGCTTCTCGCCTCACACGCATGGCGGGGGCGAAGAGTTCCTCGTGCTCGACGGCGTGTTCCAGGACGAGCACGGCGACTTTCCGGCCGGCTCTTATATCCGCAATCCGCCAACCTCCTCGCATACGCCGCGATCGGAGGCAGGCTGTACGATCTTCGTCAAGCTGTGGCAGTTCGATCCTGACGATCGCACCCATGTGCACCTCGACACGACCGGCCTGACGTACGGCTCCGCTCCCGAGCGCGCGGGAGTAGGGGTGATGCCGCTGTTCCGGGACGCGCGCGAAAACGTCCGCCTGGAACGCTGGCCGAGCGATGCCGAGATCGTTCTGCCGGCGCCAAGTGGCCTCGAGCTTCTGGTCCTGGAAGGCGGGTTCAGCGAGGGCAGGGAGGATTTCGCGCCGCAATCGTGGCTCCGGCTCCCGGCTGCCGCGACGCTGCGGGCGAGAGCCGGCACGAGCGGCTGCCGGGTCTGGGTCAAGACCGGGCATCTCTCGCGCCGGCAAACCGCGCCGCCGGCCGCCTGAACCCGATAGCAGTCACCGCGAAACCAGCTGTGCTCCGACCAGAAGGACCTCGATATGACCAGACCGACCGTCTTCGGCCCGACGTATAGCGTCTACACCCGGATCGCCCGTCTCGCGCTCGAGGAAAAGGGCGCGCCCTACGACCTCGTCGACGTCGCGATGCTGTCGGGTGCGCACAAGCGGCCGGACTTTTTGCAGCGCAATCCGTTCGGCAAGCTGCCGGCATTCGCGCATGACACTCTGTCGCTCTATGAAACCGGCGCCATTACCCGGTATGTCGATCGCGCATTCCCCGGTCCGGCACTGCAGCCGGCGGAGCCAAAGGCGCTCGCCCGCGTCGACCAGGTCATCTCCATTGTCGATTCCTTCGCCTATGCCTGCATGATCGGCGTCCTGGCATGGCAACGCCTGGTCGTCCCGATGCTGAAGGAAGCGCCGGACGAGCCCGCGATCGCCGCCTGTCTGCCGCAGGCGAGACTGTGCCTGTCGGAGCTCTCACGCCTGCTCGGCGCCTCGCCTTGGTTCGGCGGCGCCGCCATCAGCCTTGCGGACCTGCATCTTGCGCCGGTGATGGCCTATGTCAGCGGCACGCCCGAAGGCGTCGGCCTCATCGCCGCACAGCCGGGGCTGACATCCTGGTGGGGGCGCATGTCCGAGCGTCCGAGCATGGCCAGCACCCAGCCGCAATTCGGCTGAGAACGCACCCATGAGCAGGTTTGGACGGCCAATTCTTGTTCTGGCGGGTGCCGCCGAAGGGCTCGGCGCCAGCGTCGCCAAAATGTTCGCGGCCGCCGGCCACGACGTCCTGGGTCTTGCGCGCAGTGATCGGGCGACGGCGCGTCTGACAGAACTGGTTGGCGAGGCCGGGGGTGAATATGCGCACCTCACGTGCGACGTCACGAAGCCGGCACAGGTGGCCGATGCGCTGCTCCCGCACGCGGATCGAATCGCCGTGCTGGTGCACAACGCCCATACGCTGTTGATCAAGCCGTTCGAGGAGACAAGCTCGGCCGAGTTCGAGGAGGTCTGGCGGGTGGCGTGCCTAGGGGCTTTCGTCGCGGTCGGTGCGGTCCTGCCCCACATGCGTACCCGCCACGCCGGCACGATTATCCTGTCGGGGGCGACGGCCGCGCGCCGGGGCGGCGCGAACTTTGCGGCCTTTGCGTCGGCCAAGTTCGCACTGCGCGGCCTCGCGCAGTCAATGTCGCGCGAGTTCGGGCCACACGGCGTCCATGTCGCACACGTCGTAATCGACGGATTGATCGACGCGCCGCAGAGCGACCGGCGGTTCGGTCAGGCTCAATCCGCGCGCATGGACCCGGACGCTGTGGCGCGCGCCTATCTGGCCCTCGCGACCCAGCATCCATCGGCCTGGACGCACGAGCTCGATCTGCGACCGTTCTCGGGGCGTTTTTGAGAGGACCACCGGGCTGCAGGAAAGCCGTTCGTCGTCACGTCGTGCGTCAACGCAAGGAGACAGCAAGTGGGCAAGTTCAATCAGTACGCTTTCAATGCCACCCCGGGGTTCGACGAGACAGAGGTCCGCAAGGCCTTCGCCCGTGCGGTCCCGCTCAGGACACTGGTGATCTATTGCTACGATCCGAGAGCCGCCGAGATCCCCGACGCCGTGGCGCGCTTGCTCGGAGATGAGGTATTTCCCGGTGAGATCGTTCACGATTCCACCGGGAAGCGGGTCGCCTCGTCCACGACCATTTTCCCGGTCGTGGTTGCCGGCGGCCGGGCGGTCGATGCGCTGCGCTCGATCACGGTCGCGCAGCACCTATTCGGGCTCAAGAACATCGTCGTGGTGCATCACTCGCAATGCGGGGCGACGACGTTCACGGCCGACGGCATCATCAAGGCGTATCGGCACGAGCACGATGCCGACATTTCCGATCTCTACGAGTGTGGCAGCATTTGCATCGACGACTACGAAGCTTCGCTGAAGCGCGACACTGCGCTGATCCGTTCGCATGCTGGCACGCCAAAACACGTCAACATCTTCGGCTATTTCTTCGACATCGACACAGGCGCGCTGACCGAAGTCGTCAAGGATATCGCCAACGCCATTGAATCGGCCTGAGTGGACGCTTGCGGCCATCGCGAACCGGAAGGACGATCGATATGAAGGAGCATTTGATGTTGAATTTCGGAATCATGGGAACAGGTCGTATGGCGGTTCGGCTGGCCGATCTCGCGGCCCAGAGTGGTCACACGGTCGTGCTGGGATCACGCGCCCCTGAGCGCGCAGCTGAGATCGCGGCGAAGCTTGGGTGAAACCTCAGCCATCCTGCCTACATTTTTCGAGTGGTTGGATTACTGGACTGAGCGTTCGATCAGGGAGGTGGAGCAGACTCGGTTGAGACGACAGAAATTGCGAGGGAATAAGTGGCCTCCGCGCGTTACGTACGTGGAGTAGTGACCCACATCGGGTCACTCATGTCGTGCCAGTCCGTCGCGCGTAGCGCGGTCGACAAGCGTCAGGATCGTTGGGATACGGTCGTGACTTCTGGCGCGATGGCGTGCCTTCCCTCATATCATTCTGCTGCCGCTGCTCCATAGGCGGCGAAGCGACCGTAGCGCGTCGCTCGACTGTGACGGAGCGTCGCCGGTCACACGCCGATACAGCCATTTCGTTGGTGAGTTTGTGGTGAGTTTGACCGTCACGCGCCCTCGGGCGATTTTGACTAAGTTTTGATTTGACTGGCGCGCCCGACAAGATTCGAACTTGTGACCTCTGCCTTCGGAGGGCAGCGCTCTATCCAGCTGAGCTACGGGCGCGCTAAAACACGTCATTAGCCGATCAGTCCCGGCGCGGCAATGCGGGGGTACCGCATGCCAGGGAGGAGCCAATGATCACCAAGCGGTGCCTGCCGGGCGGGCTGGCGCGCGGCGCGCTCATGGCCGCGCTGGCGATGGCTGTCCTGGGCTCTCCGGACGGCGCGCGCGCGCAGGGCTTCCCCGAGCGCACGGTGCGCATCATCGTGCCGACCGCCGCGGGCGGCTCGATCGACACCACCGCGCGCGTGGTCGCGGGCAAGCTCGCCGAGCTGTGGGGCAAACCGGTCGTGATCGAGAATCGCGCCGGCGCGGCGATGATCATCGGCACGGAAGCCGCCGCGAAGGCCGCGCCCGACGGCTACACCCTCCTGGTGGCGCACGACGGCACCATGGCGATGAACCCCGTGGTCTATCCCAATCTCGGCTACCATTCGCAACGCGACTTCGAGCCGGTCGCGTTGCTGACCTCGATCCCCGAGGTCGTGCTGGTGAACGAGGGCGTGCCGGCGAAATCGATCCGGGAGCTGGTCGCGCTCGCCAAGGCCAATCCGGGCAAGCTCAATCACGCGTCCGGCGGCACCGCGACCTTGCTGGCGCTCGAATTGTTCAAGGCCATGGCCGGCGTCGACATCACCAGCATCCCGTTTCGCGGCGGCGCGCCGGCGGTCACCGGCGTAATGTCCGGCGACACCCAGCTCATCTTTGCCGACCTCGCCACCGCCAATGCCGGCATGCAGTCGGGCAAGCTCCGCACGTTGGCGGTGACGACGCTCAAGCGCGCGCCGCGGCTGCCGGACGTGCCGACGGTCGATGAATCGGGCGTGCCCGGCTACGACGTCGCCACCTGGATCGGCGCGTTTGCGCCGGCGGGGACGCCGAAATCGATCGTCGGCAAGATCGAGGCCGACATCAAGCAGGCGCTCGCCGCGCCCGAGGTCAAGGCCAAGCTCGAGGCGCTGAGCATGGAGATCAGGAGCGGCGCGAGCGAGGAGATGCGCGCCGTCCTCGCCGGCGACATGGTGAAGTGGGGCCGGCTGGTCAAGGACAGGAATATCCAGATCGCGCAGTGAGGCGCGTGAAGGGGCGTGTCGGACAGCGATCGACCGGCTTCGCGTTCTCTCCTCGCTCGGTTACGCAAAGAACCGCTTGGCGTAGCTCAATTCGTCGTCGCCACGCTCCAGGATCCATCGCGCGATCGCGTTGTGACCGGGAAAGTGCACCTGCGGCTGCGCGCGCAGGAATTTCAGCAGCTTGTCGAACATCGCCGTCATCAGCGGGCGGCCGCCGAAATGGCTGTGGAACGCCACGTGGAGCAACCCCATCGGCTCGTGGTCGCGCAGATATTCGAATGTGTCCGCATAGACGTCGTAGTAGCTTCGGGGCTGCCCGCGCAGAACGCGATTGTCGACGAAGTCGCTCCAGGGAAAGGCCACGATGTCGCCGCTCGTCGTCGCCTGCTTGCGCGGCAGGCTGATGTCGAGCGCGTCGCCGTACCAGCGCACGCCTTCCTGGCAGAGAAGCGCGAAGGTGTGGTCGGTCCAGCTATAGGCCGGCGTGGCCCAGCCCTGCGCGCGGACGCCGGAGGCTTGTTCGAGCGCGTCGAGCGTCTTGCGGATCGCAAGGCGCTCCTCGTCCGGGGTCATGTAGCAGAACAGGCCGTCCTGCGTGTAGCCGTGGCCGGCAATGTCGTGGCCGGCCTTGGCGGCCGCGGCGATCACCTCGGGATAGAGCTCGCCGCAGCGCCCGCTGCAGAAGATCGTGGCCGGGGTCGCGTGGCGATCGAGCGTACGCAGGATCCGCCACAGGCCTTCGTTGCCGCCGTATTGCGCCCACTGGATGGCGCCGTGGTCTGTCGTGCCCGGCTTCAGCGGCGTCGTGCGCGGGAAGTAGCTCGGGCCCTTCCCGTCCGACCAGGTCTCGAACAGGATGCTGACCAGCACCGCGATGGATTTTCCGCCGGGCCAAACGGCGCTCTGCGCTGCGCTTTGATCTTTCATCGAGGGCGTTTCCCCTGTTGCCGGGCAATGCTCGTAACATGGCGCGCATGGATCAGGGAACTCGGGACGCCGTCTTCATCGGTCGGCAACGCCGCCGCGACGGCAAGGCCCTTGAATCCGGAGGATGAACGTGGGCAAGAAAGGTCGCAGGATCGCCCGAGCGTTGTCCGACGACGTGTCGGGGCGCTTGCGTCCGCCCAACACCGCCGAGCCCGGGAGCATGCCATGTCGCAGACCGCCGAGAAGCGCGAGCATCGGACCCCGTCGCAACTCAAGGACGCCGCGTTCGACTGGGAAGATCCGCTCGATCTTGAGAGCGAGCTCACGGAAGAAGAGCGCATGGTGCGGGACACCGCGCGCGGCTACGCGCAGGACAAGCTGTTCCCGCGCGTGCTGCTGGACAACCGCGAGGAGCGCTTCGACCGCGCCATCGTCTCCGAGATGGGCGCGCTCGGTCTGCTCGGCTCGACCATCCCGGAAGAGTACGGCGGTGCGGGGCTCGGCTATGTCGCCTATGGACTGATCACGCGCGAGATCGAGCGCGTCGATTCCGGCTACCGCTCGGCGATGTCGGTGCAGTCCTCGCTCGTGATGCACCCGATCTTCGCCTATGGCAGCGAGGCGCAACGCAAGAAGTACCTGCCGAAGCTCGCGTCGGGTGAGATCGTGGGCTGTTTCGGCCTGACCGAGCCCGATCACGGCTCCGATCCCGGCTCGATGGTGACGCGGGCGGAAAAGACGGCGGGCGGGTACCGGCTCAACGGCGCCAAGATGTGGATCACCAACGCGCCGGTCGCCGACCTGGCGGTGGTCTGGGCCAAACTCGACGGCGTCATCCGCGGCTTCGTGGTCGAGCGCGACACCAAGGGGTTCTCGACGCCGAAGATCGAAGGCAAGCTGTCGTTGCGCGCCTCGATCACCGGCGAAATCGTGCTCGAGGATGTGCTGGTGCCGGAGGAGAACCTGCTGCCGAACGTGAAGGGCCTGGCCGGACCGTTCGGCTGCCTCAACGTGGCGCGCGCCGGCATCGCCTGGGGCGCCATCGGCGCGGCCGAGTTCTGCTGGCATCGCGCCCGCCAATACGTGCTCGATCGCAAGCAGTTCGGCCGTCCGCTCGCCGCCAATCAGCTCGTGCAGAAGAAGCTCGCCGATATGCAGACCGAGATCACGCTCGGCCTGCACGCGGCGTACCGGCTCGGGCGGTTGATGGAAGCGGGCAGGGCGGCGCCGCCGGCGGTGTCGCTGCTCAAGCGCAACAATTGCGGCAAGGCCCTCGAGATCGCGCGCCTCGCCCGCGATATGCATGGCGGCAACGGCATCTCCGACGAGTTTCACGTGATGCGCGTGTTGTGCAATCTCGAAACCGTCAACACCTACGAGGGCACGCACGACATTCACGCGCTGATCCTTGGCCGCGCCCAGACCGGCATCCAGGCGTTTTTCTGAAAACCTCTCCACCGTCATTCCGGCGCGCGCACGAAATCCACGCGCCGGAAATCCACAGCCGTCAAATCCGTCGTCTCGCCCACGCCGTGCCAGTCACAAACTGCGATGGCCACGGAAACCGGGGCGCGCTCCGCCGGACCAGGTCCGGCTTCGCCCGGCCGGAATAACGATCAATGGACCTTCTCCATGGCGCGCTGCTCGTCGCTGCCGGGATCGCCGGCGGCTGCATGGCCGCGATCGTCGGCGGGGCTGCGGTCATTACCTTCCCCGCGCTGCTCGCCGCCGGATTGCCGCCGGTCATGGCGACCGCGGCCAACACCGTCGCGCTCACGCCCGGCCTGTTCCTGGCCGCCATCTATGATCGTTCGCAGTTGCCGCCGTTCGACCGCTCGTTCGTCGCGGTGGCGCTTGCCTCGATCGTCGGAGCCGTGATCGGCGCCGTGCTGCTGGTGCTGACCCCGGAACGGGTGTTCTCGGCGCTGGTGCCGCTGCTGCTCGGCTTCGCCACCGTGCTGTTCGCCTATGCCGGGCGGATCAGCACGTGGCTTGCCGCCCGCGCCGCCACCCGCGGCAACGTGCGCCGCTTCACCCATTCCCCGGCGGCGGTGCTGCCGGTCTCGGTCTATGGCGGCTATTTCGGCGCCGGCCTCGGGGTGCTCATGCTCGGCGTGCTTTCGGTCGGGACCGCCGGGAACTACCGCTCCGCCAACGTCACCAAGAACCTTGTGACCGGGTTGAACAGCGCCACCGCCACCGTGATCTTTGCGGCCCAAGGTGTGGTGTCGTGGCCGGCGACACTACTGATGATGGCGGGGACGCTGGTGGGCGGCCTCATCGGCGCGCGGTTGGCGCAGGTGATGCCGAACCATGCCGCGCGCACGCTGGTCGTGTTCGTTGGCGCGCTGCTGACGGCGGTCTTTGCCTGGCGCTACTGGTTCTGACCCTTCTGCGCCAGCTCGACGAGCCGGCCAACCATCGCGCTTTGGGGATCGGGCATCGTGTCGATCGAAGTGAAATGGTTTGCCCCGGCGATGGCCTCGAAGCGGGTCTGCGCGCCGGCCTTGCCCCAGGTCTCGGCGATGACCCGGCTCTGGCGCAAGAACTCGCTCGATTCCAGACCTCCGACCACCGCATCGAAGACGCGGCCCTTCGGCGCCGGCCAGAACAGCGGCGAGACGCGCCGGGCCTCGGCCTCGTCGAGCCGCAAATCCTGCGCCATGGTGATCTGAACCAGCGGCGTGAGATCGAACACGCCGGAGACCGAGTAGGCGGCGGGCACCAGATCCTCTGGTGTCTTGGGATAGAGCTCATGCCACTCGGTCGCCACCATGGCGCCAGCGAGATGTCCGCCGGCGGAGTGGCCGTACACCATGATGCGCTGGCCGGTGCGCAGCCACATGAACAGGCATGCGTGCCGGATCTGCTCGATGATCTCGGCGATGGTGACTTCCGGAGCGAGATCGTAGCCGACCACCCCGACTGCCACGCCGTGCGCGTTGAGTCCGCGCGCCATGTGGCTGAACAGCGAAGGGTCGAGCGAGCGCCAGTAGCCGCCATGGATGAACAGCGCGAGCGGCGATGTGACGTCCGGGCGAGGCGAGAAAAGATCGATGAACTGGCGCGGCGACGATCCGTAGCTGAGCCCGAGCTCGGCGCGCCGTTCCTTCATGGCTTCGGCGCGATAGTCCTCGGCCTCGCGCGTCCAGCGTGCGAAGATTTCCGGGTGTTCGGGCACGCGGGCGCGGTTGTTGTATTCGGCTTCGTAGTCGATGGGCATGTGATCTCCCCCTGCTCGCCTCTGTATCATCTCTTTCCGCCCGCGGGGAGAGGGAGGGGCGGAGGCGGAGAAAAAGCCGCGCCTTGTTCTTTGATCGCAACGCAGGTCGACGGTCGATCCGCCGCGACCGATGAGTTGACGCGTTTTTCCGCGGCGAACCGGTTCCCACTTGCTGGGAAATCGCTATATGTCTGGCGCAATGAAGGTTGATGGCAAGAACATGCGCAGCATCTGGTTGGAGCCCGACGGCTGGTCTGTCGGCGCCATCGACCAGAGCCTGCTGCCGCACCGCTTCGCCACCATCCGGCTGACGACGCTCGACGACGCCGCGCGCGCCATCGCGACCATGCAGGTGCGGGGCGCCCCTCTGATCGGGGCGACGGCAGCCTACGGCGTATGCCTGGCGCTGCGGGCCGACGCGTCCGACGAGGCGCTCGAGCGTGCGTTTGCGACGCTCATGGCCACGCGTCCCACCGCCATCAATCTCAAATGGGCGCTGGAGGAGATGGTCGGGGCGGTGCGCAACCGTCCGCGGGAAGAGCGGGTCGCCGCCGCGTATCGGCGCGCGGCCGAGATCTGCGACGAAGACGTCGCCATCAACCAGGCGATCGGCGGCCATGGCGCCGCGTTGATCGCCGCCATCGCTGCGAAGAAGCCGGCGGCGCAACCGGTGCAGGTGCTCACGCACTGCAACGCCGGCTGGCTCGCGACCGTCGATTTCGGCACCGCGCTGGCGCCGATCTACGTGGCGCACGATCGCGGCGTGCCGCTCCATGTCTGGGTCGACGAGACGCGGCCGCGCAACCAGGGTGCCGCGCTGACCGCCTGGGAATTGGGCCAGCACGGCGTGCCGCATACCGTGATTCCGGACAATACCGGCGGCCATCTGATGCAGCACGGCATGGTCGACATGGTGATCGTCGGGACTGATCGGGTCACCGCCGACGGCGACGTCTGCAACAAGATCGGCACCTATCTCAAGGCGCTCGCGGCCAAGGACAACGGCGTGCCGTTCTATGTGGGGCTTCCGTCGCCGACGATCGACTTTTCGGTATCGGACGGGCTCGCCGAAATTCCGATCGAGCAGCGCAGCGCGGACGAAGTCGCGACCGTCACCGGCCGCACCGCCGACGGAAGCGTTGCGACCGTGCGCATCGTGCCGGACGGCTCGGCGGTCGCGAACTACGGCTTCGACGTGACGCCGGCCCGCCTCGTCACCGGCCTGGTGACCGAGCGCGGGATCATTGCCCCGAATCGGGAGGCGCTGGCCGGGGCTTTCGCCGAGCGCGCGGCCGCGGCAATATCCGGGATCGGCAAGCCGTAAATCGGTCGTCGACCGCGCGCGCAGACCGAATGTCGATGACTTGTTGTGGCGCGCCGTCACCGAGGATGTGTTGCGTGCGTGACGTTCGGTTTCGTCGTGCCACCACTAGTGTCCCGTTTCCGACGTTCGTATCATCTCGCAGCACCCGCTTTTACGAACGTCGGAAACAAAGGGACACTAGCAAGTCATGATCCTAGTGTGGCTTTGCATTTGACGTTCCTATGAAGGACTCGCGGCCAGTACTGATAGGAACGTCAAATGCGCCACACTAGCGTGCCGCTGCCGGGGATCGTTCATTCCATGAGCATGAGCTCACTTGCGGCTGTTCTGCCGATCGACCGCCGGCAATCGCCGACCGCGCTGGCGGTCGCGCGCGGCACCACGCGGCTCCTGCATTCGCTGGGGTTTGCGGTGGTCAGCGAATTGCCGCTGGCGTCGGGTCGGCGCGCCGACCTTGTGGCGCTCGCGAGCGACGGCGAATTGTGGATCGTGGAGATCAAGTCTTCGATTGCCGATTTACGCGCCGATCAGAAATGGATCGACTACCGGCTTCATTGCGATCGGCTGTTCTTCGCCACCACGCTTGAAGTGCCGTGCGAAATCTTCCCGCCTGACACCGGCCTTATCGTTGCCGACGCGTTCGGCGCATCGCTCGTCTGCGAAGCGCCCGAGCACCGCCTCCATGCGGCGACCCGCAAAAATATGCTGCTTGCTTTTGCGCGCGCCGCCGCGCTGCGCCTGTCGACCCTGGCCGACCCGGAAGGGCCATTTGCCTCGGAAGGTTAATCGGCAGAGGGTTAATCAGCAGAGGGCTAATCAGCGACGACGATGTGCCGGTCGTTGACCAGTCCCTTGAGCAGCCGGGCCACATAGTGCTCGACCACGTCCTCGGGCGTACCGTCCCTGCCCCAAACCGTCACTTTGGGATTGAGCCGTCCCGCGCGGCCGACCCAGCTCACCAGGTAATCAGATAGGAGACCGAATTTCTTCGTGGTTTCCAGCCGTTCGAAAATGGCGTCCTGATTGGGATACATGCTCAAATCTCCGACCGTTCCGGACCATTAACGCCCAGATCCGGTTTTGGTTGCACTGCGATATGCTGTTCTTGCGCCAGCCTTCGGGCAATACGACCGCGGGCAAATGCCGGTAGAGCGAGGCTGCCTATTTCGGCGCGCGCTTGGCCAGGATGCGTTGCAGCGTGCGACGGTGCATGTTGAGCCGGCGGGCGGTCTCCGAAACATTGCGTCCACAGAGCTCGTAAATGCGCTGGATGTGCTCCCATCGCACCCGATCGGCCGACATGGGATTTTCCGGCGGCTCGGCCTTGCGGCCGTCAAGTGCGAGCAGGGCTGCCACCACGTCGTCGGCGTCGACCGGCTTGGAGAGATAGTCCACGGCGCCGAGTTTCACCGCGTTCACCGCGGTTGCGATGTTGCCGTACCCGGTCAGGATGATGGCGCGCGCATCGGGACGACGGCGCTTGAGCGCGGAGATCACGTCGAGGCCGTTGCCGTCCTCGAGCCGCATGTCGACCACGGCGAAGGCGGGGGAGGCGGTCTCGAGCTGGGTCAGGCCTTCGGCGACCGACTCGGCCGTGGTCACGGCGAAGCCGCGGCCTTCCATGGCGCGCGCAAGCCGCTGCAGGAATGATTTGTCATCCTCGACGATCAGCAGGGAGCGGTCGCTCGGCATCGCTGCCGCGAAATCGGCCATGGCCATGGTCGCCTCCAGAAGGTGGCCCTGCTGCCACACGCTGCGCAGGCCCGACGGAACCGGCGACAGCACCATCTGCCCATAAAATTCGCGTATAGTCTAGGAACGATACCCCATGACCTCAAGTGAATAATCGCTAATGAAAGGCGGGCGCCCGGTTCCATCCGCACCGGGCGGCTGACATTCGGTACCCAGCGGGCTTTCGCTTATGAAGCGAACGCCATGGAGCGCTCGAAGTCGTTGCGTCCCCAGTGCACGCGCACGATCGCCCCCCGGTCCGGAAAGGCGCGGTTCTCGAAATCGAGCGTCGCACCCGAGCGCTCCAGCAGCGTCTTCGCAATGAAGAAGCCGAGCCCGAGGCCGCTCGCCTCGCCGTCGACGCTCTGGCGTTGTTGCCGGCGGCTGGTGACGTAAGGCTCGCCGATTCGGTCCATGATCTCCGGAGCAAAGCCCGGGCCATCGTCGGTGATGGTGACGGCGACGTCCTGTCCGCTCCAGGAGGCCGCGACGTCGACCCGCTCGCGGGCGAAGTCGACGGCGTTCTCCAGCAGGTTTCCCAGGCCGTAGAGGATTGCGGGATTGCGGCCGCCGACCGGCTCATCGACGTCGCCCGCGGACAGGGCGACATTGATCGCCACGCCGAAGTCGCGATGGGGCGCAACCACCTCCTCGATCAGCGTGGAGAGCTTCATGCGGTCGAAAGGATCGCCGCTCGAGAGCTCGGTGAGCTTGGCCAGAATGGCACGGCAGCGTTTCGCCTGCTCGTTCAACAGCCGCACGTCGTCGGCATGCTCGGAATCCGGCGTGATCGCGAGCTGGAGCTCTTTGGCGATCAGCGTGATGGTCGCAAGTGGCGTGCCCAGCTCATGGGCGGCTGCCGCCGCCAGCCCGTCGAGCTGCGAGAGGTGCTGTTCGCGCGCAAGCACCAGTTCGGTCGCCGCCAGCGCATCCGCGAGCTGGCGCGATTCCTCCGTGATCTGCCACGCATGCAGGCCGATGAATGCGATCGAGAGCAGGATGGAAAGCCACACCCCCATCACGTACACGGCGGGCAGTTCGAGTGGCGGCTCGGTATCCCACGGCAGCGGATCATGCACGAAGACGAGCAGCGTCGCGCAGGCGATGGCGAAGCCGCCGAGCATCAAGGTCATGCGCGGGGGCAGCGCGGTGGCCGAGATCAGCACCGGTCCGAGAAAAAGGAATGCGAACGGGTTCTGCAGCCCGCCGGTGAAGAACAGCAGCACCGCCAGCTCGGCTATGTCGAAGGCCAGCAGCCATGCCGCCCGATCGGGCTCGAGCCGCTGCGTCATCGGAAAGCGGATGCGCAGCGCGACGTTGAGCCAGGCCGCAAGCGCGATCACCGCGAGGCAGCCCCAGATCGGCAGCTCGTAGTCGAGCCCGAAATACACCACCAGGACGGCGGTGGTCTGGCCGATGACCGCCAGCCAGCGCAGCCGCACGAGGGTATCGAGGCGCACGCTGCGCCCGGTCCTGTGGGCTTCCTCGGCGGGTTGGTCGGTCATGCCGACACTGTAGACCTTCGCAGGGGGGCCTCAACCGTGGCCGAATGCCCTATGTCCGCGGCGAGCGGCCGGCAAGTGCAGGGCGATCCAACGCCCTTGCCTCGCGCTACTGGCCGGGCCACATGTGCGGCTTCGCAGACCGTGTACCCATGACCCAAGCCGCCGAGCCCGCGATTGCCGTCGACCAGCTGGTGAAGGTCTATAGGACCACCCGCGCGGTGGACGGCATTTCGTTTGCGCTCGAGCCCGGATCCGTCACCGGGCTTCTCGGCGGCAACGGCGCCGGCAAGACCACCACCATCGCGATGATCATGGGCCTCGTGACGCCGACGTCCGGTACGGTGAACGTGCTCGGCGCCGCGATGCCGCGCCAGCGCTATCAGGTGCTGCACAAGATGAACTTCGAGAGCCCCTATATCGACATGCCGCATCGGCTGACGGTGCGGCAGAACCTCAAGGTCTTCGGGCGCCTCTACGCGGTCGAGGATTTGAACGGCCGCATCGCCGCGCTGGCGCAGGAACTCGATCTCACGGAGTTTCTCGACCGGCCGACGGGCAAGCTCTCGGCCGGACAGAAGACCCGCGTCGCGCTGGCGAAGGCGCTCATCAACTCACCACAGGTCCTTCTGCTCGACGAGCCGACCGCGTCGCTCGATCCCGATACCGCCGACTGGGTGCGCGGCCATCTCGAACGCTTTCGCGAGGAGCGCGGCGCCACGGTGCTGCTGGCCTCCCACAACATGAGCGAGGTCGAGCGTCTGTGCGAGCGCGTGATCATCATGAAGCGCGGCCGCATCGAGGACGACGACACCCCGCAGCGTCTGCTCATACGCTACGGCCGCGAAACGCTCGAGGAGGTATTCCTCGACGTTGTGCGCGGGCGCGGCGAAGCTCGTGAGGCGGCGCAATGATGATCGAAGCCGCTCGTTCGGGTGTTCTGTCCGCATTCGCGACAATGCCGGCATGACCGCGCATTCCACCAGCGCCGTGACATTGGCTCCGCATCGGGTCGGGGCGATGGTGCTGCGCTATCTCTATTTGCTGCGCTCGTCCTGGACCCGGCTGGTGGAGCTCATCTACTGGCCGGCGGTGCAGCTCTTTGTGTGGGGATTTCTGCAGCTCTACATCGCCCAGAATTCGGGGTTCTTCGCACGCGCGACCGGAGTCTTCATCGCCGCCGTGCTGATGTGGGATGTGCTGTTTCGCGGCCAGCTCGGCTTCTCGGTCTCGTTTCTGGAAGAGATGTGGTCGCGCAATCTCAGCAACCTGATGATCAGCCCGTTGCGCCCGATCGAATTCGTCTGCGCCTTGATGATCATGAGCATCGTACGGCTCGCGATCGGCATGGTGCCGGTCACGTTTCTTGCCATCGCCTTCTTCGGGTTCAACGTTTACAGCCTCGGCTTCGCGCTGGCGGCGTTCTTTCTGAATCTCATCCTGACGAGCTGGGCGGTCGGCATCGTCGTCTCGGGCGTGCTGCTGCGCAACGGCATGGGCGCCGAATCGCTGGCCTGGACGCTGATGTTCGTGCTCATGCCGCTCACCTGCGTTTACTACCCCGTGAGCGTGCTGCCGGACTGGCTGCAGGTGATCGCCTGGGCGCTGCCGCCGACCTATGTGTTCGAGGGGATGCGCGCACTCGTCATGGAGCAGGTGTTCCGTGCCGACCTCATGGTCGAGGCCTTCGCGCTCAACGCGATCTACCTTGCGGCGGCCGTCATCGCGTTCCTGGCCTTGCTCAACAGCTCGCGCCGGTCGGGCTCGTTGCTGCAGACCGGCGAATAGGACAGCCGCCAATGCTCCACTGCTTCATCATGGCAGCTTTGCTGCGGCGCGAAAGCCACAGGCCCCGCCGATGCTTATCTCCGCCGGGCAAACCGGGTATCGGCAAGCAAAATGGGTTATGTTGACTGTATGACAAAACCACGACAAGATATTGCAGTGCAGCAAAATCTGCCCGAGGCCGGGGAAATGGCGATTGGTGAGTTCGGCGGCGCGCCAGCCGCACTGGGCCCCAGCGGCCCGATGTATGCGGCGCCGGCCTACTGGTTCTATGAAATGAGTCAGGCCGCGCTCAACCCCTCGCGCGCGTTCGCCGATGCTGCGCGCCTGTTCTATCGCAATCCCGCCAATCCGCTGTCCTACACCTCCTTCGGCAAGTCCATGGCCGCGGGCCTGGAGTTGTTCGAGCGCTCGACGCGGCGCTACGGCAAGCCGGAGTGGAATATCACCTCCACCGTGGTCGGCGGCCAGCATGTGCCAGTGCACGTTGCGTCGGTATGGGAGCGGCCGTTCTGTCGGCTCCTGCATTTCGAGCGCACCTTCGAGCACGTGCCGCGCCGGCCGCAGCCGCGCCTTCTCATCGTGGCGCCGATGTCGGGACATTACGCGACGCTGCTGCGCGGCACGGTCGAGGGCTTCTTGCCCAACCATGACGTCTACATCACCGAATGGGTCGATGCCCGCATGGTGCCGGTGTCCGAAGGGAGCTTCGATCTCGACGACTACATCGACTATCTGATCTCGATCTTGCACGTGCTGGGCGGCGATGTGCACGTGCTCGCGGTGTGCCAGCCCTCGGTCCCGGTCCTCGCCGCGGTCGCGCGCATGGAGGCCGAGAACGACCCCTATGTGCCCCATTCCATGGTCCTGATGGGCGGCCCGATCGATACGCGCGAGAATCCGACCGAGGTGAACAAGCTCGCGGAGGCGCGCGGCATCGATTGGTTCCGCAGCAACGTCATCACCAAGGTGCCGTTTCCCAATCCGGGTTTCATGCGCGACGTCTATCCCGGCTTTCTTCAACTCCACGGTTTCGTCAGCATGAATCTCGATCGGCATATCGAGGCTCACCGCAAACTGTTCCAGCATCTCGTCAAGAGCGATGGCGATTCCGCGCAGAAGCACCGCGAATTCTACGACGAATATCTCGCCGTCATGGATCTTGCGGCCGAGTACTATTTGCAGACGGTGGAGACCGTGTTCGTGCGTCACGCGCTCCCCAAGGGCGAGATGATGCATCGCGGCGTTCGCATCGATCCCGCGCAGATCCGCCGCGTCGCCCTGATGACGGTGGAGGGCGAGAACGACGACATATCCGGCGTGGGTCAGACCGAGGCGGCGCACAAGCTCTGCGTCAACATCCCGGCGGAGCGCAAGGCGCACTGGCTGCAGCCGGCCGTGGGTCATTACGGCGTGTTCAACGGTTCGCGGTTTCGTTCCGAGATCGTGCCGCGCATTTCCGACTTCGTGCTCTCGAACAATTACGCTGTCGGCCGCAACGGCGCGAAGCGTGTGACCAAGACCAAGCTCGCTTTGGAGGCGGGCAACAGCTCGGCTCCGGCGACGGCTGCCGCTCCCGAGCTGAAAGTGGCCGGTGAGTAGCGCTTGCCGGTCGCACAACCTCCGGTCGTTTCTGCCGCTCGGTGACGCGAGAGAAAGCGGTGGCAACCCGCGCCGCCACAGGGTCTTTTCATGATTCGTCACTGCCGGTTTTGCCGCCATCGCGGCTAACCCATTACTGCGCGCTTGCAATTTAGCGGTTGCCGGGAGAGCCCAAATGGGTGCCGTGCCGGACCCCGAGCGGGTTCCTGCTTAAGAAAAATATGAAAGTGGATTCAAATCTTAATAGCCCCAAGATAGTGTAGGCAGGGGCTGACCGAGACCCCGTCCATTGGGGAAGAGGTTTATTTGTTGCCGTCATGCTGCGCCGGATCGTCACTATGGCAGTATTCCGCCCGGGGTTGTTTCAGGGTGGATTTGCGTCGATGTCGCTTCGTGCGTTGTTGTATCGCCGTCCGAGCGAGCCCTCGGTCGTGCAGGTTGTTTTTGACAAGGCGATCTATCTGGTTCGCCTGCGCCGTCATCGTCAGGCGCGCCGCTACACGCTGCGCATCGATGCGCCGACGCGCGAGGTGGTGCTCACCATGCCGCCCCGCGGCAGCGTGAGGGAAGCCAAGGAATTCGCCCAGAAGCACGGCGGCTGGATCGCGGCGCGGCTCAAGCGCCTGCCGGAGGCCGCGCCCTTCGCGCACGGGGTCGAGGTGCCGCTGCGCGGCGAGCCGCATCGCATCGTGCATCGGCGCGGCGAGCGCGGGACGGTGTGGACAGAGACCGACGGGAGCGGCCAACGGCTGCTCTGCGTCGCGGGCGAGCCGCCGCATGTCGATCGCCGCATCAGCGATTTCCTCAAGCGCGAGGCGCAACGGGATCTCGACGCCGCGAGCCGCGGCTATGCGGCCCAGATCGGCGTCTCGATCAAGCGCATCTGCGTCCGCGACCAATCGAGCCGCTGGGGCTCATGCTCGAACACCGGCGTGCTGTCATTCTCCTGGCGGCTTATTCTCGCGCCCCCGTTCGTGCTCGACTACCTGGCCGCGCATGAGGTCTCCCATCTCGTCGAGCTCAACCATTCGCCGCGGTTCTGGCGGCTGGTGAAGCGCCTCTATCCGCAACTCGAGCGCGCCAAGGTGTGGCTCGATGCGAACGGCACCGATCTGCATCGCTACGGGCTGCCCCACCGCCGCAGCGCCAAGGACATCTGAGCGGCCCTTCGCTCTGAGCGTCGCGCCGCGCGTGGTCACGCGCGCGACACAGGGCCATCATTCCGCATCGGACGTATGAATTCCCGCCGTCGCAGCCTAATAGAGCGCGATGCTGCGTCCCGACACTCTGGCGTTGACCGCGTTGCTCGCTCTGCTGACCGCGGTCGGCCCGATGTCGGTCGATCTCTATCTGCCCTCGCTGCCGGAGCTCGGGCGGGTGTTCGGCGCGTCGGTGCCGCAGGTGCAGCTGACTTTGTCGGGCTACCTGCTGTGCTTCGCCATCGGCCAGATCGTGTTTGGACCGATCTCCGACCATGTCGGCCGCAAGCCGGTGCTGCTCGCCGCGCTGTCGCTCTACGTCGCCGTCTGCTTGAGCTGCATGTTCGCAACCTCGATCGAAATGCTGATCGCCTTGCGCTGCCTGCAGGCCCTGGGCGTTGCCGGGGCACCGGTGCTGGCGCGCGCCATTGTCCGTGACCTCTATCAGGGGGTGCGCGCCGGCCGCGAGCTCGCCCGCATGGGCTCGATCACGGCGCTCGCACCGGTCGTGGCGCCCTCGCTCGGCGGCATCCTGCAGTCGACGTTCGGCTGGCGCGCAAGCTTCCTCGGCATGGCCGCGCTCGGCCTGTGCGCGATCGTATTGGTGATACGGCTGTTGCCGGAAACCATGAAGCAACCGCCGAAGCACCCGATGTCGCTCCTGTCCATCATCAGGGGTTACGGCATCTTCCTCCGCCATCGCACCTTCCGCATCTATCTGGCGATCGTGTCCGCCTCCTACGGCGGGCTGTTTGCCTGGATATCGGGCTCGTCGTTCGTGCTGCAGGACCTCTACGGCCTGTCGCCGCTGCTGTTCGGCCTGGTGTTTGCGGCGGCCACGCTGGGATACGGACTGGGCACGCTGTTGGCGGCGAGACTGGTCGTGCGCATCGGCATCGACCGCACCATCGTGTGCGGAGGGGTGGCGCTCGCCGCCGGCGGGCTCGCGATGGCGGCCGCCATCGCGCTGGGCGCGACCTCGCCCGCCGCCCTGGCGGCACCGATGGCGCTCTATCTCTGCGGTCTCGGCCTGGCCATGCCGCAATCGATGGCGGGCGCGCTCATGCCGTTTCCCGAGCGCGCGGGCGCCGCCTCATCGCTGCTCGGCTTCCTGCAGCAGGCGACCGCGTCCGCGATCGGCATCGTGGTCGGGCAAATGCTCGGATCGAGCGCGCTGCCGCTGGCCGCGATCATCGCCGCCATGGGCGTTCTCGCGCTTGCGCTCGCGCTGTTCAGACGGTCGATGGGTCCCGCTCACTAATCCGCAATCTCCCGCCGCCGCTCCCGCACGGCGGGCGCCACCATGACGATGAGGATCAGCACCGTTGCGACGAGAAAGGCGACGCTGAGCGGCCGCGTGACGAACACCGACGGGTCGCCGCCCGACATCAGCATGGAGCGGCGCAGGTTCTCCTCCATCATCGGCCCGAGCACGTATCCCAGCAGCATCGGCGCCGGCGGAAATCCCAGTTTCACGCAGATGAAACCGAAGATGCCGAACAGCGCGGTCAGGTAGATCTCGAACGACGAGTTGTTCACGCTGTAGATGCCGATGGCGGAGAACGCCATGATGGCGGGGAACAGAAGCCGATAGGGCACGCGCAGGAGCTTCACCCACAGCCCGATCATCGGCAGATTGAGCACCACCAGCATCAGGTTGCCGATCCACATGCTGGCGATCAGGCCCCAGAACAGATCCGGGCGCAGCGTCATCACCTCCGGGCCGGGCTGGATGCCCTGGATGGTGAGGGCGCCGAGCATCAGCGCCATCACCCCGCTGGCCGGCAGGCCCAGCGTCAGCATCGGAATGAATTTGCACTGGGCGTCGGCGTTGTTGGCGGCTTCGGGGCCGGCCACGCCCTCGATGGCGCCGCGCCCGAAGCGGGAGGGATCGGCGGCGAGCTTCTTCTCCAGCATGTAGGATGAAAACGAGGCGATCGCCGGCCCGGTGCCGGGCAGTACGCCGAAGAACGCTCCGATCCCGGTCCCGCGCAGGATCGGACCGATGCTGCGTTTCAGATCCTCCTTGGACGGAAACAGGTTCGTCACCTTGTCCATGACGATGCGCCGCTCGTCCTTGTCGCCGAGATTGGAAATGATCTCGCCGATCGCGAACATGCCGACCGCCACCACGATAAAGCCGATGCCGTCGGAAAGCTCGGTGACGCCGAAGCTGAAGCGCTGGACCCCGGTATTGACGTCGCTGCCGACGATGCCGAGCAGGAGGCCGATCACCACCATGGCCAGCGATTTCAGCATGTCGCCCTGGGCCAGCACCGCCGCGGCCACGAGCGCCATCAGCATCAGCGAGAAATATTCCGGCGAACCGAACTTGAGCGCGATCTCGGCGAGCGGCGGGCCGAACAGCGCCATCAGCAGCGTCCCCACCGTGCCGGCGAAGAACGAGCCGAGCGCCGCGATCGCCAGCGCCGGCCCGGCGCGCCCCTGGCGCGCCATCTGGTAACCGTCGATGCAGGTGACCACGGCCGAGGTTTCACCGGGCAGGTTCACCAGGATGGCTGTGGTCGAGCCGCCGTATTGGGCGCCGTAATAGATGCCGGCAAGCATGATGAGCGCGCCGACGGGGGGAACGCCGTAGGTGATCGGCATGAGGATGGCGATCGTGCCCAGCGGCCCGATGCCGGGCAGCACGCCGATGAGCGTGCCCACCGTCACCCCGATCAGGCAGTAGAGCAGGTTCTGCAGCGACAGGGCGACGCTGAACCCGAAGATCAGGTTGTTGAAGAGATCCATGACGGCGTCAGTCGAGGCCGACGATCAACGGATAGGGCAGGCCGAGCGCCCAGACGAAGACGGCGACCGATAGCGCGGTCAGGCCAATGGAAAACAACAGCACCTCCACGAACCGGAATTCGGTGCTGGCGGTCGCCGATCCGAAAATCAACACCAGCATCGCCGGTACGAAGCCGGCATATTCCATGAGCAGGCCGAACAGAACCAGCGAGAGCGGCAGGATGATCAGCGCCCGCAGCGACCAGGACCCGGCCATGCTCTCGCCCTGGCGCAGGCCGATGGCGAGAATCGTGAGGCCGAACACGATCAGCAGTCCCCCGAGCACGACCGGAAAGAATCCCGGCCCCATGCGCAATGCGGTGCCGAACGGATAATTGCGCGCAACCAGGATCGCCGCCGCGCCGATGCCGATCAGCATCAGCCCGGACCAGATGTCCTTGTTGTTGGAAAGCTCGAGTTTCATCGACAGCTCCGCGCCGGCTGCCCGCGTTCGCGGGCGATGACCGGGGAGGGGAAGCGTTCAGCTCGGTTCGATCACTCCGCCTTGATGCCACCCTCTTTGACGACGCGCTCCCATTTCTTCATTTCCTTCTCGATGAAGGCCGCGAATTCGGGCGAGCTCATCTGCACGACCTGCGCGCCCTCGCTGGCGAAATGTTTCTTCACCTCGTCGGAGTCCTGCACGGCGGTGATCTCCTTGTGCAGCTTCTCGACGATGGCGGCGGGCGTACCGGCCGGCGCCACCACGCCCCACCAGTTGACCGCCTCATAGCCCGGCACGCCCGCTTCGGCGATCGCCGGGACGTCGGGCAGAACCGGATTGCGGGTCAATCCGCCGGTGCCGAGCGCGCGCAGCTTGCCCGAGCGGATGTGCGGCGTGGTCTGCACCAGCGAGCTGAACATGACCTTGGTGTGGCCGCCGATCACATCGATCATGGCCGGGCCGCCGCCCTTGAACGGCACATGCAGGAGGTTGACGCCGGCGGTGAGCTTGAACAACTCGCCGCCGAGATGCTGGAAGCTGCCGATCCCGGCCGAGGCATATTGCAATTGGCCGGGCTTCGCCTTGGCGGCGGCGAGCAGGTCCTTCACCGAATGCACCGGCAGGTCCGGGTTGACCACCAGCACGTTCGGGCCGGAGGCGAGGATGGCGACCGGCGTGAACGATTTGATCGGGTCGTAGGGGAGCTTGTAGAGCCACGGATTGACCGCGTGCGCGAGCGAGATGATGAGCAGGGTGTAGCCGTCGTGGGGCGCGTTCGCGGCCACCTCCGACCCGACCACGCCGCCGGCGCCGGCGCCGCGGTTGTCCACCACCACCTGCTTGCCGAGCCGCTCGCTCAGGTGGGTGGCGATCAGGCGCCCGACCACATCGTTGCTGCCGCCGGGCGGGAACGGGATGATCAGCCGCACCGGCTTGTTGGGATAGTCCTGCGCAGCGACCGCCGTCGTGAGCGCCAGCAGCAAGCCGGCGGCCTTGAGCAGCGTTCCATGCAATGTCGGCATTCGCACATCCTCCCGGGAACTCGTTCTCACGCGACCGCCGCTTGAACGCGGTGGTCGATTGCGGCACCTGTCGAAGCAGCCCCGGCCCTCGCCGGTGAAGATATACGGTTCGGGCCACCTCTTGCATCATCGGCATATCATGTTCCGGCTCCGCCATGGGCCGCGCCGGCTGCGCCAGAATGTCCCCGCCAGCAGTGCGCTGGCGACACGCGGTTCCCGCGCGGCCTGGCTGGCTTGCGTCCCCGCCATCAGAGCTTGATCTCCTGCACCTGCTTCGCCCGTGCGGTGCAGGCGCTCATGAGGAACGCGAGGTCGGTGCCGGTCGAGACATAGCGCGCGCCCATCCGCACGAACTCGGCGACCAGGTCGGGTCGCGTCGAGAGCC
>CAVRXD010000051.1:0-30555 GCA_963725065.1 uncultured Alphaproteobacteria bacterium
AGCTTTGGATTGTTGCCTGTTCCGATTGGCGAGCAACCTCGAGGAGGATCCATGAGACGTCTTGGCGCCGCGCTGTTCGCTCTTGCCGGCAGCTTCATCCTTGCGGGCCTTCCGGCGTCGGCAGATGAATGGCCGTCGCGACCGGTGCGCATCGTCAACACCTTTGCGCCCGGCGGAGCCGCCGACATCCTGGCCCGCATCGTCGCCGATCATCTCTCGATCGCGTTCAAGCAGCAATTCTACGTTGAAACGCGTGCCGGGGCGGGCGGCGTGATCGGCGTGCAGACCGTGGCGAATTCGGAACCCGACGGCTACAACTTCGTCATCAGCACGCTGTCGCTCACCATCATCGCGCCGTTCATCAATCCGAAGATCGGCTATGATCCGATGAAGGATCTGACCCATGTCGCCTATATCGCGGGCACGCCGATCCTGTTCATCGTGAGCGCCAAGAGCGACGTGAAGTCGCTCAAGGATTTCGTCGCCAAGTCGAAAGCGGGCGCGCGACCGCTTGCTTACGGTTCTTCGGGTCTGTCGAGCGCGGGCCAGATGGTGGCGCAGTCGTTTGCCATGAAGGCCGGCCTCAGGTTCGAGATCATTCCATACAAAGGCGCGGCGCAAAGCATCATCGACGTGGTCGCCAATCATATCGACTTTGCGACTCCGACCGTGACCTCGGCCTCGGGTCAGCTGCGCGGCGGCACGGTGACCGGGCTCGCCGTTTCCGCCGAGCAGCGGCTGCCCGACTATCCCGATGTGCCGACGTTCAAGGAGCTCGGCTACGACGTGGTGGCGACCAACTGGTTCGCGCTTGCAGGACCGGCGGGTCTGCCCGCCGACATCGTTCGCAAGGTCAATCGCGAGGTCAACATTGCGATGGCGAAGCCCGAGAGCCAGCAGCGCATGCGCGAGGACGGCATGCTGGTCACCGGCATGGACGCCCCCGCCTTCCGGAAATTCATCGAGGACGAGAACGCGCGCTGGAGGCCGGTGATCGAGCAGGCGGGCCTCCTCGAGAAGTAGGGCGTGCAAGGCCGGTCATCAGCTTTTCCGGATGCGGAATATCAGGAGGTCACCCTCGCGCGAGCTCGATTCGAGCGCATCGCCGGTCTGGCTCAGCAGGTTGGGGATATCGATCGCGGTGAGGGGATCCGTGCATTCGGCGATGAGGACGTCGCCGGCCTTGAGGCCGGTCAACGCCTTGCGCGCGCGCAGGGCCGGCAACGGACATTTGAGACCGCGCAGGTTGATGGTCTTCTCGGCCATTTGATCTCGTCGAATTGACGGGGACGCTCCGCTCCCGCCCGTGAGGGGGAAGGTTTTGCGAGGCAGGACTGTATATTAGTGCCCCATGGTCGTGGAACCCGATAGTCCGCAACGAATTGCGCGGCTCACGCCGCTGAGCGATGTGCTCGCGCGCCTCGACGGGCTGGTCAGGCCGGTGCCGCCGCGCGCGAGCGATTTGTCCGGCGCGCTCGGATCGACGTTGGCGGAGGATGTCGTCGCGAATGCCCCGGTGCCCGCGACCGCGCGCGCGTTGCGCGACGGGTGGGCGGTCCGCGCGGATCACACCACCGATGCCGGGACCTATGCACCGGCGCCGCTTCCTGCCGCCGCGCGCATCGATGTCGGCCAGCCACTTGCGGGCGATGCCGATGCGGTGACGCCGCTCGACGCGGTGACAGTGCGCAACGGCATGGCGCAGGCGCTGGTCCCGGTCGGTCCCGGCGACGGCGTGCTGTCGGCAGGCGCCGATGTCGCCGCCGGGGCAGTGCTGATGGAAGCGGGCCGGCGCCTTGCGCGCCCGCAGATCGAGGTGCTGGCCGCGGCGGGGGTCGCGGCCGTGCGCATTCGCGCCCCGCGACTGCGTCTGGTGCGCGTTGGGCAGAGCGGCGACGCCTTCATCGATTCCGCGTTCGCCTGCGTCGCCGATGCCATCGGAGCCAGGGGCGGCGTTGCCGTCACGACCGGGCCGGATGGCCTCGCACACGCGCTCCTCGATCCGGCCGTCGATGCGATCGTGGTGGTGGGCGGCACCGGCAGTGGCCGGAGCGACGCCACTGTGCGCACGCTCGCGTCGATGGGCGAGGTGTACGTGCACGGGGTGGCCCTCCTGCCGGGCGAGACCACGGCCTTTGGCGCCATCGGCTCCCGACCGGTGCTGGCGTTGCCGGGCCGGCTCGATGCGGCGCTCGCCGCCTGGCATCTCCTGGGGCAGGTCATGCTGGCGCGGCTTGCCGGCAGCCGCGAGCCGGAATGCCAGCGGACCGCCAAGCTGACGCACAAAGTGTCTTCGACCGTGGGGCTTTCGGAACTCGTGCCGGTCCGCTGCGAGGGTCGGTTCGCGACTCCCATAGCGTCGGGTTATGTGCCGCTCTCGGCGCTGGCGCAGGCCAATGGCTGGATTTTGATCGCGCCCGAAAGCGAGGGGTATCCGGCATCGACCGAGGTCATGGTAAGACCTTGGCCATGACCGCACGTTTCGAACCAAAATCGGTCGAGCGCGATCTCATCGCTGCGATCCGCCGCGCCGCGCGACAGGAACAGTTCCTCGAAGTGGTCTCCGCCGATGAGGCGCGCGCACGCTTTGCCCGGCACATCGATCTGTCGCCGCTGCCGCCCGCGGTCGTCAGCTTGAGCGAGTCGCTCGGTCGCGTGCTCGCCCACGATGTCACCGCCCCCATCGATGTGCCGCCGTTCGATCGCGCCAACGTCGATGGCTTCGCGTTGCGCTCCACCGACACCGCGGGTGCGAGCGACATCGCGCCGCGCCGTTTTCCGCTCAACGGCGAAGTGATCGTCTGCGGCCATGCGCCCGCGCTCGAAGTGTCGCCGGGTTCCGCAACCACGATCGCAACCGGCGGAATGGTCCCGCGCGGCGCCGACGCCGTGGTCATGATCGAGCACACCGAGTTGCTCGACGGCGACGGAGCGCCGGCCATCGATCTGCGCCGCACGGTCGCGCCTGGCCAGTTCATCTCCTATGCCGGCTCCGACATCGCGCGCGGCGAGGTGGTGCTGCGGCGCAAGACCCCGCTCTCGTCACGCGAGATCGGCATGCTGGCGGCGTGCGGCGTCGCCACGGTCGAGGTGGTGCGCAAGCCCAAGGTGGCGGTGCTCTCGACCGGCGACGAGCTGGTGGCGCCGGGCGGAACGCTCGGACCGGCACGGGTGTACGACAGCAACGGCGCCATCATCGCCGCGGCGGTGACGGAAGCGGGCGGCGAGCCGGTTCCATTCGGCGCCTTTCCCGACGACGAGGTGGCGCTCGAGCTTGCCATGCGCACGGCGCTCGACGTCTGCGACATCGTCGTCCTGTCGGGCGGCACCTCGAAGGGCGCCGGCGATCTTTCCCACCGCATCGTGGCAAAGCTCGGAGAGATCCTCGTTCATGGCGTGGCGCTCAAGCCGGGCAAGCCGCTTTGTCTTGCCGTGATCGGCGGCAAGCCTTTGGCGGTGCTGCCGGGCTTTCCCACCTCCGCGATCTTCACCTTCCATGCCTTCGTTGCGCCGGTGATCCGGGCGCGTGCCGGTCTTGCTCCGGAGGCAGCGCGGACCATCGAGGCCGACGTGCCGGTGCGTATTGCCTCCGAGCTGGGTCGAAAGGAGTTCGTCCTGGTCGCGCTGGTCGCGGGGGAGGAGGGACCGGTCGCGTTTCCGACCGCGAAGGGCTCCGGTTCGGTCACGAGCTTCTCCCAGGCCGACGGTTTTCTGGAAATCGACGCGCTGGCTTCCGCGCTCGACGCCGGCGCCCGCGCGCGGGTCACGCTGATCGGGCAGACGGCCGCATTGCCCGATCTTGTCGTTGTGGGCAGCCATTGCATCGCGCTCGACGTCGTGCTCGGCGCGTTGGCCGAGCGCGGGTTCAGCGCGCGCACGATCGCGGTCGGGAGCATGGGCGGGGTGGCAGCCGCGGAACGCGGCGAATGCGATCTTGCGCCGACGCACCTCGTCGATCCCGCGAGCGGGGTCTACAACGCGCATCTGCTGCGTGAGGGACTTGCGCTGGTGAAGGGCTGGCAGCGCATGCAGGGTTTCGTGCACCGGGCGGACGATGCTCGTTTTGCCGGACGCGACGCCGCTGGCGCGCTCGAAGCCGCGCTCGCCGACGGGGAGTGCCTCATGGTCAATCGCAATGCCGGGTCCGGAACGCGGGTGCTGATTGACCGGTTGCTCGCGGGTGCGCGGCCGACCGGCTACAGCAATCAGCCGCGCTCGCACAACGCCGTCGCGGCTGCCGTGGCGCAGGGGCGTGCGGATTGGGGGATCGCGATCGAATCGGTGGCCCGGCTGTACGGTCTCGGGTTTCTCCCGATCGCGCCCGAGGACTATGATTTTCTCCTGGTCGAAAGCCGCCGCCATCGTCCCGCGGTCGAGGCGTTCCTGGCGGCGCTACGCGATCCGGGCGTGCGCGACAGCATCCGCGCGCTCGGCATGCGCCCCGCGGACGCCTGAGTTGTTGCCGAGCCTCGCGATGATGTTGCGCGTCCTTTTTGTTTTCATGCTCCTTGCGGTGATGTCCCCCGAGGGGGCGCAGGCGCAATTGCGCGGCCATGGCGGGCCGGTGCGCGCGCTCGCGATCTCTCCCGACGGGACGCAAGCGCTCTCCGGCAGTTTCGACACGTCGGCGATCCGATGGTCGTTGCAGAGGAACGCTGCGGAGCAGGTGCTGCGCTTCCACGACGGCGCCGTCAATGCGGTCGCGTTTCTGTCGGATGGGCGGATCGCCACCAGCGGGGAGGATGCCCGCATTGCGATCTGGCGAGCGGGCGAGCCGCAGCCCGCGATGGTCCTCGAAGGGCACCAGGCACCGGTCGTAGCGCTCGCCGTTTCACCCGATGGCGCGACGCTCGCCTCGGCGTCCTGGGACCACACGGCGCGGCTATGGCCGCTCGCGGGTGGCGCACCTCGCGTCATCGAGGGCCACACGCAGAACGTCAACGGCGTCGCCTTCACGATCGACGGCCGCGCACTGGTGACGGTAGGCTACGATGCGACGCTGCGCGTCACGCCGCTTGTTGGTGATGGCGGTGGCAGCGGACCGTTCGTGACGACGCTGCCGGCGCCGCTCAATACAGTTGCGATCTCGCCCGACGGCGAGATCGTCACCGCCGGCGCCGATGGCAAGGTTTATCTGCTTGCGGCGACGGGTGAGCTGAAAAGCGAGATCGAGGCGGCCCAGACGCCGATCATCGCGGTGGCGCTGTCGGCCGACGGCAGACTCGTTGCCGCCGCCGGCATCCGCGGGTCGGTTGCCATCATCGATCGGGCGTCGCGCAAACTCGAACGCACGCTGGTCGGACCCGGGCTGCCGGTCTGGTCGGCCGCATTCTTTCCCGACAGCCGCACACTCCTCACCGGCGGCGCTGACCGCATGATCCGCCGCTGGGACGCGGTCAGCGGCGAACCGGTCGGCGATGTGGTCATGGGTACACCGGAAGATCCGCTGGCAGCCTTCGCCGGCGATCCCGGCGCCGAGGTGTTTCGCGCCTGCGTCGCCTGCCACACCTTGAGCGCGGAGGAGGGCCCTCGCGCGGGCCCGACCCTGGCCGGCATTTTCGGGCGCAAGATCGCGACCCTTCCCGGCTACAATTTTTCCGAGGCGCTCAAGAAGCTCGACATCGTGTGGACCCCGGAGACGGTGTCGAAGCTGTTCGAGGTGGGGCCGATGGCCTACACCCCTGGCACCAAAATGCCGGAACAGCAGATCGGCTCAGCCGAGGACCGCGCCGCGCTGATGACGTTTCTGGAGAAGACGACCAACGGCCAGGGTGAACGCACGCCAAGATAGCCGCGCGGTGGCGCACGCCGTCCGGCCGTTCTCATGCCGTCGCCTGGATCAATTCGAGCACGGCGTCCGCAACCGCCTTGGGTGTCTCCTGCGGCAAGTTGTGGCCGGCGACGGGGATGACCCGGTGCTGATAAGGACCGGTGAAGAGCGGACGGTGCGCGACCGAGCTTTCCGGCTGCGACAGGCCGCTGTCATCGCCATGCAGCACGATGGTCGGCACCGGGATGCGCGGCTTGGCGGCGAGGCGCTGCTCGATCGCCTCCAGCGCGGGATCGCCGGGGGCATAGCCGAAACGGTGGCGGTAGGACTGGATCACCACGTCGACGAAGTCGGGATTGTCGAACGAGCCGGCTGTGCGCTCGAAGGTGGCGTCGTCGAAGCGCCAGTTCGGCGACCACAGCCGCCACAACAGCCTGCAGAACTCGCGGCGATTGGCCGTCAATCCGGCACGACCGCGCTCGGTGTGGAGATAGTATTGATACCAAAGCCGGTGCTCGAGCTCCGGCGGCGCAGGCTTTTTCGATCCGGCGATATCCTGGATGTTGTAGCCGTTGGCGGACACCAGGCCGCGCACCTTGTCCGGCCAGAGCGCGGCGACGACGCAGGCGGCGCGCCCGCCCCAATCGTAGCCGGCCAGCACGGGGCGGCGCACGCCGAGCGCATCGATGAGCTCCTTGAGATCGTGACCGAGCGCCGCCTGCTGGCCAGAGCGCGGTGTTTCGGCCGCGAGGAAGCGGGTCGGACCGTAGCCGCGCAGATAGGGCACGATCGCGCGGCATCCGGCTGCCACCAGCAATGGAACCACTAGGTCGTAGGTGCGGGGGTCGTACGGGAACCCGTGCATGAGCAGGACCGGGACGCCGTCTTCGGATCCGCTCTGCTCGTAGGCGATCTCCAACACGCTGGTGCGGACGCGATTCAGAACGGACGTCATGTTATGTTGCGCCGCTCACGTCTCGTTCTTGCCGGCGCGCTCTTGCTCTTCGCGCTCGCGCAAATAGTCCTCGGTGGTGCGTGCCTTGGGTCGTGGCGGCGCACCGTAAGGATCGAACTGCTGCTCCGTAATGGCCACGACCCGGCAGTCCTCGCACATCTTGATCACGTCGAGGCGCTGCGCGGAATTCTGAAACATCCAGTGCTTGCCTTCCAGCTTGGCGAGAACGCGCTCGATCGTGCTTTTGACGCCGAACGGCTTGTTGCAACGGATGCAATGGAACGGCTCCTCCTCCTTGAGCACCCGTGCATTCGCGGTGGCGGCGCGAAAATCGAGCTGCGGTCGCAGCGTGATCACCTTCTCCGGGCACGTTGCCTTGCACAGCCCACATTGCACGCATGCGTCCTCGGCAAAACGCAGCATCGGTCGCTCGGGATTGTCGCTGAGCGCGCCGGTAGGGCAAGCCGCCACGCAGGCGAGACAGAGCGTGCACCCCTCGACATTGATCTCGACCGCGCCGAAGGGTGCGCCCGCGGGCAGTGCGACGACATCGACCGGGGTCGGCGCAGCGCGCTGCAGCTCTCGCAGCGCGAGCCGCTGCACGTCTCGCTTCGGCCCGAGCGGCAGGAAGCTTGCTGGACGGGGCGCTGCGTCCGCGCTGCCTACCGCACGCAGCGCGTCGGCGAGCGCATCGGGATCGTCCGTCTCGATGGTCGCGGCCCGGCCGATGCCAAAGCCGAGGCCGGCGAGGATCGGCTCGGCAAGCGCGAGCGTCCGCGCGAGCCCGGCGGTATCGTGGCGCGGCTTGGCGCGCAGCAGCACGCGAACTGCCGTCGCGCCGTAGGCAAACGCCGCGGCGATGGCTTCGAGACCGATCTGGGTCACTTCATTGACTGCGATCGGCAACACGTTCGCCGGCAAGCCGTCGCCGAAGCGCGCGAGCGCATCGATCAGCGGCACGCCATGTGCCTCGTCGTGCATGAGCACGACGGCCGGCTGTATGCCCCCGGCATCACGATATGTCGTGACCAGCGACCGCAGCTTGCGCATCAGCGCATCCGCCGGCGGCAGCGCATAGCCGGCGGCGCCGGTCGGGCACACGGCGGCACATTGTCCGCAGCCGGCACAGATATAGGCGTCGATGGTGACATGATCGCCGGCGGGCGTGATCGCGCCAGTCGGGCAGAGATCGAGGCAGCGCGTGCACCCGACGATCTTCGAGCGTGAATGGGCGCAGAGATCCGCGGTGAACGCCACGTAACGCGGCTTATCGAAACTGCCGACCAGGTCGCGCGCCTTCAGCACGGCCTTGAGGACGGCCGCGGGATCGCCGGGATCGGCCCGCAGATAGCCGTCTCGCAGGTCCGATGCAGTGAATAGCGGTGCGCCGCCGGAGAGGTCGAGCACGAGATCGCAGCGCGACACCGCGCCGTCGCGTGTCGTTGGGAAGCTGAACGCGCCGCGCGATGACGGGGCTGGTTGGGCGTAACCGTCGACCGTCAATTCGAACTTGCCGAGATAGCCCTTGGCCGAACGGATCGCGCCCCTTACCACGGGGAAGTCGGTCACCCGCGGCGGAGACACGTCGGCGGGCGGCTTGATCAGCACCGTCACGTCGAGATGGTCCTTGAGCAGGTTGCCGGCCTCAATCGCCTGCTGGTCGCGGCCATAGATCAGGATCACGCCGTCGCTGGTCAGGTTGACGAAGGAAAACTCGGGCACGGGCTCGGCGGCGGCGGCCAACAGGGCCGCCATCTTGGGCCCCGCGGCGCCCGCATCCTTCGACCAACCGGCGGTTTCGCGGATATTGGCGTAGGTGACGGCCGTGTCACCGGCGAGTTCCGAGAAAAGCGGAGCTTCCTGAGTGCAGCCGACGACAAGCGGCTCTCCGCCCGCCGCCGCCGCGCGGAATTTTTCAAGCTCAGCCCGACAAAGCTGACGCGCGGTCAAGAGCTCCGTGCCCCGACAGCCCCGCTGCACGGCCGCACCGTCGAGCGGCATCGTGTCTTCGCATGAGCAGATCAGTATCTTTGGTGGCCGATCGGCCATCTTGTCTCCGACTTGCAACGCCGCACGAAGGCGTATCTCTCAGTCGTCATGCGCGGACTTGACCCCACGCACCCTTGGCCTATAGCAGGTTATAATCATTACAAGCAGCTATCGCGAGTCCAGGAGCCCACATGCCGCTCGGGGAGCGCACCCGCCTGCAAAGATCGTCGCAGCGCACGCTCGATCTGCCGCCGCCATTCAAGCTCGTCACCCTGCGGGAAGTGGGCGACGCGTTTGCTCATGCCGCCAGCGTCGCGTCCGAGTCCGGAGCCGGCACGCTGGTCTATGTGGGCCGCTTCGATCTCGCCGAATTCGCCGTCGTGCTGGAGCCCGAGGAACCGCTGGAAACCGCGCGTCGCGCGCTCTATGCCGGCATCGTCGCGCTCGCGGACGCGCTGGCGGTGCACGCACCACCCGAGCGGCCCATCACGTTCGACTGGCCCGACGCGGTGCGCGTCAACGGTGGACTCGTCGGTGGCGCGCGGCTTGGATGGCCACAGGATGCCCCGGAGAACGAGCCGCCGGCTTGGCTGGTGTTTGGCGCCATGATCCGCATCGTGGCGATGGGCGAGGATGAGCCGGGATTGCGGCCACTTTCGGCGGCCCTCGATCAGGAAGGCTTCGAGGATTTCGACTCCGACCGGCTGGTGGAGAGCTTCGCGCGCCATCTCATGGTGGCGATCGACACCTGGCAGGAGAAGGGGTTTGGTGAAGTCGCGAAAAGTTATCTTGCCGGGCTTGCGCCCGAAAGCGGCGTGCGCCGCGACCTCGACGTAAACGGCGATCTCCTGGTACGGCGCACCGTGACAGGTGGCCGCGACCCGGAGCGCAGAGCGCTGGTGCGTGCACTGGCTCAACCATCGTGGCTCGATCCCACGACCGGCGGCCCCCGCCGATGATGCGAATTCCGCCTCAGACTCCGGATGGGAACCAGCGTAAGGCGACATTGGCGCGCCGGTGCGCGCCGAGCGCGAGAGCGGCATGAAGCTGCTGCGCACCATTCGGCTCGATCCCTCGGATATATTCGTATTCGAGCGCGCGGCCGATCCTGGAGAATGGGCGGTATCGGGCGCCTTCATGTTTGCGGACGCCAATCCCGATACGCTTGACGGCAAACCGCGTGCTGCTTTTCGCGGCGGGTTCCTGGGCGTGGCGTCGTTGGGCTGGTCGACACTGGTCCAGATCGTAGCGGCAAGCGACGATGATCGCGCGGCGTTGGTCGAGATGCTGGCAGGGAGGTTGCTGGAGTGCCTCGGCGCGCCCGATCTGGCGGTTGCCCGCGCCGCCGCAGAAGAGGAGGTCACGTTTGCGGCTTCGCTCTGCGATCATCCCCACGATACGCTGATTGCGGTGCGCCGCACCTTCGAGGCTGGCGCCATCCGCGAGGTATTTCGCACCCTGCGCCCGCGCGGCACGCGCAAGCCGATGCGGGCATTCTCGTTCCTCGAAGTGGAAGGCGAAGAAGAGCCGGGCGAGGCCGTGGACCTCGTCAACCTCGCGAAGGAGAGAGGGCAAAAGCAATAGGGCCGCCGGCGCTCTCCTGACGGCGTTGCCGGGATCAACTCACTCCACCCTCACATTGGCGTCGCGGATCACCTTGCCCCATTTTTCCGACTCGCGCCGGATCCGCTCGGCGAACGCGTCCGGCGAGCTCACGATGGGAAAGATGAAGTTCGGCGTCAGGAACTTGTCGCGAAAGGTGGGGTCATCGAAAATGCGCTGGGCTTGCGCGTTGAGCTTGCCGACGATCTCGGGCGGCGTGCCCTTGGGAGCGGCGAGTCCGTACCATGACCCCGCTTCGTAACCCGGCAATCCGCTCTCGGCCAGCGTCGGCACCGCTGGGTATTGCGCGATCCGCGCCGTGCTGCCGAAGCCGAGCACGTTGAGCGCACCTGATTGCCACGGCTGCGCCACCAGTCCGATGCTCACGATCATCATCTGGATGTGCCCGCCGATAAGATCGGTAATCGCGGGCGCGGCGCCGCGATAGTGCACGGGCGTGAATTTGGTGCCGGTCATGCCTTCCAGCAGAATGATGTTGAGATGTCCGCTCGATCCAATGCCGAAGGTTCCATAATTGAGCTCGCCTGGTCTCTTCCTGGCGTAATCGACCAACTCTGCCAGCGTGCGCACCGGCAGCGAGGGGTGCACGACCAGCGCCTGCGGGCTGATGCCGAGGCCGGTGACCGGCACGAAGTCGTTGATGGGGTCGTACGGCAGCTTGCTGTAGGTATGAGGCGAGGTGACGAAGGTCGCGTCGGCGGTCACCAGAAGCGTGTAGCCGTCGGGTGCGGATCGCGCGACGGATTCAGTGCCGACCTGGCCGATGCCCCCGCCCGGCCTGTTCTCGATCACGACCTGTTGACCCCAGGCCTCGGCGAGCCGCTGTCCCAGCGCGCGGCCGATGACGTCGGTGATGCCGCCGGCCGCAAACGGCACGATGATATGAATGGGTTTGACGGGATAAGCCTGCGCTGATGCAGGTGAACGCAATCCCAACGCCATCATGATCGCGAACGTTGCAACCGCGAAGGCGCGCGTTGCTGACCACGGCCTCGGGATCGTTCGTGTCGACATGGTCAACCTCATTACGATTGCGATGCTGTGGTATAGAAGGTGGGCGATCTTTCGTCGAGGCTGACTGCATGCAGGATTTCTGGCTGTCTTGTGGGCATCATTTGCTTGACCGTGACGACGGCGGCGGCCTGCTGGTGACCGATGAGTTTCTGAAGGCTTATCTCGCGCGGCCGGAGCTTGCGCCACCGGCGGACGCATGCATCGTCGAGCGCACCTTGCACGCGGCGCTGCTCACCAATCCACGCCGGCCGGTCGCTGCCTCCGAGATCGGAATGATCGCGGATGCCGACGCGCGCGAGAATTGGAGCGTGATGACCGCGTTTCGCGATCACGTGATCAGTCACCGCACCTTGGAGGCCGCCTATCTCGACCTGGTGCGTCGCGGCGTGGGCACAACGCCGTCTCTCTTCGTCAATCAACTTGTCCATGTGATCCTGCGGAACGTGCTCGACGGCTGCGACGACGTTTTCATGCTGCGTGCCGCCGAACTCTTCTTCCGGCCGCAACGCCTGACCGTGCATGACGGTTCGTTGATCGCGGCCGACGAGGAGACAGTTGCGGGGGCTCAACCCCAGACAGTGTCTCCGCTGGTGGCAATGCTGGGCTTGCCTGCGGCCGGCGAGATCGATGTGCTCAACGAGGACAATGCTGAAACCTATTGGGAACGCAGCGATCTGTTCGACATGGCGCTCGATCTCACGTCCGGTCGGCGCGGACTCGAAGCGCTCGGCAAGGTGATCAAGCAATGGATCACGCATCTCCTGTCGATCGAGGTGGAGATCGAGGCGCTCACCGAGGCGGCCGACGTCAATCTCATCTGGTATGTCGGCCTCGATGCCGAAGCCACCACGATCGGGGATGCGCTCTGGAACGACGAGGAGCTCGAGCAGTCCGCGCGTGAGCGCATCATTGGCCTCTACCGGCTCACCGTCCGCGACGCGGAAATCGTGCTGGACAAGGCGCGCGGCGAACCCATCTATCTGATATTGGCGATGACGCCTGACCGGATACTGCGCATGAAGCCGCAAAATCTCGTAACCGGCCTGCCGATCGCCCATTTCGAGGCAGTGCTGTGAACGTTGCGCCTGCTCTTGCCAGGATTGCGGTCGGGATCGTCGTTGCGCGCCGCAAGGCGGACAGCCCTTGGATCGATTTCACGTGGAAACCGGTGGCTGCATTGGCGGGCCTGCCAGACGCTGCCCCCTGGACCGTGCTGTCCCAAGATCCCGATGGCGTCACCTTTTATGCCGGCGCTGCCGAGATCGAGCTGTACCGCACGGAGACCACCAATTACCGCGACAATCTCGGTTCTAGCGCGCCCATGCTCTGGGTGGCGCTGCGGCAGACCGGCGTCGATCCGCCGTACGAGGTCTTCGCCGTAACCGCCGATCCGGCCGAGGGCGAGGCCTGGACCGAAGCGGGCAGCGACCTTGTCGACGTCGTGCCGATGCCGGAGACGGTACGCGCAACCATCGACGCCTTCGTGGCTGAACATCATGTCGAGCGGGTGTTCCACAAACGCCAACGCGACCGCGCGGATCCGGAAGCGCTCGCGCGGCGCGGACCGATGCAGCAAGAACGAGATGAGTGAGCCCGAAAACTTCATCGCCCGCTGGTCGCGCCGCAAACGTGAGTCAGCGGAAGAAGAAGCGGAAGCGACGAAGCCGGCCGCCGCGTCCGGCGTGCCGGATGAAACCGCGCACACCGATGACGACCGGGGAGAGGCGGGCCGTGTTCCGCCGGCGCGAAGCGGCGCGAGCGAGCCCGCATCCGAATTCGACTGGACCAAGCTGCCGCCGGTCGAAACGATTACCGCCGAGAGCGACATCCGGGCGTTCCTCCGGGCCGGGGTGCCGCCTGAATTGACCCGTGCGGCGCTTCGTCGCGCGTGGGCCGCAGATCCCAAGATCCGGGATTTCGTCGGCCTCGCCGACTACGACTGGGACTTCAATACGCCTGGCGCGATCGCGGGCTTCGGGCCGCTCGAGATGAGCGACGAGGTTCGCCGTCAGATCGTGCAGATGATCGGAAGCAGCCTCACCGAAGGGGAACTCGATCAGGCCGCTCCCACCCCCGAGGATGCGCCACGCGAGCCATCGCCGATTGAAACGTCAATTGAATTGGCTTCTACAACTCCCGCGACGCCCACGGAGGAAACTCACAGCAAAGGTGGGATGACATCAAGAGAGGCCGCCGAGAACGACAGTGAAGCGCACAATTTCCGCGCGCTTCCGCAGCGCACCCAAGAAGATATTGCGGCGCAAAATAATCCAGAGCTTCCCGACAACAGTCTAGCGTCCGATAGACGGCCTCACGGACGGGCTTTGCCTAAGTGATAAGGCGACTCATAGCCTCGGGCTATTGACCCCTGCTGTCAGCCGGCGGTATTTGTGTACAATTGAACTGGAATAAAAAGAAAACGCGACCATGAGGGATGAAGGCCTGGACGAAGCGATCCGCGTTGCTGGCGGTGTCGGCGCGCTTGCCCGGAAAATTGGCATCTCGCAGCCTTCGGTATCGAACTGGGCTCGCATTCCCGCCGAGCGGGTGCTTTCGGTTGAGGCGGCAACCGGCGTGAGCCGGACGATCCTGCGGCCCGATCTCTACGGGAATGGTGCGGCTTCGGAAGGCGTTGATGACCTCGACGCCGGGCGCGCCCAGGAATACTCGCTGCTATCTGCGCTGCTCGCCGGCGCGCCCGATCGTGCGCTGCTCGAGCGTCTCGCCACGTTGCGCGGCGATGCAAGTCCGCTCGGGCTGGCGCATGCCGCGCTTGCGGAGGCGGCGAGCCGCACCACGAGCGAGCGCGTCGAGCGGGAATATTTCGATCTCTTCATCGGCCTCGGACGCGGAGAATTGCTGCCGTACGGATCCTACTATCTGACCGGTTTTCTGCACGAGCGTCCGCTCGCGCGCCTGCGCAAGGATCTCGACAAGCTTGGCATCGAACGAGCCGCCGGTCAGGCAGAGCCGGAAGATCACGCCGCCATCCTGTGCGAGATCATGGCCGGCCTTGTGAGCGGTCGGTTCCAGACACCTCCCGGCGCCGATCGCGAACTGTTCGAAGCGCATCTCGCCCCCTGGATCGGGCGTTTCTTCGCCGACCTGGAGCAGGCCGAGTCCGCCGATTTCTATCGTGGCGTGGGAGCGCTGGGTCGCCTGTTTGTGAACATCGAGACCGATGCGTTCGCGCTGTCGGCGTGAGCGGTGCAGACCGCAGAGATTCAAGTGGGACTTGCTCAGTTGGGCCATGAGCGGACGGGAACAGAGGAGGTTACGGCGATGAAAAAAGAACCCAAGAGCACGCAGCCCAAGAACGCGCTCGGCCGTCGTGAGTTTCTTCGCGCGCTCGGTGCAGGCGCGACCGTCACCGCCGCTGCCGCCGCTCCGCTCGCAGGCGAGGCGCTCGCCGACACCGAGAGCAATGATGAGAAGCGCAAATCTCGGTACCGGCCGAATTCACCGGAGGTTCAAACCTTCTATCGCGTCAACCGGTATCCGAGCTGAGGGAGGGGGCCTATGCTGATCAAGAGAACAGACCGTCAGGCTCGTCGCGGCACGCTCGCCGGCGCACTGCAGAGCGACGCCGATGGTGGTCTCGATCGCCGCGCTTTCCTGCGCCGCTCCGGCCTCGCCGCCGGCGGTCTCGCGACGCTCGGCGCGCTGCCGCTCACGAGCGTGCGCAAGGCAGAAGCGGGCGTCCCGCCGCCCGGTGCGCAGGTCACCATCCGCAAGAACGTCTGCACGCATTGTTCGGTCGGCTGCACGGTGATCGCCGAAGTGGCGAACGGGGTCTGGATCGGCCAGGAGCCCGGCTGGGATTCCCCCATCAACCGCGGCTCGCACTGCGCCAAAGGCGCGGCGACGCGCGAGCTCGTGCACGGCGATCGCCGTCTGAAATATCCGATGAAGCTGATCAACGGCCAGTGGACCAAGTTGAGCTGGGACCAGGCGATCGACGAGATCGGCGACAAGCTGATGGAGATTCGCCAGAAGTCGGGCCCGGAATCGGTCTACTGGCTGGGCTCCGCGAAATTCACCAACGAGGGCGCCTATCTCAATCGCAAGCTCGCCGCCTTCTGGGGCACAAACAATTCCGACCATCAAGCGCGCATCTGTCATTCGACCACCGTCGCCGGCGTAGCCAATACGTGGGGCTACGGCGCGATGACCAACAGCTATACCGATATTCGCAACACCAAGACGCTGTTCTTCCTCGGCGGCAATCCGGCCGAGGCGCATCCGGTCTCGTTGCAGCACTTGCTCGAAGGCAAGGAATTGAACCGGGCCAACTTCATCGTCGCGGACCCGCGTCTCACCCGCACCGCCGCCCACGCGACCGAATATGTGAGATTGCGCCCGGGCACCGACATTCCGGTGCTGTGGGGCCTGCTCTGGCACATTTTCAAGAACGGCTGGGAGGACAAGGAGTTTATCGAGCAGCGCGTCTACGGCATGGATGACGTGCGCAAGGAAGTCGAGAAGTGGACTCCCGAGGAAGTCGAACGAGTCAGCGGGGTGCCCGGCGCGCAGCTCAAGCGCGTGGCCGAGATGTTCGCCAAGGACAAACCTTCGTGCCTGATCTGGGCGATGGGTCAGACGCAGCACACGATGGGCACCGCCAACGTCCGTGCGAGCTGCATCTTGCTGCTCGCCACCGGCAACGTCGGCAAGCCCGGCGCCGGCGCCAACATCTTCCGCGGTCACACCAACGTGCAGGGCGCCACCGACCTCGGCCTCGATGTCGTGACGCTGCCTCTGTACTACGGGCTGGCCGAAGGCGCCTGGAAGCACTGGTGCCGCGTCTGGGAGGTCGACTACGACTGGATGCTCTCACGCTTCGCCGACAAGAAGATGATGGAGACGTCGGGCATTCCTTCCACGCGGTGGTTCGACGCGACGCTGCTGCCGAAGGAACAGGTGGCCCAGGCCGACAATCTCAAGGCGATGATCGTCATGGGCCACGGCGGCAACACCGTGACCCGGATGACCGAGGCGGCCAAGGGCATCGAGAAGCTGGACCTGCTCGTCGTCGCCGATCCGCATCCGACCACCTGGGCGGTGCTCTCGGAGCGCAAGAACGGTACGTACCTGCTGCCGATTGCAACCAGCTACGAGACCAACGGCTCGCGCACGGCATCCAACCGCGCGATCCAATGGGGCGAGCAGATCGTCAAGCCGATCTTCGAATCCAAGGACGACAACGAGGTCATGTACCTCCTGGCGAAGAAGCTCGGCTTCGCCGACAGGATGTTCAAGAACATCAAGGTCGAGAACAACCTTCCGTCGCCGGAGGACATACTTCGCGAGATCAATCGCGGCGGCTGGTCCACTGGCTATTGCGGTCAGTCGCCGGAGCGGTTGAAGCTCCACATGGCCAATCAAAAAGATTTCGACATGCGGACGCAGAAGGCCACGAGCGGTCCCGCGCAAGGCGACTATTACGGCCTGCCCTGGCCGTGCTGGGGAACGCCGGAATTCAAGCATCCGGGAACGCCGCTGCTCTACAACACCACCCTCTCGATCAAGGAAGGTGGCGGCACGTTCCGCGCCCGCTTCGGCATCGAGCGCGAGGAAAAGCTGCCTGACGGCACGACCCGCAAGGTCAGCCTGCTTGGCAACGGCTATTACTCGAAGGACTCCGAGATCAAGGACGGCTATCCCGAGTTCACGTACGGCGTCCTCAAGAAGCTCGGCTGGGATAACGACCTTACCGCGCCCGAGAAGGCGGTGATCGAGCGGATCGGCGGCAACAACGCCGATGGTGTTTCCTGGGCGACCGACCTCTCCGGCGGCATCCAGCGGGTGGCGATCAACCACGGCTGCATCCCCTACGGCAACGGCAAGGCGCGCGCCAATGCGTGGAACCTGCCCGACCCGATTCCGGTGCATCGCGAGCCGATCTATACGCCGCGGCCCGAACTCGTCGCCAAATATCCCACGCTGCCCGACGCGACCCAGTTCCGCGTGCCCAATGTCGGCTTCTCGGTGCAGAAAGCGGCGGTGGAAAAGAGCGTCGCCAGCGCGTTCCCGCTCATCCTCACCTCGGGCCGGCTGGTCGAATACGAAGGCGGCGGCGAGGAGACGCGCTCCAACAAATGGCTCGCCGAGCTGCAGCAGGACATGTTCATCGAGATCAATCCTGCGGATGCCGCCGCGCGCGGGATCAAAGACGGCAGCTGGGTCTGGGTCACGGGCGCCGCGAACAACTCGAAGGCGCGCATGAAGGCGCTGGTGACGGAGCGCGTCGGCAAAGGCGTGAGCTGGTGTCCGTTCCACTTCGCCGGTTGGTTCGAAGGCGCCGATCAGCGCTGGAAATATCCTCAAGGTACCGATCCGGTCGTGCTCGGCGAGAGCGTGAACACGCTCACGACCTACGGCTACGATCCCGTGACCGGCATGCAGGAACCCAAAGCCACGCTTTGCCAGATCAAAGCAGCTTAAGGAGACTCGACAATGGCTCGGATGAAATTTCTCTGCGACGCCGACCGTTGCATCGAGTGCAACGCGTGCGTCACCGCCTGCAAGAACGAGAATGAGGTGCCTTGGGGCATCAACCGCCGGCGCGTCGTCACCATCAATGACGGCAAGCCGGGCGAGCGCTCGGTGTCCATGGCCTGCATGCACTGCACGGACGCGCCATGTCAGGCGGTCTGTCCGGTGAACTGCTTCTACACCACCGCCGATGCCGTGGTGCTGCACTCCAAGGATCTCTGCATCGGCTGCGGCTATTGCTTCTACGCCTGTCCGTTCGGCGCGCCGCAATATCCCAAGGTCGGCAACTTCGGTTCGCGCGGGAAGATGGACAAGTGCACCTACTGCGCGGGTGGACCGGAAGCGGATGGCTCGGCTGCGGAGTACGAGAAGTACGGCGCCAACCGGCTGGCCGAGGGCAAGCTGCCGCTATGCGCGGAGATGTGCTCGACCAAATCACTCCTCGCCGGCGACGGCGAGATCATCGCGCAGATCTACAAGGAGCGCGTGGTCAAGCGCGGCTACGGCTCCGGCGCTTGGGGTTGGAAGACGGCATATCGCGAGACGATCGCGTCGTAGTCGTAAAAGAGTCGACACGCAGACGTCGGCCAACACGGAGGAACACGCATGGCGACGCACTTGACGCGCATCCGTTTCATCGTCGGCGCACTTGCGCTCGCGCTCATTCTCGCCTGCGCGGCGCCCGTGAACGCCCAGCAACGCAACCCCGACAACTCAGTCAATCCCACCGCGAGCGCGGTCCACGAAAGTCAGCTGCTCAACGAGCTCAGCCGGATTTCCGGGCGCTGCACCATCCCCGATCAGAAGGCCTGCACCATCGAGCAGCCCGCCGGCCGCGATTGGCGTCACTTTCATCAAGTCACGCTGCGCTGGATCGCTGCCATTTCGATCCTCGGCATGCTTGCGCTACTCGTTTTCTTCTATCTGACCCGCGGCATGGTCCGAATCCAGGCCGGGCGGTCGGGGCGCGTGCTGGTGCGTTTTTCCGGGTTCGAGCGCCTCGTGCACTGGATGACGGCGAGTTGCTTCATCGTTCTTGCGCTTTCGGGTCTCAACATCACGTTCGGCAGGCCGTTGCTGCTGCCGCTGATCGGGCCCGAAGCGTTCACCGAATGGTCGCAGTGGGCCAAATACGCGCATAACTATCTCAGCTTCCCGTTCACGCTGGGGGTGTTCGTGATCTTCATGATGTGGATCGCCTGGAACATTCCCAACCGCGTCGACGTCGAATGGTTGAAGGAAGGCGGCGGGATGGTCGGCAATCGACATCCGCCGGCCGATCGCTTCAACGGTGGTCAGAAGATGATCTACTGGATCGTGGTGCTCGGCGGCGGAGCGATCGCGGCCAGCGGGTACCTGCTGATGTTCCCGTTCTACGTAACCAACATCGCCGGGATGCAATTGGCGCAGATCGTCCACGGCGTCGTGGCGGTGCTGTTCGTCGCCGCCATGCTCGGCCACATCTATATCGGCACGGTCGGGATGGAAGGCGCCTTCGAGGCGATGTGGGACGGCACGGTGGACGTGAACTGGGCCAAGCAGCACCACAGCCTGTGGGCGGAAAAGGAAATCGCCAAGGGTCAGGTCAGCGCTCCGCCGCCGGAGGGACGCATGCAGGCGGCGGAATAGCGGCAGCGCAGCCTATCGGACGCGCCCGAGGGTCATCCGTCGGGCGCGTTCGATTTGGCGAGGCCCGGAGACAACGATCCGGGCGGGTTCCCCTCACGCTGCACTGCACCCGGGAAGCGCCGGCCTGCTATAGTGCCGGCATGCGCATCATCGGCCTCGCTGGTTGGAGCGGTTCGGGCAAGACCACGCTCCTCGCCCATGTCATCCCTCGTTTAGTCGCGCGCGGGCTCACCGTGTCGACGGTGAAGCATGCCCACCATGCGTTCGACATCGACCAACCGGGGAAGGATTCGCATACCCATCGCATGGCCGGCGCCACCGAGGTTCTGGTCGGCTCAGCCAACCGGTGGGCGCTCGTGCATGAGTTGCGAGGGGACGCCGAGCCATCGCTTGCGGAGTTGCTAAAGAAGCTCAGCCCGGCCGATCTGGTCGTGGTCGAGGGCTACAAGCGCGCGCCGCATCCCAAGCTCGAAGTCTATCGTGCTTGCGTCGGCAAGCCGTTGCTCCATCTCGATGACCCCGCCATCGTCGCTGTTGCCTCCGACGAGCCGCTGCCGAAGGCGCGCGTTCCTGTGGTCAATCTCGACGATATCGAAGGCATCGCCGACATCCTGATCCGGCACGCCGCGCCGATCGATGCCGTCCTGGCGCCTGCGGGGCCGGGGTGATGGCGCAACTCACCGACGACTGCTTCGCTTTTTCGGGCCCGCTCCTTCCGGTGGACGAAGTCGAGCGTATCATTCGCGAGCGCGTCACGCCGGTCGCGGAGACCGAGACCGTTGCGCTCAGCGTCGCCAGCGGTCGCGTGCTTGCAAGCGATGTCGTTGCGCCCATCGATCTCCCCCCTTTCGACAATTCCGCCGTCGACGGCTACGCCGTGCGCCATGCGGATCTCGATGCCAAGGCGGAAACGCGGCTGCCGGTGGTGGAGCGCATCACCGCCGGCCACGGCTCCGCGCGCGTGCTGGCGACGGCAGCGGCGGTCCGCATCTTCACCGGCGCGCCCATGCCGGCAGGCGCCGACACCGTTTTCATGCAGGAGGACGTGCGCGCCGACGGCGATAGCGTGATCGTGCCGCCGGGGCTCAGGACGGGCGCCAATCGCCGGCTTGCTGGCGAGGATGTGCGTGCGGGATCGATCGTGCTGCCTGCGGGCCGCCGGCTTGCGCCGCAGCACGTCGCGCTGGCCGCAGCGGTCGGTTTGACCGAGCTCAAGGTGTTCCGCCGCGTCCGCGTCGCCGTGTTCTCGACCGGGGACGAGATCGTCGAACCGGGGACGTCGCGGCCGGCCCCGGCTTTGTTCGACGCCAATCGCTATCTGCTCGCCGGGCTGATCGAAGGCCTCGGCGCCGCGTCGACCGATCTCGGCATCCTGCCCGACGATCCCGAGCGCCTTGCGCGCGCAATCGCGAACGCCGCTCAAACGCACGATCTGGTCGTGACCTCCGGCGGCGTGTCGACCGGTGAGGCCGACCATGTGCGGCACGCGGTCGAGACCGTCGGGCGGCTCGTGTTCTGGCGCGTGGCCATCAAGCCTGGCCGGCCGGTGGCGATGGGAGTGATCCCGGGATCAAGTCCGGACGCGAGTGCGGCTTTCGTCGGCCTGCCCGGCAACCCGGCCGCGGTCTATGTCACCTTTGCGCGCGTGGTGCGGCCGCTGCTGCTCCGCCTGGCCGGAGCCGAAGCCGTGCCGTTGCTGCCCCTGCCGGTACGCGCCGCATTCGGGTATCGCAAGAAGGCCGGCCGCCGGGAATATGTGCGGGTCAAGCTCATGCGCGGCGCCGACGGTGCAGTGGAAGCGGTCAAGCACGCGCAGGAGGGCGCCGGGATCATCACCTCGCTGACCGAGACTGATGGGCTCGTGGAGTTGTCCGAACCCACGACGACGGTCGAACCGGGCTCGACCGTCGGGTTTCTCTCCTATGCCGCGTTGTCCGCGTAGGGTCAGATCCGCACGGCCGACGTCGCGAACGCCACATCAACCGGCTCCTGGAAGCCATTGAGAACAACGACGGCGCAGACCGCGATCACGGCCGCCGCGATGCAAGCGACGATGAAGGTGCGCATGGGTGAATCCCTTCGATGCTGGTGAGGTTATTGTAGCCGTTACCAGCCGACGGCGCCAGATCACGCGCTCAATGGTCGCATTGCTGCGACGCGATGTGCTGGGCCTCGGCGGCGTCCTCGGGCGTGTTGACGTTGAAGAAGGGATCGAAGGGTACGGCAGGCCAATCGGCGATGGCGACGCCATGGCGGGCGGTCCAGGCCTCGATCTTGCGCAGGTCGTCCTCGACCAGCGCCGTGCGCAGATCGCCCCGCAGGCCGACCGGCCACAGGCCGATCACCGGATGCCGCCAATCGCCGGAGCGTGCGCAGGCCAGCGGCAGGTCGGCCGCCTTGCGCGCCTGCTCGAGGCGGGGAACGAGGTCGGGTGGGAGAAACGGACAATCGCCGGGCACGCTCACGACGTCGGTCACCTGGGGCGCGTTCGCCGCCGCCCAATCGAGCCCGGCAAGGATGCCGGCGAGCGGGCCGGCGAAACCCGGCACCGTATCGGGCACCACCGGGAGGCCCGTGTCGCCAAAGCGCGCGGGATCACCGTTGGCATTGAGGATCATCGAGCCGCACTGCGGCGCAAGCCGCGCCAACACGCGTTCCAGAATGGTCTTGCCGCCGATCCGGATGCGCGCCTTGTCGCCGCCGCCCATGCGCCGCGCCAGCCCGCCCGCGAGCACGAGGCCGAGGATCGACGGATCACCCATGGCTACCAACCGCGGAGGGTGTCAGTCATCGTGCACCGCCGCCTTGCGCCGGTGCTTGGCGCTTTCTTCCTCGACGAAGTCGAGGTTCTGGTCGAACACGATGCGATCCTCGCCGGCGAGCGCGACGAATCGCTTGCCGCGCGCGCGGCCGACCAGCGTGAGATTCGCCTTGCGCGCAAGCTCGACGCCCCACGCGGTGAAGCCGGAGCGTGAGATCAGGATCGGGATGCCCATCCGCACGGTCTTGATCACCATTTCAGAAGTGAGGCGGCCGGTGGTGTAGAAAATCTTGTCGTCTGCAGCGATGCCGTGCTTGAACATGAAGCCCGCGATCTTGTCGACGGCGTTGTGGCGGCCGACGTCCTCCATGTAAATGAGCGGCGTGTCCTCGTGCGCGAGCACGCAGCCGTGGATCGCGCCGGCTTCGAGATAGAGCGATGGCGTGGTGTTGATCTTGTGCGTGAGCGTATAGAGCCACGACGTGCGCAGTTGCGCTTGCGGCAGCGTGACGTTCTCCAGCGCCTCCATCAGGTCGCCGAACACCGTGCCCTGGGCGCAGCCCGAGGTCTGCACCTTCTTCTTCAGCTTCTTCTCGTAATTGGTCTTGCGCTTGGTGCGCACGACGACGACGGCGAGTTCCTCGTCGTAGTCCACTCCGGTGACCACGTCGTCGGGAAGGAGCATGTGCTGGTTGAGCAGGTAGCCGAGCGCAAGATATTCCGGATAATCGTTGATGGTCATGGCGGTCACGATCTCCTGCGAATTGAGGAAGATCGTGAGCGCGCGCTCCACCGTGACCCGGGTCTCGATCGCCTGGCCGGTCTGGTCGACGCCGGTGACGCGCTCGGTGAGCCGCGGATCGAGCGGATCGGGCCGGATGAGGTAGTCGTCCTTGGGTGCGGTCATGTCACCGGAATATAAGTGCTCGTCATCGCCCGCGAAAGCGGGCGCCGCATAATCGCCTGTCGCCGGCCATGCTGCCGGCCTCAGCCCGGTAGAAACGCCGTATGGCCCGTGGCCGCATCGGTGAGCGTCTCCACCGGCGCGCGGTAGAGGTCTTCGAGCCTTTCGCGGGTGAGCACGGCGCCCACAGCGCCTTCGGCGATGCGCTCGCCCGCGCGCAGGAGATAGGCGCGGTCGGCGGCGCGCAACGCATGGTTCGGATCGTGGGTGGTGAACAGGACGCCGTGACCGGCGCCGGCGAGCGCGCGGATTTCGCGCATGACCTTGCCCTGGTTGCCGAAATCGAGGCTCGCGGTCGGCTCGTCGAGCACGACGAACTGCGGCTCCTGTGCCAAAGCGCGCGCCAGCAGGACGAGCTGGCGTTCGCCCCCGGAGATCATCGTATAGGGCCGAGGCGCAAGCTGCGCGATCCCGAACTGCTCGAGCACACGCGCTGCCACCATCCGATCATGCGCGGACGGCCGGCTGAAGAGATTGCCATGTGCGGTACGTCCCATCAGCACCACGGTCTCGACGGTGAAGGCAAAGGTCGGCACATGCGCCTGCGGCACATAGGCGATGAGCCTTGCGCGCTCGCCGATCGAGATGCGGGCCAGCGAGCGACCGCCGATCATGACCTCGCCGGCTTGCGGCGTGAGGATGCCGAGCAGTGTCTTGAGCAGCGTGGTCTTGCCACCACCATTCGGACCCAGCAGCGCCAGCACCTCGCCCGTCGCGAGCGCCACGTTGAGGTCGCGCCCGACCACGTGATCGCTGTAGCCGATGGTGAGGTCCCGACCGGCGAGGGTCATGACCACGTCCGTTGCATGCCGGCCAGCAGCCAGATGAAGAATGGCGTACCGATGACGGCGGTCAGGATGCCAAGCGGAATCTCGATCGGCGCAGCCGTGCGCGCGAGCGTATCGATGAACAGCAGGTAGCCGCCGCCGAGCAGCGCCGCGGTCGGGACGAGCCGGGGGAAATCGGGACCGACGAGCGCGCGGGCAAGATGCGGCACCACCAGCCCGACCCAACCGATGATGCCCGAGGTTGCGACGCTGGCCGAGGTCACCAGCGTGGCGGCGAGGACGATCGTGATGCGAAGCGGGCCGGTCGCAACGCCGAGGGTGCGGGCCTCGTCCTCCGGCAGCGACATCACGTTCAACCGCCATCGCAGCGCCACGAGCACGACGGTGCCGAGCGCCACCGGACCAGCGAGCGGCAGGAGATCGGAGGCGGTGGTGGCGGCGAGACTCCCGAGCAGCCAGAAGGTCATCGCCGGAAGCTGGTTGTAGGGATCGGCGAGATACTTCACCAGCCCGATGCCGGCGCCGAGCAGCGCCCCAACGACGACGCCGGTGAGCACCAGGACCAGGATCGGATCGCGCGCCTGCAGCAGCGAGCCGATGACATAGACCGCGGCGACCGCGACCAGCCCGCCGACGAACGCAAGGCTCTCGATACCGATGACGCCGAGCGAGAAATAGATGCCGAGCACGGCGCCGAGGGCCGCCCCGGAGGAGGCGCCAAGAATGTCGGGGGAGACCAGCGGATTGCGAAACAGGCCCTGGAATGCGGTGCCGGCCACCGCGAGCGCCGCCCCCACCATCACGGCGGCGAGCACCCGCGGCCCGCGCACCAGCAGCACGACGTTCTCGACCGCGGCCGGCGCCGTGCTCGGCCGCCCGGTGACGCGGGAGAGCAGCACATCGGCAAGCTCGGCGAGCGTCACCGGATAGCGGCCGACCGTGAAGGCGACGACGAGCCCGAGCGCCAGCACGCCAAGCGCGATGATGAGTCCCGGGAGAAAGCGGCGAGTCATTTGCTCGAGCCTTGAGAGGCAGGTCGTCGCACTATAGCAGCAGCGCCCACGTTAGCCGTCATCTCGAGACGCGGCGCAGTCCGACCTTTGGCTGAGCACCTCTGGGTAACGGAGAACAATCAATCACGCCCCGCCAGCACGCGGTCGATCTGCGCATCGCTGGGCGTGACGTGATAGAAGCGCGTGTAGAATTCGCGCGTCAGCGTTCGCAGATCCTCCGGAAAAAGATCCGGATACAGAATCTTTCCCAGCCACCACAGCCCGATCAGGCGGTTCACCGACGGAGGGAAATCGACCCATCCGAACGGCAGCTTGGGCGAGAGATGCACACGCCGCGCGCGCACGGCCGCGACCGGCGCCCAGGCTGGATCGCTCAAGACGTTCGCGGCGAAATCCTGGTCGATGGTGACGATGATGTCCGGATTCCACAGCAGCACCTGCTCGATCGAGACATTGGCGAGGCCGCCGCGCGTGCCGCCGGCGACGTTGCGCGCGACCAGCTCGATCGTCTCCACGTTGATCGAGCCGCCGAGTCCGGTCTCGAGCCCGCGCGGCCCGCGGGCGTAGTAGACGCGCGGCCGCTGCTCGAGCGCAATCGTATCCACGCGTTGGGTGATGGTCTTGATCGTGCCCTCGGCGCTACTGGCAAGGGCCTCGCCCTGCTCGCGCCGTCCGATCAACGCCCCGAGTGTGCGGTAGGCGAGCGGAATGCCGTCGAAACGGCCGTCGAGCAGCGCATAGGGAACGCCGGTCTGCTGCTGCACGCGATCAGCGAGCGAGACATAGGTCGGGTTCACGCTGCCGACGTCGAGAATGAGATCGGGCTTGAGCGCGAGCACGACTTCGAGATTGGCGGTATTGCCGCGCCCGGTGATACGGCCCACTTCGGGCCGTGCGCCGACGTCGGGCAGGAGGAATTCGCGCTCCTCCGGCCGGTTGGCGCGCGGCCAGCCGATCAGAAGCTCGGGCGCGAGCGTGTAGAGAAAGATCGCCGCCGGTGGTCCGGCGGGAAACACGCGCTCGACCCGCTCTGGCACCGGCACGGGACGGCCAGCGCCGTCGGTGACGGTTGCGGCGCGGACGGCATGCGGGGCGAGGATCGCGGCCGAGAGTCCGGCGATCAGTGTGCGGCGGTTGAGGCTCATACGGTGTGAGCCCTAGTCGACGTCGCGGGCAGTGATCTTCATGGCGTTCTCCTATGGCGGCAGCAGGGGAGCTGCGAAGCCATACCTTGCCAGCGCACGCTGACCGTTCAGCGACAAGATGAACATGGCGAATTGATAAGCCTGCGGTGACGCGCGGGTCACCACCGTCAACCCGTAGTCGGCGCCCACCGCGAGCTCATCGGGGAGGGCAACGATCTGCTGGCCGGCATTTTGCTTCTGCGCCTCGAGTGCACCGGTGCAATAGGTGAGAAAGATGTCGGCTTTGCCTTCGGCGACCAGCAGACCATAGATCGTGCGTCCCGGCGGGGCCGTCGGCGCGTTGGGCCCTCCGGTCAGCTGCAGCGCCTTCTTCTCCAACGCTTCGAACGCGCCGGGCTTGACCTTGTCGGCCTTGCGGAACATCTCCCACGCGTAATCACCGGAAGGGTCCGCGCGCGGTGTCGAGGCGCCGAGTTTGACATTGGAGTCGAGCATGCGATCGAGCAGCGTCGCCGGCTCGACGGCAAGTCCCGGCCGGACCAGCGCGCAAAGCCGGTTGCGCGCGAACAGCACGACCGGGCCGCTCTTTCCCGCTGCCGCCAGCGCCTGCGGGTGCTCCATATTCGCGGAGGCAAACACCTCCGCGCGCGTTCCGCCCGCGATCTCATCCTTCAGTGTGCCGGAAGGCCCGTATCTGGCCTCGACCTTTTGTCCCGATGCCGCCTCGAACGCGCTCGCCACCTCGGTCAAGGCGCTGCGCAGGCTGCCGGCGGCATGCAAGAGCACCGGCTCTGACGCCTTTGCGGATGTATCCATGGCAAGAAGGATGATACCGGCTGATAGCGCCAGCCCCAAGCACACGGTCGTCCACCACCTCGGCCTTGCAGCAGGGCCGGGCGAGCCAAAGGCGGTGGCGATTGCTGAGTCGTTTGTCGGCGCGGACGACGACAGCCGACTGCGCGGGCGCGGCATCACGCCCCCGGCACCGTGGCATTGGGGAAGAACAACTGCTCTCCATTGACCTTGTAGTCCGCGATCGCCTTCTGGCCTTCGGGCGAGACCAGCCAGTCGATGAAGGCCTGGCCGAGCTCCTTCTTCACGTGCGGATGCTTGTCCGGGCTCACCAGCATGACGCCGTATTGGTTGAACAAGCGCTTGTCGCCGGCAACGAGGATGTCGAGATCCCCGCGGTTCTTGAACGAGAGCCAGGTGCCGCGATCGGCAAGAACGTAGGCATTCGAGGCTGACGCGGTATTGAGTGCGGCGCCCATGCCCTGGCCGATCTCCTTGTACCAGGGCCCCTTGTCCTTGCCGATGTCGATGCCTGCGGCCTTCCAGAGCTCAAGCTCGGCGGCATGCGTTCCCGATCGGTCGCCGCGGGAGATGAAGGGTGCGTCCTTGGCTTTGATGGCCTTCAATGCCTCGGTGACGTCGCTCATGTTCTTGATCCCGGCGGGGTCGCTCTTGGGGCCGACCAGGATGAAGTCGTTGTACATCACCGGGTAGCGTTTCACGCCGGCGCCGTCGGCGATGAATTTCTCCTCCTGCGGCTTGGCATGGACGAACAGCACGTCGGCATCGCCGCGCCGGCCGGTGTCGAGGGCCTGGCCGGTGCCCTGCGCCACCACCTTCACGTCGATGCCGGTCTTGGCCTTGAACAGCGGCAGGATATGGCCGAACAGGCCGGAGTCCTGCGTCGACGTCGTGGAGGCGACGACGATCGACTTGTCCTGCGCATGCACCGGCGAGGCCGCGAGCATGGCGATGGTCGCGGCTAGAACGAACAGGCGGCGGGTCGGCATCATGTTCTTCTTCCTTGTTTCGTGTGGCCCGAGGGTGAAGCGGTCAAACGAGGAGCTCGCCGGCGATGAATCGGCGGGCGTCCTCGCTCCGGGGAGCGCAAAAGAAGGCGTCGGCCGGGCCGCTCTCGATCACGCGGCCGCGATGCAGGAGCACGATCTCGCCGGCGAGTCGCTTGGCCTCGTGCAGATCGTGCGTCGACATCACCACTTTGATGCCGCGCGCGACGACCGCGCGGATGACATCTTCGATCGCTTTGGTCGCAGCCGGGTCGAGGCTTGCAGTCGGCTCGTCGAGCAGGAGGACTTGCGGCTCCTTGGCCAATGCGCGCGCGAGCGCAAGGCGATGCTGCTCACCGCCGGAGAGCTTCCGTGCCGGACGATCGCTGAGCCCGTCGAGGCCGACGAGCGCGCAGAGCTCGCCGGCGCGTGCCTTGCGTTTCGCGCGCGGCACGCCGGCGGCCGCCAGCGCATGACGGATGTTGCCGCCGGCGCTGCGACGAAGCATCGTCGGGCGCTGGAACACCATGGCGCGATGGGTCGGTGCCACGTTCTCGCGGCCGCCCCAGGTCACGCGTCCGTGCGTGGGCGGCACCAAGCCCATGATGAGCCGCAGGAGGGTGGTCTTGCCGGCGCCGTTCGGTCCGATCAGGACCGTGGGCGATCCGGCCGCAAGCACAAGCGAGATCCGGTCGACGATCGTCACGCCGCCGGCGACGAAGCTCACGTCCTCGAGCACGATCGGCAGATCGGTGACGGGCGCGCGCATGGTCATCCCGCAAATCGTTCGCCGGCGCGCCGCAGGCCCCAGGCCGCGGCGTTCACCAGGATGACGATGGCGACCAGCACCACGCCAAGCCCGATCGCGAGCGGCAGGTCGCCCTTCGAGGTCTCGAGTGCGATCGCGGTGGTCATGGTGCGGGTGAAGCCGTCGATATTGCCGCCCACGATCAGGATGGCGCCGACCTCCGCGGCCGCGCGACCGAAGCCTGCGAGCAGCGCGGTGACCAGGCTGAAGCGGCCGTCCCAGATCAGGGTCGCGATGCGCGCGAGCGGGCCGACATCCATGGCCGCGAGCTCGTCGCGGTACTCGGTCCACAAGTCCTCGATGGTTTGCCGCGTCAGCGCGGCGATGATCGGCGCGACGAGGATGGTCTGGGCGATGATCATCGCCTGCGGCGTGAACAGCAGGCCCCATGATCCGAGCGGGCCCGAACGCGACAGCAGGAGATAGACAGCGAGCCCCACGACGACGGGCGGCAACCCCATCAGCGCATTGAGAACGACGATCACCACCTCGCGGCCGGCAAAGCGCGTGAGCGCGACGCCGGCCCCCAGAGGCACGCCGATGAGTCCGCCCAGGATGACGGCCGCGAAGCTGACGAGGAGCGACAATCGGACGATCGCCAGCAGGGTTGGATCGGCCGTGAGCAGCAGTTGCAGCGCCGAAACGTTGTCCGGCATGAGCATCCCTCATTGGATGAGACATGTTGCATTTCGACCCAAAACGGTCAATTTTGGTAGCTGGTTCATAAATATTCATAGCAGTGCATATGCCGGACCTGCTGACGACTGACGAGGCGGCGGTCTATCTCCGCCTCTCCGAGCGCAAGCTGTATGAGCTGGTGGCCAATGGCGCCGTCCCGTGCACCAAGGTCACGGGCAAATGGCTGTTTCCAAGAGCGGCGCTCGACCGCTGGCTGGTGGCGGGTCTGGTCCTGCCTGCCCTCGCCCAGGCGCCGGCGCCCCCGATCGTTGGCGGGAGCCACGATCCGCTGTTGGAATGGGCGCTGCGCGAGAGCGGCTCGGGGTTGGCAAGCCTGCCCGAGGGCAGCGAGGCCGGCTTGCGCCGGCTCGCGCGCGGTGAGATCACGGCCGCGGCGATCCATGTCCACCGGCTCGACGGCGATGACGAGGCGGCGAATCTCGATGCCGTCGCCGATGCACCGGGCCTTCACGACGTCGTCGTGATCGCCTGTGCCCGCCGCGAGCAAGGCCTCGTTCTGGCGCCGGGCAACCCGTTGCAGTTGCGCGACATCGCCGGCGTCGCCGCGCGGCGGGCGCGTCTGGCGCTGCGGCCGCAGGGCGCCGGCGCGCAGCTGCTCCTGCTTGCCCTTCTTGCCCGCGCCGGCCTGGCGTTCGATGCGCTGGCATTGGTCAAGCCGGTCTGTCCGACCGGCGCCGACATCGCCCAGGCGGTGCGCTCCGGCCGCGCCGACTGCGGCATCGCGACCCGCGCGGTCGCGCAGGCGGCCGGTCTCGATTTCGTGCCGTTGACATGGGAGCGCTTCGACCTGGCGCTGCACCAGCGCGACTATTTTCGGCCGGGCCTGCAGGCGCTGTTCAAATTCGTCCGCACGGCGGCGTTCCGCGACCGCGCCGCCGAGCTCGCCGGCTATGACGTGAGCGAGGCGGGCGACGTGCGCGCGCTCAATTGAGGCGGAACCGGCTTGGCTCGGCGGGTCGCCCCATGCGGCGCCGCGGGTTGTCACTCCACCGCGCGTCGTTATATTGCCGGCGCCGCACCGTTCCCGGAGGGATGGCCGAGTGGCTGAAGGCGCTCGCTTGGAAAGCGTGTATACGGGAAACCGTATCGTGGGTTCGAATCCC
>CAVRXD010000052.1:0-190661 GCA_963725065.1 uncultured Alphaproteobacteria bacterium
ACCTAGCCCGAAAGCAGCACGCGGCAGCCGCTCCTGCGGGAGCGGCGCGGCGCACGCCGAGCGTGCGTCAGGCCGCGCCGGGGCAACCAGACTCAGCAGACGAGGAAGTAAGTCGCTAAGCTTGGCGCCAGCACGTGGAAAGGATCACCTCTCCTCCCGCGCCTTGCCGCTCGCCGGCAGCTGGCTGAAGGAGTTGCTGCGCGGGAAGCCCTTCGGCGCGAGACGCCCGGCATCGGCGCGGTTGCCGCGCCAATCGGCAAGCTCCTTGAGCGTGAGGGAAAACGCGCGGCCGGCGGCATCCGTCCACGACAGCCCCTCCTCCACCTTGAATGCCTTGACGTCGGACAGTCCCCCATCCTTGTAGCGCTGCAGCCGGACGCCCCGTCCCCGCGTCATCTCCGGTACCTGCTCGAGCGGGAAAACCAGCAATTTGCGATTGTCGCCGATGGCCGCGACCAGTTCGCCCTCCACCACCGCGATGGCGCGCGCTTCGTCGGGCATGGCAACATTGAGCACCTGCTTGCCCTTGCGGGTATTGGCGAGGCACTCGTCCTCCGGCACGACAAAGCCGCGACCCTCGGTGCTGGCGACCAGGAACTTGCGGCCGCCCTGATGACGGAATACGGCGACGACGTCCGCCTCCTGCTCCAGGTCGGCGAACAGACGGATCGGCTCGCCGTGCCCGCGGCCACCGGGAAGCTTGGCCGCGTCGAGCGTGTAGAAGCGCCCGTTGGTGGCAAACACCAGACATTTCGAGGTGGTCTCGGCGGGGAAGGCGAACTTCGGCCCGTCGTCGGCCTTGAACGCGACGCCTGACAGATCGCTCACCGTTCCGCGCAGGGTACGGATCCAGCCTTTTTCCGAGACCACCACAGTGATCGGCTCGCGCTCGACCAGCGCCTCCTCGATTGCCGCCAGGTCGTGCACCGGCGCCTGCGCGAAGGTGGTGCGGCGCTTGCCCAGCGGCGTCTTGGGCCCGAACTTCGCGCGCACCTCCTTGACCTCGTCGGCGATCCTTTTCCATTGCTCCGTCTCGGAACCGATGAGATCCTTGAGCTTCTTGCGCTCAGTCCGCAGCGCCTTGTCCTCCTGCCTGATCTCCATTTCCTCGAGCTTGCGCAGATTGCGCAGCCGCATATTGAGGATGGCGTCGGCCTGCACATCCGAGAGCTTGAAGGTCTTCATCAGCACGGGCTTGGGCTCGTCCTCGTTGCGGATGATCTTGATGACCTTGTCGAGGTTCAAATAGGCGACGAGATAGCCGCCGAGCACTTCGAGCCGATGCTCGATCTGCTTGAGGCGAAAATTCGAGCGCCGCAGCAACACCTCGCGGCGATGCGTGAGCCACTCGGTGAGCGCCTCGGCGAGGCCGAGAACCCTCGGAATGCGCCCCTTCACCAGGACGTTCATGTTGAGCGGGATGCGGCTTTCGAGCTCGGTGAGCTTGAACAGCGACTCCATCAACAGCTCGGCGTCGACCGTGCGGGCGCGCGGCTCGATCACGAGTCTGATGTCCTCTGCGGATTCGTCACGGACATCGGCAACGAACGGCAGCTTTTTCTCGTTGATGAGCTCGGCCAGCCGCTCGACCAACCGGCCTTTCTGCACCAGCCATGGGACCTCGGTGATCACGATGAGATAGGTGCCGCGACCGGTGTCTTCCTTGTGCCACCGCGCCCGCACCCGGAATGAACCGCGGCCCGTGGTGTAAGCCTCGGCGATGGCCTCGGGCGGATCGACGATCACGCCGCCGGTCGGAAAATCCGGACCCGACACGTATTTCAACAGCGTGCGGCTTCTTGCGTTCGGCGTGCCGATGAGATGAAGGGCCGCGTCGCAGAGTTCGGCGACATTGTGCGGCGGGATCGCCGTCGCCATCCCGACGGCGATGCCCTGCGAACCGTTGGCAAGGAGATTGGGAAACGCGCCCGGCAACACCACCGGCTCGTTCTCGGAGCCGTCATAGGTCGGCCTGAAATCGATCGCGTCTTCGTCGATGCCGTCGAGCAGCAGATGCGCAACTTCGGTCAGCCGCGCTTCGGTGTAACGCATGGCGGCGGGATTATCGCCGTCCACATTGCCGAAGTTTCCCTGCCCATCCACCAAGGGATAACGCTGGGCGAAATCCTGCGCCAGACGCACGAGCGCGTCATACACCGACTGATCGCCATGCGGATGGAACTTGCCGATGACGTCGCCGACGACGCGCGCGCATTTCTTGAATGCTGCGCCGGGGTCGAGACGCAACAACTGCATCGCGTACAGGAGCCGACGGTGAACCGGCTTGAGGCCGTCGCGCGCATCCGGCAGCGCCCGGCCGGTAATGGTGGAGAGCGCGTATTGCAGATAGCGCTCTTCCAGCGCGTCGCGCAGCGCAATGTCTTCCACTTCGCCGTCGCGGGGGGAATCAGTTTTGTGCTCATGGACAAGAATTAATGTGTGTCAATCCAATGAACAAGCAATGAATGCGTCAGCCATTCGCCGTTCTGATTCCGCGGCGTAGGCTTTCACCTAATGGCGCTTGGCGTCGCGGTACGGGGCGATCCTGGCGACAAGCCATCGACGGATGAACATGCGGCCCACCGGCCAACTCTCGGACCGCAGCACGCGGTCGCCAAACGCCAGACCACGGGGAGACGCTCGGTCGGCGCCTCCCTCACAAAGAAGGGAGAGTAACATGCGTGCATTTGTCATCGCGACCCTCATCGCCGCCGGCCTTGGCCTCGCCGGAACGACGGCGAGCCTGGCGCTCCCGGCGAGCGGAAACGCCATCGAAGCCGCAGCCGCGATCAACCCGCTGATCGAGCCGGTCTACTGGCGGCGTTACTACTGGCACCGGTGGCACCGGTGGCACCGGTGGCACCATCGCTGGTGATCATCACCTCGGACAACGGGCCGGGAGTTGGGCCCGGCCCCGTTCGCGCTATCCCACCGCGACCGCTTCGCGGCTGCCACGTCTCAATGCGGCGATGAAGTTTGCCCGTGCGTCGGCAAGTGCAAGGCCGCGCGGCTCGAGCACGTGGCGCACCAGAAAGAACCCGGTGAGCGCGAAACCGTCGTCGACCTCCTGCGGCGTCGGATCTTCCGTCACGCCCTCGCCCAAAAACGCCGGCAACACCAGGAGCCTGTCCTTCCACGGCTCGCCCGCCTGGCGCGACACCGCCCGCCCTGATTTCGGCGACACGTAAGCAAGGTCATGGTCCTGCCCGCTCGCCGCGCAGGTCGCGAGATCGAGCCCGAAGCCAAGCTCGGCCAGGAGTTGCAGCTCGAATCGCACGACGCTCGCGCCGGCATGGTGCGGATCGAGCAGGCCATCGAGCACCTCGTCCAACGCCGCGTGGATCTGCGGATGCGGGTCGCGCTCTGGCAGCATGCGGCAGAGCGCGGCGAGATGAGTGATGCCGTAGAGAGCATACGAGAACGGCAAGAACGACGCCGCCCGCGCATCGAGCGCCTCGACCGTGTAGTGGCCGAGATGTTCATCGAGCCGTGCGCGCCAGGTGCAGCTGATGCGGTTACCGGCCTGCAGCACCGGCCGCAGCCGCGAGCCCGCCCCTCCCCGCACCAGACCGAGATGGCGGCCGTGGGCGCACGTCATCAATTCGAGGATGGCATTGGCCTCCCCGTGACGCCTGGTGCCGAGCACGATGCCCTCGTCAGTCCATTCCATCGCTAGTCCTTGGAGCACCCGTCCGGTCGCATGATCCTATCCGAAATGACTGCAAATTTTCGTGACATGATTTTGCCCGCCGCATGACTTGTCCGAGAAGTCGCACAACTTTTCGGGATCATGCTCTTACCCTGTCGCATGATCTTGTCCGAAAAGTCGCACAACTTTTCGGGATCATGCTCTTACCCGCCGCATTATCTTGTCCGAAAAGTCGCACAACTTTTCGGGATCATGCTTTGGGAAACTCGAGCCCCATCCCACGGTAGCGTTCCGGGTCGTCGGCCCAGTGCTCCCGCACCTTGACGAACAGGAACAGGTGGACGGTCCCGTCGATCATGGCGCCGATGTCGCGCCGCGCATCCGCGCCGATCGCCTTGATGGTCTGGCCGCCCTTGCCGAGCACGATCTTGCGCTGGCTCTCGCGCTCCACATAAATCGTCTGCTCTATCCGGGTCGACCCATCCTTGAGCTCCTTCCACGACTCGGTTTCGACCGTGGACTGATATGGCAGTTCCTGGTGCAGGCGCAGATAGAGCTTCTCGCGCGTGATCTCGGCCGCCAACTGGCGCAGCGGCGCATCGGTGATCTGATCCTCGGGATAATGCCACGGTCCCGGCGGCACGTGCGCGGCGAGCCAGCTTCTGACGTCGGCGACGCCATCGCCGGTGAGCGCCGAGATCATGAAGGTGGCGGCAAATGCCACGCGCTCGTTGGCGGCCTTGACGATGGCAAGCAAAGCCGACTTGTCGACCAGATCGACCTTGTTGATCAGCAGGATCTTGGGCTGCCGGGTCTCGGCGATGCGCGCGAGGATGGCGTCCGCCTCCTCATCGAGGCCCCGTGCGGCATCGATCAGCACGGCGGCGATGTCGGCATCCTGAACCCCAGTCCATGCGTTCGTCACCATGGCGCGCTCGAGCCGCCGCTTCGGCGCGAAGATCCCCGGCGTATCGATGAAGACAAGCTGCGAGCCGTCAGCGATCGCGATGCCGCGCAGCAGCGCACGCGTCGTCTGTACCTTGTGGGATACGATCGCGACCTTGCTGCCGACGAGCGCATTGATCAGCGTCGATTTGCCGACATTGGGCGCGCCGATGAGCGCGATGAATCCGCACCGGGTTTGCGTGTCCTGGGTGGTGGCGGGAGGAGAAGCAGCGGCTGCCGACGGCGGACCGCCGGCGGACTCTTCGGTCGCGCGATTCCGCGCCGGCCGGCTACGGCGTTTGCGCTCAGCCATCGACGCGGCCCGCGTCGATGCCGGCGCGCGTCAGCATGGCGGCCGCGGCCGCCTGCTCCGCCGAGCGCTTCGAGCGGCCCATTCCCTCCGCCGGGGCAAGGTCGGGAAGCTCGACGGTCACGCGGAACTCGGGATCGTGGTCGGGGCCCTTGCGCTCGACCTCCCGATACGCCGGGGTCGGGAGTCCGCGCGCCTGCGCCCATTCCTGCAACACCGTCTTCGAATCGCGTAACGGCCGCGCCGGCGTGCGCATGCGCTCGCTCCAAAGCCGCTCGATCAGGGCGGATGCAGCCGGATATCCGCCATCGATGAACACCGCCCCGATCAGCGCCTCGCAGACGTCCGCCAGAATGGCGGTGCGGGTACGTCCACCGGCATTGGCCTCCGAGGCACCAAGCCTGATCGCGGCGCCGAGTTCGATCGTGCGCCCGACATCCGCGCACGCTTCCTTGCGGACGAGGTCGGCAAGGCGACGCGACATTTCCCCTTCGTCGGCCCTCGCGAACGCGCGGAACAACATGTCGGAGATCACGAGGCCGAGTACGTGATCGCCGAGAAATTCCAGCCGCTGATAGGAACCGGCACGGTTGCGGGCGCCGGTCAGCGCCGAAATATGGGTGAGCGCCTGCTCGAGTAGAGCGGGATCCTTGAAGCGATATCCGATGCGCTCTTCGAATTCGACGGTGCTGCGGCGCCGCCGCTTGCTCTCTTTTGCCGCGGGCTTCGGGCGCCGGTCCGCGGCATCCGGGCTGGCCGGCCTGGCGTCAGCGGCTGGATCGAGCGCCTCGATGGAAGCCTGTTTGCCCGTTCGCCCCCGGCTCATCTTACGATCGTAAACAGCCGATTCCAGCGTACCGCCCATGGCCAGCGCCACACCATCCAGGCGTGCTCGCCCTCAAGGATCGAGAAGAAGATGATCTGAGCGCGGCCGACGATGTTCTCGAACGGCACATAACCGACCTGGCTAAGCACCCGGCTGTCGGTGGAATTATCGCGGTTGTCGCCCATCATGAAAAAATGGCCGGCGGGCACATGATAGACCGGGGTATTGTCATAGAAGCCGTTGTCGACGAGATCGAGCGTCGTGTAGCTCACGCCGTTCGGTAGAGTCTCGCGCCATCGCTTGACGCGTGTGGTCCGCGAACCCTCCTCGCTCTCGATGAAGTCCTCGATGCGCTCGCGCTTGACCGGCTCTCCATTGATATTGAGCACCCCGTCGATCATCTGGATGCGGTCACCGGGCAATCCGATCACGCGCTTGATGTAATCGGTGGAGTCGTCCTTGGGCAGCCGGAATACGACAACGTCGCCGCGGTTGGGCTGCGATGCCCAGATACGTCCAGGAAACAGCGGCGGCGAGAATGGCAGAGAGTAGTGGCTGTAGCCGTAGGAATACTTCGACACGAACAGGTAGTCACCGACGAGCAGCGTCTCCTTCATCGAGCCGGACGGAATATTGAAAGGCTGGAACAGGAACGTGCGGATGACGAGGGCAATGATGAGGGCGTGAAAGATTACGCGCCCCGTCTCGGCAATACCGCCCTCTTTCCTCTTTGCCCCTGATGTCACGCTCATCTGCCTCTCGTCCTCTTGGTGCCGCGCGCCCCGCGGCGCCGCCGAGTCGGCGACCCCGTCCATTGAGATATGAAAATCACTGTATTTTCAGCGTGTTAATTCCATGGCGACGCCGTCGGCGGGAAGCGCCGCGACCGCTTTTGGCCGCGCCCTTGTAGCCGCTCGCAAGCAAAGGCGCAAACCGCGCCCAATATGGGGTTGTAAGGGGAGCCTTGCAATCGCGGGGGGGCTTGCAGTCAAGATGTCTTCCGTCCCGATCCGGCCCATGCCACACGTGGCGCCTACGCCACACGATCGAGGGTCGGACGCGTCGGTGCCGCTCGACGGGGCCGGACAGTCGATCGTTCCTGCCGGCCGCCGGGACGTGCCGACGGGCACATCCAACGACGCGTAATCAGAGGTATCCTCGTGTCACCACAGGCAGACGAGCGGCGATGCCGAGGACGAGGGGCTCGCATGCACCCAGCCGATTTGCAATGCCAGACCGGGTTGTTCAAAGTGAAGAGGCCGTTCGGGTGGGCCCTTGGCAGACGGCAGTGGGAATCTCCGGCAATGCCCGCCGACGCGGTTCGTCCCTTTGCTCTCATCTTGCTCTCGACCGCCCTCCTCAGCGGATGCGGAGAGAACAATTCCGCCAGGCAGAACGAGCCGCCGCCTCCGTCGGTGAGCGTGAGCGAGCCGGTGCGCAAGATGGTCACCGAGTGGGATGAGTTCACCGGGCGTTTTCAGGCGGTGGACCATGTCAGTATCCGCCCGCGGGTGAGCGGCTATCTGCAGTCGGCGCACTTCCAGGAAGGGTCGATGGTCAAGAAGGGAGACCTTCTCTTCGTCATCGATCCGCGGCCCTACGAGGCGGTGGCCGAGGAGGAACAGGGACGCCTGCAGACGGCACAGTCGCAGCTCACCTTCGCGAGCCGCGATCTCGAGCGCGCCGTTGAACTCGGGCGCACCCAGGCGGTATCGCAACAGGTGATCGACCAGCGCCGACAGGCCATGCAGGCCGCGGAGGCTGCCGTCATCACGGCCGAAGGCGCGCTCAAGCGCGCCAAGCTCGACGTCGAATTTACGCGGGTCCTGTCTCCGATGGACGGACGCATCGGACGCAAGCTGGTGACGGAGGGCAATCTCGTCAGCGGCGGCGATACCAGCGCGACCCTGCTGACCACCGTGGTGTCACTCGATCCGATCTACCTCTACTTCAATCTCGACGAGCAAACCTATCTCAAGAATTCGCGGCTACGCCTGGCTGCGCAGCCTCCTACCGCGCAGGACAATCCCAACGCCGTGCACGTGGCGCTGCCCGACGACACCGCGTTCCCGTACGAGGGCCGCATGGACTGGATCGACAACGAGCTCGACCCGGGGACCGGAACCCTGCGCGGGCGCGCGGTGCTGCCCAATCCGCAGCTGCTTTTCAGCCCGGGCCAGTTCGGACGCGTGCGGCTGATGGGAAGCGCTCCGTACGAGGCCATGCTGCTTCCCGACTCGGCAATCGGCTCCGACCAATCGCGCAAGATCGTGTATGTCGTCGGCAAGAACGACGTGGTCGAGTTGCGCGAGGTGAAGCTCGGCCGCCTGATCGATGGCCTGCGGGTCGTACACGAGGGCCTCAAGCCCGACGAAACAGTCGTCATCTCGGGGCTGCAACGCGTCCGCGCGGGCGCGCGCGTCACTCCGACCCGCAAGCAGATCGCAGACACGAGCGGCGCGGGAGCGCAGCGGTGAATCTGAGCCGTCTGTCGATCGATCAACCGGTCCTCGCCATCGTCGCCTCGATCTTCATCCTCGTCGTCGGCGCGATCGCATATTCGCGGCTGCCGATAGCGGAATATCCGGAGATCGCTCCCCCGGCGGTCGTCATCCAGACCCAGTATCCCGGTGCGTCCGCGCAGGTCGTGGCCGACACCGTCGCCACCCCGATCGAGCAGGAGGTGAACGGGGTCGACGACATGCTGTACATGTATTCGCAGTCGACCTCCGACGGCGGCGTGACCATCACCGTCACCTTCAAGCTCGGCACCGATCCGGACAAGGCCCAGGTCCTGGTGCGCAACGCGGTGTCCATCGCCGAACCGCGGCTGCCCGAGGAGGTGCGCCGGTTCGGGGTGGTGACCAAGAAGAACTCGCCCAACCTGATGCTGGTCGTGTTCCTGATGTCTCCCGACGACACCTACGACCAGCTCTACATCTCCAACTATGCGCTGCGTCGCGTCCGCGACCCGCTGCTGCGACTGGATGGCGTCGGCGACATCCGGATGTACGGCGCGCGCGACTACTCCATGCGGCTGTGGCTCGATCCGGACAAGATGGCCGAGTTCGGCCTCGCCGCCGCCGACCTGCTGGCCAGCGTGCGATCGCAGAACGTGCAGATTGCAGGCGGCCAGATCGCTGAGCCGCCGATCTCCGATCGGGCGTTTCAGCCCAATCTCACGTTCCTCGGCCGGCTCACCGAGCCGGATGCGTTCGAAAACATCATCGTGAAATCCTCGGCCGACGGGCGGCTGGTGCGCCTCAAGGACATCGCCCGGATCGAGCTGGGAGCCCTCTCCTACTCGACCAACAGTTTTCTCCTGCGCAAGCCGGCCGTGGCGCTGGCGGTCACCCAGCGTCCGGGAACCAACGCGCTGGCCACGGCGGATAGCATCAAGGCGCTGATGGCCGATCTGGAGAAGGAATTCCCCAAGGGCCTCGTCTACAGCATCGCCTACAACCCGACGGATTTCATTGCCGAGTTGGTGCGTGAACTCTTGAAGACGGTGTACGAGGCCATCGCCCTGGTGGTGTTCGTGGTGATCCTCTTCCTGCAGCGCTGGCGTGCCGCCATCATTCCGATCATCGCCATTCCGGTTTCGCTGATCGGCACCTTCGCTGTGATGGCCGCGTTCGGACTGTCCATCAACAACCTGACGCTGTTCGGCCTGGTGCTCGCGGTCGGCATCGTCGTCGACGACGCCATCGTCGTCGTCGAGAATGTCGAGCGCCACCTGTCCGACGGCGCCAACCCGCTGGACGCGGCGCGTCTGACCATGGACGAGGTCGGGACCGCGCTGATCTCGATCGCGCTGGTGCTTGCGGCGGTGTTCGTGCCGACCGCGTTCCTGGGCGGCATTTCAGGCCAATTCTTCAGGCAGTTCGCGATTGCGATCGCAGTGGCAACGGTCATTTCCTGCTTCAACTCGCTGACGCTCTCGCCGGCGCTCTCGTCCTTGATCCTCAAGAGCCACACGCAGGCTCGCGCGCCAGGACGCTGGTCGGTTCTGGCGCGCCCGTTCAACTGGTTCTTCGGGCACTTCAACCGCGGGTTCGATCGCAGCGCGGAGCTCTATGGCCGCACCGTGCGGTGGGCGACCGCATTGGCGCCGGCTTTCCTCGCGGTCTATGCGGTGCTGATCGCGATCACAGCCTGGGCAGTCTACAGCACGCCGCGCGGCTTCATTCCAGCGCAGGATCGCGGCTATGTGATCGTTGCGATCCAGCTGCCGAGCGGATCGTCGCTCGCCCGCACGACCGACGTGGTGCGTCGTGCCGAGGAGATCATCCTCGACACGCCGGGCGTGGCGCGCGCGCCGAGCTTTGCGGGGTTCAACGGCGCGACGTTCACGCTGTCGCCCAGCGCCGCCGCCCTGTTCCCGGTGTTTGCGCCCTATGAGGAACGGCTGCCCCACAAGCTGACAGCCGAGCGGATCACGGCCGACCTGCGCACGCGGCTGAGCGCGATCGACGACGCGGTCCTGCTGGTGCTGCCGCCGCCCTCGGTCCCGGGGATCGGAAACGGCGGCGGCTTTGCGATGCGGCTGGAGGATCGCGCCGGGCGCGGCACCGATGTGCTTGCCGCGGCGACCGAAGAAATGGTCAACGCGGCGCGGGCAGAGCCCGCACTCACCTCGGTATTCACCCCGTTTTCCAACGGCACGCCACAGATCTTCGTCGATATCGACCGCACGCGGGCGCAAATGCTCAACGTGCCGATCGCCAATGTCACCGAGGCGCTCGAAACCTATTTCGGCTCGTCGTACGTCAACGACTTCAACATTCTGGGGCGGGTCTATCGGGTCACGGCGCAGGCCGATCTCCCGTTCCGGCGCGGCCCGGAAGATCTGATGCGCCTGAAGGCGCGCAACGACCGTGGACAAATGGTGCCGATCGGCAGCGTCCTGCAATTCCGCGACACCACCGCGCCGGATCGTGTCCCGCGCTACAATCTCTATCCCGCGTCCGAGATCGCCGGCGAGCCCGCCCGCGGCGTGAGCTCGACCACGGCGCTGGACATCATGACACGACTTGCCCGCCAGATCCTGCCGGACGGCCTCGCCTTCGAGTGGAGCGACCTGTCCTACCAGGAGAGCCAAGGCGGAACCGTCGGGCTCTACATCTTTCCGCTCTGCGTTCTGTTCGTCTATCTCGCATTGGCCGCGCAATATGGCAGCTGGACGCTGCCGCTCGCGATCATCTTGATCGTCCCGATGTGCCTGTTTGCCGGCATCGCCGGGGTCCGGCTCATGGCGCAGGATGTAAACGTGCTGACCCAGATCGGATTCGTCGTTCTGGTCGGACTGGCGGCGAAGAACGCGATCCTCATCGTCGAATTCGCAAAGCAGCAGGAGGAGCAGGGGCGGAACATGACGGATGCAGTGGTAGCGGCCTGCCGGCTGCGGCTGCGGCCGATCCTGATGACCTCGTTCGCGTTCATTCTGGGCGTGCTGCCGCTCGTCATCTCCTCGGGCGCCGGCTCCGAGATGCGCCAGGCCGTCGGCGTCGCCGTGTTCTTCGGCATGATCGGCGTGACCCTGTTCGGATTGCTGTTCACACCGGTCTTCTATGTGGTGGTCCGCCGGCTGTTCCCGGGAAGCGTACGCAGGCCGGAACCGCCGGCCGCCGCGCAGGCCAGACTGGAACCGCAGGCATCGTAAAACGAGTCCGCGCGCCCGCGCGGACGTGTGCCCCGCTACCTGCGCGCGTCGCGCGGGACTGCCGAGATCACCACCAATGCCTGGGCCATCGGTCCTTCGTCGGTGATGGTCAGGTCGATGCGCGGCTCGCAGCCGGCCGGAGTCATGGCATTGAGCCGCGCGAGCGCGCCGCCGGTAAGCTTCATGGTCGGACGTCCCGACGGCAGGTTGACGACGCCCATGTCGCGCCAGAACACGCCGGCGCGCAGACCGGTGCCGAGTGCCTTGGCGCAGGCTTCCTTGGCGGCGAAACGCTTGGCGTAGGTTTCGATCCGTCTGGCGCGGCCTTCGGCCTTTGCGCGCTCGAGTGGCGTGAAGATGCGATCGAGGAAGCGCTCACCGTGCCGTTCGATCGTGCGCTCGATGCGGCGGACATCGATGAGATCGGATCCTACCCCGAGGATCATGCCCGGCCCCGGTCCATCGCCGCCCGCATGGTTTTCACGGCCTCGGCCAAGCCGGAGAAGACCCCCTCCCCGATCAGGAAGTGACCGATATTGAGCTCCACGATCTCGGGCAACGCGGCGATCGTCTCGGCGGTCTGGAAATCGAGACCGTGGCCGGCATGAACCTCGAGCCCGAGACGCCGCGCGAGCTGCGCGCCGTGGCGGATGCGCTGCCATTCGGCCTCCGCCGCCGAGGTTCGATTGTCGGCCAGGGCGTCGCACCAGGCGCCGGTGTGAATCTCGATCACGGGCGCGCCGATTGCTACCGCCGCCTGGATCTGCCGCGGCTCGGCGGCGATGAACAGCGAAACCCGGATGCCCGCCTCGCGCAAGCTGGCGACGACGGACGCGAGAGCGTCGTGCTGGCCGGCAACATCGAGGCCGCCTTCGGTGGTGCGCTCTTCGCGTCGTTCGGGCACGAGACAGGCGGCGTGCGGCCTGGTCGCGATCGCGATCGCAACCATCTGCTCGGTCGCCGCCATCTCAAGATTGAGCGGCTTTGCGATCTCCGCCTTGAGCCGTGCTATGTCCTCGTCGCGGATATGCCGGCGGTCTTCGCGCAGATGCGCAGTGATGCCATCGGCTCCCGCGGCAATGGCGATTTGCGCCGCGCGCACGGGATCCGGATGCCGTCCGCCACGCGCATTGCGGATGGTCGCGACGTGGTCGACGTTGACGCCGAGCCGCAGGGCCAGCGACGTCATCTCAGGTCGCTTCGAGATGGTTGCAGTGAAAGCAGGCTCATCTGCCCAACCTTGATCTCAGGAGATTCGCTTAATCAGGCGATCGTCAGCGTCCCAAGGATAGCTCCCGGGGGTCGGTTCCATGCAATATTTTGTCGGCTAATCCACAACGAGAGCCAGCCATAACGCGAAACCGAAATAGCGGGCCCGCTCGACATGGCTCAAGCGTCAGGCGTTCACGCGTTCGGCAGCCGCCACCACGTCCTTGGCGCGCAATTGCGCGATGATGGAGTTGAGATGCTTGATGTCGAACACCTCGAGATCGATGGTGACCGAGGTGAAATCCGGAGATGAGCGCTCCATGCCGATGTTGTCGATGTTGCCGTCGTGCTCGGCGATGATCTGGGCGACCTGGGCCAGCGATCCCGGCTCGTTCACGGTCTGCAGGACGATACGTGCGGGAAAGCGCTGCGGCGTGCGCTCCTCCACGTCCCAGCGCAGATCGAGCCAGTTCTCCGGCGAGTCCTCGAAATCCTTCAGCGCCGGCGATTGGATCGGATAGATCGTGATGCCCTCGCCCGGCGTGAGGATGCCGACGATGCGGTCGCCGGGCACCGCCCCGCCGTTGGGGGCGAACCGCACCGGCAGATCGGTGTTGATGCCGCGGATCGGGATCGCCGCGCCAGGCTCGCCGGGGACCTTCACCTTGACGGACTTCGCCTTCTTGAGCCCGAACCAGCCGCTCTCCTGCTTCGGCTGCTGCGCGATCGTGGCGGCGCGCTCTTCCTTGTAGTCGGGATACATGGCGCGCACGACGTCGGCTGCGCGCATCTCGCCGCGCCCGACCGAGGACAGCACCTCTTCGATCGAAGCGCGCGCCAGGCGGGGCAGCGCGCCTTGCAGCTTTTCGTCGGAATAGGCGATCTTCGCGCGCTGGCAGAGGCGCTCGACAATGCGCCGCCCGAGCCCGGCATATTGGTTGCGCACGGCGACGCGGGTGGCGCGGCGGACGGCAGCGCGAGCCTTACCGGTGGTCACCAGGGATTCCCAGGCCGCCGGAGGCGAGTGCTGCGCCCTGGACGTGATGATCTCGACCTCGTCCCCGTTGGTGAGCTCGGACACCAGCGGCGCGATCTTGCCGTTGATCTTGCCGCCGACCGCCATGTTGCCCACGTCGGTGTGCACCGCATAGGCAAAGTCGATGAGGTTCGCATGGCGCGGCAGCGCGATCAGCTTGCCCTTGGGGGTGAAGCAGAACACCTGGTCGTGAAACAGCTCGAGCTTGGTGTGCTCGAGGAACTCCTCCGGATTGGAGCCCTCGGCGAGCAGCTCGATGGTCCGCCGCAGCCAGGCATATGCGCTGGATTCGCGCGACAGCAGCTCCGTCGGCGAGTCGACGTCGTCCTTGTACAGCGCGTGCGCGGCGATCCCGTAGTCCGCGATCTGGTGCATCTCCTTGGTACGGATCTGCAGTTCGACGCGCTGCTGGCTCGGGCCGATCACGGTGGTGTGAATGGAGCGGTAATCATTCTGTTTCGGGGTCGAGACGTAATCCTTGAAGCGGCCCGGCACCACCGGCCACGTCGTATGAACGATCCCGAGCGCCTGGTAGCACTCGGGTAGCGTCTTCACGATTACGCGGAAGCCGAAGATGTCGGAGAGCTGCTCGAAACCGATCGATTTGCGCTCCATCTTGCGCCAGATGGAATAGGCGCGCTTGCGCCGCCCCGACACCTCGGCATCGATGCCGCGGTCCAGTAGCTTTCGCTTGAGCTGTTGCTCGATTTCGGTCACCAGGCCGACATTTTTCGCCCCGAGCGCGTCGAGGCGCTCGCTGACGACCGTATAGGCTTCGGGATTGAGCTCGTGGAACGCCAGGTCCTCGAGCTCCTCCCGCATCTCATGCATGCCCATGCGGCCCGCGAGCGGAGCGTAGATGTCGAGGGTTTCCTCGGCGCTGCGCCGGCGGGCCTCTGGCGGCATGTGGGACAGGGTGCGCATGTTGTGCAGGCGGTCGGCGAGCTTGACCAACAGCACCCGGACATCATCGGCGATCGCCAGCAGGAGCTTGCGCAGGTTCTCGGCCTGCTTCGCCTCCTTGGTGACGAGGTCGAGCCGCTTGAGCTTGGTGAGCCCTTCCACCAGCGTACCGATGTCCTGCCCGAACATCTGGTCGATCTCGGCCCGGGTGGCGGCGGTATCCTCGATGGTGTCGTGCAGGAGCGCAGCAGCGATGGTGGCGTCGTCCAGCTTCAGATCGGTCAGGATCGCCGCGACTTCCAGCGGATGCGAGAAGTAGGGATCGCCGGACGCACGCTTCTGCTCGCCGTGCGCCTTCATGGCATAGACGTAGGCGCGGTTAAGCAGCGCCTCGCTGGCCGCGGGATTGTAGCGCTTCACGCGCTCGATCAGATCGTATTGCCGCATCATTGGCGGCTTCGACGAGCGCGGTTTTACTGCTTTTTCAACTGCTTGCGATACGATGCTAAGACTTCGCTCAAGCGGAGCCCGGGCCCGTGACTGGTTTTGCATACGGGGCAGATCGGTCGAGGAACGCACCATGGTTACCCTTGGGCCGGCCCGGACGATCACGCCGACCACACCAAGGATATCATGACGTTGCGCAATCGCCACAAGGCGTCGCCGTCATCGTTCCCAAAACGACAATATTCTCAAAGCAACCGCACTAATCCCAAAGCAACGACGTTCTGAAAACGGCGACAGTCTCAAACAACGACGGCCCGGACAGAGCCGGGCCGTGATGGCCGCAAAGCCGCGCTGTTGTTCGCTATTCTTCTTCCTCGGGCTGCTCCTCGGGCGGGGTGAGCCCTTCCAAGCCCTTGAGCAGCTCTTCCTCGGTCATCCGGTCGACGGTGACCTCGGTGTCATCGGCGTCGACGGTTCCTCCGGCAGAGCCGATCAGCGGAGCAGCTTCGGGCTCGGGCTCGTCGACCTCGACGTATTTCTGCAAGGAGTGGACGAGTTCCTCCTTGAGATCGTCGGGCGAAATGGTCGTCTCCGCGATCTCGCGCAACGCCACCACCGGGTTCTTGTCGTTGTCCCGCTCGATCGTGATCTGAGAACCGGACGAGATCGTGCGCGCGCGGTGGCTTGCCAACAGGACGAGGTCGAAACGGTTCTCGACCTTATCGATGCAATCCTCAACGGTGACACGTGCCATGGGCGCATTGCTCCTGCAATGGAACTGCTGAAAAGTCAGCGTTAATTAACGTTCTCGCGCCCAAAGTGCAAGGGTGAAACGCGCGCCTCACATTTTCCTTGGCGTCCCGATAGGCCTCTGTTACCCAGACCGGGGACGACAATGCGATCCTTACTATTATACTTCGCCTTGGTTGTGACAGCGAGCGTGCACCCGCAATTGAGCGGCCACACGAACTCTCAGCCCCGTTGACGAGACCCGGCACCATTGTCCGGCGCCGCGCGCCGTTCGAGGCCGGCACCGATGTTTTGATGACTTCAGACGAGAGCAATCATGGAACCCAAAACGGAAAAAATCGCGCTGTTCATTGACGGTGCCAACCTCTATGCCACCGCCAAATCGCTCGGTTTCGACATCGATTACAAGCGGCTCCTGCGCGAGTTTCATTCGCGCGGCTATCTCTTGCGCGCGTTCTATTACACCGCTGTGATCGAGGATCAGGAATATTCGTCGATCCGGCCGTTGATCGACTGGCTCGACTACAACGGCTACAGCGTCGTGACCAAGGCGACCAAGGAATTCGTCGACCAGACCGGTCGCCGCAAGGTCAAGGGCAACATGGATATCGAGCTCGCGGTCGATGCCATGGAAATCGCTGGCTCGATCGATCACATGGTGTTGTTCTCGGGCGATGGCGACTTCCGCTCGCTGGTGGAGGCGGTGCAGCGGCGCGGCGTGCGGGTGACCGTGGTCTCCACCATCTCGACCCAGCCGCCGATGGTCGCCGACGAGTTGCGCCGTCAGGCCGACGTGTTTCTCGACATCGTGGAACTGCAGCCCAAGATCGGCCGGGACCCGTCCGAACGCGCCGCGCGCGAAGCCCGCGAACCGCGCGAGCGTCACACGCCGCAATTCCTGCAGCGACCCGCTGCGCCGCAGCGGGCGGGCGCCGGCGCCCCGGTTGACGACGACGACTTCGAAGACTGAGCCCATGTCCGACGCGTCCGGCAAACCCGGCCGCGATTGCCCGCGCTGTCCGCGCCTGAAGGCGTTCCGAGACGACTGGCGGCGCCGCGAGCCCGACTGGTTCAACGCTCCCGTAGCCTCGTTCGGCCGGCGTGACGCGCGACTTCTGATCGTGGGCCTGGCCCCCGGCCTCAGGGGGGCGAACCGGACAGGGCGGCCGTTCACCGGCGACTACGCCGGCGATCTGCTCTACGAGACGCTCAAACGCTTCAAGTTCGCCCGCGGCAACTATGCGGCGCGGCCGGACGATGGATTGACCCTCGTCGATGCGCGGATCACCAACGCAGTGCGCTGCGTGCCGCCGGAGAACAAGCCGACCACGGCCGAGATCAAGACCTGCCGGACCTTCCTGGAGGCGACGATCGCCGAGATGCGCAATCTGCGCGCCATCGTCACGCTCGGCCGAATTTCTCACGAGAGCACGGTGGTCGCGCTCAATCAGCGCCGCGCCGCCGCGCCTTTCGGCCACGGGGCGTCGCACGAGATCGGAAAGCTGCGTCTCTTCGTCAGCTATCACTGCTCGCGCTACAACACCAACACCGGCGTGCTGACGCCGAAGATGTTTCAAGATGTATTCGCGTCAGCGCGCGCGTTCCTGGACGCCGACGGCGCGATAGCGCGGCCGACGAGCGAACGCAGCGAGACCCGTTAACACAGCAAGATCCGTTGACGCCGCCGCGACAGATCGCTCGATGATCGACTGCGATCGGAATGTCGTGCCCCTCGGTCCGTCCTACCGCCCGCGAAGCCAGGCAATGACGTCCTCGGCGTTCTTGTCCGGCGGGAACACGGGATAGAACACCTTCGTGATGACGCCGTCGTCGATGACGAGAGCCATGCGCTTAAGCAGCGTCATGCCGGCGGCCGTGAAGGTCGGCAACTTGATCGCACGCGCCAGTTCGAGGCTCTCGTCGGACAGGATGGGGAACGGCAGGTGCAGACGCTCCACCGCTTCACGCTGATAGCCGGTGTCCTGCGTCGACAGGCCATAGAGATGGGACACGCCGAGCCGCTTGAGCTCGGCGAAGTGGTCGCGGAACGAGCATGATTGCGGCGTGCAGCCGCGCGCTCCTGGAATCTGATCCCAACCGTCGGGCGGCGCCTGCCCCGGGACGCCGGTGCGCGGGTAAACGTAGAGCACGGTGCGGCCGGCGAGCTTCGACAGATCGACTTGCGACCCGTCGGTCGCCGCAAGCGGCACTGACGGAATCCTTGCTCCCTGCAGGTGGCTGGCGCCGCCATCGTCCAGCGGGACCGGAATGTCCGTTGGCAACACGTTGGGATCGTGTTCGGTCGTCATGGAAGCCTCCCATCTCAACGCAAATAGGAGATGAATTCGAGCAGCGAGCCGTCGGGATCGCGAAAATATACGCTCGTGCCCGCGCCCTGCGCGCCGAAGCGCTCGATCGGCCCAGCGTGGATCGGCACGTGCAAGCCCTCGAGATGGGCAATGGCGTCGGCAATCGGCCCGTCCCATTTGAAGCAAAGGTCGCTGTTGCCGGGCTGGACCGGAAGGCGCGCCACCTCGGCAGGATGAAATCCCGGCCCATGCAGATTGAGCTGGACCCCACCGAAGCGGTAGGCCCAACCCTGCGGCCGGCGAACGAGCTCGGCGCCAAGCACGTCGCGATAGAACGCGTTCGAGCGCTCCCAGTCGGAAACGTGCACAACGCAATGATCGAACGTGACGGGCAGCGCCATGGATGTCCTGTCCTACAACGAGTCGCGAAGCCTATATGGTGCGCGTCGGCACGCCGAGTTGACGGCCGACGCGATTTGCCACGACGCGGCGCGCTTCGCTCAACTCCGCGAGCCGACGCCGCATCGTCTCGACTGTAGCGGGCGATGCCGTCTTGGGCGAACCTGAACGAAACGGCGGCGCGGGATCATACTCGATCTGGAGTTGAATCTCGCGGGCCACCAGCTCGCCCTCCAGGATCGCCGCCAGCGTCAGCGCAAAATCAATTCCGGATGCAACGCCCGCGCAGGTCACGACGTTGCCGTCCACCACGACGCGTTCGTGCACCGGAACCGCACCCAGCGCCGTGAGATGCTCGATGGCGGCCCAGTGGCAGGTGGCACGTTTGCCCTTGAGCAGACCCGCCGCCCCGAGCACCAATGATCCGGTGCAAACCGACGTAACGTATTTCGCGTGCGCCGCTTGGCTTCGCAGAAATCCGAGCACGACCTCATCCTCCATGAGCTCCTGCTGGCCGGGACCTCCGGGAACCACCACCACATCCAGCTGAGGACAGTCCGCGTAGGTCACCGTCGGCACGATCATCAGGCCGCGGTCAGTCTTCACTGGATCGAGACCTTGCGCCACGAGATGAACCGTGGTGTTGGGCAAGCGCGCCAGGACCTCATAGGGGCCGGTCAAATCCAGCTGGGTCAACCGGGGGAAAAGCAACATCCCGATCTGGCGCTGCGAGGACATGTTTGAGCCTCCTCCATTCAGCGCGCTCAGGTCGAAACGCCGCCGGCCCGCGGAACACCTCCCGCGGGCCGGACAGCTTAGGTCATTGCCGGCTTGTCAGTCGACCCAGGCAATGTCCGCGAGGTTGCCGTTCAAGCCCTCGATCTTGCCCACCATGGTTGCCTTGCCGGTCTTGAGATCGACCGAGTAGAGCGCACCGCCGGCGACGAGCCATGCGTCGTTCTTGTCCTCGCCGCTCGCGACGATGTTGAAGGCGACGGGGCCGCTGACCGGCATCCCGAGCGATCCCACGGTGTTGAGCACGCCGTCATTGGGCGGAGCCTGCGTGACCAGGGCGCCGGTCGTGGCATCGATATTGTAGAGTGCGGTGGCCTTGGTGCCCTTCGACGAATTGGTGTACGCGCCGGCGACCACCTTCGGAGTCTTGCCGGCATTGGCGTCACCATCCTTGTATTTATGCGAACCGTCGACGGTCGCTTTGCCATCGTCGACATTGACGCGAAGGCTGGTGCCGTCGGAGCCCATCACGCGCAGGCGATCGGCAACCGGATTGAAGTCGACCGTGGCCATGGTGCCGGGCTTGAGCGTCTCCGACATCTTGCTTTTCATCGTGGCCTGGCCCGACTTGATATCGATGGTGAAGATCGTGCCGTCTGCCGCGACGCCGTAGAGCATGCCGTCGGCCGGACGAACATCGATGCCCGCCAGCGGGCCGGCACCTTTGACGTCGACCTTCGATGCCACCTTGCGGCTCGCCGGGTCGATGGTGACGATCGACTTGCCGTCGACCAGACCGACAATCCAGCCGGCTGCCTGGGCGCCGGTGGCGGCGAAAGCGGTTGCAGCAAGCACGCCCGTAAGCGCGAGTACTTTCATCTTCCCGAACATGTGGTCGCTCCCTTGAGAATGATCCGCGTCTGCCGGGGCGAGGCTCTCAACGAGCCTCCCCGATGCGAGCAACTACGAGCACGGCACGATGCGGATGCAGGCGACGGGAGCCTTTCGCATGCGCATCATTCACGTATTCGTGAGCATGGGGCGGGCACGCGGGCAAAGGATCGCGCGAAGCGCGCGCGCATTCGCAGGGTGTCCGGCCGCTGCCGGACCAGGGAATATCAGCCCTTGGCTCGAAGCAGCCGGCCGCGTTCGCGCTCCCAGCTGCGCTTTTTCTCGGTTTCGCGCTTGTCGTGGAGCTTCTTGCCCTTGGCAAGGGCAAGCTCGAGCTTGGCGCGGCCCTTGTCGTTGAAATAGAGCTTGAGCGGCACGAGCGTCATGCCTTCGCGCTCGACCGCCCCCATCAGCTTGTTGATCTGGCCACGGTGAAGGAGAAGCTTGCGGATGCGCTTGGGGGCATGATTGAAGCGGCCGCCTTGCAGATATTCCGGGATATTGGCGTTGACCAGCCAGATTTCGCTGCCGCGAGCGTCCGCATAGGATTCTGCGATCGTTGCCTTACCCAAGCGCAGCGCTTTCACCTCTGTGCCCGTGAGCGCGATCCCGGCTTCGAACGTTTCGCCGATCTCATAGTTGAACCGCGCCTTGCGGTTATGAGCAACCACGCGACCCCGGTCATCCGATTTCGCAGCCATCCAACTCTCCTGCGGGCCAGATCTGCTGCGGCCCGACGGCCCCTGCGGCAGACCACCGCCGCGATTGCGGATGGCATCGAGCGTGGCCGCAGCGGCCGCGACCCTCCGATAGCCGACAGACGCCAGCCTGCCAATCCGTTCAAGCAAGAAGAATCCGCGCCCACTCCGAGGCCGACACCGTCAGTAACTGGCATCGCGGCGCAGCAGGGGCGCGGGTGCTAGTGTGGCGGTTCAGAAGTCCGCATCAGTTCCGCGGCAAGTCCGAAATGCGGACTTCTGAACCAAAGCCACACTAGGTCAATAAGTTGCTAGTGTCCTTCGATTCCGAAGTTCGCACGCGAGCGTGCCGAACAATGATGCGAACTTCGGAATCGGGACACTAGCGTTCCGCGACGTGATCGATCTGCCGGCGGATCGCCTCGTAGCATTCGCAGGCTCGCGCCTCGAGTCCCGGCCGGTCCACGATCTCGATCTGCCCGCGATGGTAGCGGATGAGACCGGCTTGCTGCAGCACATTGGCGACCACGGTCACGGTGGTACGGCGCACACCGAGCATCTGCGACAGGAATTCGTGGGTGAGCGCGATCGTGTTGCTGTCGAGGCGGTCGCGGGCCTGGAGCAGCCAGCGGCTCAGGCGCGCCTCCACCGCATGCAGCGCGTTGCAGGCCGCGGTCTGCTGGACCTGGATGAGCAACATCTCGCCGTAGCGGACGACGATCTTGCAGATGGCGTCGCTGTCCTGGACGGCCTTGCGAAAATGCGAGGCCGCGATGCGCGTGGCGGCTCCCGCGACCTGGACGACGGCGCGCGTGTGCGAGCGCCGCTGTCCCAGCCCGGCAAAGGAGCCGACCGCGCCTTCGTAACCGATCGTGGCGGTCTCGATCGCATCGCCTTGGCGCATCACGGCCAGGAGCGAGATGATGCCATCATGCGGGAAATAGACCTGGTCGACGGGATCGCCCTGCTCCTGCAGGACCGCGCCCTGCTCGAGCACGACCTCCTTCAGGTGCGGGGCGAGCAACGCAAAATCGCCCGCGGGCAGGCCCGCCAGCAGCAGGTTGCGCCTGCCGGTATGGGAGCGATCCAACTGCACGCATGTCCCTCTCATGGCCGAGCTGGACACCGCATCCAAATGCACAGCGCTCCGACCACGCGCCCGCTCCCGCCGGCGACATTGGTATGCCACCAGTATGGAACTTGTCTGTGCGGTATCCGACAAAGATGCTGCGGACGGGAGAGAGCAAATACTCTCGCCGCAACGGCTCAATAGGCGCCGGAGAATTCATCGGTCCTTCCCAATGCGCCGAGTTGCGAAAAGTTCCCTAGCCAGCGATGTGCAGTACTGATCAAAGCTTCGGTGCTTGACCGCTTTACATGAGATCAATTCCGATTCTGCTTGCGCAGATCGGCACGACCACCGAGGACGGGGTGAAGCAGGCGAGAAATCGAGACGCCCGATCGCGCCCGGCGACCACAGCACGAAACGAAGGCAAGCGAATCTGCGGAGACGCGCGGCCGCTGGCCGAGCCCGGTGGCCGACCTGCCGGCCAGCGGGCTAGCTCATTGACCTAGTTGATCAGACCGGCGTGGACCATCGCCTGGCGCACCGCGGCCTTGGTCGGCTCAGCCAAACGAACCATCGGCAGCCGCACCGTGTCCGCGCACTTTCCGAGCAAGGATAGAGCGTATTTGGCCGGCGCCGGATTGGTCTCGATGAACAACGCCGTGTGCAACGGCATCAACTTGTCCTGCAGCTTGAGCGCCGCCTTGTAATCGCCCTTCAGGCAGGCGCTCTGGAATTCCGCGCACAGCCGCGGAGCGACGTTGGAGGTCACCGAGATGCAGCCATGGCCGCCGTGCGCCATGAAGCCGAGCGCGGTGGCGTCCTCCCCGGAGAGCTGGTTGAACCCCTCCCCCATCGCGGCGCGCTGCTGAGACACGCGCACCACGTTGGCGGTCGCGTCCTTCACGCCGGCGATGTTGTCGAGCTCGAACAGACGCTTCATCGTATCGACCGACATGTCGATGACCGAGCGAGCCGGAATGTTGTAGATGATGATCGGAATGCCGATGGCGTCGTTGATCGCCTTGAAGTGCTGGTACATCCCCTCTTGCGTGGGCTTGTTGTAGTAGGGCGTCACGACCAGCACGGCATCGGCGCCCAACTCTTGCGCGTGCCGGGCGAGCTCGATCGCCTCCTTGGTCGAGTTCGAGCCTGCCCCGGCGATCACCGGCACGCGACCCTTGGCCTGCTCGATGCACCACTGCACGATCTGCCCGTGCTCGTCGTGCGACAGCGTCGGGCTCTCGCCCGTGGTGCCCACCGGAACGAGACCGCTGGTGCCCTCGGCAATCTGCCAGTCCACCAGGCCGCGGAAGGCTTTCTCGTCAAGCGCGCCATTGCTGAACGGAGTGACGAGCGCGGTAAACGAGCCCCTGAAGCTCGTCCTGACGGTCATGATACGATCCTCTGAGTGGTTCAGTCGGCGACGAGCGAAGGCCCCAAACCGACGGTCCGCCTGCGAAAGCCAACTGCCTGGCCTGTCCGCGGGCCACGTCCGCAGCCCACGTCATTGTTACCGGGAACGCCGGCCCGAAGGAAGCCCCCGGCCACCAAGCCGCCGCCTTTTCGCCGCGGTCCGGCGCAATGCTCCGGTAGTTAGGTGTTCGTCAATCTTATCAAATGAATAAGTATTGGATTGCGGCGGAACCGTAGCAAGGACGACGCCTTGACCACATCCAGGCCCTCACGATTGTTGACCGCGCTGCTGGCCGGCGGGGCCGTCGTTGTCGCGCTGCAGGCCGATTCGTCCGGCGCGGTGCCGGTTCCCAAGCCAAGGCCGGCAAGCGCGCCCGCGAAGGCTGATGCCAAGCCGAACGCCACCGCGGCAGCGCCGCGTGCTGCAACTCCCTCCGCACGGTTCGCGGTTGCCGCCGGTGAGCCGATATCCTCGGCCGACGCCGCCGCCCTGAAGGAAGCGGTGAACGCTGCGCGCCGGGGCAAGACGACGCAGGCCGAGGATCTCCAGAAAACCATCAACGATCCGGTCGCCCGCAAGCTGGTCGAATGGGCAATCCTGCGCAGCGACGGCACCAATAGCATCGACTTGCGCCGCTACATGGCTTTCATCAACGACAATCCGAGCTGGCCGGCCGTCGGCCTGCTGCGCCGCCGGGCTGAAGCCACCCTGTGGGCAGACCGTCTCGATCCGGCTTTCGTGCGCTCGTTCTTCGCCAAGGAACGGCCCACCACGACGAAGGGAAAGTTCGCGCTCGCCCGCGCGCTGCTGCTGCAGGGCGACCGCGCCGGCGCACAGAGCCTGGTGCGCGAGGCCTGGCGCAATGACGAGTTCTCGGACGACCTCGAGGGCTTGGCCCTCGATGTCTTCCAGGGTCTCATCACATCGGCCGACCACAAGGCGCGCATGGACATGCGGCTGTATGCGGAAGATACCGAAGGCGGGCTGCGCTCCGCCAATCGCGCCGGCGGCAATGCGCCGGTCATCGCCAGGGCGCGCATCGCCGTGATCAACAAAGCCGCGAACGCCAAGGCGCTGCTCGATGCGGCGCCGGCGGAAGCGCATCGCGACATCGGATTCATTTTCAGCCGCGCCCAGTTTCTTCGTCGTGCCGACAAGGCAGCCGAGGCCGCCGAGCTGATCCTGTCGGTGCCGAACGACCCCGGCCAAGCGATCGACTCGGATCAGTGGTGGATCGAGCGGCGTCTGGTCGCCCGCAAGCTTCTCGACCTCGATGAGGACAAGACCGCCTATCGCGTCGCGCGCGACGCCGTGATCCCGAGCAAGGACAACTACCGCGCCGAGCATCAGTTCACCGCCGGCTGGATCGCCTTGCGCTTCCTCAATGATCCCGCGACCGCGCTCGCCCATTTCGCCAAGGTCGGCCACGGCAACAGCAACCCGATCACGCTCGCGCGCGCGGGCTACTGGCAGGGTCGCGCGGCGGAGGCGCTGGGGCGCCGAGACGAGGCGCGCGCGCACTACGAGGCGGCCGCACGGTACTCCACCGCCTATTACGGCCAGATCGCGCGTGCGCGCCTCGGCCACAAGGACCTCGTGCTGCGCCCGCCGCCGGAACCCGCGCCGGATCGCGCCCGGCTCGAGGTCGCACGCGCGATCGAACTGCTCTACGCGATCGACGAACGCGATCTGATCGCGGGCTCGCTGGCCGATCTCGGCGAACGCTCGAGCGACGCCGTCGGGCTCGCGGCGATCGGCGAGGTCGCCGCCCGTCAAAGGGACGCGCGCGCCATGGTGCTGTTGGGCAAGTCGGCGCTCGGGCGCGGACTCCCGCTCGAACATTATGCCTTTCCGACCTTCGGCATTCCCGACTATCAGCCGATCGGACCGACGACCGAACCGGCCGTGGTCTACGCCATCGCGCGCCAGGAGAGCACCTTCAACCCGCGAACGGTATCGAGCGCGCGCGCCATGGGCCTGATGCAGGTCACGCCCGAGGCCGGCCGCTACGTGACCAAGAAGTTCGGGGCAACGTATGACGAGAAGCGGCTGCTGAGCGACCAGACCTACAACGTGGCGCTGGGCGCGGCGGAGCTCGGCGACCTCTACGCCGACTATCGCGGCTCGCACATCATGACCTTCGCCGGCTACAATGCCGGGCGCGGCCGCGTGAAGGAATGGATCGCCAGATATGGCGATCCGCGCGATCCCAAGGTCGACCCGATCGACTGGGTCGAGCGCATTCCATTTTCCGAGACGCGCAACTACGTCCAACGCGTGCTGGAAAATCTCCAGGTCTATCGCGTGCGCTTCGGCGGCGGAGCAAAGCTGCTGATCGAGGCGGACCTGCGCCGCGGCGCAGCCGCGAATTGATGCCGCACTTCGAAGCGAGCGCCTCTCGTCACCTCATGGCCGTGCCCGTGGCGCCGTTCACGGCAGGCTGAACATGATCAGCTGATCGGTGATCCCACCGCCGTCCGGGGTCAGCGAGCCGCCCCGGCGTTCACGAGCGTCCGGCGGCGGACGACGTGGGCACCACCTGCATGTTCTCCAAGCCCTGGAAGATGGGCAGGGTGAGACCATGGCCGGGCACGCCGCCGGCGATCGCATCCCGTGGCGCCCCTTGGGCAAGGAACCGCGCGCCGAAAGACTGGCCCAGCGGGCCCTGCCAGTCGGCATAGGTTTTCGAGTCAGACGCCCCGTCTTGATGAAGGGCGGAGACTGGAGAGATGACGTGCGCCTCGATCGTGTGAACCGCAACCGCGCCAATGGCCGCGACAGCGAGAGTCGCCACCGTCAATTTGGTGAGCGCTTTCATGGCCTTTTTCCTACGTGCGAAGATTGAGCCGGGGGCCGAGCATGTTGGGCACGGCAGCCTGGCGTTGGACGAGAGATATGCTCCCTATGTTGCATTGCAACAGGCACTTTGCTGCGCCGCAGCCATGCGCCGTATGCATAAGCTAATGGGCTGATTCAATTAGCGGATTATGCGCGCACCTGGCTGGCGGCGCGGACGCTGCCCAACAGCAGGCGCTACCCGTTCTTGCGGATCCAGAACTGGTACATGCCGGCAAACACCCCGGGATTTTCGGTCTCGAAATCCTGCCACAAGCCGAGATCCCTGCCCGCATCAGGCTGCGGAAATCGCGCCCGGAAACGGTTGATGGCGTCGGAATTGGCGACGAAGCCGAGAAATTCGATCTCGTTCTCACCGACGAAATTCGCGATCTCGGACAGCGTCAATTGATGCTCCTGCACATGGAAGAGCATGTCGCGGCACTCGCTGACGGTGAAGAAGTCGAGATGCCGGGCGACCTCGCGCGCGGGCTCTCCTTCCGGCAACTGCAAAATATCCTGGCGGCTGCGCCTGATATCTTGCGCGGTTGCAGCGTATCCGCGCCGGGCAATGAAGGCGCGGGCGGCGTTGACGTCCTGGCGGCCGAGCCTGCTGTAGAGCCCGAGCCGCATGAAGCCGCCGGGACGCAACAGCGAGAGCAAGACCTGCCAGCCGGCCCAAGGGTCGGCCATGTGATGGAGGACACCGCTCGCGTCCACGATGTCGAAGGTGCGGCCGATCCCTCCGAGCTTGAGAATGTCGGCCTCCCCGAAGGCGATGTTGGTCAATCCCAGAGCCAGCGCCTGCCGCTTGGCGTAGCAGAGGCTCGCCAGGCTGAGATCGACGGCCAGCACCAGCGCGCCTTTGAAGTCTCGCGCCGTCTCGACCAGATTTTGCCCGGTTCCGCAGCCCGCCACGAGGATGTCGATCCTGTCGTGCCGACCCAGCTCGGGACGCGGCCGGAACCAGCCCCCGAAATACTGCGGCATGGTCTTGGGCTCGCCTGCAGGCGCCGGCTTCACCCATCTTGGTGCAGGGTGGTCCTCGTATTGCTGCTTGACCTTGAGCGACACGTCATCGGCAATAGCGGTGATGTGCGGAATAAATTTGCGCGCGAGCCGCTCGTCCAAGGGCTCGCGCACCTGCTGGGTCAAGAGAGCGCCGACTGACGCAGACCAGGCTCGCTCGAGCAACGCATCGGCTCCGGGCAGCGAATGGAGCGGCAGGTACGAGCCGACGGCGATCATCCACAGGACCGGAACGGCGCCTCCGGAGGCCATGGCGCGCACCAGGCGCTCGCGCATCCGATCGAGTTTTTCGAGCTCCTCGCGCGTCGTATCGAAGACGTATTCGTTGATGAAGCACTGGCGTGCCAGGGCGGAGCAAAAGCGCAACAAGCCGTCTTCGGTTGGTGTCGCCGGCCCTTCCGCTGCGGCATCGAGCAGGATCGCGCGCAGCCCGGTGAGACAACGTTCAAGCTCGATGTCGCACACGGGCACGGTTTCGAGCAACACACGCAACAGCTCATCGTCGGCGATTGCGGCGAGGCGGCCGGACAAATCCTCGATCGTGAGCCGTGTCGGCCACGCCGCGGTCGCGCGTGCGCAGCAGTGCGAGATTGCGGGGTTGAGCTTGACGAGGCTCACGGCCGGGAGCGCAAGGTCCATCGGGCGGTCCCACGGCTCCGACAACGCCCGCAGCATCAGGGGACGAATGCCGAGCGCATCAGACGTGAATTTCCGGTTCCTGATGCACTCCACGAACAGCGCCTTGGCCTCGCTGGTTTCCTTGACCGCAAGGGCGCGCGTCACTGCCGCCAGCGCGCGTGCCCGGGAGACATGGTCCGGTCCTTGGGCCAGCAGCGCATGGACCAGGTGATCGAGCACGGCGGGGTCTTCGGGCGCGAGCGCAAGGGCGTTCTCGAAGTTTGCGACCGCGGCTTCGACGCGGCCCAGCTGCAGAAGCACGTTGCCGCGGCCGTTGAGGGCGTCAACGTAGCGCCGATTGGCTGCGAGCGCCCGCTCATAGCTCGCCAGCGCCTCCTCGTAACGCGCGAGCTGAGCAAGAACGTTGCCACGGTTGAGATGGGCCTCGGGGAAGTTCGGCTCCAGGGCCAGGGCCCGGTCGTAGCTGCCGAGCGCATCATCATGGCGGCCGATCCGATGCAGCGCCGTGCCCAAGTTGAGCCAATCGCCGATCGAATCCGGCTGCAAGGCGACCGCGCGCTCGTAGCTCGAGACCGCTTCCACCGTCCGGCCGAGCTCCAGCAATGCGCTCGCCCTGTTACCGTGGGCATCGGCAAGATCCGGCTGATGAACGATCGCATGGTCGAAGCTCACCAGCGCTTCCTCATGCCGGCCGAGCCGGCTCAAAGCCATGCCGAGAAGATTGTGCGCGCGCGGCTGATGCGGCTCGCTTGCGAGCGAGCGCCGCGCCAGCTCGATGCCTTCGTCGAAGCGCCCTTGCTGGCATCCGATCACCGCAAGATGGTAGAGCGCCGTGGCGTGTTCGGGCTCGCTCCCCAGCACCTGCCGATAGCGGTGCTCTGCATCGGCCACCGCCCCCTGCCGGTGCAGGCGAGCGGCCTCCTGCAGCAAGTCGACGGTCGGGGCTGCCATGGCATAATCCTGGGTCTGGTGCGGTGGATTTGAAGTTCCTATCATTGTAGCCGCAAACGCGCTTAGGAACTTCAAATCCAAAATCCGCACCAGAATCGTGAATTCGCTAGTGTCCCTGTGATTCCGAAGTTCGCATCGGAGGGGGACGCGGGCGTTTGCGAACTTCGGAATCGGGACACTAGTCGGTGGGCGCAGCTATATACCGCGTCGCGACTGCGTCACGAAATACGAATTGTCGCGGACCGAGAGCCCGGAATGAGCGCCACGACTGCAACCAGCATCTTTGTCACGGCCCAAGACGGGCTGCGGCTCCATGTGCGCAGCTATGGGCCGCGAACCGCGACCGCCCTGCCGATGGTCTGCCTGCCGGGACTTGCGCGCACCGGCGCTGACTTCGAGACGCTGGCAGCTCGGCTGGCGAGCGATCCGGACCGACCGCGGCGCGTGATCGCCCTCGACTCCCGTGGCCGCGGCCGATCCGACTATGACCGCGATCCGGCAAATTACACCCTAGCGGTCGAACTCGCCGATCTCATCGCGGCGCTGACCGCGCTCGACATCGCCCGGGCGGTCTTCGTTGGAACGTCGCGCGGCGGTCTGCTGACCATGCTGCTCGCGGTGGCCCGTCCGACTGCGATCGCCGGCTGCGTGCTCAACGACATCGGCCCCGTGATCGACCTCGAAGGACTGATCCGGATCAAGAGCTATGTCGGCAAGCTCGCGCCGCCGGCGAGCATGCGCGACGCGGCCGACATCCTGCGCGGTTTGTTCGGCCGCCAGTTCCCCAAATTGAGCGACGACGACTGGGCCGCGTTCGCGCGCCGGACGTTCAAGGAGGCAGGCGGACGCATCGTCCCCGATTACGACGTGAAGCTGGCCACCACGCTCGAGGCAACCGACCTCGCACAGCCGCTGCCCACGCTCTGGAAGGAGTTCGACGCATTGGCCCGCGTGCCGGTGATGGTGATCCGCGGCGGCAATTCGGACCTGCTGTCGGCGGCCACGGTCGAAGCGATGCGGGCGCACCATACCGGCCTCAACGTCGTCGAGGTGCCGGACGAGGGGCATGCGCCGTTGCTGACCGGCGACGACATCATCGGCCGCATTGCTTCATTCGTGAAATTTTGCGAGCGGAGCAACCAGCATTGATTCGAAGGGTATCCATCACGGATTACGATGATCGGACGGTTCCGCTGCCGGATGCCGGCGTCGGATCTGTCGCACATGATGCCTAAATTTGGCCCGTGTTTACAGCCGGCGACACCTGTCTCCACGTCCTTCCACATACGTGGCGGCTTTGGATGACTTTGGGTTCTTCCCGCAAGGCGATCTCGTTTTCCGTTTCGTCGTTGCCGCAGATTCTTCCGCAAGCAGCGGCCGCGCCGCAACCGAACTGCAGGGATTGCGGAAGCCCGGTTCTTCTAACTATTTTTCGCCGATGAACGTCAACGAGCCCAAGGTCCCAGGTTAAAGGCGCGCTCTTTAGGGCCGGGCCGGTGATGAGTATTTTTTCCAAATCGGATGGTCGGCGACCCGTGCGACCGCGCTCTTATAGGGTTCATCGACCATCTCGGTGAGGGCTCGCGCCTCTCGATATGCCAATTCGTCGAGCCCTTCGTTTCCCAGCGCTTCAAGGAAAAACAAAATTGCCGCCATTTCTGCGGCACGCGCGCAGTCGACGCATCGCCGCCGCGCTCTCGAATGCGGAAGTCCCCGAGCGTCAACCGCTCGACCGCGTGGCACGGCTCGTTGCCGGGGCATCGTTCGTCATCGGCACGGACACCGGCCTCCTGCATCTCGCGGCGGCGTTTGGCGTGCCGTTGGTCGCAATTTTCGTGGGCAGCGAGCCGAGCCTGACCGGGCCGATGGGGCAGGGACCGATCGCTGTCGTGGGTGGCAAGTGCAAGCTGCCGTCGGTCGAGCAGGTGACGGTCGCGCTCGAAAGCCTCAGCTAGCGGGCTCGCCCGTGTGCCAAAAGCAAAACCCCCGGCGGTTGACCGCCGGGGGCTTGCAGCTTGCCAGGATCGCTCAGGCGATCATGGATAGAAGTTGCGCTGCCAGCGGAACATCGCGGACCAGACGTTCTGGTCGTCGAGGACCCCGTGACGACGGCGGGACGCGAGCCGTTCGCCGCCAACGCCGCCGGCGCCTTTGTAGGCGGTGTTGTGTGCGTGATAGAGCACTTCGCAGACCGATATCGAGCTGCGGCACCGGGTTCCACTGGGTGCGGGTATAGGCTTCCCAGAAGCTGTAGTCCGGGCTGCAGCTGTTGCCGACCGCCGGAGTGAAGGCGGCGATCTGAGCACCGGCTGCCACCACACCGCAGTTCGCCGGGCCTGCACCGGGGAGCCGCGCGTTGATGAGGTTAGTCGCGGTCCCGTTGTAGTCGACGTTGACGTAGCCGCCGACCGACCGCGGTCCGCCATTTCGGGTTCCAGATGTGCTCGTACGCGGCAAGAGCACTCCACACCCTGGTCAGCTCGATCTGGGTGCCGGTGTTGAAGACACCATCGGCAGTCCAGGCTAGGCGCCACGCTGGTTGCTGTTGTTGTAGAGCTGGAAGGTCTGTTGGTTGGTGCACATGCCGGCTGCGCCTTCGGAGTAGCAGACGTTGAAGCCGATCATGTCGCCGCCCGGCAAGGTTGAACTTGGCACCGCCAGCCAACGCCCAGCCGTACCGTCTTCCGGATGGCCGTTGTTGACCACGTTCGGCGTCGCATAGTAGGCGCGCGCTGGCATCGTGCAGAGCGGCGCTGATGCCGACAAAGCCCCAGGCCTGATCGAGCCGCAGGTTGGCGATGATGTCCGGCACCCGGAAGCCGAAGTTCGCGTTATTGATCGTCAGGCCGTTGTCGTTGACGATCGCGCCGTTCGCACCGAAGAACGCCGCGCGGTCACGTCGAGTGCCGCCGCCCTTGCGGGTTGCGGGGTCTTCCAGCGAGAGCGTGCCGGAGAAGCCGTTGCCGAACTGGGCGGTATAGGCCCAGAGGTTCTGGCCGGACGCGCCGGTGTCACCCGAGACCCGCACGTTGTGGTAGCTGTAGGCGCCGCCGTAGGTGAAGAGGTCGAAGAACGACTGCGACCGGCCCACCGTGAAGCCCGCAAACTGGATGAACGCGCGATCCCAGAACGGGTTGAAGGTCGTGCCGCCGCCGGTGGCCGCCGGCGTGGTGTTCTCCGCGCCGAAGCGGATGTAGGTGCGCAGCGTGCCGTATTCGGTCTGCTGGCGCACGTCCCACGAGATCACCCCGCGGACGCGGTAGTTGATGTCGTTGGTCAGGTCGCGGGTGAACCGGCCCTGTGGCGCCTCTGCGTCCCGTCGCCGGTCGACGACGCCGCCGGCGCCGGCATTGTATTCGGCCTGGACACGCAGATACCCGCCCATCTTCAGGCAGGTGTCGGTGCCGGGAATGTAGTAGAACCCATCCCCGTACAGGCTGCAGATTTTCACGTATTGAACCGGCGCTGCCTTTACAGGCATGTCGGCTGCTTGCGCCCCAGCGACCGCGACGAGACCCGCGGCGGTACCGAGCAGAAGACTTTTCACCATCTTCATCTCAACCTCCATTTGTTGTCGTGGGAGGATCGGTCTCCGTCGGGCGCTGCTCACCCTGGAAGGTCCCCTTAGCTCCCCGTCCCGTCCGGCCCTTCCGGTGCCCCTCTTTGTTCCCCTGGGACACCGGCCTGACCGGAAGGAGCGACATGGGGACGCCCCCCTCCGTCGCCCGCACACTATTAGCTCGGGAGTTCCGGCAGGCAACTGCGAAGAGGCATTTTGAACACTCCTAAACTCAGTTTCCGTCCGGGTGTTGCCGAAACAACACTTGGCCGCGGACCCTCCAAAGCAGCGTCTGCAACGTTGAAACCCCGCCTCGAATTCGTCTCAGAATGCTCTCGCAAGCATTTGGGTGGACGGCGAAATTTATACCTGATCGAAGCCATCCCAGGACTGACCCAGATCGGCCTCCACTGGCCCCTGGTCGTCGGCGGCGGCGGCGTCGGCAGCCGAAACGGCGCTTTGAACCAAGGCCGCACATGCCGCGAGCATGGGCAAAACCGCGCCTGCTGCCGGCGATTCCGTGTCACCAATTCTGCCGCGGATCATGACGTCCCAGCCACCAAACATGTCGGCCCAAGGCGGGATCTGGGGGCATCCGCGGCGGCAAACGCTGCCTGACGCGCGAAGCTGATGTGGAACGTGCCTGCCCTTCAGTTGCGATGCCGATCCGCCGGGCGGGCTGCCGGGCGTCGTCGTTCCGGCCGCATCAGCTCGGAGCAAAGGATTGGCGGAGAGGAAGGGATTCGAACCCTTGATACGGCTTTAGACCGTATAACGGTTTAGCAAACCGCCGCCTTCAGCCACTCGGCCACCTCTCCGGCACCCGCCGCCAAGCTTCCTTGGCGGGCTTGTCCGCTTGCGTCGCGAAGGCGGGCGTTGAGATGGGTATCGACCGCGCCAAGACCGGTCAAGGACGGCGATCGCCAGGATGGGCCGCCTGGCGGTCAAACATAGCCGTGGGCGGGACGATCGTCCCGACGCCGTTTTCGCGGCCGCATCGCCCTTCTGGTCAGCTCGCACGTTCAGCATTCCTGACTTCGCACTGGTGCGGCCATAACGAAGAAGCGCAGGGCGGTCGAATTGTCGCCGATCCGGAAACGAACACCTGGACGGCCGCGTGATGAACGATGGCCGCACGGAGACATCCGTATTTCGGTCCGCCTGCTCAGCGCGCTCGCTGATTGAACAGAACCTCCCGCACCTTTGGATCATTGGTGTCGACGCGAAATGCGGCTTCCACCCGGACAGACAGGCCGCGCTTCACTCCCGGGCGAAGCAGCAGTGTTTCGAGCCAGCGTCTGACATTCGGAAAGCCGCTGAGGTCGTGGCCGTAGCGCTCGGCCCGGCTCGCCCAGCCGACGCACGCCATGTCCGCGATCGAGTAGGTCCCGGCAAGGAATTCACGGTCCCCGAGCCGCGTGTTCATCACGCCGTAGATCCGGCTCATCTCATTGCTGAAGCGCTCGATGGCGTAGGACAGTTTCTCCGGTGCATAAGCGCGGAAATGGTTTGCCTCCCCGGCCTTGGGACCGAGATTGGCCATCTGCCAGAACAGCCACTGATCGACCTCGACGCGCCCGCGCTCGTCATGGGGATAGAACTTCCCGGTCTTGCGGCCGAGATATTGGAGAATGGCACCAGACTCGAAGATCGAGATCGGCTTGCCGTCCGGGCCGTCGTGGTCGACGATCGCCGGCATGCGATTGTTGGGCGAGATCGCCAGGAACTCCGGCTTGAACTGCTCACCCTTGGATATGTCCACGGGGATCACTGTGTACGGGAGGCCGCACTCCTCGAGCATGATCGTGATCTTCCAGCCGTTGGGCGTCGGCCAGAAATAGAGATCGATCGGTGCATTGCCGCACGCGGACCTCGCTTCCTTATCAAAGGCCGGCTCGGGTCTGGGACGGGTGCGGCCGTTCTTGCGGATCGGCTTTTTGACAACACGGGCCATAGGAAGCTCCCCGAAAGAAGGGATGACGGTGCTCTAAGGCGTGTTTGGAATTAAGGCTGGTCCGCGGAAAACCGCAACCAATGACGGCGAGCGATCCGCATCAAGAAGCCGCCAGAAGGTCGCCCGGACACGGCACTTGGCCCGCCGGACATTCCCGGAGATCGCTGCCCGCGAGACGTTTGCGCAGGCAAGGGCGCAGGTCCACCAGATTCCAAGCCTCAACCGGCCACGCGTTGCACCATCATGCGACTCTGTCGTCGTCGCGAGTGCGGTGTCTATTCGCAAAAAACCAAGGGCGTCGGCGAGAGGCCGGGCTTCGATCCGCCGGCAGATTGCCCTGCCGCGGCGAGGTACGGAAAATCTCCGTTCCCTCCTCTCCACCTTTGCCCGCAGTGCGCGGACTGGCGAAGCTCGAACCCTTGTCTCGCCGACGCCCTCTGTCGTCGATCGAGGCCGGCGGTGTCGAAGCACGATGGCGATACGCTCACCGTCCCTCGACTCGCGCCGGCCCGTTTGACGCAGTCATCGACGTCGTTCGAAGTCGAAGACTGTGAAGCAGCGCGTGCTTACTTCTTCTTCCGGCGCTTGGTCTTCTTCGCGCCCTTTTTCGCCGCTGACTTCGTCTTCGTCTTTCGCTTCTTCGCCATGCTGCCCTCCTAGCCAATGAGTGAGTGGCGATATCGTCCAGTGCCCGCGGGGATCGCGAACACTGTCACCGGATTACTACAGCGCGACAAAAACACCAGTGTTTTTGCACATTGCACAGCTTTGGGCCTCTGGCCGATACCAGATGTTGCGCTTCAACGAGCGTGGGCTACGCGTGCGAAGCGTTGCACATTGGCGCCGAGCAATGCACCACGCACTTTTTCGCGACGCTTAAAAAACACCGATAATATATAGCTTTTCGACACACCCAACTTTTCGAGAGCGCAGGCAGTGCCGCGCGGGCGCGAAGCTCGGGCGCTCGCAAAATCGCGCGCAACGGCGCGTTAAGCATACCAAGCGACTTGTGCAAAAAAAATTCAGTCAAGAGGCTTGCAAGCGCGACCTTGGAGATCGAATCCGTCACGAATCGAGCGAATCGCGTCGGAGTGATTCGCCGAACCCAGTCAGAAGACGGACGACGGAGGACACACGGGGACGCATTCGCGCGTCCGTTTTCTTTTCTCGTCCGCCGCCGGCGGCGTCAGACGCCGAGCTTGCGTTTGAGCAACTCATTGACCGTCTGCGGATTGGCCTTGCCGCCGGATGCCTTCATGACCTGACCGACGAACCAGCCGATCAGCGCAGGCTTGATCTTTGCCTGCTCCGCCTTCTCGTGGTTGCCGGCGATTATGTCGTCGACCACCTTCTCGATCGCCGTGAGGTCGGTCACCTGCTTCAAGCCGCGCGTTTCCACGATCGCAATCGGATCTCCGCCTTCGGTCCAACAGATTTCAAACAAGTCCTTGGCAATCTTGCCCGAAATCGTGCCGGCCGCGATCAGATCGAGGATCGCGCCGAGCTGCGAAGCCGACACCGGCGACCCCGCGATGTCCCTGCCCTCTTTGTTGAGGCGCCCGGCAAGTTCATTGATGATCCAGTTGGCGGCAGCCTTGGCGTCGCGGCCCTGCGCGACCGCCTCGAAGAAATCGGCGGTCTCGCGCTCGCTGACCAGGACCCCGGCGTCATATATCGAAAGGCCGTAGTCGCGCGTAAAACGCACCTTCTTTTCATCCGGCAGTTCCGGCAGATGCGTCTTGAGTTCGTCGACGTAGGCAGCGGTGAGCTCGAGCGGCAATAGATCGGGATCGGGAAAATATCGATAGTCGTGCGCCTCCTCCTTGGAGCGCATGGAGCGGGTCTCGCCTCTGTTTGGATCGAACAGCCGTGTCTCCTGTTCGATCTTGCCGCCATCCTCCAGGATTTCGATCTGCCGCCGCGCCTCGTGCTCGATCGCCTGACCGATGAAGCGGATCGAGTTCACGTTCTTGATCTCACAGCGGGTCCCAAGAGGCCCACCGGGCTTGCGCACCGAGACGTTCACGTCGGCCCGCAAGTTGCCCTTCTCCATGTCGCCGTCGCAGGTGCCGAGATAGCGCAGTATGGTCCGCAGCTTGGCGACGTAGGCCTTGGCCTCCTCCGAGGAGCGCAGGTCCGGCTTCGACACAATCTCCATGAGCGCCACGCCGGCGCGGTTCAGATCGACCAGTGACATGGCGGGATGCCGGTCGTGCAGCGATTTGCCGGCGTCCTGTTCCAGATGAAGGCGTTCGATGCCGACCGTCACGGCATCGCCATCGGGCATGTCGAGCACGACCTCGCCCTCCCCGACGACCGGCGCCTTGTACTGACTGATCTGATAGCCCTGCGGCAGGTCGGGATAGAAATAATTCTTGCGGTCGAACGACGATCTCAGATTGATCTGCGCCTTCAGCCCGAGGCCGGTGCGGACCGCCTGCTTGATGCATCCCTCATTGATGACCGGCAGCATGCCGGGCATCGCGGCATCCACAAGCGACACGTGCGAATTGGGCTCGCCACCGAAGGCAGTTGAAGCACCGGAGAATAACTTCGACTGCGAGGTCACCTGCGCATGCACCTCCATGCCGATGACGACTTCCCAGTCGCCGGTTGCGCCTTTGATCAGTTTCGATTTCTTCACTGGAGCATTCATTGTCGGGTCCGCTTCGCGCGCTGCTTGAACACATCCGCATTTATTCACTTTTGGTAGACGCTTGAAGGGTCCGCCACAAGGCTGCCGCAGTTCCAAATGGGCCTTGTTGCAGCGCAGGAACCTCGGTTGGCCGCAGGCGTTGGCTGCATGAGGACGGATGATCGGAGGTGATGATGACTGACAACAGGGCACGCAACGGCAAATTGGGCGCCATCCTCGGCGCACTGATCGCTGTCGCTCTCGCGGTATTCCTGCTCAATGGTGGCGAGCACGTGGGGAAGAAGACCGTCAATAGCGACGCAGACCTGCCTCCGGTCGCGACCGGGCAGCCGCGCTGACCTTTCCGGCATTATCGAACTGCGCGAACGTGCTCTCGCGATGAGCTGATGAGTACAGCCGTGGTTTAGTCGGTTGTAGACCACGGCGGGCGGCGGTACCCTCTCTTCAAATAGACGCGCCCTCGATAGCGGCGCGCCGTCGCCCCGATCAACGGCGTGACGTGAGGGAGGTCTAGTCGTGATGGCCCCGAGAGATCGCCGGGCTTTGTGGCCGCGTCCGCGTTCTGGCGCGCACGCCCCCTTCGCGCACCTTTTTTCCGCCCCCCTCGGCACGCCGCTACGACGGCAATCTGTCTTTTCCACCACCAGGGTGTCTCGCGCCGCGCGCAGAGCGACGTGCGATCGGCGCCTCATGAGTGAGATCGACCTTGGCAACGGCACGCTGGCATGGCCGGCGCTCATCCGGCATCCCAGGAAGAAAAAACGATGATCACCCGCCGTCAGCTCATCCAGTCATCGGCAGCCTCAGTACTCATGCCGGCCATCGGCAGCCCCATGGCTGGTGCGCAGGGTACCTCCGCGCAAGCCTGGCCCACCCGTTTCGTCAAACTCGTGGTGCCATTCACCCCTGGGGGCGGCATCGACGGTATCGGCCGCATCGTCGGCGCGCGCCTATCGGAGATGTGGGGGCAGCAGGTGGTGGTCGAGAACAAGCCGGGCGCCGGGGGCAATATCGCCTCGGAGTTCGTCGCGCGCTCGGCGCCGGATGGTTACACCATGTACATCACGGCGGGCGGACTGGCGGTCAATCGCTATCTCTTCGGCTCGATCAACTACGATCCGGTTGCCGATTTCGCGCCGGTCACGCTGATCTGTCTCTTTCCCAATCTGTTGGTGGTGCCGAACTCCTCCTCCTTCCGCTCCGTCGGCGATCTGCTTACGGAGGCTAGAAAAAATCCGGGCAAGGTCACCTTCGCCTCTCCGGGTCACGGCAGCTCTCCGCATATGAGCGGTGAACTATTCAAGTACATCGCCCAGGTCGATCTTACTCACGTGCCGTACCGCGGTGCCGCGCCGGCTTTCACCGACGTGATCGCAGGCCGCGTCGACTGCACGTTCGCGGTCATGGCCTCGGGCCTTCCGCTCGCTCAATCCGGACAATTGCGCGCGCTCGGCGTCACTACGGCCACCCGTGTCCCGACGGCGCCTGAGGTGCCCACCATCGCCGAGGCCGGCGTTCCAGGCTACGACACATCGTCCTGGTTCGCATTTTTCGTGCCGGCGAAGACGCCGTCCGAGATCGTGCGCAAGATGCACGCCGACACCGTCGCCGCGCTCGCCGAGCCGGCGATCAAGGCCAAGCTCGACCAACTCGGCGTGATGGTGGTCGGATCCACGCCCGAAGAGCTCGGCGCACATCTCAAGACCGAGATGGAGAAGTGGGCGCCCGTCATCAAGGCAGCCAACATCAAGGTCAACGAATGATCACCCGCCGTCAGGCCATTGAGCTTGGCGCGCTTGCGGCGCTCGCCTGGGGGCCCAGCGCCCGCGCAGCAGCACAGCCGGCTGTGGCGTGGCCAAGCCGGTTTGTCCGCATGATCGTGCCGTTTCCCCCGGGCGGCGGCACCGATGCCATCGCCCGTGTGGTTGCCGGCAAGCTCTCGGACATCTGGGGCCAGCAGGTAGTGGTGGAGAACCGCGGCGGGGGCGCCACCAATATCGGCACCGAGGCCGTGGTCCGCTCCGACCCGGATGGTTACACGATCCTGATCACCTCGATGCCGCTTGCAGTGAACCGCTTCCTTTTTCCCACGCTCACCTACGATCCGGTCGAGGATATCGCCCCGATATCGCTGATCTGCGAATACCCCAACATCATGGCGGTGCCGATCACCTCGCCGGCCCGTTCCGTTACCCAATTCATCGACTATGCCAAGGCCAACCCGGGCAAGGTGACCTTCGCGTCCTCCGGTCACGGCACCTCAGTTCACCTCTCCGGCGAGCTATTCAAACGGATGGCCGGGATCGAGATGTTGCACGTGCCGTATCGCGGTGCGGGGCCGGCCCTCAACGACCTCCTGCCCGGACGGGTCGACGTCATGTTCAATAATATCGGTGCCGTGCTGCCGCTGATCCAAGGTGGCAAGCTGCGCGGCCTTGCGGTGACGACCGCCAAGCGGACAGCGGCAGCTCCGGAGCTGCCGCCGATCGCCGAAGCCGGCGTCCCCCGCTTCGACGTGTCATCCTGGTATGCACTTTTCGCGCCGGCAAAGACTCCGCCCGACATCATCCGAAAGATGCACGCCGATACTGCCGCGGCTCTGACCGATCCCGTGACCAAGGAGCGGCTCGAGCAACTCGGCGTCGTGGTGGTGGGATCGACACCGGCGGAACTCGCGACGTTTCTGAAAGCCGAGATGGACAAATGGGCGCCTGTTATCAGGGACGCGGGCATCACCATCCGCGAATAACGCCGCCACAGATTGGATCGATGAGCAAGGACATGATCGACCGCCGCCAGTTGCTTCGTCTATCGGCCGCGTCAACGCTGTCTTTTCCGGCCGGCCTGCTTGGTCGCGCCGCCGCAGCGCAAACACAGACAACGATTTGGCCGGGCCGTTTCGTCCGAATGATCGTGCCGTATCCCGCGGGCGGAGGAGCCGACACCATCGCCCGGTTGATTGCCGGGCGGCTCTCGGAGACATGGGGCCAGCAGGTCCTGATCGAGAACCGGGGTGGGGCCGGCGGAAACATCGCCTCGGAGGCCGCGGCTCGTTCCGCTCCCGACGGCCACACCATGTACCTGGCGGGAGAATTCCAGGCGACCAACCTCTATCTGTATTCAAAACTCGCCTATGATCCGGTCGCCGACTTTGTTCCGGTCACCCTCGTGGTGCAATATCCCGCCGTTCTCGTTGTGCCGAACTCCTCGCCTGCGCATTCGGTCAAGGAGTTCATTGCTCACGCCAAGGCGAACCCAGGCAAGGTCACGTTCGCCTCTCCCGGTTATGGCACTGGCCCGCATCTCGCAGGTGAACTGTTCAAGCGCGTCGCCGGCATCGAGCTGACCCATGTGCCGTATCGGGGCGCCGCACCTGCGTTGCAAGACCTGGTGCCCGGGCGTGTCGATTCCTTCTTCAACAATATCGCGCCCATCATACCGCTGATGCAGCAGGGCCAACTACGTGCGCTGGCCGTAACGTCCGCCAAGCGAACGCCTGCAGCACCGGACTTGCCAACACTGGCTGAGGACGCTCTGCCCGGATTCGATGTCACGGGTTGGTACGCCGTTTTCGTCCCCGCCAAAACCCCGACGGCGATCGTGCAGAAAATGCATGCCGACACCGTCGCAGCGCTCTCCGATCCCGCAATCAGGGGGCGTCTGGAACAGCTTGGACTGTTCGTAGCCGGCACGACGCCTGAGGAACTTGGACAATTTCTCAGATCGGAGATGGACAAGTGGGGACCTGTGGTCAAGCAGGCCGGAATTAGCATCCGTGAATGAGCGCGCTTTGAGCACATTGAGGTTCAAAGCCCGGGAGAGCAGCTAGTACCGCCAACGAGATGAGGCGAGCCCGAGATCTCGACGACGACAGAGCGAATAAGCCTGAACGACGACGCAAGAGGGAGAAAACATCGTGAACCACAATTCGAAGGTCGCGGCCGCAATCGGAGCCGCCGCGATAATCTTGACCGCGACATGCATGCCGACCGGCGCGGCAGAAATCAGAGTACTCTCGACCCAAGCCACCGAAGAAGCGTATCGCGAACTAGTGCCGGAGTTCGAGAAAACCACAGGTCATAAGGTCACCACAACCTTCACCGGGACGCTCGACGCCAACAAGCGGTTGGCCGCGGGAGAGAGCTACGACCTCCTGATCATGTCCGCCACCTCGATCGAGGAGCACATCAAAGGCGGCAAGGTCGTGCCCGGCAGCCGGGTCGACCTGGCAAAATCGGGCGTCGGGGTGGGTGTGAAATCCGGCGCGTCAAAACCCGACATCAGCACAACCGAAGCGCTGAAGAAGACGATCCTGGCGGCAAGATCGATCGGCTACTCGACCGGTCCCAGCGGCATCTATGTCATCGGTCTGTTCCAGCGCATGGGGGTCGCCGACGAGATCAAGGGCAAGCTCAAGCAGACCCCGACCGGCGTGTTTGTCGGGAGCATCATCGCCAACGGCGAAGCCGAAATTGGCTTCCAGCAGGTGAGCGAGCTCTCGCACTTTGCCGGCGTCGACTACGTCGGTCCGCTGCCGGCGGACGTCCAGCAATTCACCATGTTCTCGAGCGGCATCATCGTCGGCGCGAAGGATGCGGACGGCGCCAAGACGCTGGTCAAGTTCATCACTGCGCCGGCGGCAGCGGCAGCCTTCAAGAAGCGGGGCATGGAGCCGGGATGAGAGGCAAGTCGCCAAGCGCCGACCCGCCGCACCATCCAGGCCGTGGCCAGACGCAACACACAATAGCCAGAGGATCCAACATGCGATCGTCGTTCGGGCGCGCCATTTTGCTTGTCCTTGCGTTAGTCGCGGCGGCGGCCGGACCGGCAAGCGCGCAGGCGCCCGATACCGTGCTCGTCAACGGCAAGATCGTCACCGTAGACGACCGCTTCACCATCGCGCAGGCGCTCGCCATCAAGGGCGAGCGCATCCTCAAGGTCGGCACCACGGCCGAGGTCGAGGCGCTCAGGGGCCCGCAGACACGGGTCATCGACCTGGCCGGCCGCACCGTCATCCCAGGATTGATCGACAACCACGCCCATTGGGTCCGCGCAGCTGAACACGATGAGCTGAGATTCGATGGCGTGACCTCCCGGCAGCAAGCGCTCAAGATGCTCGCCGATCGCGTGCATAGCGTCCCTGCGGGCGAATGGATCGTGGTTCTTGGTGGCTGGTCGGAAGAACAGTTCACCGACGAACCCCGCGGCTTCTCCCTGGAGGAACTCGACCGCATTGCTCCCAACAATCCGGTGGTGCTGCAAGCGGTCTATAACCACAGCTATCTCAACTCCGTGGCGCTGATCGCAGCCAAGATCGATGCAGGCACGCCGGACCCGCAAGGTGGCCGGATCGAGAAGGACGCCGGCGGCAAACCAACCGGTCTGGTGCGCGGTGCTGGCGGCGTCGCTTTCGTCGCGGCACGAGTGCCGCTGCAGAACCAGGAAGCGTGGCTCGCGAATACGCGCAAGCTCGTGAGCTATCTTAACTCCATGGGTGTCACGGCGTGGCTCGATGCCGGAGGGCGCGGGATGGGCGCCAAGCATTACGAGCCCTACAGATATCTCGCCGACCGTGGCGAGCTCACTATCCGCTTGTTCTGGACGACGATCCGGCAACCCGCGACGCCCGCGCAAGTCGACGCGGTGCTCGGCGAAATCCGCGACCTCAAGCCTTTCCAGGGGAACGATTACTTCGACAACGTGGGCTGGGGCGAGTCGGTCTTTGCGCCGGTCACCACCCAGTTGCTGCGCGTCGAGACCAACACCCGGGCTGAGGACCTCGCACAGATGCGGCGGCTCCTGCTGGCGCTTGCCGAGCGCGGGATCTATGTCAATTCACACGTCGAGATGAGCACCGCAATCGACGCTTTCCTCAACGAGTACGAGTCAATCAATAAGGAAAGACCGATCAAGGGACTGCACTGGTCGTTTTCGCATCTTGACCAGGTCAGCGAAGGTCAGCTGGAACGCATGAAGAAGCTCGGCATGACGGCGCAGATTCACAGCCGTCCGCTGATCCAAGGTGCGTTGATGCACAAGGTACATGGCGACAAGGCCTGGGACATGCCGCCGTTCCGCCGGATCCAGGACAGCGGCATCCATTGGGGCCTTGGTTCCGACGCCACTGCGGTCACGACCTCGAATCCGTTCTACACGCTCAGTTTCGCCGTGACCGGACGCATGATCGGCGGGCGGGCGGTCAACCGGCAGACCATCACCCGCGAGGAGGCCCTGATCGCGCACACGCGCTCCAATGCCATCTTCCTCTTCCAGGAGGGCAATCTCGGCTCGCTCGCACCGGGCAAATATGCCGACCTGCTGGTGCTCGACCGCGACTACCTCACGGTCCCGGACACTGAGATCAAGGATATCAGGCCGCTCGTCACGATGGTGGGCGGTCAAGTAGTCCATGACGTGACGCCGAGATAACCGGCAAGCCGCAACGATCCCCCTCAGATCGGGAGCAGGCGATTGAGTGCCTGCTGCACCACATCGAAGGTGTTCATGAACTCGCGGAATTCGACGAGCCGTCCATCGCGGAAGCGCAGGAAGTCGGCGATGTGAAAGCGCAGCGTGCGACCGCCCGAACGCTGCTTGAACGCGACGTCCGACATGACTGCCGCCCGGTCGCCATCGATCACGGTGACCTGAGGCACGTAGCTTTCCAGCAGATAGTCCTCGGCAATGCGGCCCAGCGCTTCCAGTACAGCGCCTTGCCCTGGTGGTGGCCAGCAAACGGAAATACCTGCACAGGTCCGTAGATGATAAAGTCCACGTCGGCGGCGATGAGAGCTGCCATCCGTTCCCCGTCGCCGCCCGCATAAGCCGAATAGAGATCGGTGACGGCGGCCCGTGTGGTTTCCTCAGTCATGGCCCTTTCTCCAATAGCGCTTCCGCGATCGCGGCCCACTCGGCGGGAGGCGGCTCAGTCGATACCGGGCGTTGCGCTTTCCGATACCAGTAGCCCGCATTGCTGAGGTCGCCTTCCACTCGGTGCAAATAGGCGTGGACCCAGGCGCACTCCTTGTCGCCTTCGTCCATGACGACCTGGTGCGCTTTGTCCCATTGGTCCCTCCCCGCCCACCACAGGGCCACGAGCGCCGGCGCGAGGCCGGCAGGCGGTTTCAATTGCGCCAAAGTGCGCTCGAATTCGGCGAGCATCATGAGGTGGCGCTCTCGCCTCCCGACAACGCGGCGGGAGCCGGCCGTTGAACGGGCAGCAGTTTACCACCACCGCTCGGGCGAGAACCGGCCTGCCGCCTGCTCGATGACATGGCCGACGGAGAATAGCGCCTCCTCGTCGAAAGGTCTTCCGATGAGTTGAAGTCCGAGCGGCAGCCCCTCGGCCGACAAGCCGCCCGGCACGGAGATCCCGGGTAGGCCCGCCATATTCACTGTGACCGTGAATACGTCATTGAGGTACATCTCGATCGGATCCACCGAGCCCTTCTCGCCAATACCGAACGCGGCAGATGGCGTCGCTGGCGCAAGAAGCGCATCTACCCCGCCGGCAAAGACATTCTCGAAATCGCGCTTGATCAGAGTGCGTACCTTTTGCGCCCGCAAATAGTAGGCGTCGTAATAGCCGGCGGAGAGCACGTAGGTGCCGATCATGATGCGCCGGCGCACTTCCCTGCCGAAACCCTCGGCTCGCGTGCGCTCGTACATGTCAGTGATGTCGCGCGCCGGCTCGCGCAGCCCATACCGCACGCCGTCGTAGCGCGCCAGATTGGAAGACGCTTCGGCCGGCGCGACGATGTAGTAGGCCGCCAGCGCGTACTTGGTGTGAGGCAGCGATACCTCGACGATCTCGGCGCCGGCGGCCTTGAGCCATTGCGCCCCCTGCTCCCAGAGTTTGTCGATCTCGGCGGCCATGCCCTCGATCCGGTATTCCCTGGGAATGCCGATCTTCATGCCCTTGATGGGCTTGCCAACCGCGGCCTCATAGTCCGGCACCGGGCGATCGACCGACGTCGTGTCCTTAGGGTCGTGCCCGGCCATCGACCCGAGCAGGATGGCGGCGTCGCGTACCGTGCGTGCGAACGGCCCGGCTTGGTCCAGCGAAGACGCAAAAGCGACGATACCCCAGCGCGAACAGCGCCCGTAGGTCGGCTTGATTCCGACGATGCCGGTGAAGGCCGCGGGCTGTCGGATGGAACCTCCGGTATCCGTGCCGGTCGCGCCGAGGCAGAGACCCGCAGCCACCGCGGCAGCCGAGCCGCCCGAGGAGCCGCCCGGCACCAGGTGAGTATTTGCTCCCTTGCGTCGCCAGGGCGAGATCACAGGACCGAAAGACGACGTCTCGTTCGACGAGCCCATGGCGAACTCATCGTTGTTGAGCTTGCCGAGCATCACCGCGCCGTCGCGCCAGAGGTTGGAGCTGACGGTCGATTCATAGGTCGGCAGAAAATTGTCGAGGATGCGCGAGCACGCCGTGGTGCGCACATCCTTGGTCGCGAACATGTCCTTGATGCCGAGCGCAAGGCCTTCGAGCGGACGCGCGTCACCGGCCCGGAGACGAGCATCCGCCGCCGCCGCCATCGCGCGCGCATGCTCCGGCGTCTCCAGCACAAAAGCGTTGAGCTCTCGCGCCTTCTCCATGGCCACGAGGTGCGCATCCGCGAGTTCGACTGAAGAGAACTCCCGTCTGCGAAGGCGGTCGCGCGCCTCCGCGAGCGTCAGAGATGTGAGTTCGCTCATTCGTCCGGACTATCGCAGGAAAACGCGGCAGCAGAGGGCTCGGCATGCGGCCGACTGGATACTCCGGCCTGCTGGGCAGTGCCGCCGTCCGCTGGCTTGGGCAGCGGCAGGCCCATTGCAAGCAGATCGTCCGTGGTCACGCCGGGCGGCATCTCTCCCCGCGCGAGGAAATCCACGCACCACACGCGGAAAAAATACTCCTGTTCTTCACAGGCAAGGCACATTGGTGGTTCTCGCTCTGCCGCCACGGCCAACCGCCGGCCATGGCCAATCTCCAGTTCCTCGCGGCGCGTCGGGAGACGGGGAATGCCCGCGCGCGCTCCCAGACCTCATTCCACCACCTTCGGCACCACAAAGAAATGCTCTTCCGTCACCGGCGCGTTCTTGACGATGTCGTCGGGAATCCCACCATCGGTGACCACGTCCGCTCGTTTCTTCATGTCCATCGGTATCACCGAGGTCATCGGCTCGACGCCCTCGACATCTACTTCCGACAATTGCTCCACGAAGGCGAGAATGGCGTTGAGCTCGCCTTGCAGAGGTTCGATTTCCTCCTCGGCAACCGCGATGCGCGCGAGATGCGCGATACGGCGGACGGTGGCGGCATCGACAGCCATGGCGGGTCTTCTCCGGCCGGCCGTGACGGGTCGGCGTTCTGCGAGCCTATAGCAGAGCCGCTTTTGCAGCGGCAACCTAGTGTCCCGATTCCGAAGTTCGCACCCCCTTGCGGCACCCTCCGATGCGAGCTTCGGAATCAAAGGGACACTAGCAATTTTATGATTCTAGTGCGGTTTTTGGATTTGAAGTTCCTAAAGAGCAAGCGGCTACGATGATAGGAACTTCAAATCCACCGCACCAGCGCGGAACCCATATTGCAGGAGCGGCTCAAAGAGCCGATATAATCGGGACATGGATGCGCCCAACCCCTCCGCCGTCCCCACCTTTGCCAGCGCCACGCCGCTGCATATCGGAGCGGTCGCCCTCAAGGTCCGCGACCTCGACCGGCTTTCGGGATTTTACCGTGACGTGCTCGGGCTATCCGTGCTGGACCGGGGCATGCATGGCGCCACGCTCGGCGCCGGCGCCGTATCGATCGTCCATCTCGAGCATGAGCCCGATGCCAAGCCCGACGACACCCGCACGGCGGGCCTCTATCACACGGCCTTCCTGATGCCGACGCGCGCCGATCTCGCCCGCTGGATCTTGCATGTGGCGCGCCATAAGGTGCCGCTCACCGGGGCCTCCGATCACGGCGTGAGTGAGGCCTTCTACCTCGACGATCCCGAGGGCAACGGCATGGAGGTCTATTTCGACCGCCCGGCGGACAGCTGGCAGTGGACCGGCAGCGAATTGAAGATGATCACCGACCCGCTCGATATCGATGATATCCTGCGCGAGGTCCCATCGGCCGCGACCTATCCGGGTGCGCCCGAAGGGCTGCGCATCGGCCACGTTCATCTGCGGGTCGGAGACATTGCGCGCGCCGAGACCTTCTATCGCGACGCGCTCGGACTAGAGGTCACCCGCCGCCGCCACGGCGCGAGCTTCATGTCTTCGGGACGCTATCATCATCACATCGCCGGCAACGTCTGGCACAGCGCCGGCGCGGGCCCGCGCGACCAGAACCGTGCGGGGCTGGCGTGGCTCTCGCTCGAAGCCGCCGATGACGCGGCCTTCGCTGCGGTAACGGACCGCCTTGCGCAGGCGGGGTTGCAGACCGCCGCGATCGCTGCCGGAATCGAGACCGCAGACCCCTGGGGAACACGCCTGCGCGTCACGCGCGCGTAGCTCTTCACACCGCAGTTGGGCTGCATGTCCGCACAATTTTGCGTGAGCTCTTCCCCACACGATTGCATCATGGCGTGCGCGGCGTAACGACGCGATTGCGTCGGGGTCACTCCAACGACATGATTGTGTGGTCAGTTCCTCCGATGGAGGCGGTTATGGAACACCTCATCTTCATATGCCCATCCACGGGACGCGAGGTCGACAGCGGCGTCGAGAGCGAGATCGGCACGCTCTTGCGCATCCGGCAGCAGAATCTCCGCGTTCTTTGCCCCGCCTGCGGCGGGTGGCATCAATGGGCGGTGCGGGATGCTTTCCTGGCAAAGACGGCCGGCGATGTGCCAAACGTGGATCGTCACATCGCCTGACCCATGCCGCGGATGCGCCGCGCCATCGCGCCCATAATGTAGAGGGCGAAGTTCGGTACCTCATCGACCATGAAGCGAAACTTGCGCTGATCGATCAGCGAAAGCTCGCACGTCTCCTTGACGCGCGCGGTCGAGCTTCGTGCCGCGCCGTCGACCATCGACATGAACCCGATCGCTTCATTCGGCCCGCAGGTCTCGACCACCGTGTCGCCGATAAGCATCTCGATCACGCCGGACTGCACGATGTACATGCAAGAGCCCGGATCGTCCTTCTTGAACACAATGCTTCCGGCAGGATAGCCCACGCTCGCGCCGGCACGCTGCGCAAACATGCGCATGTCGATTTCATTGCCGTTCATTTCCACCTCGCCGTCTCAAGCCTCGCGTCGAGGGGCAAGTTTATGCCAAACGTTTCCCCTGTTGCGCCAGCTTTCACTCGACCGGCGCCTCGATTATCCTTGGGTTCGCTCCGACAAGGTGGCTAGCGCGCCCCAGACGCGCAGCCGAGAGGAGCGGGAGGAGACCGGATGGTCCGGACGGGCGGTCTCGCAACGACCTTGGCGGCTGCGCTCTGGCTGTGGCCCGCGATGGACGCCGGCGCGGACGGATGGCCCGTCCGACCGGTAAAGATCGTTGTCGCTTTTGCTCCAGGGGGCAGCGCTGACCAGTTTGGGCGTCTGCTGGCGGTCGACCTTTCGGCCGCCTTCGGGCAGCAATTCTTCGTCGAGAACCGGGCGGGGAATAGCGGCGCGATCGGCTCGGCGCAGGTGGCACGGGCAGAGCCGGACGGCTATACGTTGCTGATCGGCGGATCGGGCCCACACCTGACAGGTCCCGCGATTAATCCCAATATCGGCTATGATCCCCTGACGGATTTCACGCATATCGCGATGATCGGCGCGGACAGCTATGCCTGGGCCGCGAATCCCGCCTTGGGTGTGCAATCGATCGCCGAACTGGTCACGCTGGCTAAGGCCCGCAAACAGAATCCGATCACGTCCTCCTCGCCCGGACCGGGCTCGCTCGGCCATCTGCTGATCGAGCAGTTCAAGAGCAAGGCCGGCATCGACATCCAGCACGTGCCGGCCCCGAATTCGGGCGTGACCGACGTTCTCGGCAACCACATCTCGATGACGCTCACCGCAATGATGACCGTCGGCGAGCAGGTCAAGGCTGGCCAATTGGTGGCGCTCGCGGTCACCTCCACCGAGCGCAATCCGGTATTCAAGGGTATTCCGACGTTCGCCGAGCAGGGCTATCCCGACGTGCGCGGGAGCACCTGGTTCTGGCTGTGCGGGCCGAAGGGCCTTCCGCCCGACGTCGTCAACAAGCTCAGCGAAGCCACGCGGCGCATCGTGAGGTCGCCGAAGGTCCAGGACCACTTCCGAAAGCTCGCCTTGCTCTCGAAGGACCTCGACGTTGCCGCCGTCCAAGCATTCCTCACCGAGGAATATGGATTCTGGGCGCCACTCGCCCGCAATGCCGGATTGAAGATTCAATAGCCGGCCAGTTCGGAGACAGACCATGAATGTCGTCACGACGATCGAGACGCGGGAGATCGAACGCCCGTTGCCGGCGCCACGCGCCCGGATTGGAATGATCATTCCGTCCGTCAACAGCATGACCGAGCCGCAGTTCAACCGCTTCGCCCCGCCCGCGCTCGGCGTGCATGTCGCCCGTGCCCGCGTGGCCGGGGAATGGAAGCGGCCGCTCGCGATGATGGCCGACGAGATTGCCACCTCGGCAAAGCTGCTCTCGGATGTCGCGCCCGACCTCATCGTCTTTCATTGCACGGATACTTCGATGACGCAGGGCCCGCAGGGCGAAGGCCGCATATTGGACATCGTGCGCGAAGCCAGCGGCATCGAGGCGCTCGCAACGAGCCGGCTCGTGCTCGAAGCGTTGCAGGCGCTCGGTCTGCGAAAGCTGGTCGTGCTCAGCCCCTACAAGAGCAACCAGGCCGTGATCGACTATCTGCATGCCAGTGGTTTTCTGGTCGTGCATGACGTGGCGCTCGCCCGCAAACCCCTCGAATTCGCCACTGTGACGCCGCGGGAATGGACCGAGCTCGCCCGCGAGCACGACCGGCCGGAGGCCGATGGCATTTTCCTCAGTTGCACCAACACGACGCAAATAGAGGCGGTCGCCGATATCGAGCGCGCGCTGGGCAAGCCGGTGGTCAACAGCAACCAGGCGGTGCTTTGGGGTTGCGTCCAACGACTGAAGCCGGCGCTTGGCCCGCTCGCGCCGATGCCGCAGCTCGGCCGCCTCATGGGGCAGATGGTTGCGTGACTGGCGATCAACAGAGGGTCCATATGATGAAGATGAGCGTCGCACGTCTCGCCTGGGCTGCTGCATTGCTCGCGCTTTTAGTTCCAGCTGCCACCGCACAGAGCTATCCGTCGCGGCAGATCACGCTCGTTGTTCCGTTCGCACCTGGCGGCCCCGCGGACTTCCTTGGCCGCCTCATCGGACAGAAGATGGGCGAAGACCTGGGTCAGCAAGTCGTCATCGACAACCGGCCAGGGGCGAACACCATCATCGGCGCGCAGGCCGTCGCCAAGGCGCTACCCGACGGCTACACGCTGCTGATGGCGATCGACGGCACCCTGGTCATGAATCCGTTCCTGTACAGCAAGCTTGCGTACGACCCGTTCAAGGATTTCGTGCCGGTGTCGCTGGTTGCGCTCGTGCCCTCGGCGGTGGTCGGAAACGTCAGCATCCCGGTCAACTCGATCAAGGAGCTGGTCGAGAAGGAAAAGGCCAAGCCGGGCACCTTCCAGATCGGCGTCAGCACGCCGACATCGCAAGTCAATGTGGGGCTTCTGAACATGATGGCCGGGACCAGTTTCACCATGGTCCCGTATCGTGGCGGGACCACGCAGATCACCGGCATCCTGGCCGGGGACATTCCGCTCGGCATGGAGAGCATCAATGTGTCGCTGCCGCTCTGGCGCGACAACAAGCTCAAGATTCTCGGACTGGTGAGTGCGCAACGCCTTTCCCTGGCGCCTGAAATCCCCACGATCGCCGAGACCTTTCCCGGCTACGATCTCGGCATCTGGCAGAGCATCGTCGCGCCCGCAGGCACGCCGCGCGAGGTGGTGACCAAGCTGCACGGCTCGATCAAGAAGGTGCTGGCGATGCCCGAGGTGCGCGAAAAACTGGCCGCCGCCGGTATCGAGCCCGCGAGCAGCGATTCACCCGAAGAGTTCGTTGCCTTCGTCCGCTCGCAGGCGGATGTCCGCGCCAAAGTCATTCAGGCGGTGGGGATAAAGATCGATTGACACCCTTTCCGGCTCCCGCGCCTCACTTCCTGGCAATTGCCCTCGCGGTGACGCTCGCGTACGGGCCCGCGTCTGCGCAAGACGTCCGCGATGCCGACGCGAAGAGCTATCCCAACCGGACTGTCCGCATCATCGTGCCGTTCCCGCCGGGCGGACCGGCCGATATCGTCGCGCGGTTCGTCGGACAGAAGATGAGCGAGGACTGGGGCCAGCCGGTCGTGATCGAGAACCGCGCCGGCGGCAACACCACGATCGGCGCGGTAGCCGCGGCGAGGTCCGCGCCCGACGGCTACACCCTGTTTGCTCCGATGGACACGACCATGGTCATGAACCCGCTGGTCACCTCCAACTTGCCATACGATCCCCTCAAGGACTTTACGCCGATCACACTACTGACCAAGAACATGTCGCTCGTGGTGGTGCGAAGCGACGGGCCAAGGACGATCAAGGAGTTGATCGCCAGGGCCAGGGCCAATCCCGGCAAGCTCAACATGGGCGCCGGCACGATCACGTCACGCCTTGGCGCGCTCCTGTTCGCCAGGACCGCCGGCATCGATGTCCAGCTCGTTCCGTTCAAGGGCAGCGCCGAAATCGGTCAAGCAGTGCTCGCGGGGACGGTCGATTTCGCGCTCGACAGCACTGGCACGAGCCTGCCGCTGATCCAAGGTGGTCAATACCGTGCGCTGGCGAAATACAGCAACCGGCCTCTGCCAATCTTGCCCGACCTGCCAAGCCTCGGCGCAGCCGCCGACCTGCCCGGGCTCGACGAAAGCTCCACCTGGGTCGCCCTGGTGGCTCCCGCCGGCACCGCTCCCGCCATCATCGACAACATCCATCGCGAGGTTGCGCGCGTGTATGGCGACCCCACCATGATCTCCAGACTGGAAAAGGCGGGCATCCTCGCGGTCGGCAGCAGCTCTCCGGCCGAGTTCGCAGCATTCATCCGCAGCGAGACGGAACGCTGGTCCCAGGTCCTGCGAGACAGCGGAAATATCAAGCTCGACTAGCTTGTGCGTTCGCAAGGCCCCTACGCAAACTTCGTCAGGCCGAACCGGAGCCGCGCAGCCCCCAGCAGCGCTGCTCGAGAAAGCGGCGGACGGCCGGATCGGGTTCCAAGCCAATCGCGCGTTGATAGGCCTGTTCCGCGCCTTCGACTTCGCCCGAGCGCGCCAGCAACCCAGCGCGCGCGGCCCAATACGGTTGGTATTCGGCGAGGCGGGCATCGCCCGCCAGCGCATCGAGCGTCGCGAGCCCGGCGGCGGGACCGCGGGTCTCGGCAACAGCGATGGCCCGGTTGATTGCCACGACCGGCGAGCCCGTCATCGCCGACAGCGCGTCATAGAGCTGCTCGATTGCTGCCCAGTCGGCGGCGCCGGTGCGCCGGCGAACCACATGGGCCGACTGTATTGCCGCTTCCAGCTGATAGCGTCCGACCGAACCCATGGTGCTGGCGCGAACCAGCAAGGTTTCTGCTTCCTCGATCAGTTGCGTGTCCCACGCGGCCGGATCCTGCTCCGCCAGCGGCACATATTCGCCCTGCGCATTGCGCCGGGCGGCGCGGCGCGCTTCGGCATGGAGCATGAGTGCAAGGAGGCCAAGCGCTTCCGGCTCGTCCGGCAGCAGCGAGGTCACCAGCCGTCCCAGCCACATGCCCTCTTCGGCAAGATTTCGGCGGCGAGTTTCGGTGCCGGCAGGATCGGACCAGCCTTCGGCGAAGGCGGCATAGATGGCCTCAAGAACGGAATCGAGCCGCTCGCACAGATCGGCGCGCTCCGGCATCCGAAACGGAATGCCGGCCTGCCTGATCTTGTTCTTGGCGCGCGTCAGGCGCTGACCCATGGTGGCGGGCGAGACCAGGAAAGCCGACGCGATGGTCGCGGCATCGAAGCCGAGAATAGTCTGCAGCATCAGCGGTGCCCGGATGCCGCGCTCGATCGCGGGATGCGTGCAAGCGAACATCAAGCTCAGGCGCTCATCAGGAATTTGCGGCTTGCTTGCCACCATGGCCTCCAGTTCCTCTGCCATTAACCGCAGATGATCCGCAGCGCCCTCGCCGCTGCGCCGCCGCCGGACAGCATCGATCAGCTTGCGCCGTGCCACCGTCATCAGCCACGCCTCGGGGCTCGTGGGGATTCCGCGCACCGGCCAATCGACCAAGGCGGCGGCGAAGGCATCGGACAAGGCGTCCTCCGCGGCCGTCACATCCCTCGTGCGGGCCGCGAGAAAGGCGACCAGCTTGCCGTAACTCCGACGCGCCACCGCTTCGGCGGTTTCGCGCGCCTGCTGGTCACTCTCTCCCGGCATAGCGATTGATCTCACGCGATCCAGATCGGCCGCACTTCGACAGCGCCGTGACTGGCGGCGGGACAGCGCGTCGCCCAGGAGATTGCGGCGTCAAGATCGGGCACGTCGACGATGTAGTAGCCGCCAAGCTGCTCCTTGGTCTCGGCGTAGGGGCCGTCGAGCACCTGGGGTTTGCCATCGGGGGTCCGCACGGTCGTCGCCGACGAGGTCGGGCGCAGGCGCCCGCCGCCGACCATGACGCGCGCCTTCTGCATCGCCTCCGTATAGGCGGCATAGGCAGGTGAAATCCGCTCGACCGTGGCCCTGTCCGCGCTCGCAGCGTTTGCTTCGTTGCCATAGATCAGCAGCATGTATTGCATTTCGGTCTCCTTCGTTCGGTACGGCTGGGCATCATGCTCCGCCGGCCCATTGACGTCCGACGCGGGCGGATTTCGACCGGCCGACGCAAAAATAAATCATGGCCGGGTTGCGCTCCGGCGGGGTCGATGCCCGGGCTCGCGCCACAGGCCCAAAGCCTGCCGATCGACACTGTGGCGCATTGAGCGCGCCCTCCCTGCGAACGACCTCGGCGCGGCGTCGCCAGGCCGAGCACAACGGACCTGTGGATGGACCTGTCGCAATGCGTCTGGCCTATACCTTCGTCCACGTCTCAGTGCCCTTCTGGCCCCGATCCGTACGGCGCGACCACTTGCCGGCGAGCGAGCCGTCCGGATTGCTGGTCATCATCAAGATGGCGGTCCGACCCTTGAACAAGCAGGCCACCACCAGCGTGTCCCCGATCACCTGGGCGACGCCAACCTGCTTGCCGTTGTCCCAGTCGAGTTCGAGTGCGCCGGAGGGTGCCAAGGCGATGTCCACGATGCCAGCGCCAGCGTAAGGTTTGCCGTCAGGATCCGTGCCGCTCACGACATAAGAGCCGATGAGGCGATGCTTGAGTTCATCGCGGGGCGGAGGGTTGATGACGTCCCTGCGCATGCTCTCGAAGGCAGACAGGTCCCCGACCGGCGCCGCGCTGGTCGTCGATAGCGTCGACATGGCCCAGCCTCCGATAACCGCCCCTGCGAGTAGCGTGGCCGCGATGGCGCCCACACTCCCTGGCGGGCGCAGTCTCGCCATACGTTCTGCGAATGGAATTTTCATGGTCGTCTCCACCGTTGTGGCCGGGCAACATGCTCCGCCGGCTCATTGACGGTCGGCGCAGCCGGAATTCGACCGAATGCCAAGAAAATTCATGACCGCTTGCGCCCCTCATCGACCCTTTCTCCCCTGCATTCCACCGACCGGGAGCGTGCGAGCCGATTACTGCGCCGCCTCCAGCGCCGCGCGCACCCGCGCCACCACCTCGCGCGGCGTCGCCGCAAGCTCCGCCACCAAGGCTTGAACCTGTTCCCCAGTGAGGGGATCGACGTCGAATTGCAGCCTGTTGGCGTCGGTGATGAAGGCCGGGTCGATCATGGTGGCGTCGAACGCGCGTCGGAGCGCCGCCACGCGCTCCATCGGTACATCCGGCGGGAGGAAATACGGCCGGCCGAATTCAGTGCGCGCAAACAGCATCGTCATCGCCTGACGGTCGGCTTCCGTTTTCGCAAACTCCAGCATGGTCGGAACATCTTTGAGCTCCGCATGTCGCTTGAAGCCGTATTGCGCGAGCACCCTGATCTTCCGCTCGCTGATCCAGTGCGGCGTCTGCGCCTTGACCGAAGCCCAGCCAAGGCCGCCCATGCCTTGCACCTCGCCGCGCTCGATGGCGAGATTGATCTGGGGCGTCCCTTGATATCCGCGAACAATCTTGAACTTGAATCCGAGCACCTCGTTCACCAGCTGCGGGAAGTCGACCATGGTCGTGCCCGGCGTGGTGGCGCCTACGACCACTTCCTTGCTGGTCAATTCGGTGATGCCCAGGATCGGCACCGTGTGCCACACGAAGGCCACGTAGGCTTCGCGATTCGTGCTTCCGATCCACGTGAGCCTGGTCTGGTCGAACTGGGTGCCTGACTGCAGCAGCGGCGCCGTGGGGATGCCGTTGATCGGAACGCCGATCACCGTGCCGTCCTTGGGCCCTTGCGCGTAAAGCTGGTTGGTCATCACAACGCCGCCGGCGGCCGGCTGGTTCTGCACGACAATATGGGGACTACCGGGGATGTGGTTGACGAGGTGACGCGCGACGATGCGCGCGAACAGGTCGTAACCACCCCCCACCGCCGACCCCACGATCATGCGCAGCTGCTTGCCACGGTAGAACGCGCTCACGTCTCCTTGTGCGTCGGCCTCCGTTGCCGCGCAAACAAGCACGCAGAACAACAGAGCGGGCCACGGCAATTTCATTCGACACGCATCGCCACTATCCGGCCGACACCGCGTGCACGGCTTCGCCGGCGAAACTCGTTGCAAACAGACGTCCGAGATGGCGAGGCGGCGCGCGCCAGCCGATCAGCCGCAGTGCCTCCCAGATCACGGCCTGATTGCTGGTCACTATCGGACGTTCCAGCCGCGCTTCCAGATCGTCGATCACGCCGAAAACCGAGATATTCGCGCAGCTGATCAGATAGGCATCGGCATCGGGACGTGCCGCGGCGACGACGCGGTCGTGCCAGAACTGCGGTGGTGTCGCGCAATAGGCATCACTGCCGTCGAGCGCGAACCCTTGTGCCGAAAGCACATCGTGGCCGGCCTTCCGCAGAAAATCGGCCTCATGTTCGGTCGTGCTGACGCTGTAAGGCGTAATCAGCACGATCCGCCGTGCACCGAGTGCACTGAAAGCCCGCTGGATGGCGGTAATCGTGGTGGTGACGCGGGGCGCGCCGGCCTGCGCGAGGGTCGCGAGGATTTGCTCCTCGCCGGTCTTGCCACCCTCCATCGAATTGGCCGTGCAGTGAAACACGACCACGTCGCAGCGGGCGTCGGTGAGCGCCCGGGCCGCATCCTCGATGCGAGGCAGAAGCTGATCGAAGGCAAGGTGATTGGTCCCGGTCATGCGCAGGCGCGTGACATGGGCCGCGACCCCCGCCGGGAAAGCCGGAACCATCTCGGCCTCGACCATCCGGTTCGACGACGGAATGATCAGCCCGACGCGCGCGGTCACGGTCGACGCTTCTCGCGCAGGCCGGCGCGCTCGAGCCGCGGCAGAACCTCCTCGCAGAAGAACGGAAGCTCGTCGACATAATTGACCAGCGAAACGGCGACCCCCGTCAGACCCGCCTTGCTGAGATCGATCAGTTGGCTGGCGATATGGTCGGGGTCGCCGACGATGGGCAGGCCACCCATCCCTTGCGCATAACCGGTGCGCATCTGTTGAAATTTATCCGGCGGCGTGTTCTGCGCCGTGATGTTCTTGAGCGCGAGGATCGCGTCGACCGCCGACCAATCCGCGTGCTCCACGATGGAATAGTGATAATAGTCCTCGGCCTCCTTCTTGGTCGGCTTACAGGTGATGACGCCGACGGTATAGACACCGAGCTCCCTGCCCTGCTCTTTTGCCTGGCTCTTCGCGGTCGCAACCCGCTGCGCCGTCTCGTCGAGCGAGGTGCGGGATGCCTGCAGGAAGAATGCATCGCAGTTGCGGATTGCAAACGCCTGGCCCACCGGCGAGGCGCCGGCATTCATGATCACCGGCCGAGTGCCCCCATAAGGCTTGGGCTTGCCCCGGATGCCCTTCATGTCGAGGTACTGCCCCTGGAAATCGAAGTCTTCCTTGTCCGACCAGATCATCTTGATGACGTCGATCCATTCCTGCGCGTATTCATAGCGGGATTCGTGGTCGCGCTGCTGGACCCCGAACATCGCGAACTCGCCCTCGTTCCAGCCGACAACGATGTTCAATCCGAAGCGCCCTTCGCCGATATGATCGGCAGTGACCATCTCTTTGGCGGCAATCACGGGATTGAACAGCGGCGCATGCACAGTGCCGAAAACGGTGACGCGCTTGGTCAGCGCGAGCAGTCCCGTCGCCCAGGTGATGGTTTCGAGCGTCGCCCCCTGGTAGTCGGTGTCGCCGCCATAACCCTTCCAACGCCCGATCGGGAGCAGGAAGTCGATACCGGCCTCGTCGGCCATCGTGGCGAGCTTGAGGTTGTCCGGCCAACTGCCCGACCAGCGCTCCGGGACCAGGGTGACCGCCCGCCCCGATGAGCAATTTGCTCCGAACAAGCCGATCTTGAGCCTGTTCGCATTGTGCATCGACATGCGATCTTGTCGGGATGGCGCTGGAGCGAGCACGGTTCCTCCTGAAAATCTTGTTCGATGCGCGGTGGCCGGTTCAGGCTAACCCATGGCCGCGGCATTTTGAATGGGCGCCGCAATACGCGGTTGCCACGGCAAGGCACAGCGGGGAGAATTGCCCCAAATGAACAAGAAGCGCGGCGGGAGGAAGCGATGACGTCAGCAGGTCGATTTCTCGCGCCGCTGGTCCTCGCCATGTTGGCGGGAGACATCGCTGCCGCCGAAGATGCGTCCGCAACCTTTCCCAATCGACCGATCCGGATGATCGTGCCCTTCCCGGCTGGCGGCCCGAGCGACATCGTGGCGCGCCTCATCGGCCAGAAGATGAGCGAGGACTGGGGCCAGCCGGTGGTGATCGACAATCGGCCGGGAGGCAACACGATCATCGCTGCGCAGGCCGCGGCGAAAGCAGAGCCCGACGGCTACACGCTGTTCATGGCGATCGATTCGACGCTCGTGATGAACCAATATCTGTACAAGAGCCTGCCCTATGACCCGCTCGCGGATTTCGCGCCGATCACGCTGACGGCGAAGACCATATCGGTGCTGGCCGTTCCCGCAGCGGGCGGACCCGACACCGTCAAGGCACTGATCGCGAGAGCGAAGGCGCAGCCGGGCAAACTCAATTACGGCGCCGGCACGATCACCGCCCAACTGATGGGCCATCTATTCCACAAGGCGGCGGGCCTCGACATCGTTTATGTGCCCTTCAAGGGCACCCCTGAGACGGTAAACGGGCTCCTGACCGGCAGCGTCGAACTCATCTACGCGGCCAACCAGATCGTCGCACCGCTGGGCGCCAGCGGTCAGGTTCGGGCACTGGCGAAGCTTGATCGCGATGCCCCGCCGTCCATGGCCGCCATCCCGACGCTGGCCGAGGCGGCCGGCCTGGCCGATTTCGACGACATTTCGGTCTGGCTCGGGCTCGTGGCGCCCAAGGGCACGCCCAGGCCGATCATCGACAAGATCCACAAAGAGGTGGTGAAAATCCTGAGCAACCCCGCCGTCAGGGAGAAGTCGGAGCGCACCGGCAATCTTCCCGTGACCAGTTCGCCCGAACAGTTCTCCACCTTCATTCGCAAGGAGGCCGACCGTTGGAGGAAGGTGACGAAGGAAGCCGCCATCAAGATCGACTGAAAGCAGGACGCAATGAACACCCGATTGATCGCGCTCGCTTTGTTGTCAGCACTCGCAACGAGCCCCACAACTGCCCAAGAGCGCGCGGACGCCTTTCCCACCCGCGCCATCAAGATCGTCGTGCCATTCCCGGCCGGCGGACCATCCGACGTGCTTGCCCGCATGATCGGCCAGAAAATGAGCGAGGATTGGGGACAGCCGGTAGTGATCGAAAATCGCCCGGGCGCCAATACCGTGCTGGGTGCCCAGCAAGTCGCGAAAGCCGCGCCCGACGGCTACACCCTGCTCATGGCGATCAACTCGACGCTCACCATGAATCAGTACCTCTACCGCGCGCCACCCTACGACCCCTTCAACGACTTCGCCCCCATTACCCTCACCGCGAAGACCATGCAGCTCCTGATCGTCAATGCGGCGAGCGACGTGAAGACGGTGAGGGATCTGATCTCCAAGGCGAAGGCACAACCGGGCAAGCTCAATTACGGCGCCGGCACGATCACGACCAAGCTCACCGGCTACCTTTTCAACAAGGCCGCGGGGGTCGAGACCGTGCTGGTTCCCTACAACGGCAGCGCCGAGGTGGCCCAGGGCGTGCTCACCAAGAGCGTGGATTTTTCCTTCGACGGGCCATCCGCCTCACTGTCGTTGATCCAAGGCGGCCAATTCCGCGTGCTCGCCAAGTTCGATCCCCGCCCATTTCCGCCGGTTCCCGACCTACCCCTCATCACCACCGATGTGCCGAACATGGACGAGATCACGGTGTGGCTCGGTCTGGTCGCGCCCAAAGGCACGCCGTCGGCCGTGATCGACAAGCTGCAGGCCGAAGTTGCGAAGGCGCTGGCCGATCCCGCCGTGAAGGCGAAGGCGGATGCATCGGGGCTGTTCCCGGCCACCAGCACGCCGGCGGAATTCGCTGCTTTCATCCGCAAGGAAGCACAGCGATGGTCGACCGTCGTGAAGGACACCGGAATGAAGTACGATTGAGCGGATCGATCAGACCGAGAGACATCATGCTGGTCGCGTCTGGTTTCGCCGCCCGGTTCAGCGCTGTGTTCGCGGCTGTCTGGCTTGTCGGCGCCCTTGCTGTCGCTCAAGCCGCCCCGCAAGACGGCGCCGACGCATATCCCAGCCGGACGGTGCGCATGATCGTGCCGTTTCCCGCCGGCGGACCGACCGACATCCTTAGCCGGGTGGTTGCCCAACGCCTGAGCGAGGTGTGGGGACAGCCGGTCGTGGTCGAGAACCAGCCCGGCGCCAATACCGCAATCGCGGCCGCGCGCGTCGCCAAGATGCCGGCAGACGGATACACGTTGCTGGCGGCGATGGACGTGACCATGGTGCTCAACCCCATCACCAGCAAGAATCTTTCCTACGATCCGCTGAAGGATTTCGCGCCGATCACGCTCGGCTCCAAGAACACATCGCTGCTGAGCGTTCGGGCGGAAGACGGTCCGAAGACCGTGAAAGAGTTGATCGCACGTGCCAAGGCTGCCCCCGGCAAGTTGAACTACGGTGCGGGGATCATCACGACGCGGCTCGCCGGCTACTTGTTCAATCGCGAGGCCGGTCTGGATGTGCAATACATTCCGTTCAACGGCAGTCCACCTACGGTGCAGGGCCTGTTGACGGGCGCGGTCGATTACATCGTCGATGGCACCGCCACCAGCCTGCCGCTCATCCAGGCCGGAAAACTGCGGGCGCTTGCCAAGCTCAACAGTCGCCCGCTGCCGGCCCTGCCGGAGGTCAGGTCACTCGCCGTCGAAGCCGGCATCCCCGCACTCGACGACGTTTCGACCTGGATCGGATTTGTGGCGCCGGCCGGCACGCCGCGCGGCATCATCGACAAGATTCAACGGGAAGTCGTCAAGATGTATGCCGATCCCGTCATTGCCGAAAAGCTCCAGAATGCCGGCATCAGTACTACCAGCAGTTCGCCGGAGGAATTCGATGCCTTCGTGCGCAAAGAACTGGACCGCTGGGGTCAAGTATTCAAGGATAGCGGCATCCAACTCAACTGATCCCGCCGCATTCCACCCGCCGTCTCCTTTGGCCGAAGAACCGCCCCCTTCCCCGGGCCATCCACCACGGAGCGTTCATGTCCAAGCCGAAAGTTCTGATCTTTGCCCCGCGGGAGGAGCCGCCAGAGACCATCAAGGCGCTCGAAGGCATGGGCTGTGAAGTCGTCGTCGGGAATCGCGACTGGCAATTGCCGCGCACGACGCACGAGGATGCGGTGGTGGAGGCCGCGCGCGATGCAGTCGCGCTCATGGGCACCTCCATGCGTCACACCCCGATCAGCCGGCGCATCATGCAGGCATCGCAACGGCTGCGCATCGTCGCGAAATACACCGTCGGTGTCGACGATATCGACACCGAGGCCGCAACCGACCTCGGCATCATGGTGTGCCACGCGCCGACCGAATCCAACTGCTTCGGCGTCGCCGAAACGACCATTACCTTCATGCTCTCGCTGTTGAAGAAAACCGCCGAGCGGGACGCCGATGTGCGGGCGGGCAAATGGCGTACCGCGGAAAATTTCGCCTATTACGTCGGCAGCCGCAGCTCGGATGGATTTGCAGGTCAGACCATCGGTCTCGTCGGCCTTGGCCGGATCGGTACGCGCGTTGCCCAGTTGTTGGCGCCCTGGCGCGCGCGCATCATTGCCTATGATCCCTATGTGCCGCCCGCGCATTTCCTCACGCACGGCGTCACGGCGGTGGACTACGAGACGCTTCTGCGGGAATCGGACGTGGTGTCGTTCCACGTCGTGCTCACCCGCGAGACCCGCTACATGTTCGGCGAGGAGCATCTCAAGCTGATGAAGCCGAACGCCATCGTGCTCAACACCGCTCGTGGGAAGGTGCTCGACGAAAAAGCCCTCGCACGGGCGATCGACGAGGGGCGCGTCCGCGGCGCCGCCATCGATGCCTTCGAAGAAGAGCCCCTGCCGATGGACTCGCCCCTGCGCAAGCTCGGCGACCGGGTGCTGCTCTCGCCCCACTCCGCGTCGTACACCGAAGGGGGCGAGCTCCGGCAGGGCGTGGCGTGGGCCACGCGCTCGGTGGTCACCGCACTCAAGGGTGGCATCCCCGACAATGTCTACAACCGGGAGGTTATTCCACGCTGGAAGGAGCGCTTTGGCGGGGCCAGCGTCACCGGTTCCTAGCAGCCCTCGAGCGACGCAACTCAACTCCACGAGCCCCTAGCCCCGCAGTGGACGGGCTGGGGTTGGAATCGTTTAATTTTTGTGAAGAAACAATGACTTGAGCACTGCATTTTAGACATAGCTGCATCGCAACATGAACTCTGTTGCGATGCAGCATGGAACCCTATCTTAGCACCGACAAGAAATTACCCGGCGTCGTCCGGGAATAGAAAGGCAAAGATCATGTTGGTCGCAATCCTCAACTTCCTCCAGTCTTGGAGGCGCTACAATGCGAGCCTCAACGAGCTGAACCAGCTCGGAGACCGCGAATTGGCCGATATTGGCATCACCCGATCGGACATTCCGCGGGTCGCGTGGGACAGCGCAAACCGCTAACCGCACAGCCCGCCTACAAACCTGATGAAAGCGCCCGCCGTGTGCGGGCGCTTTCGCGTTTCGGCCCATCGATCTAGGGCGTGGTCTGGACCCCGTCGCTGGGGCGCCCCTCCGGCGCTCCCGCCAAGGCTGAGTTCTCGACCTGGACGCGCAGCAGCGCGGTACCGGCGTAAAGGATGACCGACACCAGTGCGTAGAGGGGAAGCCCGAGGGCCAACGGCACCAGCGCCAACTCGACAGCGACAATCGCGTAGTTGGGGTGCCGCATGAGGCGGTACGGCCCGCTTTCAATGAGGGGGGCCCCGGGCATGACCATGACGCGGGTCGTCCACCGACGGCCCAGAGTCGCAAGTACCCAGTAGCGGGCGACCTGCAGCAACAGGAACGCGATGACGAAACCCGGGATGACCGGGTTGTCGTGGCCGAGCACCCAGAGTCCGGCCAGCCACCCCGCATGCACCAGCATCATGGCCGGGTAGTGCAATCCGCCGAATTCGACGGCCCCGGAGGCGCGCAGGCGCTGCGTGTTCCGCCAGTCCCAGATGAACTCGACGAATCGCTGCAGCGTCACGAAGGCCAGCAGAGCTATTGCAGGGTCCATCGCGGGGGCTCAATCATAAGCGGTCCATGTTCCCGGACGGATCGGAACAAGCATGCCTCATCGAATGCCTGACAGTCCGCGCGGACCGTGTGGCACGAAAAGTCTGGTAGGCTGCGGGGATGGTCCTGTCGGCGGCATTGGCCACGGCCAAACAGAAGCAGGACCCGGGCCATACTGCCCGCCGTAAATTCTGTATAAACGCAAGCATTGCCGCGCCCCCGTGACACGCATAATTTTTGTCCCATGAGTGACGAACGCTTTCAAGCAGTGCACATCGTCGGCGGCGGGCTCGCCGGTTCGGAAGCCGCCTGGCAGGTCGCCGCGCTTGGCGTCCCCGTTGTGCTCCACGAAATGCGTCCCCTGCGCACCACGGCGGCCCACAACACCGCCGCGCTGGCCGAGCTTGTCTGCTCCAACTCATTCCGCTCCGACGACAGGGAACACAACGCAGTCGGCCTCCTGCACGAGGAGATGCGCCGGCTCGGCTCGCTCATCATGCGCACCGCCGACCTCCATCAGGTCCCGGCCGGGGGGGCATTGGCGGTCGATCGCGAAGGGTTCGCGGCCGCCGTCACCGCCGCGCTTGCGGCTCATCCGCTGATAGAAATTCGCCGCGAGGAGGTCGCGACGCTGCCGTCTGCGGACTGGGAGAGCGTGATCATCGCCACCGGCCCCCTCACCTCGCCCGCGCTCGCGGAAGCGATCACCAAGCTCACCGGCGAGGATGCGCTCGCGTTCTTCGACGCCATCGCTCCGATCGTTCACCGCGACTCGATCGACATGTCGATCGCGTGGCTGCAATCACGCTACGACAAGGCCGGGCCGGGCGGATCGGGTGCCGATTACGTCAATTGTCCACTCACGCGAGAGCAGTACCAAGCTTTTATCGATGCTTTGCTCGCAGGCGACAAGGTCGCCTTCCACGATTGGGAAACACCATATTTCGACGGCTGTCTGCCAATCGAGGTGATGGCCGAGCGCGGCCGGGAAACGCTGCGCCACGGGCCGATGAAGCCGTTCGGCCTAACCAATCCGCACGCACCCGGCGTAAAGCCGTATGCGGTCGTTCAGTTGCGCCAGGACAATCGGCTCGGCACCCTTTTCAACATGGTGGGGTTCCAGACCAAGCTCAAGCACGGCGAGCAGGCGCGCATCTTTCGCACGATCCCTGGCATGGAAACGGCGGAGTTCGCACGGCTGGGCGGGCTTCACCGCAACACCTTTCTCAACGCGCCCAAACTGCTTGACGGTACGTTGCGGCTCAAGGCCGAGGCCCGCCTGCGCTTTGCCGGACAGATCACGGGGTGCGAGGGCTACGTGGAATCAGCCGCGATCGGCCTCCTCGCCGGCCGGTTCGCGGCAGCGGAGCGATTGTCGCAATGTCCGATGCCGCCACCGGCGACGACGGCGCATGGCGCACTGCTCGCGCATATCACCGGTGGCCATGTGGAGCCTGACGCCCGCGAGGCCGGCGGTGCGCGCTCTTACCAGCCGATGAACGTCAACTTCGGGCTGTTTCCGCCACTGGCGCTTGCCCCGAAAGGCGAAAATGGGCAACGGCTGCGCGGGACGGAGAAAACCCTGGCGAAAAAGCGCGCGCTCACCCGGCGCGCGCTCGTCGAACTCGAGCGCTGGATTGCCGCCGACGCTCACGTGGTCGCGGCGGAATAGAACCGATGACCTTGCCGAAAGAGATCGAGAGCCGCTGGACGAGCGGCGTCGTGCTCAAGCGCGACCTGCTCTCGACCGTGGAGCGCGGCCGCTTCAGCACCCCCGCGGGCGAGGTGGATGCAGTGCTTCGCCGGATCGATGAAGTCCCGTGGTGGAGTTTCTCGATTGCGCGCCACCTCTTCGGGCGCGAGCGACGAGCGCTCACGGCCGCGGACAAGCTCGGTGTAGCGCCGCCGCTCTTGTTCAGTACACGGCTCGCGCTCGTGCGCGGCTGGATCGACGGCTTGCCTCTCCACATCGCAAAACCGCACGGTGAGCGCGGGTTCTTCTGCTCGGCCAAAGCCGCCCTGCGCAAATTACATCGCGCTGGGATCTGCCACAACGATCTCGCCAAGGAACAGAACTGGCTGCGGGGACGCGACGGCCAAGCCTATCTTACGGATTTCCAGCTCGCCGCCCGCTTCTCGCGCCGTACCTGGCTGTTCCGCATCGCGGCCTACGAAGATCTGCGGCATCTGCTCAAGCACAAGCGGCGCTACGCCCCCGACGCGCTCACGCCGGCGGAGCGGCGCGTACTCGCAAAGAAGAGCTTTCTGACCCGCGCATGGATGGCCAGCGGCAAGAAGGTCTACTACTGGGTCACCCGCGATGTACTGCGCTTCACCGATCGCGAGGGCGGCGGGGCCCGGCTGGTCGAGGACGCTCCCCGGATCGCCGCCAGCCTCAAGGCGCACCCGCAGGTGCGCGAGACCGTGGTGGTGGCATTTCCCGATCGCCGAGTGGGGACCGGCCTTTACGCCTTCGTCGAGGCTAGCCTGGGCCTGACCGAGGACAGCCTGCGCGAATTCATCGCCGCGGAGGCTTTGCCCAGGGCGGCGTCAAACTCGCCTCCCCGGCCCCCCGAGCATCTGCAGGTGATCGAGGAATTGCCGCGCGGCGCTTCCGGCGAGGTGCGCAGTGAAATCCTGCAACTCGTCGCAATGAACCAGGTCGATCTGATTGATCCGCTGCTTGCCAGCGAAAGCGAACGCGCCGTCGTCGCCCGCATCGTCGCCGATCGCCGCAACCTCCGCGACCGATTTGCGTTCTAGCGAAAGATGCGCGATGGCCGCCTCGCCGCGCGCCAGATCAGCCACTGCCGGCGCCAGGGTGCAATCTCGACCGGCACGAACGGGTCGTAGTCGCCCCGCTCCATGCGCGCGAGCGTCGCTCCCGCCAGCGCGACTGGCAGCAGCGCGGGCATGGCGTCAGGCGACACCGTCCGCGCCATGTCCTGCGCCTGGCGGAGATGACGGCGGGCGCTGTCGCGCAAGTCCGCCAACGCCGAGCGCAACTGCGGCGTCGCCCGACCGATCCTGACATCTTGCCGGTCGGCTCCATGGCGTTCGAGCAGTTCAAGCGGCACGAAGAGCTGACCGCGCGCGGCATGGAAGGGAAATGCCTTGAGCAGCCCGGCAATAGCATGGGCGCGCCCGGCGTGATGGCTGAGCGCGTCGATGTCGGAGACGCCGTCGCCGTTCAGAATCTGCGCGGCAAGGGCAATGAGGCTGGAGGATGCACCGTCCGCATACGCCTCAAGGTCGGCGAGCGTCGCCATCGGCTCGTCATAGAGATCGAATCTGCGCGCCGAGATCGTCGTCTGCAGACGTTCCGGCGGCAATCCGTAGCGCGCCACGCTCGCGCGCAAGGCCGATGCCACCGGATGGGCCTCGATCTCCCCCCTGCCGTCGCCGGCGAGCACGTCGCTCCACCATTGCAGCCGGATCTCGCCCGCCACCGGGTCGCGCACGACTTCGCGCACGCGCGCAATCTCCACGTTGAAGGCGTAGAGGGCAAACAGCGCCCCTCGCCGTTCGCGCGGAGCGAAGAGCGTGGCCAGGAACCGGTCCCTGTCAGCCGCGCGGACCAGCGCCTCGCAATGGGCGAATGCCTGCTGCATGGGCGTGCTCGGCCCGAGCGACTCGTTTCTCGCCGCGCCCAATCATGGCCGCGGCGGCCGCTTCTCCGCGGGTTCCTCGGCCTCCATGCGCGTCGTCCCGACGCCGAGATAGATCAAGATCGGGGCGGCAATGAAGACCGAGGTATAGGTGCCGACGAGCACCACGCCGAAGATCATCGTCGCGACAAAGCTGTGAATGGCGTGCCCGCCGAAAAACAGCAATGCCAAGAGCGCAAGCGTTACCGTCGCGTGGGTAATGATGGAACGCGAAAGCGTCGAATTGACCGAGACATTGAGCAGGTCCGGCATGGGCATGCGCTTGTATCGGCGCAGCATTTCTCGGATGCGGTCGTAGATCACCACGGTGTCGTTGAGGGAGTAACCCAGAATGGTGAGCAGCGCCGCGATGCTCGACAGATCGAAGTCGATCTGTGTCAACGACATGTAACCAATGGTGAGCACGATATCGTGCACGTTCGCGATCATGGCGCCAAGCGCGAACTGCCATTCGAAACGGAACCAGAGGTAGATCAGGATGGCAAAGATCGCGAGGCCGAGGCCGATCGTGCTCTTGGCCAGCAGTTCCGACGACACCCGCGGCCCGACCACCTCGACCCTGCGGTAGTCCACTTCGTTGCCCAGCGCTTCCCGGACCTTGGCGATGGCGGCCGTCTGCGCCTGTTCGCCGCCGGGCTGCTGCGCGACGCGGATGAGCACGTCGGTCGGACCGCCGAACTCCTGCAACTGCACGTCGCCCAGCCCCAGTCCGCTCAGGGTCGTCCGCATCTTCGCAAGATCGGCCGGACCGCCCTTGGACTGGATCTCGATCAGGGTACCGCCGACGAAGTCGATCCCGAAGTTGAGGCCGTGAAAGAAGTAGAGCGCGATCGCGATGATCGACAGCAACGCTGAGATCGGGAAACTGATGCGCCGGAAGCGCATGAAATCGAACTTGGTGTCGTCCGGAACGATCCGCAGCAGCGGGATAGAATGATATAGACGCACGTATGGTCCCGCCTATGAAATCGCCAATTGCCGCGGACGCGCCCACCTCACCCACCAAGCCACGATCAGTCGCGTCAATGTGAAGGCAGTGAAGACAGTCGTCACGATGCCGATGCCGAGGGTCACGGCAAAGCCGCGCACCGGACCGCTGCCGAAGAAGAACAACACTGCGGCGGCGATGAAGGTGGTGATGTTCGAATCGAGGATGGTCGCCAGCGCGCGGCTGAAACCGGCGTCGATGGCGGTAATGGGTGTGCGGCCGGTACGGACCTCTTCGCGAATGCGTTCGTAGATGAGCACGTTGCTGTCGACCGCAATTCCGATGGTGAGAACGATGCCGATGATGCCGGGGAGCGTGAGCGTTGCATTCAGGAGGGACAGAATGCCGAAAATCATCCCCACATTGATGGCGACGGCAATGGTGGCAAAGACACCGAACAAGCCGTAAGTCACGATCATGAACACGGCGACGAGTGCCGCGCCGAAGTAGGACGCGTGCTTGCCCTTCTCGATCGAATCTTGGCCCAGACCCGCTCCCACCACGCGTTGCTCGATCACCGTCAGCTTCGCCGGCAGCGCGCCGGCTCGCAGCAGAATGGCAAGATTGTTGGCGGATTCCACGGTGAAGCTGCCTGAGATCTGGCCGCTTCCACCCAGGATCGGTTCGCGAATGACGGGAGCCGAAATGACTTCGTCATCCAGCACGATCGCGAACGGCCGCCCCACGTTCTCCTGGGTGACCTGCGCGAACTTGCGGGCGCCGGAGGTATTGAACTTGAACGACACGATCGGTTCGCTGGTCCGCTGGTCGAAGCCGGGCTGCGCATCGGTGAGCTCATCACCCGATACGATCACCCGCTTCTCCAGGAGATAGGGCTGCCGATTTTCGGCCTTCGACCCGTAGACAATGTCCGACTCCGGCGGCGGCCGCCCTTGCAGAGCCTGCTCGACCGGGACCGAGGTGTCGACGAGGCGGAACGTGAGCTTGGCCGTCTTGCCGAGGATATCGAGCAGTTGCTGCGGATCCCCGAGACCCGGCACCTGCACCAGGATGCGATCATTACCCTGGCGTTGGATCGATGGTTCGACGAGGCCAAGCTGGTTGACGCGCTTGCCGATGATCTCGACCGATTGATCGACCACTTGCCGGACGCGCTCGAGCAGCGCGGGTTCCGTGACCGTGAGGCGCACGAGGCCGCCCCCGACGTTTTCGACGTCGAGCGAGCGCTGGCCGGTGCTGCCGAGGAAACCGCTGAGGGGCTGCGACAATTCCCGGAGCTTGGTCAGCCCCTGTTGCAGGTCGTTCTCGCGGATAATGACCTCGACCGAATTTCCCCGGACCACCGGCGCGCGCGTAAGACCGATGCGCCCCTCGCGCAGGACCCTGCGCACATCGTCTTGCAGCGCCAGGAGCTTCTGCCTGCGTACGTCGTTGGCATCGACCTCGAGCAGGATGTGCGAGCCGCCTTGCAGGTCGAGACCGAGCACGATGTGGCGCTGCGCCCAGGCCGGCCACCGCTTGACAGTGCTCTCCGGGAAGAAGTTGGGAACCGCCAGCAGGCAGCAGATCAATGCCGTCAGCAGGATCGCCGTCGCCTTCCACTTGGAGATATAAAGCATGGATCGTCCCGGTTCACGCGTCGACTGGCTTCAAGCCGGCGGTCAACTCGACCCACCCTCGTCCTTGACCGGCTCGCCCTTGGTACGAACGCCCGACACCATGGAGCGCACCTGGCGCACCCGCACCCCGTCCGCGATCTCGACCTCGATCTGATCGTCGTCGACGACCTTGGTCACTTTCCCCATCAATCCGCCGGAGGTAATGACCGTATCGCCACGGCGCAAGTTCTTGACCAGCTCCTGATGCTCCTTTGCGCGCTTTTGCTGCGGCCGCAGGATCAGAAAATACATGATGACGAAGATCAGCACGAAGGGCAGCAACTGCATCCACATGCTGTCGCCGCCAAACGGGCTTCCTTGAGCAAACGCGGGCGTCACAAACATCCTTCGGTCCTTTGTGCTTTCACTCCGCGCGCAATCGCCCCGCGCCGCCACAGGGGTTCGAAATCGGCGCGGACTATAGCGGCCGCAGGCCCAATTGCAATGTTGCCTTGCCCCGAGAATCCGCCCGATTCGGCCCTTTGGCACGGCGATCTTGCAGGCTTGCCGGCGCCCCGCTAAGGGTGCAGCGCACCGACCGAACCCCATGGCCAAACGCGTCAAAAAAGCAGCACCTGAGCCCTCCCGACGTGCCCGGATACCGAAGCAATCCGCGGGCTCGGAAGGCATATGGGAGCGCGTCGCGGCCGCGCTCGAGCGGCTGGCCCCCGGCGCGCCGGCGGCCCCTCATTTTGCGGCGGCCGATGCGTTCTCCTGGCATCCGGACGGGCGGCGGCTTGTTCCGGTCGCGCGGGTCAATCGCGTCGAGATGTCGCTGCTCAAGGGCATCGACCGCGTGCGCGATGTGCTGCTCGAAAACACCGAGCGCTTTGCCCGCGGACTACCGGCGAACAACGCACTCCTATGGGGTGCGCGCGGGATGGGAAAATCCTCGCTGGTGAAGGCAGCGCATGCAACGGTCAACGCCGCGCATGGACACCGCAAGCGAAGCGATGGTCTGCTCAAGCTGGTCGAGATTCATCGCGAGGACATTGAAACCTTGCCGGACCTGATGACGCTGATACGGGGAGCGCCCTACCGGTTCATCGTGTTCTGCGACGATCTTTCCTTCGAAGCCGAAGACACCAGCTACAAAGCGCTCAAGGCCATGCTTGAAGGCGGCATCGAGGGTCGCCCGGACAATGTCGTGTTCTACGCCACGTCTAACCGACGTCACCTGATGGCGCGCGAGATGATGGAGAACGAGCGCTCGACCGCGATCAATCCCGGCGAGGCCGTGGAGGAAAAGGTATCGCTCTCGGACCGGTTCGGACTATGGCTCGGCTTCCACCGTTGCAGCCAGGACGAATTCTTGGCCATGGTCGACGGCTACATCGCCCATTTCGGCATTGCGCATCCGCTCGAGAAAATCCATCCCGAAGCGCTCGAATGGGCAACCACCCGCGGCGCGCGCTCGGGGCGGGTGGCATGGCAGTACGTGCAGGATCTCGCGGGCAGATTGGGGGTCAGACTGACGGACGGCGGAACTGCGAAATCGGAGAGCAAATAGCTCCCCGCTGGCTTATCCTCGCTCACTGCCCCGCACCTATGCGCCGTTCAGGAAGCGCGTCGGGTCGAGCGGCGACGCTCCCTTGCGGATTTCAAAGTGCAGTTGCGGCGCGTTGACGTTGCCGGTCTGGCCGGAGCGCGCAATCACCTGTCCGCGTTTGACCTGGTCACCGCGCTTGACCAATAGTTCCTTGGCGTGAGCGTAAGCCGTGACGTAGCCGTTCGGATGGCGCACCAGGACGAGGTTGCCGTAGCCTTTGAGCTCGTTGCCTGCATACGCCACGACCCCGTCCTCGGCGGCTTTCACCGGTGTGTTCTCCGGCAGGGCGATGTTGATGCCATCGTTCTGCTGGCCGTTGGGCGTGGGTCCATAGCCCGCGATGACGCGTCCATTCGCCGGCCAACGGAACTTCGGCAGTGCGCCGGTGCCTTCCGCCAGCTTGACGGCATCCTTGTCCAGCGTGTCGGTCGGCGCGACGACAGCCGCGGTCTGCGTGGGCTCAGCGTCCTTCACCGCCGCGGAAGGTGCCGGCTTGGCTTGAACGCCCGCCGTGGGTGCAGTGGGCTTCGCGGCCGCTGCTTGTCCACCCGGTATCACGAGACGGTCCCCGACATTGAGCGTGGTGGTCGACTGGATGTTGTTGGCCTTGGCGATCTCGTTGGCGGGCTTGTTGTACCGCCGCGCAATCTTGCTCAGCGTGTCACCGCTTGCGACCACATGGACGCCGGCATTGCTCGCCGGCATCGCGGCAGCCACCGGCGCAGGTGCGGACGCGGGCACGGGTGCGGGCGATGCCGGACGGGTGGCGGGCGCTGCCGCGGTCGCTACCGGTGCGTTGGTGTAACGCGGAATCACGAGTCGCTGGCCGGGATAAATGATCGCCGGTGACGTGATGTTGTTCGACTGCATGATGACGGACGCCGGCACGCCGTAGCGCCGTGCAATGGCATCGACGGTCTCACCTGGCGCCACTGTGATCGCGGTGCCGCCATCCCAGCTCCAGTTGCCGTTCGGGGTAGGTTTGCGGACGACCGAGCGGGAGGCGTCAGGCGCCCCAGCCGCGTTTGCGCGGGCCTGGGTGGGCCCTAGCAAGGCCGCGCTCTTGCTGCCTGCCGGCGCGCCGGGGTTTCCTGTCCCCGACAGCTGAACTTGCGAGGGTTGCGGAGCCAGCGGCCGGCTCTCCACCCGGCTGACCGGCGCCCCCTGGGCAATCGAGCCGGTTGCCTCGGGAGTCATGGCCGACGAGAACGGGCTCTCGTTGAAACGGGACGCATCGCCGCTACACGCGGCAACGCCGATGGTCGTCAGCGCCAGCGCAGCGACTCGCGGCCAGCACCGCGCGCGCAACCTCTCGAGAACGCAGGACATCGCCACCTACCCGCACGCACAACAAGCGTTGAGCTAACACCCTGCGGGTAAATAAGGCTTTAAGCGTTGACGATGCCTCAACCTTGTCGATTCAAGAACAAAATCATTACAATTCGCGCGCTTTTCCTGGCAAAAGCGGCACGAAGCGCACCCCGATCAGAGCCTCCTGTTTAATCCCCTGTTCACCCTTCGTGAGCTTAACCAGCTGCTGTGGTCCGCCATGCGGCCCGAGTGGCAAGATCATCACCCCGCCATCCACCAACTGGGCGACCAGTTCATCGGGGATGGTTTCGGCGGCCGCTGTGACGATGATGCGATCAAAGGGCGCGCCCTCGGAGACGCCGGCCAGACCATCCTCGGCCCGCACCTCGACATTGTCATAGCCCAGTGTCGCCAGCCGCTGGCGCGCGGTTTCCGCCAGGGTCCGATAGCGTTCGACGCTGATCACCTCGCGCGCGAGCCGCGAGAGGATGGCGGCCTGGTAGCCTGAACCAGTGCCCACTTCGAGCACACGACAGCCAGGAAGCACGCCGAGCTGCTCGGTCATGAAAGCAACCACATAGGGCTGGCTGATGGTCTGGCCACAGGCAATCGGGAGCGCCTGATCCGCGTAGGCATTGTCGATGAAAGCATTCTCGACGAAATGCTCGCGCGGCACCTCGTCCATGGCCCGCAGCACTGCCGGATCGCTGATGCCGCGCCGACGCAAGCCGAGCAGGAACTGCATACGGCCGACATTGTCGTCGCCAGGCGGTTGCTTGGGCACGCCGAGTCTCCCCCCAGACCTTACCCCAAAACCGAGATTCGGCCAGAGTGCGAGCCAGAGGCAGTGTCGGTCTCGGCGTCACGATGCGGAACCAACGCCACCCCAGCGGGTTAGGCATCCGGGGCATGATGCCTTGAATCGAATTTGCGCAGAACCTGGGCGGCCTCTTGTCGACGAGTCCCATCGGTCTTTATGAGGAGTGCCTCAACTTCGCCTTGACGGCCTGCTGGCGTGGTTCCGGCGGCAGGCCTAGACTGCCCTTGACCGAACCATTGTTTCCGCGCCAACGGAATCCCTCGAACAGGCGAGTGGCTTTCAGCGGTGATATGCCGCGTGCGCAACGTCCCACGCGTCGGTTGCGCAGCAGGGCGTGATCCGTACTTTCGACCGGCGTATCCATTGGAGGGTACAGAATGACGTCTGCCACGCAATTGCAGTCCGCGACTCCGACCAAGCGGATCCTCGTCGTCGAAGACGAGCTGATGATCCGAATGCTGCTCGAGGACATGCTGGGCGAACTTGGCTACACCGTCGCCGCCGAGGCCGCACGCATCGAGGAGGCGCTGGAGGCGGCGAAAAATGCCGATTTCGACATCGCGATCCTCGACGTCAATCTCAACGGTCAGCCGATTTCTCCCGTAGCGGATGCCCTCGTCGCCCGTGGCATGCCTTTCGTCTTTGCCACCGGCTATGGCGAACGCGGCCTTCCCGAACCGTACCGCGACCGCCCGACCCTCAAGAAGCCGTTCCAGATGGACGGACTCAAACAAATGCTGCAGACCGCTCTGGACCGCGGGAAGAATTAGCAGCGCCGCTAAGTGGTCGATGGCGTTGCACCGACGCAGCTCAATCGAACAATTCAGCGAGCTTGGTCATGAACGGCTCGTCGGTCATGTCCAGTCGCAGCGGCGTGACGGCGATCCGATTCGCAGCCAGCGCGAAAATATCGCTGCCGTCCGCCGGCTGTTGTCCGCGCACACGCACATAGGCGATCCAGTAGTAGGCATTGCCGCGACCGTCCTGCCGCGCCTCGATCTGCAACCGGTCCTGGCGGTTGCGACCCTGGTTCGTCACCGCGATGCCCTTGACCTCTCCGGGCGCGCAGTCGGGAAAATTGATGTTAATGAGCACGTCGCGCGGTATCCCGGCTGCCAGCACGCGCCGGATGATATCCGGTGCGAACCGGATCGCCGTCTCCCAGTGGGGTGGCTGGCTGCTGCGGGACTTATAGGCCTGCGAGAGCGCAACCGAGGGAATGCCGAGAATGGTCCCCTCGACCGCACCGGCGACGGTGCCTGAATAGATCACGTCCTCGCCGGCATTGCGGCCGCGGTTGACGCCGGAAAGAACCAGATTGGGAGGACGGTCTTTGATGACGTGCCGCGAGCCCATGATCACGCAGTCAGTGGGCGTGCCTTTGACCGCAAAGCGGCGCTCGCCGACTTCGCGCAGCCGCAATGGATCGTTGAGCGAAAGCGAATGCGAGACGCCGGACTGATCGAATTCCGGCGCGATCACCCAGACGTCCTCCGACAGCGCACGGCCGATCTCGGCACAGACGTCGAGCCCCTCCGAGTGGATACCGTCGTCGTTGGTCACGAGGATGCGCATTTCAGACGACGGATGAAAGAATATGAAAAACCGAAAGGGACCGGACTGCGCTTGGCCGCTCGTGCGTTTTCATTGGGCCCCCGATCGTGCGCGCGGCTCGATTGTCTTCACGCCGCCCATATAGGGCTGCAGCACGTCCGGCACCGCGATCGAACCGCCCTGCTGTTGATAGGCCTCCATGACGGCGATGAGCGCGCGGCCGACGGCGACGCCCGAACCGTTGAGCGTGTGCACATGCCGCGCCTGGCGATCATCCTTGGCGCGGTAACGCGCATTCATGCGCCGCGCCTGGAACGCGCCGCATTGCGAGCAGGACGAAATTTCCCGGTACATGTTTTGCCCGGGCAGCCATACCTCGATGTCGTAGGTTTTCTGCGCGGCAAAGCCCATGTCGCCGGTGCACAGGGTCACCACGCGGTAGTGCAGGTCAAGCCGGCGCAGCACTTCTTCGGCGCAGGCAAGCATGCGCTCGTGTTCGTCCTTGCTCTGCTCAGGCGTTGTGATGGAAACGAGCTCAACCTTGGTGAACTGATGCTGGCGGATCATGCCGCGGGTGTCTTTGCCCGCGGCCCCCGCCTCGGCGCGAAAGCACGGCGTGCAGGCGGTGAACCGCATGGGCAGCACGGCTTCGTCGAGGATGGATTCGCGAACCAGATTGGTGAGCGGGACTTCGGCGGTGGGAATGAGCCAAAGCCTGAGTTGTTCCTCCAACTCACTGTTGAATCGCATCCGCCATTCGGGCTTCTGGTGCGCGAAGATTTCTTCCAGCTTCTCCATCGCGTCGGCGGGAGCCGCGCCCTTCGCCACTAACGCCCTCGCCTCCGCCATGGCATTCTTGGCTCCCCATTCCATTATATTGTCGAACAGCTCGTCCGCCTGTTGTGAACCTCTTGACGTCGCGAATTGATCATCTTTGAACTTGGGCAATTGCGCCGTCCCGAACATCGTGTCGTCGCGTACCAATAGCGGCGGATTGACCTCGGTATAGCCGTGCTCCCCCGTATGTAGATCGAGCATGAATTGTCCAAGCGCTCGTTCGAGCCGTGCGAGGCCGCTCTTGAGCACAACAAAGCGCGCGCCCGAAAGCTTCGCGGCGGTTTCGAAGTCCATCTGGCCGAGCGCCTCGCCGAGTTCGAAATGCTGCTGCGGCGCGAATCCATAATTGCGCTTCGCCCCGAAATGATGGTGCTCGACATTGGCGCTCTCGTCCTTGCCGTCAGGCACCTCATCGAGCGGCAGATTGGGAATCTGCGCAAGCGCCTCGTCGAGCTGCGTAGAAAGCTGCTTTTCCTCCGCTTCGAGCGCGGGAATCTCAGTCTTGAGGCGCGCGACCTCGGCCATGAGCGCCTGGGCGGCGGCTTCCTCGTTGCTCTTCTTCGCCGCGCCGATCTCCTTCGACGCCGCGTTGCGCCGTGCCTGGGCCGCCTCGGCCTTCTGAATCGCCGCGCGCCGGCGCTCGTCGAGTGCGATCAGCTTTCGCGATTCCGGCGGCAAGCCGCGCCGCGCCAATCCGCGGTCGAATTCCTCCTCGTGCTCGCGGATCCATTTGATGTCGTGCATGGCCGAAGTCTTTCCGCGTCATGCCCCGCCGGGCGGGGCACCCGATCCATTGCGAGCACCGGTTGTTTAGGAAAAGTCGTGCCCGATGCCAAGGCCGGTGAATACCGGATCGCCCGCCTGCGCGAGCGATGACGCCGCGTATGGTGACCGCATGACGTGCATTATTCGGCCGGCTTGGCGGCGGCGCTGGCGGCGTCCTTGGCCTTGTCCGCAGCCGCCTTCTTCTCGACGAAGCGCACCGACCAGATCGAGCCCTCGTAGAGCAACATCAGCGGCAGGGCGAGCGACAGCTGACTGAGCACGTCGGGCGGCGTGAGCACCGCCGCGATCACAAAAGCACCGACGATGAAATAACGCCGCTTGACCTTGAGCTGCTCGGACGTGACGATACCGACGCGGCCCAGGAGCGTGAGGATCACCGGCAGCTGAAACGCGATGCCGAACGCAAAGATCAGCCCCATCATCAGCGAGAGATATTCGCCGACTTTCGGCAACAGCGCGATCTCCGCGGTCGCCTCTCCGGGACTTTGCTGCATCCCGAGCGAGAAGCGCACCAGCATCGGCATCACAAGGAAATAGACCACGGATGCGCCGAGCGCGAAGAAGACGGGGGTCGCAATGAGATAAGGCAGAAATGCCTGTCGCTCGTTGCGATAAAGGCCGGGCGCCACGAACATGTAGATTTGCGTCGCCACCACCGGGAACGACAGGAACGCCGCGCCGAACATCGCAAGCTTAAGCTGAGTGATGAAATATTCGAGCAGCGCGGTGTAGATGAACTTGGAATTCTCAGGGCCCGCTACTAGTACGAACGGCCACACCAGCACGTTGTAGATCTGCTTGGCGAAGAAAAAGCAGCACACGAACATGACGGCGAAGGCCGCGAGCGCCTTGATGAGCCGCGAGCGCAGCTCGATCAGGTGATCCATCAACGGGGCCTTGGTTGCCTCGATGTCCTCGTGCGTCATGCGGGTTTGCCATCGTGCTTGGCGGCGTCCGTCCCGGCGGCTTCCGGCTCAGGCAACGGGGCGATCTGCGCTTCGGTGCCCGGCGCGACTGCCGGCGTGGTCTCGACCGCAGCTGGACCAGACAGGGCGCCCGATTCCGACATTGGCCCCGGCTCCGACGCAGCAGGTGTGCCCGGCGCGTCGGGCTGCGGTTTGTCTGTGATCGCACTCTCGATCTGCTGCTGAGTGCTCTCGAACTCCTTGCGAACCTCGCTGACGGGGTCAAAATTGGCGTAGCTCTGCGCCTGCGAGGTCATGTCGTCGACCTGCTTCTTCAGGTCGGCCAGCTCGGCTTCCCGCATGGCTTCCTGAAACTGGCCCTGGAACTCCGATGCCATGCGCCGGAGCTTGCCCATCCATTGGCCGAGTGTCCGAAGCGTCCCGGGCAATTCCTTGGGCCCGATCACGATCAGCGCGACGACGCCGATAAGAAGGAGTTCGCCCCAGCCGATGTCGAACATTGCGCTATCAACTCCAAGGGGCGCAGACCATCAGGCCGGCGCCCCCCATCCATCGAGCCGGTGCGCCGCGGCCCTGCCCGCGTCAACCTGTCTTGCGGGTTTCTGACGGGGCCCCTGCCGTAGCTGGTGTCCCGCTTCCCATCGCGGCCCCGACGGTTGGCGGCGGCTGGTGGTCGATGGTCTTCACCGGATCGACCTTGGGCTCGTCTTCGGCTTTTTCATCCTCCGACAAGCCCTTCTTGAACGACTTGATGCCCTTGGCGAAGTCGCCCATCAGCTCGGAGATCTTGCCCCGGCCGCCAAACAGCAACAGGCCGACGGCCAGCACGATGATCCAGTGCCAAATACTCATGGAACCCATCGGTTATCCTCCGCTGAGACGAACGAACAGCCCGTCCATCTCGAATTCGCTCCGAGTTAGAGCGTGGACTCTTCTCCTGCCGGACGCCAACGGCACTACGACGATCCGTCATCGTCCAGCGCCTGCCCTGGAGCTTCTGGCGGTTTTCCGCAGCGAGCAACGCTCGCCCAGTGGGCTGAACCTAGGCGTCAGGCGCGGCAAAAACAAGGACTGCGCCTGCTCCGCAGGCCGCAGGGGAACGCCGCGTTCACCGGCTAAGCGGTTGGGCGACGGCGGCCTTTGGCCGCAATTAGCCCAACTCGGAACTCAATCGTCGTCGGTGCGCTCGGGCGGTGGCGCAAGGCCGAGATCAAGGTCGCCGGGTTCCAGCGGATCCTCGTCCTCGCGCAAAGCCGGGTCGTCCGACGGCACCGGGACAGAGAAGCCGGGCGGCAGCCGACCATCCAGCATGCCTGCCCCCTTGAGCTCCTCGAGCCCCGGCAGATCGCCGACCGCGTCCAGCCCGAAATGCGACAGGAACGCCTCACTCGTGCCGTAGGTCAACGGTCGGCCAGGGGATTTGCGCCGCCCACGCGGGCGGATCCAGCCCGTCTCGAGCAGCACATCGACCGAGCCCTTGGACGTGCTTACGCCGCGAAGTTCCTCGATCTCCGCCCGCGTGACCGGCTGATGATAGGCGATGATGGCAAGCGTCTCGATCGCCGCGCGCGAGAGCTTGCGCGTCTCGACCGTTTCCTTGCTCAACAGCCAGGACAGATCGTTCGCGGTGCGGAAGGTCCATTTGCCGCCGATCCGCAGCAGGTTGACGCCCCGGGTGGCGTACTCCTCCTGCAGCCGCACGAGGGCCTCGCGGACATTCGTGCCCTGTGGCAGGCGCACTGCCAGCGACTTCTCATCGAGCGGCTCGGCCGAAGCAAACAACATGGCCTCAAGCAGCCGAAGCTCTTCTGCTCGCGGCTGCACCGCATTGTCCGGCTCATCATCCGGCATCACCACTTGCAATCTCGGCATTGCTACGGCCTCCTCTATTCCTTGCCGCCGGTCGGCGCCGCCACGTCGCTCGGATCGGCTACTCCACTTCCAGCCGGTTGACGCTTACGCACATAGAGGGGCGAAAATGCCGCCTGCTGGTGCACCTCCATCACGCCTTCACGCACCAGTTCGAGCGTGGAGGCGAAGCTCGACGCGAACACCGTCGGTGCAAGCGATGGCTCTACCACGAACGAGATCAGATATTCATCGAGCCGCGCCCAGTCGGACGACTTGCCGATCAGCCGCTCGAGCGCCACGCGCGCCTCGGCCAAGGACCAGACGGTGCGCTTGACCAAGCGCACATTCCCGAGAACCGTCTTCTGCCGTTGTTGCGCGTACGCCGAGAGCAGATCGTAGAGTGTCGCAGTCCATTCCGGACGTTTGATATGAGCGATGGGCTCGGGCTGGCCGCGCTGAAACACGTCCCGATCGAGCTGCGCGCGGCCGAACAGGCGCTCGGCGGCGGCCCGGATCGCCTCGAGGCGCTTGAGCCGCATGGCGAGCGCGATCGCCATATCTTCCGCACTCTGACCTGCAGGCGCATTCGCATCGGGCAGGAGCAGGCGCGACTTCAGGTAGGCGAGCCAAGCCGCCATCACGAGATAGTCGGCGGCCAGTTCGAGCCGAAGCTTGCGCGCCGCCTCGATGAAGGTGAGGTACTGGTCCGCGAGCGCAAGGATCGAGATCCTGGCGAGATCGACCTTCTGCTGGCGGGCAAGTGCCAGGAGGAGGTCGAGCGGCCCCTCGAACCCTTCGACGTCTACCACCAAGGCGGGCTCGCCCGTCTCCCGTTCGGCAGTCACGTCGGCTTCGAACTTGATCTCGTCGGGGGTCATGATGTCGCCCTCCGGGCGCCCGCGGGAGCGGCCATGAGCGCCGTCCATTCGGCCCGCAGCGCGTCTGGATCGCACTGCGAATGCTGTCCGCGCCGTCGCAGAGCCGCATCGCTTCTTGCTGCGGCCTCGCCCGTCAGCATGGGTACGGCCGATGCAACTGCTTGCATCTCGTCGAGCTTGCCGTTGCAGTGCAGGACGAGGTCGCAACCGGCCGCAATGGCTGCGCGCGAGCGCGCCTCGATCGACCCCGACAGGGCTCCCATGGAAATGTCGTCACTCATCAGCAAACCGCGAAATTGCAGCAAGCCCCGAATCACATCACGGACCAGAGTGACCGAAGTCGTGGCGGGAGCAATAGGATCGATGGCGCTGTACACGATATGGGCAGTCATCCCGAGCGGAAGATCGGACAGCGGCCCGAACGCGGCAAAGTCGGTGGCCACCAGCGTTGCACGGTCGGTGTCGACGCGCGGAAGCACGCCGTGACTGTCGGCGGTGGCACGGCCATGCCCCGGAATATGCTTGAGCACAGGCAAGACGCCGCCAGCCTGCAGGCCATCCGCGACCGCGCGCGCAATCGCCGCGACCTTGTCGGCGGTATCGCCGTAAGCACGGTCGCCAATCACCGGGTCTGCGCCCGCGACCGGCACGTCGGCGATCGGAAGACAATCGACATCGATACCGACCGCCCTGAGATCGGCGGCAATCAGGTGGGCGCCGAGACGGGCGGCTGTGAGCCCTGCGGCGGGGTCCCAATCGTAGATGCGCCCGTAGGAGGCGCCCGGCGGATAGGCCGGCCAATGGGGCGGGCCCAAGCGCTGAACGCGGCCGCCCTCCTGATCGACGAGCACAGCGGCATCACGACCCGCGGCCTCACGAAAAGACGCAGCCAGGCGGCCCACTTGCGCCGGCGTCTCGACGTTGCGCTTGAAGACGATGAGCCCCCAGGGCGCGCTCTCGCGCACGAACGCCCGCTCCGCGGGCGTCAATTCTGTGCCCGCAAGGCCGGTAATGAAAGCGCGTACCGTCATGGGCGCGGATGACCCGCGCGGCTCAGTTATTGGGAACGACGCATTGCCCGCCAGCAGCCTTGTAAGTCGCGCAAAACTGGCTCGCTTCCTGGGCCGATGCAAATGGCCCAATCATGGTGCGGTAGAACACGCCTTTGCTGCCCAAATCCGCTCGCCGAATGAGCGGCTGGCGGCCGCCAAGCTCGTTGGGGAACTTTGCCTGCAAGCTGCGGAAGGAGGATTGCGCCTCGCTCTCCGTCTTCTGTGACGAAAGCTGCACGACGAATCCATTGGCCGCGCCCTCCGGGGCAGGCGGTATGGCCGCGTGCGCGGCCGTGCGGCCGGCGCGGCAGCGGGCTCGCCGGCCTGCGGCTCGAGCGAGATCGGCGCGCGCGCGGGCGCCGCGGCTCGCGGTGCCGGTGCGGGCGCTGTGACGGTCGGTCGGGGCGCCGCGGTTGTCCCCGTCGCGGCTGCTCCCTGCGCCGCCGGCGGCGCCATGCCGACAGGCTTGCCGCTGGCGTCGTTTCCGTCCGGGCGAATGGTGACGGTACGGACCTTCTTCGGCTCTGATCCAGCGGAGGGCTGTGCTGCAGACCCGGCCTGTCCCGATGGAGCAGGAGGCGCCGCGCGCGGCGCGGAAAGCGCCACCGGCTCTTCCTGCTTGGAGACGAGCTGTTCTTTCTCTGCGGTCGCGAGCCGATCCTGGACCGCCTTGCTCGATTGCGGATCGCCGGCCGTCGCAGGAACGATCTTGGTCGGGGTCGAGTTGTCAGCGGCGATGACGGGCGGCGGCTGCGTTGAGCTCGGCACGCCGGAATAGCTCCGATACGCGTATGCCCCGGCCGTACCGAGCACGGCGCAACCGATCAGCGCGAGAGCGGTGACAAGACCACTGTGGCGGCGCGCGTGAGGCGCATCGTCATACATCTCGTCTTCGTGCGGCTCGAGCGGGGCGTCGTCCTGGTAATAGGGCCCTGCGTCGTCGCCCCCGTGCGGTCGATCATCATAGTGCTGGGCGTCGTGGATGCGATCGTCGTGGTGCCCGTCTTGATAGTTTGCCGCGAGCGGCACTTCGTCGTGGCCCGTCGCGGGGGCCAACGGATGCGCGTCGTCCTCGCGGACCTCGTATTCCTGCTCCCGGTACCCGGAACCAGGCGCCAGGTCCGGCTCGTGCATTGCCAGGTCCGGCTCGTGCATTGATGTCTGCTGCCAGTCGTCGGGCGCAGTGGTCGGTACATCTGGCGCTGGCCGCTGCCCCTGACGCGCGTTGCTTCGCCCGAACTCGGCAAACGGATCGCGCTGCCCGATCAGTCGGGCAAGCTCGGCAAGCGGATCTCCGCCCCCTGCCTGCTCGCTCGGCCGCGAAGGCTCTGCCGGCTGATAGCGATCATTGGATCGATAGGATCGTAATGTGTGATCGTCCGCCATACTCATTCCGTTTCCGGTGCTGGCGTCGCTCTCGGTCGGTTGCGTGGCGGACCCAGGCGAGCGGGATCCATTGCCCCAGGGCACCGAGCGTGACTAACGCATTTCCTCAGGCGCCTCGACGCCGAGCACCCCAAGCCCTGACGCGAGTACGGTGACAACGCCCTGCACGAGCGCGAGGCGAGCCATGGTCATTTGTGGATCATTCTGGATAATGAAGCGTAAATGTGGCAAATCTTTCCCGCGATTCCACTGGGCGTGGAAATCGCTTGCAAGTTCATAGAGATAAAACGCGATCCGGTGCGGCTCGTGGGCCAGGGCAGCAGCCTCGACGAGGCGCGGATAGAGCGCCAGCCGCCGCATCAGCGCAAGTTCGCCGGCGTCGTCGAGCCGGTCGAGCGGTGCAGTTGCGAGGGCTGTCGCCCGCGCCGTTCCCTCGTTGGGGAGGTCCGGGACAACCTCCCTCGCGTTGCGGAAGACGGATCGGCCACGCGCGTGACCGTACTGGACATAGAAGACCGGGTTGTCGCGCGACTGCTCGATCACCTTGGCAAGGTCAAAATCCAGCACCGCGTCGTTCTTGCGATACAGCATCATGAAGCGGACCGCGTCCTTGCCGACCTCATCAACGACTTCACGCAACGTTACGAACTCCCCTGCCCGCTTTGACATTTTGACCGGCTCGCCGCCGCGCAGAAGTTTCACCAGCTGCACGATCTTGACGTCGAGCTGGGCGACGGCGGCGTTGGTGATGGCCTGCACCGCTTTCACCGCCGCCTGTACGCGCTTGATGTAGCCGCCGTGGTCGGCTCCCCATACGTCGATCAAGGTCGTGAAACCGCGATCCACCTTGGTCTTGTGGTAGGCGATGTCGGAGGCAAAATAGGTATAGCTGCCGTCGGACTTCATCAGCGGTCGATCGACATCGTCGCCGAAATCGGTCGCGCGAAACAGCGTCTGTTCTCGGTCCTCCCAATCCTCTATCGGGGCGCCCTTGGGCGGCGGCAGGCGACCCTCGTAGACATAGCCGGCACGCCGCAGGGCGGCGATGGTCTCGCCCACGTCATCGCGCGCACCTTCGATCAGCGAGCGTTCGGAGAAAAAGACGTCCTGCACGACATTGAGCGACTTCAGGTCGTCGCGAATTCCCGCCATCATCATCTCGATGGCGCAATCGCGGACGATCGGAAGCCATTCCGTCTCCGGCTTGTCCGTCAGCGCCCGCCCGTACCGGGCCGCAAGTGCCGCCCCCACCGGCTTGAGATAGTCGCCGGGATAAAGGCCTTCCGGGATCGCGCCGATGTCTTCGCCGAGTGCCTCCCGGTAGCGCAAGAACGCCGAGCGTGCGAGCGCATCGACCTGGGCACCCGCATCGTTGACATAGTACTCGCGCGTGACGTTGTAGCCGCTGAAAGCCAGCAGATTGGCAAGCGCGTCACCGAACACGGCGCCGCGGCAATGGCCGACATGCATCGGTCCGGTCGGATTGGCGGAGACGTATTCGACATTGACGGCGCTGCCTTGCCCCGTCTTGCCGCGACCATAGTGAGTGCCCTCAGAGAGGATCGCGCGCAGGGCGCCGACCCAGGCCCAGGGCTTAAGGGTGAGATTGATGAACCCGGGGCCCGCCACCTCGGCCTTCGCCACCAGATCGTCGGCCCGAAGTTTTTCGGCGATCGCCTCGGCCAGTTCGCGCGGCTTCTTGCCGGCATCTTTTGCCAGCACCATGGCCGCGTTGGTCGCCATGTCCCCATGAGCGGCCTCGCGCGGCGGCTCAACCACGATGCGAGACTGGTCGATCGCGGCGGGCAGCGCGCCCTCCGCGACGAGCGCGTTGTTGGCCGCGCGTACCTTGTCGAGCACCACGGCAAAGATATTCTGATCGTTCATGGTCAGCGGGCTTGGGTTAAGTCGCGCCGCCTAACGCAATTCCGGGGTCGAGTCAAAAAGCCGCCCATGCTCGATCAGCGCGTAGCGGTCGGTCATGCCGGCGATGAAATCCGCGGTTCGGCGCGGCCGGTCGGCTTCGTCCCCCGCCTCGACGGTCTGCGCCCACTCCGCCGGCATGTCCGCGGGCTTTTCGCTGTAACGGGCAAACAAGGCGCAAACCACGCGCTCCGCATCACCCATGATGCGCATGATACGAGGATGACGGTACATCCGGGGATAGAGAAAGCCCTTGATGGCGCGGTCGGCTGCTTCCATCTCGGCCGAGAAGCCGACGACCTGCCGATCGGCATGACGCACATCATCAGCCGACCGCGGCGCCAACGTCTGCAGGCGGCCCGTGGTTTCGGCGATGACGTTCTCGATCATTTGGGTGATGAGCCGACGGCCCAATTCATGCACCACACGATTGGCCTCGAGCTGCGGGTTTTCTCGGTAAGTATCTTTGAGGATGTTGGAGATCAGCGGGACGCTGGCGAGCTCCTCGAGGGCAAAAAGTCCGGCCCGCAGCCCGTCATCGATGTCATGGGCATCGTAGGCGATGTCGTCGGCGATGGCGGCAACCTGAGCTTCGGCGCTGGCAAAGCTCCAGAGCTCCAGGTCCTGGAGCCCAGAATTGTTCGCCCCGCCATACGGCCGGATCGCATACGGCAGCCCGCGCTCGCGATAGTGTCCGATCGGGCTGCCGTCGCGAAGCGTCAGCGGGCCGTTGTGCTTCACGAGCCCTTCGAGCGTCTCCCAGGAAAGATTCAATCCGTCGAATGCGGGATAGCGCCGCTCAAGCGCGGTGACGACTCGTAGCGTCTGCGCATTGTGATCAAACCCGCCCCAGGCGGCGAGACAGCGATCGAGGGCACGCTCGCCGGCATGGCCGAACGGCGGGTGGCCCAGGTCGTGGGCCAGCGCCAACGCCTCCGCCAGATCCTCGTCAAGCCCAAGCGCGCGAGCCAGGGAACGGGCAATCTGGGCGACCTCCAGCGTATGGGTCAGGCGCGTGCGGAAATGATCCCCTTCGTGAAAGACGAAGACCTGAGTCTTGTATGCGAGCCGCCGGAACGCGGTCGCATGGATGATACGATCGCAGTCCCGGCGAAAGGCATTGCGGGTCGGGCTCACCGGCTCCGGATGGAGCCGGCCGCGGCTCCGGGCCGGAGCGGACGCATAAGGCGCACGTGCGACTGCCACCTCAACCGCCATCCGGAAACGTCCAATCGACCAAGGCCGAGTTGACCTATGTGCGGCCCGCACTTAACTATCGGTCTGGCCCCCTGGCAATTATGGCTTGCAGATGGACAACATCACGGTCACCGAACGGGCAGCGCACCGGATTGGCGAGATCTTGCGCCGTGAGCCCGCCGGCACCATGCTTCGCGTGAGCGTCGAGGGCGGCGGCTGCTCGGGTTTCCAGTACAAGTTCGATATGGACAGGGCCCAGGCCGCGGATGACCTCGTTATTCAGCGCGACGGCGCGACCGTGCTGATCGATCAAACCTCGGTGGGTTATCTGGCGGGCTCCGAGATCGATTTCGTCGATGACCTCATCGGCGCCTCGTTCCGGATCAACAATCCGCAGGCCACTGCGTCCTGCGGCTGCGGGACCAGCTTTTCGATCTAGTGCCTGGCGCCACCACGGCCCCCGCCGTGCCGATTTGGGCCGGATCAACAGCGCTAGTTCCGCCAAGCCACCATTTCTCAATCGCGTAATCGGAGCTTTACGCCGCCGTCCCGACGAACGTGGCGTTGCACCCGATACCGCTTCGAGGCCCGCACCGGAGCATGGCGCGCCCTACCGCCACGCCACCGCGCTCGTATCAAGGTCACTCGGCCGCGATGGCAGGCGGCCGCTCCGGATGTTCCGGAACCTCTCTGAGTTGCGGCTCGAGCCGGTACTTGAGCATCCGGTCGATGCGGTCGAGATAGATGTACACGACCGGCGTGATGAAGAGCGTCAGGAGCTGCGATAAGACCAGGCCGCCGACCACCGCGACACCGAGCGGCTGACGCAACTCGGCGCCCGCTCCGGTCCCGAGCGCGATCGGAAGCGTGCCGAAAATCGCGGCAAACGTCGTCATCATGATCGGACGGAAGCGTAGCAGCGCGGCCTCGCGGATCGCCGCCTCGGCGGACAATCCTACGCGCCGACGATCGATCGCGAAGTCGATCATCATGATCGCATTTTTCTTCACGATGCCGACGAGCATCACGATGCCGATCATGGCGATAACCGACAGGTCCATGTTGAACAGCATCAACACGAGCAACGCACCGACGCCGGCCGATGGCAGGCCGGAAATGATGGTGATCGGATGGATGAAGCTTTCGTAGAGGATGCCCAGCACCACATAGGCGGCGAAGATCGCGGCCAGGACCAGCAAACCCTGGCCCTTGAGCGATTCCTGGAAGACCTGGGCCGAGCCTTGGAAGCCGGTGTTGACGGTGATCGGCAACCGCGTCTCGCGTTCGATCTCGCGGATGGCGTCGACGGCCTGACCGAGGGAATAGTTGGGCGCGAGATTGAACGAGATAGTCACCGAGGGCTGATTTCCCTGGTGATTGACCTGCAGCGGGCCGACCGCCGGCACCATCCGCGTCACCGCCGAGAGCGGGATAGATTGCCCTGACGGGATGCCGTTCCCGTTTACGCCGGACCCGGGCCCGGCGGCGCCGCCCGTTCCCGCTCCGGAGCCGTTCGTCTTGACGAAGATGTTTTGCAACTGTGACGGATCAGCTTGAAACTGCGGCTGGCTTTCGAGAATGACCTGATAATCGTTGGTCGCCGTGTAGATGGTCGCAACCTGCCGCGCACCGAAGGCATTGAACAATTCCTGGCGAATCTGGTCGATCGTAATGCCGTAGACCGCGGCCTTCTCGCGGTCGACCTCGATCGTCATCTGCGGATTCTTGATGTAGAGATCGGTGGTGACGTCGCGCAGCCCCTCGATTTTGGCGATCTTCTCGCGCATCTGCGGCGCGACCTCGTACAAGAGCGGCGTATCGCTCGATTGCAGCGTGTACTGGAACTCGCTCTTGGAAATGCGACCCGTGATGTTGATGTTCTGGACGTTCTGGAAATACACCGCCATGCCGGGAACGGTGTTGGCGGCGAGCCGCAAGCGCTGAATGATGGCAGTCGAGCTTTCGCCGCGCTCTTTCTTGGGTTTGAGCGCAATGAACATGCGGCCGGAATTGAGCGTCGGGTTCGGACCACCCGCCCCGATGGTGGAATTGACGTAATCCACCGCCTTGTCCTTGCGGATGATCTCGGCGACCTGTCGCTGCAGAACGGCCATCTGCGCGAACGAAACGTCGGACGCGCCTTCGGTCGATGCGGAAATGAACCCGGTGTCCTCGGTCGGGAAGAAGCCCTTGGGGATGATCGTGTAGAGCCAGAACGTCGCCCCCAGGGTTCCGAACGTGAGCAGAAGCACGATGAACTTGTAGGCGATGACCTTATCGAGCGCCCACTCGTAGCCTCGCAGCCACCCCTTGAACATCGCCTCGAACATCCGCAGGACGAAGTTCTGCTTTTCACCTTCATGATGGGTGCGCAGCACACGGGCGCACAGCATTGGTGTGAGGGTGAGCGAGACGAATCCGGAAACAATGATCGCGACCGCGATCGTTACTGCGAATTCGCGAAAGACGCGGCCAACCATGCCGCCCATCAGCAGAACTGGAATAAATACCGCGATGAGCGAGAACGTGATCGAGACGATGGTAAAGCCGATCTCGCGCGCGCCCTTGAGCGCGGCCTCGAACGGCCGCATGCCGCCTTCGATATGGCGCACGATGTTCTCGAGCATGACGATGGCGTCGTCGACCACGAATCCGACCGACAGCGTCAGTGCGAGCAACGTCATGTTGTTGATCGAGAAACCGAACACATACATCGCTGCGCAGGTTCCGATCAGCGAGACTGGGACGGCTAGTGCGGGGATGAGGGTTGCGGACACCGTGCGCAGGAACAGGAAAATGACCATCACCACCAGGCAGATGGCGATCGCCAGCGTCTCCTGCACGTCGACGACCGAATCGCGAATGGAGATCGAGCGGTCGTTGAGGACCTCCATGCGGATCGAAGGAGGCACCATCGCGCGATATTGCGGCAACCGTTCGCGTACCAGGTCGACGACCGCTACCGTGTTGGCGTCAGGCTGGCGCTGGATCGCGAGCACGATCGCGCGGTTCTCATTGAACCAGCTTGCGGTCTTGTCGTTTTCGACGCTGTCGACGACACGCGCAACTTCGTCGAGATGAACCGGCATGCCGTTGCGATAGGCCACCACGACCTTGCGGTACTCCTCCGCATTGGTCATCGCCGCCGATGCCTTGAGGGTCACGCTTTGCTTGGGACCGTTGAGCGTGCCGACCGGGGTGTTGGAATTGGTCTTGGAAACGACGCTGCGAATGTCCTCGAGCGAGATATTGCGTGACGCCGCGGCGACCGGGTCGACCTGCACGCGCACGGCAAATTTCTGCGCGCCGTAGATCAGCACTTGGGCGATGCCGGGCAGCTGGGAAATCTGCTGCGCCAGCGTGATCTCGCCGTATTCGTTGACCGCCGAAAGCGGCAGAGTCGGCGAGTTCAAGCTGATGTACAGGATCGGAAAGTCGCCTGGATTGACCTTCCGGAAGCTCGGCGGCGTCGTCATCTCCACCGGCAGGCGCCGCTGCGCGACAGAAAGCGCGGTCTGCACGTCGAGCGCAGCGCCGTCGATATTGCGGTTGAGATCGAACTGGATGGTGATCGAAGTGATGCCGAGCGACGACGAGGACGTGAGCGACGTGATCCCGGCAATCGTTGAAAGCTGGCGTTCGATCGGTGCCGCCACCGACGCTGCCATGGTTTCCGCGCTCGCACCCGGCAGTGTCGCCGTGATGCTGATGGTAGGAAAGTCGACGGCGGGAAGCGCCGCAACCGAGAGCAGCCGGTAAGCAAAGATACCGAGGACAATGATCGCGGTGGTGATCAGCGTGGTGAGCACCGGGCGTCGGATACATGTCTCCGAGAGGTTCATGCGTTAAGACCCCACCTTGGGTCCGCGTGGGGCAACCTTCGTCCCGTTGGACAGCTGGAGCTGACCGTTGGTCACCACCGTTTCGCCGCCCGCAAGGCCGCTGGCAATCACGGATTCGCTCTCGACTCACGCGCGCAACGGTGACCGGCTGGACCTTGGCGACACCATCGTCGACCACAAATACGTAGGTGCCGGTCTGGCTGACCTGGACGGCGGTCGACGGCACGGTGACCGCCTGCTCCTCACGAAAGGTCAACCGCACCGTCACCAATGTTCCAGGCCAAAGAAGCTCGTCCGCGTTCGGCATGGTGGCGCGAACGGGCACCATGCCCGTCGGCGCGTCCACGCTGTTCTCGATCATGGTCACCTGGCCGCTCGCCCGCCGGGTGTCGCCCGGGATGACGGCCTCGATGGTCGCGCTTTCATTGACCAGCGCTTGCCGCAGATCCGGGAGGTATCCTTGCGACACCGAAAAAGTGACATAGACCGGCGCGGTCTGGATGATGGTCGCGAGCGGGATCAGGTCGGCTTGGCGGACAAAGTTGCCGATCTTGACGGCAGCCATGCTGACGCGACCGGTGATGGGAGCGCGGATCGTGCAATAGCTGAGCTGGATGTTAAGGTTTTCCAGCTGCCCGGTATTGGAATCAACGGAGGCGCGCCAGAGCGTCACCTGGGTCCTCGCGTTGTTGAGCGTGACCTGGGTGGTGGCGTTCTTGGCGATGAGCTCGGTGTAGCGGGAAACATCGCGTTCGGCCTGCTCGAGCTGCGCCTTCGCTCCCTCGAGCAACCCTTGCACCTGCCTGATCTGGGCTTGCAGCGCGCGGCTGTCGAGGGTGAACAAGGGATCACCCTCCCGCACCATCACGCCATCGCGAAAGTGCACGCCGACGATCTCGCTGTCGATGCGTGCCTTGATCGCGACGCTAGCGATCGGCGTAACGCTGCCAAGCGCCTCGATACGAACGGGGACGGTCTGCTTGATGGCTGTCGCGACCTCGACCGGAACCGCCCGGGCAACCGGGCGCGGCGCCTGGGCGACGGCGCCGCCTGACCACAGGTCCCCCCGCTTCGCCGCGACGACAACACCTGCTGCGACCAGCACCACGAGCGCGCCGAACACCCACGTCCGCTTCTTCATTATTACTCCGCCGAGCACGGCCTGGGCGGCCGTTCGGACTTCCTCTTGCTGGTGCCTCGCTTATAACGATTCTTTTTGGTATCAGAGGCAACTTTTCTAACATATCCCTACTGCCAGCGCATCCTCGGCAGTGATGCACCATCATAAAATCGGCGTAACCTTTGCGATGACACCGACGGTTGGCGCCGCTTCCGGCTTTGTCACGTCCAGTTGAACCCACGCCGTCCCACACGCCTATCTTCACCATGCGCATCGCCACTTGGAACGTAAATTCGATAAAGCAAAGAATGGACAACTTGACCGCGTGGCTCACCGAGCGGCAGCCTGACATCGTCTGCCTGCAGGAGACCAAGTGCGTTGACGACGCCTTTCCGCGCGAGCCGCTCGAAGCGCTCGGCTACAATGTTGCGGTGCACGGGCAGAAGGCCTTCAACGGCGTTGCCGTGCTGTCGAAGTTTCCCCTCGATGAGGTGACCGCACGCCTGCCCGGCGACAACGCCGACGATCATGCGCGCTTCATGGAGATTGTGGTCTCCACCGCCGCCGGAGCGGTACGCGTCGCGTCCATCTATCTGCCCAATGGCAACCCACCCGAAACTGAAAAATACTCTTATAAAATCAAATGGATGGAAAGATTAATTCAGTACGCACATGAACGCTTGCTGCTGGAGGAGCCGCTGGTCCTGGCAGGGGACTTCAACGTCATCCCATCGGAACTCGACGCCCGCAATCCGGGCCGTTGGGTCGGGGACGCCCTGTTCCTGCCGCGCACGCGGGAGAAATTCCGCGCGCTGTGCAATCTCGGACTGACTGACGCCATCCGGGCGGGGTGCGACGGCCCCGGCCCCTTCACGTTCTGGGATTACCAGGCGGGCGCTTGGCAGAAGAACGACGGCATCCGCATCGATCACCTTCTGCTTTCGCCCCAGGCGGCGGACAAACTGCTTGCCGCGGGCGTCGACAAGCATGTCCGCGGCTGGGAAAAGCCGTCCGATCACGTCCCCGTATGGGTCGATCTCGCCGTTACGGCTTGAAGAAATTATCCAGAATGTTCCAGGGCAGTTTGTAGTTCACGCCGAAGCGGACGATGTGATCGCTGAGATTCAAGCGCTGACTGCTCGGAAACGCCAGGCTAGGTGCCGGGTTGAAATACGATTTGTCCTGCAGCCCGACGTAGAGATATTCCACCTTCGCCGTCCAGTCCTGGGTGAGCTTGACCTCAACACCTCCGCCGGCGGTCCAGCCCCAATGCCACTGCTTGTCGGAGATCTCGCCGACGGCCACCGAGCCGATCGTGTTCTCAACATTGGCAAGTGCGCCGCCGCCAGTGGCATACAGCAGCCAGTTGTCGTGCGCGTATCCGATCCGGCCGCGGAACGTCGAAAGCCAGTGCTCCCTGACCTCGTTGTGGAAGACGGCGTTGGGCGGGAACTCGACCGCGCTTCCTTTCTTGTTGGTGGCGGAAATGTCGCCCTCGAGGCCGAACACCACCGGGCCGCGTTGAATGTTGAAACCGGAGGTGAGACCGATAATGCCGCCGCTCAGGTCCATGCGCGGTGTCTGGTCGGCGCCGGTCAGGTCATTGCGTACGACGGCATTGCCCCAGGCGCCCCCGCCTGACACGCCGAGGTAGGAGCCGCTCCAGGTCGCGACCGGCGGTGCTGGCGGCGCCTTGTAGATGGGCGCAATGCTGAGGTCGGCGGCAACTGCCGGCGCCAGCATGGCCGACGCCAGTGCCAACGCCAACGACGCCGTGCTTACGCACAGCCGTTTCGTCATCGCCAACCTCGACCAGATGCATTCCGCATTGGAAATAGAAATACGCGTCCGCCCGATAAGGGTCCATTAAACTAGACCGGGGCGGGACGGATTTCCGGGAAGTGTGGCCGCGGCGCCACAGGCCCGTTATTCCCGGCGGTTTTTCAGCCAATCTTCCAGGTACTTATGAGCTAATGCTCGCTCACTTTCGCTGGCCTGAGCGACCGCGCTGCTGTACATGTCGGTGATCCAGCCCTCGTCCGGCCCCGCCGCGTCCTTGGCGACGATGAGCCAGAACAGCCCGAGCGAAGCCTGGCGCGAAACCTGCTCGCCGTTGAACAGCATGCCGCCGAGCAGCGCCTGCGCACGATGATCGCCCTTGTTCGCGGACAGCCGCAGCCAGCGCGCCGCCTGAATTGCATCTTTCGGTGCGCCCTTGCCCAGGAGAAAGAGTCGACCGAGGTAGTATTGCGCCTCGGGATCGGCAAAATAGGAGGCGGCATAGCGGAACATTTCACGCGCGACATTGGGGTCGGCCTTCAATGTGCCGGGGATGCCGTCGAGGTGATAGAGACCCAGCGTCACGAAGGCGTTGGCCAGAAAGCGAGCGTTAGGGGCGCTCGAGCCATCATCCGCATGCATCGTGGTGAGGCGGCGGAAATAGTCGTAAGCGCGCGCCTTGTTCATCTTGACGCCATCGCCGTCCGCGTACATGCGGCCAAGCTTCCAGATGGCGCCGGGAACCCCCTGCTCTGCGGCGTATTCGAGCTCGATGACGGCTTGGTCGGTCTTGCCCTGGCGGAGCGCCTGGGTGCCCGAACGGAATGCTTCCAGCGGTGTCGGCGGCAGGAGCGAGCGCGGCGGCATCGTGAGCGGCGCTGCCGGCACGGCCGCGAGCGGTGTCGCATTGCCGAGCACGTTGGTCGCGTCGCCTGGACTGGTGGATGAATCCGGCAACGGGACCCCGACGCCGGTCGATCCGGGCGTACGTGTGCCATCGAAGCTCACCGCCGGCGACAGGCCGACCGCGGCGGCGAGCAGACCGATGCTCACGATGACGTTAGATATCCGCATAGCACGCCTTCTCGGCCGCCCCGCCGGGATGGGTCACCGCGCCGTCGCGCGCCGGACCCACCTGTTGGGCGTATTTCCACAAATATCCTGAGGTGCAATCCGTACTGCGCGGTTTCCACGCCTTGGCGCGAGCCTCGATCTCAGCTTTCGTGAGCTTGACCTCGAGACTACCCTTCACCGCATCGATGGTGATGATGTCGCCGTCACGGACGTGCGCGATCGGGCCGCCAATGGCAGCCTCAGGGCCCACATGCCCGATGCAGAACCCTCGGGTCGCTCCGGAGAAGCGCCCGTCGGTAATGAGCGCAACCTTCCCGCCCATGCCCTGTCCGTAGAGGGCGGCGGTGGTGGCCAGCATTTCTCGCATTCCAGGCCCGCCTTTGGGCCCTTCGTAGCGGATCACGAGCACATCGCCTTCCTTGTACTTCTTCTTCTTGACGGCATCGAAGCACGCTTCCTCCCCATCAAAGCAGCGCGCCGGGCCGGTAAACTTCAAGTCCGCCATCCCGGCAACCTTCACGATTGCGCCCTCCGGCGCGAGGTTGCCTTTGAGCCCGACGACGCCGCCGGTGGCGGAGAGCGGCTTGTCCGCGGGGTGGACCACGTCCTGGTCCTTATTCCACTTCACTCGCTTGAGGTTCTCGGCGATCGTACGCCCCGTCACGGTGATGCAGTCGCCGTGAAGATACCCGTGATCGAGAAGCGTCCTCATCAAGAGTGGAACGCCTCCAGCCTCGAACATATCTTTGGCGACATAACGGCCGCCCGGCTTCAAATCGGCGATATATGGTGTCCTTTTGAAGATTTCGGCCACATCGAAAAGGTCGAATTTCAGGCCGCATTCATGTGCGATCGCGGGCAGATGCAGTGCAGCGTTGGTCGAGCCGCCCGAAGCCGACACCACCGCAGCCGCGTTCTCGAGCGCCTCCCTGGTGACGATGTCACGGGGACGAATTCCTGACTTGATAAGATCGAGGATCGTCTCGCCGGCCGTCATGCAGAACGCGTCGCGGATTTCGTAAGGCGCCGGCGCTCCTGCAGAGTAAGGCAATGCGAGCCCGATCGCCTCGGACACCGTCGCCATGGTGTTGGCAGTGAACTGCGCCCCGCAGGCGCCCGCGGACGGACAGGCATGCTGCTCGAGCGTCTCGAGATCGCCGTCCGACATCTCGCCGACCGAATGCTTGCCGACGGCCTCGAACACGTCTTGGACAGTGACCGGCTTGCCCTTGAAGGTACCGGGCAGGATCGAGCCGCCGTAGATGAAGATCGAGGGCACGTTCAGCCGGCACATCACCATCATCATTCCCGGCAGCGACTTGTCGCAGCCGGCAAGACCGACCAACGCGTCATAGGCGTGACCGCGCATGGTCAACTCGACCGAATCGGCGATCACCTCGCGCGATGGCAAAGAGGACTTCATGCCCTCATGGCCCATGGCGATGCCGTCCGTCACGGTGATGGTGCAGAATTCGCGCGGCGTGCCGCCGGCGGCCGCGACGCCCTTCTTCACCGCTTGCGCTTGGCGCATCAGCGAGATGTTGCAGGGCGCGGCTTCGTTCCAGCAGGTGGCCACGCCCACGAAGGGCTGATGGATCTGCTCGCGGGTCAGCCCCATCGCGTAATAGTAGGAGCGATGCGGCGCGCGCTCGGGACCCTCGGTCACATGCCGGCTAGGCAGCTTCGCCTTGAGGTCCCGCTTTGCGTCCATTTGAGCCTTGCCCTTTGTTTCGCCGCGCCCTGGGTCGCTTCCCGCGATCGCAGATTGGAAATCACCGCCCGCACCTCGATCTCGGCGGGCGGTATGGCCAAATCGCGGCGTTGGTCGTCCGGAATCCTATCCATTCGTCAATGTTTTAGCCGTGTTGCCGGCGCGCCACAGCATTAATGAATGGTTAACAAGGAAAGCAACACTTAAGTCCGCTGGCCGATCCGGAACGTCGGGTCGAAGCCCAGTTCGGCGCGCGCCTTGGCGATGGAGACCGCCTCGTCATCGTCGGCAATGTTGTAGACGCCGCGCCCGCCATGCGTGACCGCGAGCAGGGCTGCCTGTGCCGCCGCATCGACGTGGAGGCCGGGCTTGCGATCGGGGGTCCCGTACCAGGTGCCCGGCCCGTAAAGCAGGCCATAGCGGAGCACGATGCCTTCGATGCCGGACGCCGCCAGGACCTGATGCTCCATGTCGGCCACGCCCCTCACCGTAACCGCCCGGGCCGGATCGGCGAAGTTTAGCGGATCGGTCTCGGGATGCGGCTCGCCGCCCGGCGCATAGGCAAATGAAATGCTCTGGACGATGAAGCGATGCGCCCCCGCTGCCTGTGCCGCGGCAACCAGGTTGCGCGTCCCCTCGCTGCGGATGCGAGCATTTCCGGACGCGGAGGCCGCGATCCGGGCCCCATCGAGTTCGCGCGGAAGATCGGTGAGTTGATGGATGACGACCGCCGGCTGCGCGGCGCCGACCGCAGCGGTCAGCGCCGGCGCGTCGAAAACGTCGACCACGGTCGGCACAACCCCTGCCCGCTCCAGCATCATTGCCGTCTCAGGATGACGCGTCGTGCCGGTCACCTGATGCCCGGCGTCCAGCAGGAGAGGCACCAATCTGCGGCCGATGGCGCCCGACGCGCCCGCAAGGAATATTCGCATTGCCTTATGCTAAGGCCTCGCACCGCCCTGGGTCGAGACCGTCGTAGCAAGGCGCAAATGGCAAGGCTCAAACCGCTCCGCCGAGACTTCTTTGTCCGCAGCGTGCACGCCGTCGCCCCCGATCTCATCGGCGCGACGCTTTTGTTCAAAGGGGTGGGCGGCGTCATCGTCGAGGTCGAGGCCTATCACCACACCGATCCCGCGGCACATTCCTTCGGCGGCCGCACCGAGCGCAATTCCGTCATGTTCGGCCCGCCGGGTTATGCCTATGTCTACCGCTCCTACGGTATTCACTGGTGCCTCAACTTCGTATGCGAGCCGGAGGGCGAGGCCAGCGCGGTGCTGATCCGCGCACTCGCGCCGACGCACGGGCTTGCCGCCATGCGCCGGCGTCGCGGCGTTACCGACGAACGGCTTTTGTGCTCCGGTCCAGGGCGTCTGGGCGAGGCGCTCGGCATCACCGACGCGCAATATGGCCTCTCCCTGTACAAGCGTCCGTTTGAGATATTTGCGCCCGCGGACGCCGTCGAGATCGACGTCGGGCCGCGCATCGGCCTCACCAAGGCGATCGACCATCCGTGGCGCTATGGTCTCAAAGGCTCGCGCTTTGTCAGCAAGCCGTTCAAACGGTGATCGTGCGCGCCGCGTGCGGCGCTATCGCCAGATCGGACGTGGGATCATTCCACAGCGGGCGCAAAGAGCTCGCCTGCACTCACCACGCGCGGGGAGAGACCCTGCTCGTGAACGTAGCGGCCGACGGCTTCGAAGGTGGGCCGGTTCCGCTCGAGACCATAGGCCCAGAAATCGTCGCCGAATATGCGCCAAGCCTCCTCGACATGATCGATGAGCCACGGCAGGGCAACCCGCAATGCGTCGGTGTCGTACAAACCGTCGACCGCGAGATCGCGTGCTTGCACGAACGCCTGGTAGATGCTGCGTGCGGCCCACGGATGGTCACGGTAAATGTCCTCGCGCAGCACCACGGTATGCATGATCGGGAAAATTCGGGTGCGGCGGTAGTAGTCCTGCTCGGCTTCCTTGTAATTCGGAAACAGGCGCGAAATGTTCGGGGAGCGTTCGAGGAATAGTTTCGGGATGTAGAGCGACAACAGCGCGTCAAGCTCCCCCGCCGCGAACATCGACTCGAGCGTCTGCTGACCGGAGAGAAAGTCGAGCTTGATGTCGTTGGGAAGATCGAGCGGGATCAGCGGGCGCTCGACGAAACTGTTGAGCCCACCCATGAACCAATGCATGTCCTGCGCCTTGACGCCGTAGTCATGCTGCAGCATGCCCCGCATGAAGACGAGGCCGGTCGAACTCCACTGCGACGTGCCGACACGCTTGCCTTTCAAGTCCTGCGGCGTCCTGATTCCCGCGCCGCTGCGAACGTAGATGCAGGAGTGACGGAAGATCTTGGATAGCGCCACCGGCACCGCCACGAACGGGCAATCGCCACGTCCCTTGAGGGTGGTGTAGGAAGCGAGCGAAAGCTCGCATACCTGAAATTCCCTCTTGTCCAGCATGCGCTGGAAGGCCTGGCGCGGGCGCAAAATCTCGATGTCGAGATCGATCCCTTCGGGCTTCACACGACCGTCAATCAGCGGACGGGTGCGATCATAGTCCCAGCACGCGAGCGTCAGCTTGAGATTGGGCATCAGGAAGTTCCGGCGACGACCACAAAGCTTGCGCATTCCCGCGCGCCATTCAAGGCACCGACACGGGAGATGGCGGCAATCGAACAAGGTTGGATCGCCATTCGAGATCGAGCAGCAGGCCGAACGGCAATGTCGCAAGCACGGGCGCGGTTGGCACCCCCGCGGCATCGAGCAGGCCGGCGATCCAATGATTGCAGACGTTGAAGAGATGAAATGCACCATTGGCTCGAAAGAACCGGCTCGCCCCATAGAGCCCGGCTCCGAGTTCCTCCGGCCGCAGACCATCGGGCCCGCGGGCGAAGGTCGCGTCGAGCTTTTCCGCCAAGCGTTCGAACCCGGCCGCGCCGAGATCAATCCGGACCAGATCGGAAAGGGGAAACATGGCGCGCGGGTCGTCCTTGACACCGACCACGTGCAGAACGGACGGGTTGCCTGGTCGCAATAGCGCTCGGACTGCCAGCGCCACTGTCAACGACTGCGCCGTCGGGAGCTCACGGTAGAAGCCTTCGTCGCCCCAACCGATTTCGAGCCGGTCATAGTCGGCAAAGCGCGTCGCGACATAGGCGAGTGCGGCCAGGCCGCGCCGACTGCCCTGCTCGGCGAGCGCCTTGCGGGGAACGATGATGCCCGCGTGGTAGCCATGGCTGACGACGAAGACCTCGGTGACAGGCGCGCCCGGCGCGGCCGGCCACAGGCTTCGGTCACCCCAGCGCGCGGTGGCGATCACGGCAACCACGAACAAAGAAGCTGCGATCGCAAGGCCAAGACCGAGGCGCCTTACCGCGCTCCACCATCCGGGCGTGAGCCTGAGTTCCGGCATCGCACGCCCGGTTTACAACGTTGCTGCATCGCGCGGCCGATGAAAAGGAAGGGCCGCAGGAACGAACAAAAGCGGCAGCGCGCTGATCGCGATCGGCAGGAAAGCAAATTGCGGGCTGCCGCCGAAATCCCAGGCTGCGCCGCTCAAAACGGCGACAACAAGGGCTTCGCTATAGCTGATCGTGAACATCGCTGCGGACATGCGCGCCACACCGGCCGGCGCACTCAACAGCGGCGGCAGTGCGAAACCCAAGGTGAGCACGACGGCGGTGAGGAAGCCGAGAACGCCCGCAAAAGCGACCGTCCATCCGCTTGCCGTACTCACGAGGCCGGCCAGGCAAGAAAGCATGAGCGCGCCGCTGATGATGAAGGGCAATGCGCGACGCTCGAGCCGGCCGGCGACCGCGAGCAACGCGAAAGACGCAGGGACCTGGCCGAAGTTGAGGGCGGTGAGCGTCGCGCTGATCAGGTCCGGCCGGCCGGCGGCAGTGAGATGGCCGGGCAGGAACGCGTTGCAGGAGAAATAAACGCTGTTCACGCTCCCAAAAAGGATTCCAACCTGCCAGATCAGCTTGTTGCCGAAGTCCGGCCACCAACTGCCCCCAGCCACCGCCGTGGCGGACGCCGCCTTCGGCGGCGCCGGCGCCAGCGCCAGGGTCAGGATCGCGATCATCACCAGCGGAATGCCCCAGATCGCAAATGCCCAGCGCCAGGAACCGCCCGCGAGAGGCAGGACGAGCGGAATCGTCAGCATCACCGCCAGCGTTTCGCCGACAAGCAACCCGTTGGTGTAGACCGCCGTGCCGAAGGTCACCCGTTTCGGCAGCCATTGGCGAACCAGCGGCGATAACGCCGGCTGCATGATCGCGATGCCGGCGCTCATCACGATGGTGGCTGCATAGAGCACCGCTACGTTGAGGACGGCGCCGCGCAAACCAGAAACCACGCCCGCAATCAGCAAACCGGCGACCAGCGTGGCCAGCGCACCGAAACGCGCCACCAGCAACGATCCCGGCAGCGCGGCAATCCCGAACAGGATCACTGGCAGGCCCGAGAGTATACCCACCTCGGTCCCGGACAGCGAAAGGTCGGTCTGAATGAGCAAGATGACCGGGGGTACGGCCAAGATTGTCAACCGCAAGCCCACTCCGGCGAGCCAGAGGAGGCCGACCGCAATCCAAGAATTTCGCATGGTCCTCCCGGCCGCGGCGTTCGCCGTTCTCATTGTATGTTCTCTCCCGAGGCGGGAGAGGATGGTCAAGTGGCGCCTTTGAGCCGCTCCAGCGCCTCAATGATCTTCAGGCGCCGCGTCTCGGCCTCGTCGCGCTTCTCGCGCTCGCCTTCGACCACGTCCTCGGGCGCGCGGGCGATGAAATCGGGATTGGCGAGCTTGGCGTCGATACGGGCGATGTCGGATTGCACCCGCGCCAGCTCTTTCTCCAGGCGCGCCTTCTCGGCCGCGATGTCGATGACGCCTTGCAACGGCAGCGCCGCCACCTCGCCGCGCACGATCAGTTGCACCGCGCCCTGCGGGGCGCGCTCCACGAGCGAAATATCGGACAGCCGCGCGAGGCGCCCAATGATGTCAGCCCAGCGCCCTGCCCTCGCTGCGGTGTCCGCAGAGACGCCGACGAGCACAGCTGGGATCGGGGTGGTGATGTTCATTTCCGCGCGCAGCGAGCGAATCGCGGTGACGAGATCAATCACCCACCCGATCTCAGCTTCGGCCTCGGGATTGTCGAGGTTGTCGTGCTCCGGCCATTGCGCCAGCGCGAGCAGGCTGTCACGGGCCGGGCCGCCTTCCGCCGTCACTCGCCACAGCTCCTCCGTGACAAACGGTGCGAACGGATGCAGCATCCGCAGGATCTCGTCACGCACCCACGCGGTCATCGCCCGCGTCTCATCCTTGGCCGCGCTGTCGGCGCCTTGCAGCACCGGCTTCGCCAACTCCAGGTACCAGTCGCAAAAAATGTTCCAGACGAACCGGTAGGCCACGGCTGCCGCTTCGTTGAACCTATAGGCTTCGATGGCTTCGGTGATCTCGCGCGCGGCTCTGCCGGTCTCGTGCACGATCCAGCGATTGAGCGTCTCTGTCGCCCCTCTGGGATCGAAGTCTGGCACGGTCGCGCAGTGGTTCATCTCCGCGAAACGGCAGGCATTCCACAGCTTGGTCGTGAAGTTCCGGTAGCCTTCGACACGCTGCGTGGAGAGCTTGATGTCGCGCCCCTGCGCGGCCATGGCCGCGAGCGTGAAGCGCAACGCGTCGGCGCCGTACTCGCCGATGATCTCGAGCGGGTCGATGACGTTGCCCTTCGACTTCGACATCTTGGCGCCGCGTTCGTCGCGCACCAACGCGTGGATGTAGACCGTCGGGAACGGCACCTCCTTCATGAAATGAAGACCCATCATCATCATGCGGGCGACCCAGAAGAAGATGATGTCGAAGCCGGTCACCAGCACGTCGGTGGGATAGAAGCGTTCGAGCTCCGACGTCTGATCGGGCCACCCCAACGTGGAGAACGGCCAGAGCGCCGAGGAGAACCAGGTGTCGAGCACGTCCTCGTCGCGTATCAGAAACGGCGCGCGTTTCTCCGGGTCGAGCGCCATGTCGCGCGCCTGCTCGGGCGTGAGGGCGCCAGTCTCGGCATAGAAGGCAAGTGCCCGGGAGACGGCTTCGTCTTCGGTCTCGGCCACGAACACCTTGCCGTCAGGCCCGTACCAGGCCGGAATCTGATGCCCCCACCAGAGCTGACGCGAGATGCACCAGGGCTGAATGTTCTCCATCCAATTGAAGTAAGTCGTCTCCCAATTGCGCGGCACGAACACGGTGCGCGCGCCGCGGACCGCCGCGATCGCCGGCGCCGCAAGCGTCTTGGCGTCGACGTACCACTGATCGGTGAGAAAAGGCTCGATCACGACGCCTGATCGGTCACCATGCGGCACCGCGTGTGTGTGCGGCTCGATTTTCGCGACCAGCCCCGCAGCCTCCAACCGGCTGACGATTTGCTTGCGCGCAACAAAACGCTCGAGCCCGTGATAGGCCAGTGTTTCATCCAGCTCAGCCGAGCGCGGCACATCGCGCAAGAATGCCTCATTGCCCGCAAGATTGAGGTTGGCCTCGACGTCGAGCACGTTCACGAGCGCCAGATCGTGGCGCCGGCCCACCTCGAAATCGTTGAAGTCGTGGGCCGGAGTGATCTTGACCGCGCCAGTGCCCTTCTCCGGATCGGAATATTCGTCGGCAACGATCGGAATGCGCCGTCCGACCAGCGGCAGAACGACGTTCCTCCCGACGAGAGTCGTGTAGCGTTCGTCGTCCGGATGCACGGCGACCGCGGTGTCGCCGAGCATGGTTTCGGGTCGCGTTGTGGCGACCGTGATGAACGTCGCAGGATCGTCCGCGTCGAAGGTGACGCCCTCAAGCGGATAGCGGATGTGCCAGAGATGCCCCTTCACCTCGACCTGCTGCACCTCGAGGTCGGAGATGGCGGTGAGCAGATTGGGGTCCCAGTTGACCAGCCGCTTGTCCTTGTAGATGAGGCCTTGGCGGTAAAGCTCAACGAACACCTTGCGCACGGCGCGCGAGAGGCCTTCGTCCATGGTGAAGCGCTCGCGCGACCAGTCGCAGGAGGCGCCGAGCCGTTTCAGCTGCTGGGTGATCGTGCCGCCCGATTCCGCCTTCCACGCCCACACCTTTTCGAGGAATTTTTCGCGACCGAGCGCTCGGCGTCCGGGCTCCTGGCGCTCCATGAGCTGCCGCTCGACCACCATCTGGGTGGCGATGCCGGCGTGGTCCATGCCGGGCTGCCAGAGCACGTCGCGGCCGCGCATGCGCTCGAAACGGCAGAGCACATCCTGGAGCGTGTTGTTTAGCGCATGGCCCATATGCAGCGAGCCGGTAACGTTGGGCGGCGGAATGACGATGCAATAGGGCTTGGCGTCACGCCGCTCCGGCCGACCGCCACGGAACGCGCCCGCCTCTTCCCACATGGCGTAAATGCGCCCCTCGACTACGGAGGGCTGGTATGTCTTGTCGATCATTGTTGTTTCGTTCCGGCGGTTTCGCGGTAAAAAGCCCGGCGCGCTCCGCCCTGTCAACGGCTACTGCCGGATCGGCGCGCCCAGCGAAAACAAACACCGCGTGAACTCCTCCATAAAACTCCAGAAAGTACCGACGCGCTCCATCATCCTGCTCGCAGGCGCAGGCTTTGCGAGCCAGGCGATGGTGCGGGTGACCGACTCCCTGCTGCCGCAGATCGCCGCCGATTTCAGCACCACGGTGGGTCAGGCCTCGATCGTGGTCGCGGCTTACGCCGTCAGCCACGGCTCGATTCAGCTGGTGATCGGGCCGGTGGGAGACCGGTTCGGCAAGTATCGCACGGTGGCGGTTATGTGCGCCCTCGCCGCGGTGCTGGTTGCGCTATGCGGTACGGTGCAATCGCTCTCCGCACTTGCGGTTGCCCGCTTTGCGTCCGGCGCGGCCGCCGGCTGGATCATTCCGCTCTCCATGGCCTATGTCGGGGACGTGACGCCTTACGAGCGCCGTCAGCCTATTCTCGCCCGCTATCTCTCCGGACAGATTTTCGGCCAGCTCTTCGGTCAGGCGGCGGGCGGCGTGCTCGGAGACCTGTTCGGCTGGCGCAACGTGTTTTTCCTGCTCGCGGCGATGTTCGCCCTTGCAACCGCGGGGCTGGTCTTCGAACTTCTGACCAATCCGCGGACCCGCACGGCAGGTGGTCCCGATGAGAGCTCGCGCGGCTTCGTCGCCGACTATGTCGCCGTGCTGTCGAACCCGTGGGCGCGACTGGTCATTTTCGCCGTGTTCATCGAGGCGAGCACCGCATGGGGCGCCTTCGCCTATGTCGGCGCCGATCTGCATCTGCGTTTTGGCCTGAGCTTTACCGCCATCGGCCTGATCGTCGGCACATTCGGGATCGGTGGCCTGATTTATGCCGCCTCGGTTCAGCAACTGGTGAACTTGCTCGGACAGGCGGGATTGGCGGTCTTCGGCGGCGTTTTGCTCAGCATCGCCTATCTCGCCCTGGCGATCGGCTTGACCTGGTGGGTTGCACCGCTCGCCGTCACCGCCATTGGGTTGGGCTTTTATGCCCTTCACAACACGCTGCAGACCAATGCCACGCAAATGACGCCGGAGGCCCGCGGAACAGCGGTTGCGATCTTCTCCTCCGCAATTTATCTCGGCCAAACCATCGGCGTGGCCGCTGGCGCGCTCGTCTTCGACCACTTCACGGCCGCGCCGCTGTTCATTGGGTCCGCGTGCGTGCTTCCAATTCTAGCCTGGTGGTTCGCGGTCAAGCTCCGACAGCAGACGACAGAGGAGCGACGGCAGAAGTCGGATCACCGATAGGCTATCCGCCTTGTTGGCCGCCTGCTTCAGCCTCGTCCGCGCGACACGCGCTCGATCTCGGCGCGCACCAGGCGCTCGACCATGGCCGGAAGATTTTCGTCGAGCCAGGTCTTGAGCATTGGCCGCAGCAGTTCGCTGATGAAATCCTCGAGCGTGCGGCCGTCGCGCACTTGCACCGTATGCGCCAGCGCGTTGAAAGCGGAATCGACCGCCGCCGCGGCCGGGGTCGAAAGGAGCCCACGTTCGCCGACATCCGGAGCAGGTCGCCGGTCCGAAGCGGGCGTGGGAGCCGGAGGTTCGGATGACCTGTCTTCGAACGACCGGTCTGGCCGGCCATCGCTCATGGGTAGGCGGGACGTTGGTTCAGCGCCGACCATTCCGCTGCTCGGGACGGGATCCGCAGCCGAAGGCGCCGACCGTGTTGCCGCCTGAAGATGCGCAAGCATCGAATCGATCTCGTCTTCCCTGGTCGTGCGCTCCGGCGGCGGGGGCGCAGGCGTGCGCATCGACGAGCGGTCCAGGTCGGATTGCGGATCAGCGGCCCGCGATGGCGAAGAAAATTGCGTCTCACTCCCCTTCGGAGGCATCTGACCCGGATCGTCGTCGGCGATGATCCTCCGGATGGAGGCGAGAATTTCATCCATCGAAGGCTCTTGACCCCTCGCCGGCTGATTCATGACTTGCGTCCCCACTCCGACCGCCCGCGGTTCGAGCCCCTCGGCGGATCGAACAGAATCGGCATCGTACCAAACCGCTGGAGTAAAACGAGTATGGCATGCCGAACATTGGACGCAAACAAACTGTTGCCCAGGTGGAACGCGGATCGCCGCAAGCGCGACCCGGCAACTGCTGGATCAGCGGCCGTCGGGCGTGCGCACGCCACCCCAGACGTCGCGCACCTGCTGGTAATGCACGACGGGGTCGTACACCTCGATTTTCAGCCCGAGGACTTGCGGCGAAAGCGCACCGGTCGCCGCCAGCACGGTATAGGACGCCACCACGCGATCGCGTTGCGCTGTGACGAGCGCCACGCGTGCATTCACCAGATCCTGCTGCGCGTTGAGGACGTCGAGTGTCGTACGTTGCCCCACGCGGGCTTCCTCGCGCACGCCATTGAGCGCTACTTCGGCGGCGGTCACTTGCGCCTGGGTCGCGTTGATCTGCGCCTTGGCGGCCTCGAGCTGACCCCAAGCCTGTGTCACCGTCGACTGCACCTGATCGCGCGCGGTGTCGAGATCCAGACGACGCTGTCCCAGTGTCTCCTTGGCTTGCCGAATAGTGGAGTATTCCGACCCGCCCTGATAGATCGGCACCGAAAGTTGGGCGCCGACCGATGCCGACAAGGTTTCGAGCACCGCCAGCGCCGAGGCCGAGCCAAAGGTCTTCTGGACGCTGCCGACCGCGGACAGGGTCGGATAGAGCGCGCCCTCCGCAATCTTGACCTGCTGGACCGCGATATCGACGTTGTACGTCGCCGTGGTGATCAGCGGATGCTCGGTGCGGCCGCGGGCGATCGCGCCATCGAGCGTGCGCGGCGAGAGCCGATCAACGGGGGCGGCGGGCGCGAGCCGTGCCGGCGCCGGCACGCCGATCACCTGCTGGTACTGGGCCTGCGCGGTGACGTAGTTCGATTCGGCCAGCGACAACTGGGAGCGGCCGGCGGCCAGGCGCGATTCCGCCTGCGCGACGTCAGTGCGCGTGACCTCGCCGGCGGTGAAGCGGTCCCGCGTTTGCCGCAACGTCACCTCGAGGACGTTCACGTTGCTGCGCTGAAGCTCGAGGATGGCGGCGGTCTGCAGCAGATTCATGTAAGCAGTGGCGGCGTTGAGGAGCGTGCTCTGCTCGGTCGAGCGCAGCAGTTCACGGGCGGAGGACACCTGGCCTTCCGCCTGCCGCGTGCGGTTTGCCGTTTGGAAGCCGTTGAAAAGCGTCTGGGTCGTGGTCAGTCCGAAGGAAGACACGGCGGCGCTGCCTTGGGATTGAGTATAGAGCGCGGCTCCGCCGGGGGTGGTCCCCGACTTCTGCAGGTTGTCCAGATACTGTTCGGTCAAGCTCGACGTGCCGGTGACCCGGGGCCGATAGCCCGCGAGCGCAGTGGGAACGTTCTCGTCGGTTGCGCGCGCGGACGAGCGTTGCGCGTTGAGCTGGGGATTGTTGCGATAGGCCAGAATGAGGGCGCCCTCGATCGTGCCAGCGCCCGCGCCGGACCCCACGCGCCCATTAACTGCAGGCTCGGCCGCAGGCATGACCGAAAAGGCCATCATCGCGGACGCGGCAAACGCGGCAATCTGCGCACCCCGCGCAATCGCCCGCCGCCCCCGAGCACTCCCCAACATGCACAAACCCCACCCGACCCGCCGTCCCGCCCCTCGCGGACGCGGCCCCACCCCATCGATCGCTAGCCACCAATGTTAACCAGAATGGGGCTGGCGGCACGCCGGGACCCTGGCGAAAACGACACTTTCGCGAAAACCCGGCCCTTGGTGCTTTCGCGCCACACTAAGGCAATGGAAAGGCTGGCGGAATGATCCATCTAGAACACGAACGCTGGCGGCGCCGCAAAGCCCGGCAGCAGCGGCGCGGCGGCATCGAAGATCGGCCGGCCGCTTACGTCGCCCTGGACTGAACAAAAGAGCATGCCCCGGCCCATGGGCGCGCGGCCCACCACGGCCACGAGGCGGCCCCCGTCCTTCAGCTGACGGCACAGTGTCCGTGGCATATTCTCGGTTGCGCCATTGACGAAAACCACGTCGTAGGGGGCATCCGGTTGCCAGCCGTCGGTCAACTGGCCGCTCACAACCGTCGCGTTACCCGCGCCCACCGCCTGCAGATTGTCGCGCGCGAGCCGGACAAGTACGGGATCCTGCTCGAGCGCAACGACGGAGCGCGCCAGGCGCGCCAGGAGCGCGGCCGAGTAGCCGGTTGCACAGCCGACATCGAGCACCCGGTCGTCGGGCTTTACCGCCGCGGCCTGGATCAGCTTCGCCAGCACCATGGGCTTGAGCAGATGGCGCACCTGTTCGCCACCGGCCCCCTGAATGGCCGGAACATCGGTGTCGAGATAGGCAAGATCGGTGTCGGCTGCGGACACGAAACGCTCACGCGGAAGCTCGAGCATGGCCGCGATGATGCGCAGATCGGTGACGTCGCTGGTGCGGACCTGGCCGTCCACCATCATGCGGCGTGCCAAGGCGAAGTCGATCATCGTCGGGACCCACAGGAGCGGAACGCCGCCTTTTAGACGGTAGCGCGACGAAAAAGGCAAGGCGCGCCATCGGAGGGGATAGACATCACCAAGCCGCACAAGTCGCGTGGTCCTCGGACGGTTGCCGGCGCGGACTCGGTCCTGTATAGCCGGGCCGGCGCAGCGGCGAACGGCGCAAGTTGATGCTGCGCACGGCCACGTGGCGGAGTGGTTACGCAACGGTCTGCAAAACCGTGTACTCCGGTTCAATTCCGGACGTGGCCTCCAACTCTCTCAGTCGACATACAAAAACATAGCATCGGCGACCCGCAGTCGCTGCACGCTGGTTGACCTGTTCGGACAAGGCCACCGGGCCTTGGACGCAGCGCAGCTCAAACGCATCCGTCAATTCTCCGAGTGTCAGCCACACGGGAGTTTTCGGAGGGCATGCCCGCCCCGCGTCCCAAGAGGACACTCTCGACTATTTTGTGCTATGCAGCAAAGTATTGGTGCTATGCGGCAATTATCGGTGATTATTATGGTATACCAGCGTATATCAGCCTGTAACGAACGTCTTTAGCCCCACGGCTGCCGGTTCATAGAGACATAGCAGATGACAACGATTGCCCTTGCTGCCCTGATCGATACCGCACCTCGCTGGCTCGGCCGGCTGGTGCGCTATTGGAACGAATTCTCGAGTGGGATCGAGGAGGCGCGCGCGATGGCGCTACGCTACCAATCGCTGGCGGCTCTCTCCGACCCTGAACTCGCGGCACGCGGCCTCAAGCGCCAGGACATTCCGCGCGCTGTGCTCGGTGTCTGCGGCGGCGCGTAACCGACGGCGTCGCCCCCAGCGCCCTCTCTGATTTCACGCTTTGCAAGCCGGAAGGCCTTTGTTATAGGCGGACGTGCGCGCAGCTCGCGGTGGTCCCCGGTAGCTCAGCGGTAGAGCAACCGGCTGTTAACCGGTTGGTCGCTGGTTCGAATCCGGCCCGGGGAGCCAGCTCTTTCAAGAACTTAGGAATATTGTTTCAAGTTCTTTATTCTCATAGCTCGGCCGCTAGACCGTCTTCATCCGAGACTCCCAACCACGCGCGGGGACTGGCATGGGCTTGAGACTTTGCCTGGCGCGCGGCGCATTCGACATCTCGGAGCCTCATGCTGTGCCGTGACCGGCGGCGGCCGACATCGCCGGCGACAGCAATGCGCGCTGGACGACGGTGACCCTGCTCTACGGCAAGAGGCAGCATCGTTTCCGGATCACCTCCATGCTCCGCCTTCACGATGGAGCGGTGTCCTGGGCGAAGTTTTTGTTCGTTGCTCTCCAAAAGGAATGAACCATCCCAGGTGTTCGCAACACTAATGGGTTGAACGCTGTCATTCCTCGTGAACCGGCCCGTGCGTGACCCCATGATCTCCATCATCCCCATCGAAGTCGTGTGGTTGTCGACCGGCTTCATCATGCTCATGGCCGCGTTCCTGGCCGGGGCTGCGGAGTAGGCGAGCAGACCAGACGGCTCGGCGAATCGGACTGCCAGCGTGCGTTTCTTGCGCGCATTCGCGTCGAGGAGAGCCTTCCATGCCGGTCGATCCACGACCCGCAATGCCGATCGTGCCCCCCAGACAGGCCGCCTTTAGGACCCGTCGAACCTGGCTGCTTGCCAAGCTCGCGACCTCGGTGACGGTGCTCGCGGCGGCGACCGCCGTTCTGATTGTCGCTGCGGCCGCTGTGGCCTTTACTATTACCTGAGGGGTTACCTCAACGGCCTTTCGTCGCCGACCGACGATGCGGTCGGAACGTGCGACTCGTCATCACACCATCATGATCGCCGGCTATACGGATATGGTCGACGCCTCGGCGCTAACGACCGCGGATGTACCGGTAGTGGCGATGACGCGAGGGCAACATCGTTGCGTTGCGTAAATGGGCCCGCCCGGAGAAATCCGCGGCGGGTTTTCACTTGGCACAAAATATCGGGCGGCCAGTTGGGCGGGATCAACTCCGTCCACTGCTTGCTCATTCGAGCGTCGAGCCGCCCTCGCCCAGACGCCCGTGCGATCGCTCCAGGATGTCGACCACCCTGGCGAAAGCTCCAGGATCCAGTTCTGCGCCCGGGTTGTGGGCTTTCCGGTCCCGGACCACTCGATCGTGCGCCGCGACCAAGCCCTCCTTGCTGATGCCGGTGGCGATGATCTCGGCCGCCATCGCGTCACCTACCGGGCCAAGGATTTCGACGACCTCATCGCGTGATAGTTCGGACATTGGGAAACGCCTCCTGTCAGCGGGTACCCTTCACCCACGAATTGGGCGCGGCCGCAGCTTTCATTCTCAGCGGTCCATCTGTAGCCGCTGATTTGGGCGCCGTCACGCCGGCAGGGAGTGCCCTGCCCTGCCACCCGGAGACTATTGCGCTGGGACCGGTTTGACCGCCTTGTCCTTGCGCGCGGCGCGCCATTCCTCGAACCGTCGAACCACGACGAAGAACGACGGGACGAACAGAACGGCAAGACAAGTCGAGGCGAGCATGCCGCTGAACACCGCGATGCCGATCGATTTGCGCGCACTGGCGCCGGCTCCGGTCGCCAGCACCAGCGGCAGCACCCCCAGGATGAAGGCAAACGATGTCATGAGGATGGGACGAAAGCGTGCGCGCGCGGCCTCGATGGCCGACTCGAGGATCGGCTTGCCGTCAAACACGCGTCGCTCGCGCGCGACTTCCACGATCAGGATGGCGTTCTTCGCCGAAAGTGCGATCAGCAGCACGAGGCCGATCTGAGTGTAGAGATTATTGTCGATGCCCAGCCCTTTGAGCGCCACCACGGGCCCGATCAGGGAGAGCGGCACCGCAAGAAGGACGGCCACCGGCATCAACCAGCTCTCGTACTGGCCGGCCAACACCAGGTACACAAGCAGCATGGCAAGCGCGAAAATGTAGTAAATCTGATTGCCGACGATCTTTTCCTGGTACGACATCGCCGTCCATTCGAACCCGGCGCCCGGTGGCAAGACCTTGTTGGCGATCTGCTCCATCAGGGCGTTGGCCTCGCCTGAACTGAATCCGGTCGCGGGCAGGCCGAGCACCGTCGAGGATGGATAGAGATTGTATAGACTCAAGAGCGAGGGTCCGACCGACGGGGTGATATGGATCATGGTCCCGAGCGGGATCATGGCCCCTTGCTTGTTGCGGACGGGCAGAAGCTCGATGTCTTCGGGCCGCAAGCGAAACTGCGAATCCGCCTGCACATAGACCTGGAAGACGCGGCCGAACTTGTTGAACTGACCCACATAACTCGATCCGAGATAAGCCGCGAGCGTCGAGAACACTTCATCGATGGAGACCTGCAGCGTCTCCGCCTTGGCGCGGTCCACATCGACCTTCATCTGCGGCACCGTGGAGCGGAACGAGCTGGTCACCCGCTGCAGCCCACTCTGCGATTGCGCGTCCTTCACCACTGCATTGGTCAGGGTCTGCAGCTTGGTCAGGTCGAAGCTGCCGTCACGCAACTCCAGCTGCATTGCAAAACCACCCGCATTGCCAATTCCCTGGATGGGCGGCGGCGGGAACGCAACGATGCGCGCCTCGGTTATGACGGCGAAATCCCGGTTGAATTGCTGGAACAGCGACCGCAGATCCTCGCCCTTGCCGCGCACGCTCCAATCCTTGAGCACGACATAGGCGACGCCAGCGTTGGCAAGGGTCGAGTTGTTGTCGAGGGCGGACACGCCGGAGATCGCGATCACGTTTTCCACTGCCGGGTTCTTGCCGGCAATTGCGCTCAGTTGATCCATCACCGCCTGGGTTCGTTCAAGCGAAGCGCCGTCCGGCAGCTGCGCGGTCACGAGAATGTAGCCCTGGTCTTCGATCGGGAGAAAGCCGGTCGGCACCCGGGAGAGACCGTAGCCTGCTCCGCCGATCACGATGAGCGCGATGATGCACATCAGCCCACTGTGTCCGACCATGCCCCCGATCAGTCGGGTATATGCCCGTTCGAACGGGTTATAGATCGCATTGAAGCCGCGAAAGAACCAATTGCGCTGTTCCGGCGGCACGGGCGGCCGCAGCCATAACGCGCACTGGGTCGGCTTCAACGTGGCGGCATTGATGGCACTGAGCAGCGCGGTCGCGGCGATCACCAGCGCGAACTGCGCGAACATCTGTCCGGTAAGCCCCGGAATAAAGGCGGCCGGCAGAAATACCGACATCAATACGAGCGTGATGCCGATGATCGGGCCGAACAGCTCGTTCATGGCCTGGATGGCTGCCTCTTTCGGCGCCAATCCGCGCTCGATGTGATGTGCCGCGCCTTCGACCACCACGATGGCATCGTCAACGACGATGCCGATCGCCAGCACGATCGCGAACAGCGTCGACAGGTTGACCGTGAACCCGAGCGCGGCCATGCCGGCGAATGCACCGATGATGGTCACCGGGACCGTGGTCATGGGCACCAGCATGGCGCGCCAATCCTGCAGGAACACCACGATCACGATCAGAACCAGGATCGCCGCCTCGAACAGCGTCTTCCATACCTCGTTGATGGAAGCACGGACAAAGGTCGTGGTATCGAATGGAATGCTGTAGGCCAGCCCTTGCGGAAAGCTCTTCGCGAGCTGAGTCATCTTGGTGCCGACCGCACCGGCCACGTCCAACGCGTTCGCCTCCAACGTCTGATAGATGCCGATGCCCGCCGCCGGCTTGCCGTTGAGCGTGAAAACCTGGCTGTAAAGCTGGGCGCCAAGCTCGACGCGCGCAACGTCGCGCAGATATGTCATCTGGCCGTTGCTTTCGGTCTTGACGACGATGTTCTCGAACTGGCTGACGTCGTCTAGGCGGGTCGCAATGTCGAGCGTGTACTGGAATGGCTGCGTGCTCGGTGCCGGGGGCATGCCGAGCTGGCCGGCGGTCACTTGCTGGTTCTGGCCTTTGAGCGCATCGACGACGTCTTGAGTGGTGAGCGAGCGCGCGTAAAGCTTGTTGGGGTCGAGCCAGACCCGCATGGAATACTGCCCGGCCCCGAAGATGTTGACCTGACCGACGCCTGGCAAGCGGGCGAGTTCCGGCTGCAGATTGATGGTCGCATAATTGGCGAGGAAGAGGCTGTCGTAGCGGCCGTCGGGGGATGTCAGGGTGACGAACTGCAGAATGGCGGTGGACTTCTGTTGAACCGTTACACCCTGCGCTTGCACCGCCTGGGGCAACTGAGCAAGCGCGCTGGACACCCGGTTCTGCACCAGTACCTGCGCGAAGTTGATATCCATTCCGATCTTGAACGTCACGGTAAGCGAATAGCTTCCGTCAGACGCACTGTAGGACTGCATGTAGATCATGCCGTCGACGCCATTGACCTGCTGCTCGATCGGCAGGGCAACGGTATCGACCACGGCGCGCGCGCCAGCACCAGGATATCGAGTGGTGACCGAAATGGTCGGAGGCACGACGTTGGGATATTGCGCCACCGGGAGCCGCAGTAGGCACACGGCGCCGATGACCACCATGAGGATGGCGAGCACGTTCGCTAGAACGGGACGCTCGATGAAAAATTTTGAGATCATGACGCGGCGTTATTTCGGTGCGACCGGATCCGCCGCCGCGGACGTCGGCGTCCGCAGTTGCGGATCGACCTTCTGGCCGGGAACAGCGTCGAGGATGCCTGACACAACCACGCGCTCGTCGGGCTTCACCCCGCTCTCGACGACCTGCATCTCGCCGACCACCTGACCGAGCTGCACCCGTCGCTGCTCGACGACAGTATCGGCGTTGACCGTCAGCACGTAGCGGCCCGCCTGATCGCTGCCCACAGCCACCGCCGGAATGAGCAGCGCAGGTTCCGAGCGCAACGGCACCCGCACGCGAACGAAATAACCCGGCAGCAAACCGGCCTTCGCGTTCTCGAAAGAGCCCCGCACCTGCAGCGTTCCGGTCGACTGATTGACTTCGGGGGATGTGTAGTCGAGCAGGCCCTGGTGTGGATATCCGGTCTCGGTCTGCAGCCCAACCTCAACCGGGACCTTGTTTATGAGCTCGGCAACGGTCACGCCGCGTTCCGCCATCGAGGCGCGGACGCGCTGAACGTCGCGTTCGCTGAGGTTGAACCAGACCCAGATCGGGTTGATCTGGACAATGGTCGCGAGCTCGCTCGGTTGGTTCCCGCCGACCAGTTCGCCGACCGAGACTTTGCGCGCGGTGACGACGCCGTCGAACGGGGCCGACACCGTGGTGTATCCGAGCGTGATTTCCGCGTTCTGGGAATTGGCCTGTGCTTGCAGCACATTGGCCCGCGCCGTGTCTCGGTTGGCCCGCGCCTTGTCGAGATTGGCTTGGGTCGAGACGTCCTTGGCCTGCAGTTCCTGCTGCCGCGTGAATTCGGCTTCGGCATTGACGAGCGTCGCCTTGGCGCCCTCCTCCGCTGCTTGGGCCTGCTCCAACTGAACCTTGTAGGGCTCCGGCTCGATCACGAACAGCGGCGTGCCCTTCTTCACGACCTGGCCGTCTTGATACTTGATCTCTTGCACATATCCTTGCACGCGAGCCACGAGCTTGATGTTGTTCACCGAGGCGACATTGCCGGTCGCCTCCAAATAGGGCGTCACAGTCTGCTGTACCGGCAGTTCGACCGTCACTTTCGGTGGCGGCGGCGCGATAAAACGGTTTTCCTGACCGCACGCCGTCAGCAGGACGGCGATCGCCGCACAGGCGATTAGGGTCACGCGCTCTCCACCGCATGCCCGCGTCCGGCGCCGGTCGCCTTCGGTGCGCTGGCCCTGCGTGAGGCAAACTCCAACGGCGCCCGAGAAGGTCTCGGCAGCACATTTCATGTTCATCTCTCCGGTCTTGCGCCGGTCACCGACATCGCCCGAGCGCGTGACCAAGACATCGACTTCCTCGTAAGCGAGCCGGGCGCAGGTTACGACGTGTCGATATTTTCGCGCCAGCCAATACTTAGCCTACCTGCGACAAAATTGATGAAGCCTCCGCGTGCGAAGCTGCGATGGAGCACCCTTTGCAAGATTCGGTGTTGGATTACTTGATCTTCGCTGGGCGAGCCAGATTGATTGTCGGGACAATGGAGCGGACGGCGCCGCTGAAGGCCTAGCGAGACGCCTTGGCCGCCGGCGCCCGCTCCGTCGTTTCGGCCTTGAGCTGGAGTTCCTGGATGACGTCTTGGCCATACCGGACGAGCGCTCCGGTCTTCTCGGCATCCCCGACGCCGGTGAGATCCACCACCCCCTCGCAATAGGCGAGGATCAACGCGTTGGCGAGGTCCGCCGGCTTGGCCTTCGGGTTCTGCGCAAGCATGCTGTCGGCTTGCGCGATCGCTGCAGGGGCGGGGAAATTCAGGTCCGGCTTGCCCCGAATCTGTGTGGCGGTGGCGACCAACGACGAAGGCACGCGCGAATTGTCGTTGGCCGGGCATTTAAGCGAAGGTTGCCAACCAGGGTCACGCTCCGCGAGCGAATACCCTACCGGGACCGCCCAGATGATGCTGACATCGGGCTCCGCCTCGGTCACTACGCTCTGATTGGACAGGTACGACGTGATGTCGAGCGCGAACCGCTTGACCGCCAGGCTTTTCGCTTGATCCGACCCGCCGCTTCTGGCCGCGACCGGACAGTAGGCTGCCACGAGATTGTTGACGATGTCCGCCATGTCCGCGCCGGGATGCGACGCCTTGTACAAATCGACCAGCGTGGTGTAGGCGACGGAGCGCTGCGCCATTTCGCCGCCCAACATCGCGATCAACTGGGGATCGAGGTCGGCACTGCCTCCCTGGCCGACGTTCGCGCATTCAAAGCGCCGAGCGGCGTCACTCGCATAGACCGGCAGGGACAAGGTCGAGCGCCAGCTCCCGGCCAAGGCAGGCGTCGCGTTCGGAGCTGCGTCGTTACCCCAGTTCGTGCGCACGTAGTTGGCAAGATCTGCAACATCGCTGTCGTTCAGCGAGCCCGCAAAACTCGGCATTGCCTGGATCCCGTCGCGAGCAGGAACGCCTTGCAGGACCACAGAGAGCGTGTCGAAAGGCTTGGTTGCGATCACCGCCGGATTGCCGGCGAGTGGGGGAATCGAGCCGACAACACCCTGGCCATTTGCCTGGTGGCAGGTCGCACAATTGTCCGCGTACAATTTGGCGGCCCGGGCCGCAATCTCGGGCGGCAGCTTTTTCGCCGCAACGAGCGCCGGCGCACTACTTCCGTTGGTCACATCGAGCAGATAGCTGGCCATGGCGTCGAGATCGTCCGGCGTCAGAAAAGACAAGCTGTCGTGCACGACCTCCTGCATCGGGCCCAATGCGGTGGAATTGTTGGCAGCGCCCTTCTTGAGAAACGCGATGAGCTGGGACTTATCCCAGCGATTGGTCCGGGCCAAAGCTTCTGGGGTGATGTTAGGTGCGTACCACTGATCGATCTGTGCGCCCTTGAAGCGCTCGCTTGCGACTGTCGCGCCCATGAAATTTCGCGGCGTGTGACAGTCGCCGCAATGGCCGAGCGCCTCGACCAGATAGGCGCCCCGATTCCATTGGGCGCTCTTCGTCGGGTCGGGCTCGAACCATTGCGCGCGGAAGAATAGCGCCCGCCACACCAGCATGCCGTAGCGGATGCTGAAGGGAAATGTCAGCTCATTCTCCTGGTTCTTCTGCTTGATGGGTGGAAGGCTGCGGAAATAGGACCACAACGCCTTGAGATCATCCTCGCTGATCTTGGTGAAGGCGTCGAACGGCATGGTGGGATACAGGAACTTGCCGTCGGCCCGGATGCCGGAGTGAACGGCTTGCTTGAACTCCTCGAATGTCCACGCACCGATCCCGGTTTCACGGTCCGGTGTGATGTTGGGCGAGTACATCACGCCGAACGGCGTGTTCATCCGCAGTCCACCGGCATAAGCCTTATCGCGCGCCGCCGTATGGCAGGGCATGCAATCGGCGGCCCGCGCGAGGTAGTTCCCCCGCGCAATCATGTCGGGATCAGCGGCCTCCTCCGCCACCGCGTGGCCGGGATCACCTGCAACCAGAGCAGCTGCGGCGAGCAGGCTGGCGAGCAAACATCTGACATGCATAGCGGTCGGCTCGCCGGCTGGTGGTGGCAATCGAGCGTTCGAGACGAGAGCGAAGCAAGGGCCCCCGTCCGTTGGACGGACGAGCGACCCTCGGATGGCGTCGGTCAGCCTTTGCGTCTTTGGTGTAGTAATGTACATCAGCGTTGCGGCGCGGCAAAGAGCGCGGCGGTGCGAGGACGATGTCGATGACGAGGTCTATTCGGTATCCGGCCATGAAAAGTGCAAGCCGCTTGCTGGCGTTGATCGTCGGCGTGCTCATCCTGTGCGCGGTGCTGCCCGCGCGCGCACAGTATGCCTGTACAACCAACTACTGTATTCGCAGCCAGAGCCTGTCGGTGCAGACCCCGCCGGAATGGCCGGCCGTCGCGGTCGAGCCATGCTGTCAGACCCATTGGGGCGCCCTCCCAGGAGGCATCGACTGGACCAACGCAGCGCCCGTCATGATCTGTACCGCCAATGCAGAATACGCCACGGCTTTCCCGAATTGCGGAGGCCCCCACAATCTGTCGCAGGCGTTTCCCCTGGACTACTGGCAACCGAAGATCGGAATTGGCGTCGCTTGGCCCAACCCCAAGGACTATCGCTACGAAATGCAAAGCGTCCCGCTCATCGATGGTACGGACGGCACCTGCGCGCAGTATTCCAATCAACCCGGGAAGGTGACAAATTGGTGGGTGTATGAACTCAAGGAGCCAAAGCGTGGCTCCTACGTGTTCACCGCGAACGTGAGTTTCCAGAAGGGCGAGAAGGGATATTATGCCGTGCTCAATGGTTGCAAGCTCGAGTTCCCGGCTGCAACGGGCGCGCAATAAAGCGAGCAGATCAAGGAATGCCGCATTCCTGCGCTCCGGCGAAGATCGGGGCGTCCCCTGCGACACTGGATGCGACGTGCGCGGTTCGACGGAATTGCGGGTGGTTGGGTGATGGCAGGCGGCATTGTCAGGCTATTCTGATCGGAGCGCCGGCGATAACCGTTCAGGCGGTGAATGGCCGGCGCTGTGTCTGGCGCAGTTCCGCTGCGAACGACGCGCGAAGCAAGAGGCATCACATGCTTTCCTCCGGTGTGATACTTGCGCTCGGCGGCACGTTGCTGCTGGTCGTCGCCGACAGTGTGCCCAGCCTCAACGTCGAACCCGCCTGTCGCGCGGCCGCGAAGATGGGCGAAAGCTTGAGCTTAGACACCACACTCCGGCAATGTCTTGCTGATGAAAAAAGCGCTCGCGACCAATTGGAGAAGGAATGGACCCAATTCACGCCGGCATTGCGCCAGCGTTGCGTCGCCACCACGCGGACCGGCGGCGACCCCAGTTATGTCGAAGTGCTCGTGTGCCTGCAGATGGGCCGTGACGCAGGCCAGATCCAACGCAACTGACAAAGACGCAGATCGCGAATGCATTGGTCTCACCCGGCTGTCCTTCCCCGCCGAGCCCGGACTTGGCACCCGCACTAGGCGTGCAGCGGCGCGCAACCCGTGCCGATGGATCACCCACACCTGAGCACACGACAAAAGCGGGCCTGAAAATCACGGACCGGAGCAAAGCATGAAGGAAGCAGAGGTCAAAGCGCGGGCGTTCGCCATGCCGCTGACAAGTCCGGCCTACCCGCCGGGCCCCTACCGTTTCGTCAATCGAGAGTTCATGGTCATCACTTATCGAACCAATCCGGACAAGCTGCGTGCGGTTTTGCCGGAACCGCTCGAGATGGATGAGCCTCTGGTCAAATACGAGTTCATCCGCATGCCGGATTCCACCGGTTTCGGCGACTATACCGAGACCGGTCAGGTGATCCCGGTGAAGTTTCGAGGCCGCAAAGGGGGATACACCCACTGCATGTTCTTGAATGACGAACCGCCGATTGCGGCTGGGCGCGAGCTTTGGGGCTTTCCAAAAAAGCTCGCCAATCCCAGCCTGCGTATCGAGGTCGACACCTTGGTCGGCACGCTCGATTATGGTCCGGTCCGGGTGCCCACCGGCACCATAGGGATACAAGCACAAAAGTGCCGACCTGGACGCGGTCCGCGCCTCCCTGGCGACACCAAATTTTCTGCTCAAGATCATTCCGCACGTCGACGGCACCGCGAGAATTTGCGAGCTGGTCGAGTACCAACTTGAAGACGTCACCCTCAAAGGCGCCTGGACGGGCCCGGCGGCGCTTTCCCTGGTCCCTCACGCGCTCGCGCCGGTTGCCGATTTGCCCGTGCTCGAGATCGTGTCGTCCGTGCATCTCATCTGCGATCTCACCCTCGGCCTGGGCAAGGTCGCCTACGACTATCTGGTTGCCTCCCCGGCCAGGCGCGAACCGGCGCTCGCGCCCGCCGCCGCAGGAGCTGCGTAACATGCGTCTCAAGGACAAAGTTGCGATCGTGACCGGCGCCGCCAGCGGAATCGGCAAAGAGATCGCGAAGAACCTATGCGCGCGAAGGCGCCCGCGTCGTGATCGCCGACCTGAACCAAACAGCGGCCGATGCAGTCGCAGCAGAACTCGGCGGTCCGCTCAAGGCCCTCGCCGTGGCCATGGACGTAACCAACGAGCAACAGGTGGAGGCAGGGGTCGCGCGCACCATAGAACAGTTTGGCAAAATCGACGTGCTGGTGAGCAACGCCGGTATCCAGATCGTTGCTCCGCTGGACGAATTCGAGTTCGCGAGCTGGAAAAAGCTGCTGGCCATCCATCTCGATGGTGCGTTTCTCACGACACGTGCCGTGCTTCAGCGCATGTACAAGCAGGGCACTGGCGGCAGCATCATCTATATGGGGTCAGTGCACTCGAAAGAGGCATCGGTGTTGAAAGCGCCTTATGTCACGGCCAAGCACGGACTGATCGGGCTTGCCAAAGTGGTCGCGAAAGAAGGCGCCAAGCACGGCGTGCGCGCGAACGTCATTTGCCCCGGCTTCGTGCGGACGCCGCTGGTCGACAAGCAAATCCCGGAGCAGGCCAAGGAGCTCGGCATTTCCGAGGCTGACGTCATCAAGAAGGTCATGCTGAAGGATACGGTCGACGGCGAATTCACCACGCTTGCCGACGTGGCCGAAACGGCAGTGTTCTTTGCCGGCTTTGAAAGCAATGCGCTGACCGGGCAGTCGCTGGTCGTCAGCCATGGCTGGTCTATGCAGTGACATAGCCAAAATAAGATTTACTTTTAATTTCAATTATATGCGGTGATATTTTGAGACAATAGCGCAGCAAGAAAAGGGCCTGCCCGCTCGGCGGCAGATTTGAACCTTTCGACGCCAGGACGCGACTAATGGGGACGCAGGTCACCAGCCGCCCCTGTGGGGCATTTGGGACAAGAGTGGCCGCGGATCGATCTCTCAGGGCGAGGTGCGTCATGCGTGTACAAAGTGGACATTGGCTCGACTACGACCCGGTCGCCCTTGTGATCCTGGTCGTGGGCATCGGCGCGGTCGCGTTGCTCGCGCTGAGCATCTGACTTTCGGGAAGCCGCCGGGCTGCCATTGGTGCAGCCCGGGGCGTTGCCACGTGCCTCTAATTTGGCCAGCGTACGCTCGCAGGCCCTCTCCTTCGCCGGCCTTATTCAGCCGACCAGTCTAGACGGGCGCATTTGCGTCACATCCGGGACGCTCGCGCGTAGCGCTGGCAGCCTGCCCTACCGACGGGCATCCCCCCCCGCGCTGACGCCAAGAAAATGAACGCTCAGGCACTCAGGGCGCTGCCACCGCGGTTCCAGCCGCGGCCGCCCTCGCCATAGATGTCAAAGCCGGTATCGGTGACCACGACCGTGTCTTCGAGCTTGATGAACCCACGCTGCGGGTGCTGCAGCGTGGTCTCGACCGAGATCACCATTCCCACCTCGAGCGGTCTGGCAGCGTCATAGGCGTCATAGGGCACCGGCCCAGATGCCGTGAGCCGCGGCGCTTCGTGGCTTACCAATCCCATCCCGTGGGCCAGGAAATGCATATGGTTGTGATGCTTTGATTTGTGCACGAGCGGCTCGGCGGCGGCGTAGATCACGCTTCCCGGGACTCCCGGCTTGATCGGCTTCATCGACGCGCGCTGGATGCTCTCGATCTCAGCCAGCAAATCTTCGAGCTCCCCATCAGGCTCCCCGTGAATCGCCATGCGGCAGAGGTCACCGATATAGCCGTGATAGTTGCCACCGGAGTCGAGGGAGAGCACGTCCCCCTTGCCCCATTCCTGCTCCGACGGAGCGCGGTTGAGGCTCGTGCCCGCCGTAATCAGGCAATAGTCGAACACGAGGCCGCGATTGGTCTCCTCCCGCCGAAGCGCTTCGGTCAACTCACGCTTGGTCGTTCCTGGACCGTGGCTTGCGATCACCGCCAGCATGGACTCGATGACGCGCTCGGATGCGATGCGCAACTTCTTCAGTTCCGCCGGGCTCTTCACGGCGCGCTGGCGCTCAAGCACGAACAGAGCGTCGATTATCTCGCTGCCGGGGAACGCATTGCGCAACGTTGTGCCGGAATCGACCGGCAGGAACGCGAGTTCGGCGCCGATCCGGTGGGCCTTTACCCCCGACCGGCGGACATAGTCGATCGCCTTCTCCATGGCATCGACGGATCCCGACGAATTGGTCTGTGATTCCGGTACCCAGAATGGCTCGTTCTCCTTCTGAAAGCCCTCCATGCGATGGCCGAAATACGCCGCCTTCTGGCGCACCCCCTTGGGATAGACGAGGACCGGCAGGTAACGGCTCAATCCCATCGCATCCATCGACTCGAAGAAAAAGGCGCGATGTCCCCCGAGCAGATATTGCACGTTGTGCTTCGAGGTCACGAGCAGGACGTCGATCCCGGCTTCATCCATCAACCGGTCGAGCCGATCCGCATCGAAGGGAATGGAGGGCGCAACTTTCTTGACGACGTCGAGCATGATCGAAGCTCCTTTCATGGGCCAAGCCCAGCGCACCGTCGAAAGGGTGCAACTCACTCGGCTGCGATTCTTTGCTTTGGCAATGAGCGGCAATGCCTCGGGGGATCATACATCAGGGCAACGCGATCCTGCCATGCCCTTCGACCAGCGGCACCTGTGCGGATATGCGGGCCGAGGCGAACATCCCCCTCCTCTTTCACGTAGGGGCCGCCGGCTGGGTCCGCGTCGATTACGTCCGGTAGCTTGGATCGACCCGATCGAGCAGCCGAAGGTAGGCGGGCCAATCAGCGGAGCCGCGGCCGCTGTCGTGCTTTTCGTACTGGGCCACCGTTTTCCTGCAAATGTCGGGCGGGATCTCGATCATCTCGCCGCCGGTCGCTTCCATGGCCAGTTGGATTTCGGCCGCCTCCAACAGATGCTTCATCAGAATGAAAGCCTCGCGGGCTGTCTTGCCGACGGTGAGTACCCCGTGGTTGTGCATGATCATGGCGCGATTGTCGCCGAGATGGGCGATGAGCCGCTCGCGCTCACTAAAATCCTCGGTGATGCCTTCATAGGGGTGATAGCCGATACGGTCGTGAAAGCGCACCGCCTCCTGCGAGATCATCCGCAGCCCGCTCTTGAGGCCGGCGATCGCCATTCCGATCCGGGTGTGCACATGCACCGCGCAATTGACATCGGGCCGCCCACGCAGGACGCCGCCGTGCAGCGTAAAGCCTGGCCGATTGACGCCGGCGCGCTCGTCGAGGTCCTCGTCCATGTCGACCTTGACGAGGTTGGAGGCCGTCACCTCCGTCCACAGCAATTCATGTCGCTTCATCAGGAATTTTCGATCTTCGCCCGGCACGCGCATGGAGCAATGATTGTAAATGACGTCGTCCCAGCCGTGCCGGGCGACCAGCCGATAAACCGCCGCAAGGTCGACGCGCGTCTGCCACTCCGCGGATGACATCGCCGGCGTGCTGCTCGTGGCCTTGGCATGGATGTTCACTGCAGGACCTCCCATTGTCCGGCTGGTCGACACAATGCGGGACGCCGGCTTCGCGCGCTCTGATAACTCATGGTAGTAAAACCGGCCGACGCTTTCCAGCCGCCTTGGCCGGACGGACGGTTAGAACTCGCGTCCGATCAGCAGATGGTCGGCCGAGATCGCGCCCCCACCGTGCACCAGGAAATACAGCGCGGCCACGGCCCACATCAGGGTGTATTCGAGGCCGGTCTTGTTCCAGAAATATCCGCCCACGCGCCAGCGCTCATAGTTGGCCACGATGAGGAAAATGACGATCGCAAGCGCGGCCGGCCGGGTGAACAGTCCGAGCGCGAGCAGCGGTCCGCCGACCAATTGTGTCAGCGAGATCGCCCCCGCCCAGAATTTTCCGGGCCGGTATCCGTCATTCTCGAGCTGCTGCGCCAGTTCCGTCACATTGTGCGACCGCACTCCCGTGCTCGGCCACAGTCCCATGGTGTTGCGCAGCCCGTGCGGGACGAGCGCGAGCCCGACCACAACGCGCAGCAGCACCTCCGTCCACGGCGCGAGTACCTGGTAGAGGTGACCCAGGTCCGGAAAGATGAGCGGAGTCGGGTCCGTCATTCGGTCGTGATCCGCGCGATGGCGTCAGCCGCGCTCACCGGTCTCGGCGCCACCCTCAGTGATACCTGGGATGATCAAGGATTACAGCCTGATTTCGCCGAGGTTGATGCTTACGCCAAGAGTCGCCTCGACCGTCTTGTTGGCATGCCCGGAGGCGGAGATCTCGATCAGGTAGCGGCCTGAATTCTCGTCGAGCTTATCGAACTTGAAGTCACCATAGTTGTCGCTCGTCGTTTCCGCGACATTGCGGCCATCCTTGCTCAAGCGCACGTGTGCGCCCTCAACACAGTCGATAATGTCATTCGTCTCCGCAGCCACGGTGCCGCCGATGAAGCATTTCGAATAGCGCCAGAGATTGCGGTAATAAACCCGCGGTTTGGTGCCGGCCTCCGGCTTCATCACTTCCAGGCCCTCCTGGCGCGCCATGCGCGCCATCTCGTCGTCCTCGACCTTGATTGCGCGCATGGCTCCGGTCGGACACGATTGCTGCCCGCGAGTCTGCTGCCAACCCTGGTCGAGGAGGTGGGCGTCGAAGGGCCAGATCTGCGGCAGCTGCAACTCCTCGTTCCACCAGATGTGGCCGTAGGGACAGGCCTCCACCAGATCCTTGCGACCCTTCGCCCGTATCGGATCGATGAGCATGATTCCGTCGTCGCGCTTCTTCACCGCATCGCCCCCTTTGGTCATGCAGGGCGCATTGTCGCAGTGATTGCACATGGTGGGTACGTAGGCGATGTCGATCATCGGCACCTGCCCCCGCTCCTTTTGCAGGATGTTGATCCACTTGTGCCCGTGCTTGGGCATCGGCGCGGTGTAGCCGGGCCACTCGTTGCCGACATATTCGTCCATGACCGCCAGCGTGCATAGATTGCAATTCGTGCACTCCGCGACGTCAATGATCATGTTCCATTTTTGCATGGCGTGGCTCCGGCTCATATCCTTGTTATGCCGTGCGCGGGCTTGAACCCGCGCATCCATGCCCCTGCTGACGGTGCGGCGGCGGGCCGGCAATGACCGCGCGAGGGCGAGATGGCAACTACTTCGCCGGCACGAGCTGCGCGGCCTTCAGCGTTTCGCGAATTTCCTTGTCCTTCTCCATCCGCGCGAAGGTTTCCGACATGTGCTCGGTGCGGCCGTCCCAGAGCTCCACCTGAACAAGTGAATTCGCGCCGGCAATCGAATGAGTCGACTTGGTCTGCGTGCGCTCGGGCGTGAGCAGGTTGAGGCACCCTCCCCGGTCGACCGACTTACCGGGCTCGCCCATCGGATCGTAGACCGCGGACAACTCGTAGCCATGGCACACGCCGCGCGGCAACCGCTGCGTCGGCAACGCAGCGCAGATCACCGCTCCGCGTTCGTTGAAGACCTTCACCAGATCATGCTTCTTGATACCGCGCGCGGCGGCATCTTCGGCATTGAGCCGCATGATCCAGTAGTAGTAGCCGTCGACCTTGACCCGGTGGTCTTCGATGTTGAGCAGGAAGGAGTCCTTGCCGTCGCCCTGAGTGTGGAACGAGTATTTCGAGTGCGGCGTGAGCATTTGCAGCGGGAAGCGCTCGTACATCTCGCCTGAATGCGGCCCCTCCCATGACGGCTCGTATTTGACGATCGGCGGCCGCTCGGGATCGTTGAAACGCTTGAGGCTGTTGCATTCGAATTCGAGCTTGCCGGACTGGGTCTGCAAGCCGTGCAGATATTCCCTGGCGTAGTCCGAGGGCAACGGCTGTGCCTCGGGCACGTCCTTCTTGCGGTTTTCCCAGAACCAGCGGAAGGAAACGGGCGCACGCAATTTCTCCTTTTCCGCCGGCACCACGTAATAGCCACGCTTGATGAACTTCTTCCACGAGATCACCTTCGGCATATCGGAGGCGAGGTACAGGCGCTTTACCCAATCGATCTCGTTGACGCCCTCGGAGAAATAGTTGGCCAGTCCGAGGCGCTTGCAGATCTCATTGAAGATCCAGAAATCGGATTTCGACTCGCCCAGCGGCGCGATCGCCGGCGCCTGGAAGATGATGACGCGATGATTGAGCTGCTGCTGGCCATGATGGCCATAGCCGCCGAGCCCGGCCCACTCGCTGATGTCGACCCGCTCGAAATTGGTGCATGCCGGCAGGATCACGTCGGCGAACTTGGCCTCGCCCTCGAACCAGATCGACTGGTTGACCACGAATTCGAGATTGGATGACTGATACATCCGCACCCAGCGGTTCGTGTTGTTCATGGTCGAGAGGATGGAGCCGCCATACTTGAACATCATCCGCACCGGCGCATGGCCGGGCGCCGGATAGGCGAACTTGGCGAACTGGTGCTCGATCGACTTGCCGATCCAGGGATAGCCTTCGGCCTTGCCGTCCACGATCGCCTCGGGAGTCCATAGCCGCGGAATACGCTGGAACGGCGTGTTCATGGTCGGCAACTGCGGCATACGCTGATAGAGCGAGACCGGCAGCGCCGTGCCTTCGAGATCGCCCGACATCCCGCCCTCGGAATAACCGGGGAAATAGAACTGGAAGTCGAGCGGGCAACCCCATTGCAGGTTACCCATATTGACGCCGGGCTTACCGAGGCCCTGCATTGCGGTCAGGCACACCATCACCCGCGCCCATTGGATGCCGGTCTGGTTGCGGCAGGCGCCGCCATGGCCGTTGCCCCAGCCGCCGGGCGCGAGATAGACGCGCTTGCGGCCCCATTCCCGCGCCAGCGCCCGCACGTCCTTCGCGGGAACGCCGGTCTCCTTCTCCTGCCATTCCGGCGTCTTGGCGATGCCGTCTTCCTCGCCGACGAGATAAGCTTGCCACTTGTCGAAGCCGACGGTGTGGGTCTTCACGTATTCCTTGTCGTAGAGGCCCTCTTTGATCCAGACATAGGCGATCGCCATCGCCATCGCGACCGAGGTGGTGGGCCTGGGCGCAAACCACTTGCCCGGCAGGAATTGCGCCGAAGCGTTGTAGTACGGGTCGACGTGAACGACTTTGATGCCGAGCTTGGGGTTCTTCAGCCATTGCCGGCGCACTGTGCCTTCCTGCGCGCCGTAGGAGCCGCTGGTGCTCTCGGGGTCCGCAGCCCAGAACACGATCATGTCGCAGTTCTGCAGGCAGTCCTCGACCGTGCCGTAGGTCTCCGACTGACCGACGCGAAGCGTGTAGCCCCAGTGGTGGACCGCGCCCCAGTACCAGCCTTCCCAGCTGTCGGGATTGTGGTGGATCTGGGTATAGCCGACCGCATTACGGAAACGGAACAGCGCGGAGAGATAATAGCCAATATTGCCCCAGGTATGGTGCGAGCCGTGCGAGACCGCCATCACGCCGGGTCCGTACGCCGACTTGAGTCGCTTGATCTCGCCGGCGACGAGGTCGAGCGCCTCCTCCCAGGAGATGCGCACATAACCCGACTTGCCGCGGTTCTGCGGGTTGCGCTCGCCCTTCGGATCAAAATCGACGCGCTTCATCGGGTAAAGCAGCCGATCGGGCGAATAGACGATCGACTTCGCATTCTGACCATGGGGCGCAAGCGTCGTCTTCCGGGGCGGCGTAAGCTTGAGCCCGCGCGCCTCGATGGTCCACGGCGGCGGATCGTCGTCGCCGAAATCGATCGGCGTCATGCGAATGATCTTGCCGTCCTTGACGTAGACGAAGACCGGCCCGCCATTGGTCATATTGCAGTAGCGCATGGTGCCATCCGCGAGGCGGATGCCGATCTTCAAACCCACGCTCTGGCTCATCATGATGGTCTGGGCGAACCAGTTGGTGAGATCCTCCGGGCCGTCGACCGTGAGCTTGAAATCCTTCTGCGCGTTGATCTGATCGAGCCAGTTGATTGGCGGCATCAGCAAATCAGCGCCGAGCGCGGCGTTCTTGAAGGCAAGTGTCACGTCGGCGTCCGCGCGCAGTCCGTGCCCCGACGTCACTTTGCCGTCGCGGATGGCGTACCAGCGGCCGATCTCTTCGTCGCGCGCCTTGAGCTGCGCCACAAGGTTGCGCTCCTTGAGTCGCGCCTTGAAGACGGGATACCGCCAGGCAGAGAACTTGAGTAGTTGCGCCATTCCCCACAGGATGACCTGGAACTTCATCGCCGAGAGCATGGGGGTCTCCTCCTCACGCGGCTAGCGCGCCGCGATCCTGGGATATGCCGATATTTTCGGCCCTTTAGCGCGAGTGCGCAACCTCAAATGCGCGCGCGTCCGACGCCAATGCGGCGCTCCGTCTCCGGACCTGTCGTCTCTCCTGCCAGAGTCGTCGCTGGCAGGTCAAACATCGCATCGTCCCCGATTCCAGATGGCTGAATGAGGCCCCGTTGCCGCTTGCAAAAACCCCCGCAGGCCCGACAATTCGGCAACAAGAAAGCCAGGGAGGTTGCGATGGTTCGACCCGTGCTCGCAGTGACAATGGTGCTCGCCGCCTTGGGATCCGCGCAAGCGCAGGAGGCACCCAAAGAGACGTACAAGATCGGCCTGGTCGCGCCGCTCACCGGACCGTTCACCTCGACCGGCAAACAGGTGATGGCCGGAGCGCAATTCTATCTACAGCAGAACGGCAACACCGTTGCGGGCAAGAGGATCGAGCTGATCATCAAGGATGATGCCGGCATCGCGGATCAGACGCGACGCCTCGTGCAGGAGCTCATCGTCAACGACAAGGTAAATGCCATCGCGGGTTTCGGATTGACCCCGCTTGCGCTTGCTGCGGCACCGCTTGCGACGCAGTCAAAGACGCCGATGATCGTGATGGCAGCGGCGACGTCCATCGTCACCGAACGCTCCCCCTATATCGTCCGCACGAGCTTCGCGCAGGCGCAGCCGGTGGTCGTGATCGCTGATTGGCAAGCCAGGCACGGCATGAAGAAAGTCGTCAGCATGGTTTCCGATTTCGCTCCCGGCTACGATTCCGAGACCTTCTTCAAGGACAGCTTCACCCGGGCGGGTGGGCAAGTGGTCGAAGCGCTGCGAATTCCGCTGCAGAACCCGGATTTTGCACCGTTCCTGCAACGGGCGCGCGACGCGACGCCCGACGGCCTTTTCGTGTTCGTCCCTGCCGGTCAGGCGGCCGCGCTGATGAGGCAGTTCTCCGAGCGCGGGCTCGACAAGTCGGGGATCAGGCTGTTCGGTGCGGGCGACCTTACCGACGACGACACCTTGAACAACATGGGCGACGTCATGCTCGGCACGGTGACCGCTTACTTTTACTCGGCGGCGCATCCTTCCGAAAAGAACCGGGCCTTCGTGGATGGCGTCCGGAAAGCAAACAATAACATGCGCGCAAACTTCTTCGCGGTCAGCGGCTACGACGGAATGCACGTCGTCTATGAGGCGCTGAGAAAGACCGCGGGCTCGATCGATGGCGACGCGCTCGTCGGCGCCATGAAAGGGATGGCGTGGGAAAGCCCGCGGGGTCCGATCTCGATCGACCCGGACACCCGCGACATCATCCAGAATATCTATATCCGCAAGGTCGAGAAGAAGGGCGGCGAGCTGTGGAATACCGAGTTCGAAACGATTGCGGACGTGAAAGACCCGGTGAAGGCGGCGCGAAAATAGATTCCTACGAACGCCCTGGCCGACCGGCCGGGGCGCCGGGCGTTCATCGCCGTCACTCCGCCTTGATGCCGGAGGCCTTCACCACGTTGGCCCATTTCTCGATGTCCTTGTGCAAATAGGTATCGAACTCGGCCGGCGTCATCACCAGCGGCGCCGCCCCCTGCTTGTCCCATGCCTCCTTCACCTCGGGGCGATTGATCGCCTTGTTGATCTCGGCGTTGAGCTTATCCACGATCGCCTTCGGCGTGCCGGCCGGCGCCATGATGCCGAGCCAGATCGTGAACTCGTAGCCGGGAACCCCCGCTTCCGCGATTGTCGGAACATCGGGCAGCACGGTCGAGCGCTTGGCGGCAGAGGTGCCGAGCGCGCGCACCTGACCGGCCTTCACGTTCGGTGTCATGGTGGTGATGGCGTCGAACATCATCTGGACGTGACCACCGATCACGCTGTTGCGGGCTTCCCCGGACGCCTTGTGCGGCACATGCACAAGGTTCGTGCCGCTCATGGCTTTGAACAGTTCGCCCGCCATATGATAGGGCGTGCCGGCGCCGGACGAGGCATAGTTGAGCTCTCCCGGCTTCGACTTCGCATAGGCGATGAATTCCTTGAGATCCTTCGCGGGCACGGAGGGATGGACCACCATCACGAGGTCGGAATAGTTGATGCCGGCGACCGGCACGAAGTCGCGCATCAATTGAAACGGCTTGTTGGGGATCAGCGACTCGTTCGTGGTGTGGGTGTTCGACATGGCGAGCAGCGTGTAGCCGTCGGGCGGCGACTTCGCGACCGCATCGGTGCCGATGAGCGAACCCGCCCCCGGCCGATCCTCGACCACGAACGGCTGCTTGAGCGCCTCGGACAGGTGCTGGGCCAGAACGCGGGCATAGACGTCGGCCGGCCCGCCGGCGCCAAACGGCACCACGATCTTGACCGGGCGCGAGGGATAGTCCTGCGCCTGGGCGACAGCGGGCGAGAGCGGAAGAACAAGCGACGCAGCAAGCGTCAAAGCAAGCGCGGCGGCACGCAGCGACAATGACATTCGAATTCCTCCCGGACTTTGACGCGTTTCAAGCGACCATAGACAAGCGCCCGGAGCCCTTCAATGAGGCGCTTCGCCGCCCGAACGCGAAGCTAGCGATGCTGCGTTCACGTCCGCGTCATCAGGCCAGTCAAGGGCGCAGGCCGGCTCAGCCGCGGCCGGCTGAGCCGGCGAACAAGACGGGGTACAGTATCCGCAAGGCTCTTTGCACTCATCAATTCGACCGATAAGCTCGCCGCAGCGCTCCGCCAAGAAGCGTAATTTTTCGCCCGCCGATTTACGGTGAAGGCGAATTCCGGGAAACGCATCGAGGGGGAATTCCATGGCTGAAGCAGCATCGCGCCTCTATGTCCCGGCGCTGGGTGGAATCTACGGCGCCGCCAACGCATATGCGGAACCAATCCTGCGGATCGGCCTCGGAGCAGTTCTCATCCCGCACGGAATGCAAAAGCTGTTCGGGGCATTCGGCGGCATGGGCCTGACCAACAACGCCGCACTGTTCGAGCGGCTGGGCTATACGCCCGGCATGTTCTGGGGAACGCTGGTCGGCTGCACGGAACTCGTCGGTGGCATCCTGCTGGTGCTCGGACTGTTCACCCGCTTTGCCGCCGCTGCGGTGCTGATCTTCATGATCGTGGCCGTGAAGTTCACCTCCGCCAAAGGCTTTTTTTGGAGCGCCGGCGGCTATGAATATCCGCTGCTGATCGGGCTTTGCGCCTTGTTCTTCCTGATCCGCGGCGGCGGCCAGTGCTCGCTCGATCGCATGATCGGGCGGGAGATCTGATCGACAGCCACCGGCGAGCCACGCGTACGATCGCGTATCTGCGAGAACCCAGTCGAGGCGCCGAACCTGTTCGGCCAAACGTGAGGGGTGACATCATGACCATGCAGTCAGGCGAATCGTCCCACCCGTTGCTGTCGTGCACCGACGGCATCGCGGCCAGTACAACCGATCTGCTCTTGCTGGTCGGCCGCGTATTCCTGGGCTGGCTGTTTCTCGCCAGCGCCTGGCCCAAGCTCTTGAACATCGCGGGCTTCGAAGGCTACCTGACCGCTTTGAAGGTGCCTGCTCCCGACAATCATGGCCTGGATCGGCGCGTTGGTGGAATTCCTGATCGGCTTCACCCTGATTCTCGGTATTGCCACCCGTTACGCCGCCCTGGTCTGCGCGCTGTTTCTCATCGTGGCGACCGCGCTGGCGCACCGCTACTGGGAGTACCCGCCTGCAACAGATGCAGGCTCAGTACACCAACTTCCTCAAGAATCTTGCGATCCTGGGCGGTGCCCTGCTCCTATTCCTGACCGGGCCGGGCCGCTTCAGCATCGATCGGGTTCTGTCGAAGCCGCGCTGACAGTCGCTCCGATCGTCAACTCCACAGTTCCTTGCTGGCAAGGCGCGCGCCTTGCGCCAGCGCCTCGAGCTTTGCCCACATGATCGAGGGATGGACTCGCCGGTAGAAGGGGCCCTGCGCAAAACCGCAATCCGTTCCCGCCAGCACGTTCTCGCGCCCCACGAGCCGGGCGTAGCGGCCGATTCGCTCGGCGACGAGCTCAGGATGTTCCACCACGTTGGTCGCGTGGCTGATGACGCCCGGGATCAGCACCTTGCCGTCGGGCAGCTTCACGTCCTTCCAAACCTTCCATTCGTGCTCATGGCGCGGATTGGCGCCTTCGATCACATAGGCTCCGACCTTCACCTTCAAGATGAGGTCCACGATTTCCTTCAGCGGCACGTCGGTGGTGTGCGGGCCCGGCCAGCTCCCCCAGCAAACGTGATAGCGAATGCGCTCCGGCGGCAGGCCCTCGATCGCGTGGTTGAGCACCTCCATGTGCATGTCGACCCACTTGCGATAGTCGGCGAAAGCGGCCGGCGGCACCATGCGATCGTAGGTAACGGCGGCTCGAGCGTCGTCGAGCTGCAGCAGGAAGCCGGCATCGACGATCATTTTGTATTCCGTGCGCATCGCGGCGCCGATCGCGAACAGGCACTCCTCGTCGCTCTTATAGTATTCGTTCTTGCGGTCCGGGATGACGCTAGCGGGCGCCGCCACCGGCAGGAACGCCTCCTCCACGTTCACGCCATTCAGCGCGGCCTTGAAGTTCTCGATGTCGCGCTGAAGCTCGGCCTGCCCGGTATAATTAATGGGTCCGACGCAGACCGAGTCCGTCCGGGTCGCAACCTCTTCATGCGCGTCGAGCTCGGCATAGAACTCGGCGAAGCGCTCGCGATCCGCGCCGCGTTGAAATGGATTACCCCCCGGTTTGACCGGGCGGCGCTCGAACCCGCTCAAGCGCTCCAGCACGTATTGCGACCAGCTGATGGACTTTCCAAACTCCCCGTCGCTGATCACATCGATGCCGGCTTCGGCCTGCCTGCGGACGACATCGGCGACCGATCGGGTCAGGCAATGATCGTATGCCTGCAGGTCGAACGGTTTGCTCGCCTGCTTGGCACGCAGGAACTCCTGCAGCGGCTGCGGCCGAATCAGGCTGCCGACATGGGTCGTGAGGATGCGATCAACGCTTCGTTTCATCTTGTTCTTCGTGCCCCAGTTTCTTCGTGCCCCAGTGAAAATGGTGCGGCCTTCTAGCAGCCATCGCGGCCATCGCCAAATCGCTCGGTTGCGAGGCTCCTGCCCACCGGCGATCAGTGTGTGCTCGCCTGCGATGTCTTTGCGATGTCGCGAATGGCGTCGCGATCCGGTTCGAAGCCCAGTCCCGGCGCGTCGGGCAGTGTGAGCCATCCGTCCTTCGGCTCCGGCAGGCCGCGATAGATCCGCCGGCAGAACTCGACCGCGAGGTAATGCATCTCGACCAGGCCACCGTTGGCCACGCCGGCCTGGAGGTGCATGTTGTGATAGGGCCAGGCCCCGCCGTTCGCCAGCGGCACGTTGAAGCCGGCGGCAAGTCCCGCGATCTTGGCGCTCTGGGTGAAGCCACCGCTGCTCACCACGTTGGGCTGAACATAATCAACCGCCTCGTGCAGCAGGAGGTCGCGGAAGCGGAAGATCAGGCCCTCGTTCTGGCCGCACGCCAGCGCCATGCCGGTGGCGCGCCGCATCTCGCGCATCTGCAGCACATCGTTCTGGGTGATCGGCTCCTCGAAGAACGAGATCCCGCAGGGCTTCACCATCTCCGCGAGGCGAACGGCGTGATAGAGATCGAGACTGCAATTGGCGTCGATGAACAGCTCGATGTCCGGCCCGACTGCATCGCGCACCGCGCGCACGCGCGCCGCGTCCTCCTGGATGACGTCCGAGAGCGACTGCGCCTCGCGCCGGCGCAGCGCCTCGTGCCCCACGACCATTTTCAAACGCCGGTAGCCCTGCGATACCCAGAGCTTCGCGGCCGCCGCGAGCTGGTCACGGTCGAAGAAGTTGAAGCCGAACGTGGCGTACAACGGCACGCGCGGGCGGGCCCCGCCGAGGAGCCGCCACACCGGCTGCCGGAAGGCCTTGCCCTTGATGTCCCAGAGCGCGATGTCCACGGCCGAGAGCGCCTGCATGCCGAAACCGGTCTGGCCCCGCGGCGTCAATGTCCAATAGAGCTTGTCCCAGATCGCCTCGCTGGCCAGCGGATCATCGCCCTTGATCGCCGGCGCGATGACGCCGTTCACGATCTCGGCGATCACGGTTTCACGGGTAATCGCCGCCAGACCGTGGCCAACAATGCCGACATCGGTTTCGACCTCCACGAAACAGCCCTCGAGCGACGATTTCCGCTCGATGCCCGGAAGCGAAATTTGCAGCGGGATGTTGAGCGGCGTTGCCGTGACACGGACAATTTTCATGGTTTGCGCGACATCGGTGGCGACACTGCGGCGCGACATCGGGAGATCATCTCACCACCAATCGGCGCGCTTGCGCAGTGCAGCGTTGGCCGCGGCCGCTTCAGCCACGATCTGACCGGTGTTCATGGCGGTGAGCTTTCCGCCACGCTTGAGAATACGTCCGTCGACCACGACCGTGTCCACGTTCGACGGCTGTGCCGCGGTCACCAGCATGTGCGCCGGATCGCCGAATACGCCGAGGTTGACGTCGCGCGTCGAGACCATGATGAGGTCGGCCCGTTTGCCAGCCTTGAGCGAGCCGACCTTGTCGGCGATCCCCATCGAGCGTGCGCCCTCGATCGTGCCGAGTTCGAGCACGCGGCGGGCGGTGAGCTTGAACTCGTTCTCGCTCTTGCCGTTCTCGATGTTCTGAATGAACTTCATGATGCCGAACATGTCGGCATTGCCCGTAAGCTCCACCGTGTCGACCGACAATCCGACCGGAATGTCCGCCGCCAACACGTTCGCGGTTTGCGGCAGGCCGAAGCCGATGCGCAGCTCGCTGGTGGGTGACAGGCTCACCGAAGCACCCGCGGCCTTGATGGCCTCGATTTCTTCGGGTGTCAGCACGACACCATGGATGATCTGCATGTCCTTGGCGAGGAGGCCGGCTTTGGCAATGGTGGCGACTTGGCCAATGGCCGGGCGCGAACCGCTGGCGTGGACGGAGATCGGCAGTCCGAGCTTGCGCGCGGCCTCGATCTCCGCCTTGTAAATCTCCGCCGGAATGGCGGTGGCCGGATTGTTGCCGCCCATGCCGCGCCAAGCCAGACCAAGCGTAATCAGCCCGTCGTTGGACTGGTTCGGCCAGTCGCGTGCCAGCCGCTCCAGATCGGCGAGCACGATGCCCTGGTTGTTCGGCATTCCCTGGGCCGCACCGTACGAGAAGCGCGCGCGGAGCCCAGATTCCCGCAGTGCACGCAGATCCTGCTCGAGGTAGGCGGGCGAACGGATGTTGTGACACCAATCGTGGACGAAGGTGATGCCGCTGTTGATCGCTTCGGCCGCCGCGAGCCGTGTGCCCTGATACATATCGGTGGGCTCGTATTTCTGCCCGAGCGCCGCGGTGGTGCGGAAGTAGCCCAACTCAGGCTTTTCACCCGACATGCTGCGAAGCAGCGTATTCCACATATGCCAGTGGGTTTCGACCAGTCCGGGCAGCACGATCATGCCGACGCCATTGATCGCCGTCGCGCCGGGTGCGTTGAGCTTCTGGCCGACGGCCACGATCACGCCGTCCTTCACGTGAACGTCGCCGTCCTTGATGTCCGGCGTTCCGGGCTCCATGGTCATCACATAGGCGTTGCGGATGACCATGTTGCCGCGCGCTGGCAGCTTGGGCGTGGCCGCAGGCGCGGCGAATGCCGACGTCGTAGGGAATCCCGCCAAACCAAGCGCGCCGAGCGCGATACCATCCCGCAGGATGCGGCGGCGGCTGATGTGTGATGCGACCATGGTTCCAAGTCCTCCCGTCCGGTCATGCTGATTTGCTTGCTGCCGATTGTTCAATACGCACGGCGAAATTGAAAGCCATGGGCAGCGCCGGTGCCTTTGCAGCGTGCGGTTGCGGGAGGCTGCCCAATGGTCCCGGACGCGCGCCGAAAAATTGGTCTCGACGCGCACCGCACCGGTCGATGCCGCGCCGCGACCCCTTGGCGCGAAATAACAGGTTGTGAACGGCGCTTCGCCCCGGCAAATTGAGCCGCGCAAGGACTACGCATGACGCTTCCGCTCGCCAGGCTCGATGCCGCCGAACCGCTGACCCCGGCCATCCGCATCCGCGACCTTTACAAGCGGTTCGGGCAACTCACCGCCGTGGATGGCGTGTCGCTCGACATTGCTCACGGCGAATTCTTCATGATTGTGGGGCCGAGCGGCTGCGGCAAGACCACGTTGTTGCGAATTCTTGCAGGCCTTGATTCGATCACGTCGGGATCGATCGAGATCGAGACGCCGAATTCGCAGCGCCCGGTGAATTCGATGATTTTCCAGGGCAACTCGATCTTTCCCTGGATGACCGTCTGGGACAACGCCGCCTATGGTCTCAGGATGCGGCACGTGCCTGCATCGACCATCAAGGACGTCGTGGGGCATTATCTCGCGCGCACCGGCCTCACCCGCTTCGCCAAATATTACCCGCACCAGCTGTCAGGCGGCATGCGCCAGCGCGTTTCCATTGCTCGCGCCTTCGCAAACGATCCTGAAATTCTGCTGATGGACGAGCCATTCTCGGCGCTCGATGCGCAGAATAAGCTGCTCTTGCAAGAGGAGCTGCTGCGCATCTGGGAGGAGCACAAGAAGACGGTGGTCTTCATTACGCACTCGGTCGATGAGGCGGTGTTTCTCGGCGATCGCATCATGGTAATGACGGCGCAGCCCGGGAAAGTGAAGGCGTTCGTTCCGGTACCGCTTGCGCGGCCGCGCAACATCATGGAGCTGCAGAAGTCGCCGCAATACGGCGAGCTGATCGCGCACATCTGGTCCAGCCTGCGCGACGAGGTCCACCGCGCGCGCCAGCAGGAGGAGGAAATGAAGTCATGAGCGTGCAATCGGTCGCGACCGGGTCGGAGGCCACTTCTAAGATGACTGCGCGCACGCGCGACCGGCTGTTGAGCGTGATCTCGCCGCTTGCCCTCCTCGCGCTGTGGGAGTTTTGTGCCCGTTTCGGCTTCATCGATACGCGGTTCTTTCCGGCGCCGTCGAGCGTGGTCTCGACGATGGTCGAGATGCTGGGCACGGGCGAACTCGTCACCCACACCGCCGTGAGCATGCAGCGCCTGCTCTATGGAACGATCATCGGCGGCGTGCCCGCGCTGGTGCTTGGCATTGCCATGGGACTCAACCGGCCGATCCGCGCCCTGTTCGATCCGCTGATCGCCGCCACCTATCCCGTCCCCAAGAGCGCAATCCTGCCTTTGGCGCTATTGATCTTCGGCCTCGGCGAGGGGTCGAAGATCTTCATGGTGGCGATCGGCGTGTTCTTCCCCGTGGTGATCAACGCCACCACCGGCGTGCTCGAGATCAACAAGATCTATCTCGATGTCGGACAGAACTACAAAGCCAGCCGCTGGAACACATTCTGGACGATCGCGCTGCCGGGCGCGCTGCCGGTGATCATGACCGGTTTCAAGCTCGGAATCGGCATTGGGCTGGTTTTGATCGCGGTGGCGGAAATGGTGGGCGCGAAGAGCGGGCTCGGGTACCTGATCTGGAGCGCCTGGAGCACGTTCGCTGTCGAGCAAATGTATGTCGGACTGTTCGTGATCGCCATCATCGGTTTTCTGATCAGCCTTGCCCTCAACGAACTCGAGCGCGTCATCATCCCGTGGAAGGCCGAGTAACGGTCCGGCGGCATCGCGCTCGGACCCCGCCTTTGCCCGCCAGACTGAACGGACTATGCTTGGCGCAGTCTGGGAGGTCACGAACGGGAGGAAAAGATGCCCGCCCACCTGAGCCTAAGATGCCTGGTGCTGACGGCTGCGATTTCTGCTTGGGGCCCAGTGGTGCCCGGCGGTGCCGCTGAACTCAATCCGGCCGCACTCGTCTACAAATCGCCTGACCAGATCAAATGGAACCCACCGAGCGCGGCGGGCTCGCAAAACTCTGTGCTCGTGGGCGACCCGGGGAAGCCTGGTCTCTACATGGTTCTCAACAAATGGCTGAAGGGCGACCATTTCAGCCGGCCACACTCTCATCCCAACGATCGGTTCATCAGCGTCATCAACGGCACCTGGTGGGTGGGCAGCGGAACGACATTCGACCCCGACAACAGCGTTGCCATGCCCGCCGGCACCTTCGTGACCCATTTCGGCAAGCGCGTGCATTGGGACGGGGCGAAGAACGAGGACGCCACCCTTCTGATCGTTGGCGATGGCCCAGGGACGAGCACCCCGGCCGAGCCGACGACGGGCAAATTGGCCGGACTTGATCCGAGTGCGGTCGCCTACACCTTGCCGGAGCAATACAAGTGGCGCGATCCGACCGGCGCGGCAGGAACGAACCAGGTTATCCTGCATGGAGATCCGACCAAACCGGGCCTGTATGTGGCGCTTAACCGGTTCAAGCCGGGCAATTTCAGCAAACCGCACTTCCACCCCAACGATCGCTTCATCACCGTGGTCAAAGGGACTTGGTGGGTCGCCACCGGCAACAAGGCCGACAAGGACAATATGGTCCCCATGCCGGCCGGCAGCTTCGTGACTCATTTCGGCAAGCAGGTGCACTGGGACGGCGCCAAGGACGAAGAGGCCTGGGTACTCATCGTGGGGGAAGGGCCGGGAACGTTGACGCTGGTCGAGGAGGCAAAGTAAGACCGGCTCCGCGCCTACGCGACCGAATGTTCCGTTTTTCGCGACCGTGAATTGGGCCCGTCGCCGATGGGCCCGTTGCTCCCCTGCCAGTGGGTTGGCTGGTTGCTGCCGGTTCCGGTAGCTTTCACTCGCGCCTTGTGCGCGGGTGCTCGCGCGGGCGGCAAGGGGTTGGCGCCAGGGACCTGAAACAAAACGTCGGGTCCGGCGTGGACACGAGCGCGCTTGTCGGATGAAAGTTCGTCATCTAGGTTCCGATCCCTTTTGAGTGCGGACAGGGCTGGACATGCAAACCAGCGATGGAATCGTCGGAGCCATCGGCAACACGCCGCTGATCGCGCTCAAGCGCGCCTCCGCCTTGACCCAATGCACCGTCCTGGGCAAGGCCGAATTCATGAATCCCGGCCAGTCGGTCAAGGACCGCGCCGCGCTTTTCATCATCGAGGACGCGATCCGCAAAGGCGCATTGAGGCCGGGCGGCGTGATCGTCGAAGGCACCGCCGGCAATACCGGGATCGGACTGGCCCTTGTCGGCAACGCCCTCGGCTTTCGCACCGTGATCGTGATCCCGGAGACGCAAAGCCAGGAGAAGAAGGACATGCTCCGGCTCTGCGGCGCCGAACTGGTCGAGGTGCCCGCCGTCCCCTACTCCAACCCCAACAACTATGTGAAGGTCTCCGGCCGGCTGGCTGAGCAATTAGCGAAGACCGAGACGAACGGCGCGATCTGGGCGAACCAGTTCGACAACGTCGCCAACCGCCAAGGCCATATCGAGACCACGGGCCCGGAGATCTGGAACCAGACCGACGGCAAGGTCGACGGCTTCATCTGCTCGGTTGGCACCGGCGGCACGCTCGCGGGCGTCGCAATGGCACTCAAGTCGCGCAACAAGAACGTGCGCATCGGCCTCGCCGATCCGATGGGGGCTGCGCTCTACAGCTACTACACCAACGGCGTGCTCAAGGCCGAAGGCTCCTCCATCACCGAAGGCATCGGCCAGGGCCGCATCACCAAGAACCTGGAAGACGCCCCGATCGATGTCGCCTATCAAATTCGCGACGAGGAGGCGGTACCGGTGATTTTCGACCTGCTCGAGCATGAAGGGCTGTGCATGGGCGGCTCGACCGGCATCAACGTCGCCGGCGCGATCCGGCTCGCTAAGGAGATGGGGCCAGGCCACACCATCGTTACGATTCTCGCGGATTTCGGCACGCGCTATCAATCGAAGCTGTTCAATCCGGATTTCTTGCGCGAGAAGGGACTTCCGGTCCCGGAATGGCTGGAGCGGCGCAACAGCGTGAAGGTGCCGTACGAACGAATCTGATCCCCGGATTGATCGCATGTCACGATCCGCCGCGCCGACCGATTGCCTGTTTCGCGAAGATTCATATCTGAAAGAATGCGCGGCCCTTGTCGTAGGACTGACTGAGGCGGGAGGCATCGTGCTCGATCGCACCGTGTTCTACGCCGCTTCTGGCGGCCAGCCCGCCGATCGCGGCATGCTCACGACGGCAACCGGTGATGCCATCCCGATCGTGAACGCAAGCTACACCGATCCCGAGAAAACCGAAATCGCGCACGTGCCGGCAGCCACGACCGGCGTGCAGTTCAAGATCGGCGAGCCCGTACATGCCACCATCGACTGGGGCTTACGGTATGCGCGCATGCGCATGCACACGGCCTTGCATCTGCTCTCGGCAGTACTGCCGTATCCCGTCACCGGCGGCGCGGTTGGCGACGCCGATGGACGGCTCGACTTCGACATTCCCGAAGCCGGTCTCGACAGGGACGACATCACAAGGAAGCTTGCCGACATGATCGCTGCGGGAGCCGAGGTGCGCTCGCGCTGGATCACCGATGCTGAACTCGCGGCAGCGCCCGGCCTGATCAAGACCATGTCGGTCAAACCGCCCACCGGCACCGGCCGCGTGCGGCTGATCGAGATCGTCGGATATGATTTGCAGCCCTGCGGCGGCACCCATGTGCGCGCGACGAATGAGATCGGCGACGTGCGGGTGACGCAGATCGAAAAAAAGGGCAAGCAGAACCGGCGCGTGCGGATTGCATTTGCGTGAACCGAAGGCTTTCGCTTGTTCCACGCTTACCCCGACAAATTGGCGTCTCGATCTTGTGCCGCGGCCACAGGCATCCGAAATTAAGTCGGCGCACCGTTCCGCCGCTATAGTGAGAACCGTCATGCCGAATGAAAGCCCAACGTCCCGCTGGCTGGTGACCACCGCCTGGCTTGCCGAACGCCTCGGCGCGCCCACGACCGTGGTCGTGGATGGCTCGTTCTATCTACCAGCGATGAAACGCGATGCGGCGGCCGAATATCTCGCTGGTCACATTCCCGGGGCGGTGCGCTTCGACATCGATGCGATTTCCGACCATTCCAACCCGCTGCCGCATATGCTGCCGGACAACATGCAGTTCGCGAGCGAGGTGGGCGCACTCGGCATCTCCGATAGCGATACCATCGTCGTGTATGACGGTGCAGGCATGTTTTCCGCGCCGCGGGTGTGGTGGACTTTTCGCCTGTTCGGCGCCGAGAACGTGTTCATCCTCGACGGCGGATTCCCGAAGTGGAAGGCAGAACAGCGGCCGATTGAAGTCGGGGCTGCCCAGCGTGCGCCACGCCGGTTCGAAGCGCGCAAACCCGCCGACATCGTGGCTTCTCTCGACGCCGTACGGTCGGCCCTGGAAAGCAAGTCGGCGCAGGTCGTCGATGCGCGGCCGGCCGATCGTTTCGTCGGGCGCGCGCCCGAGCCGCGCGCCGGCGTGCGCTCCGGCCATATGCCGGGCGCGCTGAACGTCCCCTCCACCGCCGTGGTCGAGAACGGCTCGCTCGCCTCGCCGGAGAAGCTGCGAGCGGCATTTGCCGCCGGCGGCGTCGACCTCGACCGGCCCGTGATCACGAGTTGTGGTTCGGGAGTGTCCGCCGCGACGCTCTGGCTTGCGCTCGATGCGCTCGGCAAGGCCCCAAACTCTCTCTACGACGGCTCATGGTCGGAATGGGGCGCGCGCGACGATCTCCCGGTCGAGCCGAAGGCCTGATCATGCCGCGGACCAAGGTCCCGGTTGCAATCGTCACCGGGGCCGCGCACGGCATCGGCCGCGCGATCTCACGTCAGCTGTTGGAGACTGGATGGCGCGTCGGCGTGGTCGATCTGCCGGGATCGGGGCTCGAGCGCAGCTACAACCGATATGTGCGCAACGTCGTTCTGATCGAGGGCGACGTCACGGATGAAGAGACCGTCCGGCGCGCGGTCGGAGCCGTCACCGACAAATTCAATCGCCTCGACGCGCTTGTGTCGAACGCCGGCATCATGGTGCGCAAGCCTTTGCGCCTGCTCACCCTGGCCGAATGGCGCAAGGTCCTCGACACCAACCTGACCGCCACCTTCCTGCTGGCCCGCGCGGCGGAGCGGAGGCTGCGTGCCGCGAAGGGCGCCATCGTGACCATCGCATCGACGCGGGCGCTGATGTCCGAGCCCAATACCGAATCCTACTCCGCCTCCAAGGGCGGCCTCCTGGCGTTGACCCAAGCCCTGGCGATCAACCTCGGCCCGGATGTTCGGGTCAATTGCGTGAGTCCCGGCTGGATCGTGACCAACCCTGACCAGAAGTTGCGGCGCAAGGACCACCTGCAGCATCCCGTCGGCCGGGTCGGCTGGCCGCAAGACATTGCCGAGATGGTCGCATTCCTGCTCGACGGCAAACGCGCGGGGTTCATCACCGGCGCGAATTTCATCCTGGACGGCGGGATGACGCGAAAGATGATTTACGAGGAATAGCAGGGCGCCCCGCCCCTTCTTAGGAGGGCTTGGCATATTTATATTGTCCGCAGCGTCACCAGGGGATTCGGAATCCCCAAATCGGCGAGGCAGGGCGATGATCTTCCGCCAGCTCTTCGACAGCGTCTCGGGGACCTACACCTATCTTCTGGCCAGCCGGCGCGGAGGCGAGGCGCTGATCATTGATCCCGTGCTGGAGAAGGTCGACCGGTACCTCCAGCTCGTGGACGAGCTCGACCTCAGGTTGGTCAAGGCCGTCGATACGCACCTCCATGCCGATCATCTCACCGGCCTCGGCGCGCTCCGCGACCGGACCCATTGCGTGACCGTGATGGGCGAGCGCAGCAAGGTCGACGTGGTGTCGATGCGTCTTTGGGAGGGCGACAAGCTCACGATCGAGGGCGTCGCTCTCGACGTGCTCTACACGCCCGGACACACGGACAATTCCTACAGCTTCCTGATGCGCGACCGGGTGTTCACCGGCGATACGCTACTCATCCGCGGCACCGGCCGGACCGACTTCCAGAATGGCGACCCGCGCGCGCAGTATGACTCGATCTTCAACAAGCTGCTGCGTTTGCCCGACGAGACCATGATCTTCCCCGCTCATGATTATAAGGGTGAGACCGTATCGACCATCGGCGAGGAAAGGGCGTTCAATCCGCGCCTGCAGGTGAAATCAGTGGATCAATATGTCGAGCTGATGAACAATCTCAATCTGCCCAATCCCAAGATGATGGATGTCGCCGTGCCGGCCAACATGCGCGTCGGCCTTGCCCAGGAGGAGATCGCGCGGCGGGGCTGGTCGGTCAGCGCCGCCGAGGCCATGGCCCTCAACGGTCGGCCCGACGTGGCGCTCGTCGATTTGCGCGAGCGGACGGAACGCGAGAAGCACGGCATCATCGCGGGCTCGCTGCACGCCCCCTACCCCGAGCTTGCGGCCAATGTCCGCCCGGGCGGCATGCTGCACGAACTCGCCCGCGCCACCGGCAAGCGCATCATCTTCTACTGTGCCTTCGGCGAGCGCTCGGCAATGGCGGTGCAGGCGGCGCAGGACGCCGGGCTCGCATCGGCCTGCCATATCCAGGGCGGCATCGATGCCTGGAAACGGGCGAGCGGGCCGCTCCTGCACTGAACAGGTCCCTGCGGGCACCTCCTCATCCGCAAATCCCGTGAGCGACGGTCACCTCAGTGCAGAATCTGGCTGAGGAACAGCTTGGTGCGCTCGTGCCGCGGATGATTGAAGAAGGCCTCGGGCTCGTTCATTTCGATGATCTGGCCGGCATCCATCAACACCATGCGGTTCGCGACCTGACGCGCAAATCCCATCTCATGGCTGACCACCACCATGGTCATGCCGTCGAGCGCGAGGCCGACCATGGTGTCGAGCACCTCCTTGACCATCTCCGGATCGAGCGCTGAGGTCGGCTCGTCGAACAGCATGATTTTCGGCTGCATGCACAGGGCACGCGCGATCGCGACCCGCTGCTGCTGTCCGCCGGAGAGCTGAGCCGGATATTTGTCCGCCTGCTCAGGGATGCGCACCCGCTCGAGGAAATGCCGGGCGACCTCGTCGGCCTCCTTCTTCGGCAGCTTGCGGACCCAGATGGGGGCGAGCGTACAGTTGTCGAGTACCGTGAGATGAGGAAACAGGTTGAACTGCTGAAACACCATGCCGACCTCGCGGCGGACCTCGTCGATCTTCTTGAGATCCTCGGTCAGCTCCATGCCGTCGACGATGACCCGACCGCGCTGCCAGTCCTCGATACGGTTGATGCATCGAAGCAACGTCGACTTGCCGCTGCCTGAGGGGCCGCAGATGACGACGCGCTCCCCTCGCATGACCTTGAGGTCGACACCGCGCAGCACGTGGAAGCTGCCGAACCACTTGTCCAGGCCGATGATCTCGATCGCGGTTTCGTTCTCGGTCGTGCGCATGTCGAGGACGATATGCGGGGTCGACCTGCCCGCGCCTTTGCTTTGACCTCCGTCGCTCACGTTCTCAACCCTGTCTTCACCGCGGCCGCCCGGTGTTCAACCGCCGCTCCATGGATAACGCGTAGCGCGACATTCCGAAGCTGACGAGGAAATAGATCATCCCGGCGAATGCGAACCCGGTGAACAGGGTCACCGGCGTTGCCCAGGCCGGATCGGCAAAAGCCGCACGCAATTGGCCCAGCAGGTCGAAAATCGCGACGATGAGCACCAGCGTTGTATCCTTGAACAGCGCGATGAACGAATTGACGATACCGGGGATGACCAGCCGCAGCGCCTGCGGCAGGATGACGAAGCCCATGATGCGCCAATAGCCCAGCCCGAGCGCCATGGCCGCCTCGTACTGGCCGCGCGGCATCGCCTGCAGCCCCCCGCGCACGACCTCGGCCATGTAGGCTCCGGCGAAGAGGACGACGCCGATCAACACGCGCAGCAGCCCGTCGATCTTCCAATGACCGGGGAGGAAGAACGGCAGCATGTAAGTGGCAAAGAACAGGACCGTGATCAGCGGGACGCCGCGCCAGAACTCGATGAAAACGATCGAGGCGGTCCGGACGATCGGCAACTCGGAGCGGCGTCCGAGCGCGAGCAGGATACCGAGCGGCAGCGAGAAGATGATGCCGGTGAACGAGATGACGAGCGTGACCAGGAGCCCGCCCCAAAGGCGGGTTTCCACATGCGGCAAACCGAACAGGCCGCCGACCAGCAGGAAGAACGCCACGACCGGGAAGGCCCCGAAAAACAGGATCGCGTTGAGAGCCTTATGGGGCGCGCGCGGAACAAGCAGAGGAACGAGCAGGGTCGCGCCGAGCGCGTAGGTCAGATTGACCCGCCAATGTTCACTTGCAGGATAAAAGCCGTACATGAATTGGGCGAACTTCGCCCTGACGAATGGCCAACAGGCGCCGACCTCGCGACCCACTGTTTCCGGCAGGCAATCGGCGCGGCTCGTGCCCGTCCAGACCGCGTCGATGAGCAGAAACTTCACCGCTGGCCACACCACGACCACGATGAGGACGCCGCTGACGATCGTCAGCATGGTGTTGAACACGCCATCGAACAGGCGGGCGCGCGTCCATGTCAGGGCGTCTCCGCCCGGCAGCGGCGGCGGTTCGGGTTCGACCAGCGCGCGGCGGACATAAGCGGGTTGCGACATGTCCGTCATCACCGCTCCGCGATCCGGACGTGGGCGTTGTACCAGTTCATCACTCCGCTCGTGAGCAGCGAGATTGCGAGATACACCGCCATGGTGATGGCGATGATCTCGATCGCCTGCCCGGTCTGGTGGAGGGTCGTACCGGCGAAGACCGCGAACAGGTCGGGATAGCCCACGGCGACCGCGAGTGACGAGTTTTTGGTGAGGTTGAGATACTGGTTGCTGAGGGGTGGCACGATCACCCGCAGCGCCTGCGGCAGGACGATGAGCCGCAGCGTCAGCCCACGCCGCAGGCCGAGCGCGAGCGCCGCCTCGGTCTGCCCCCGCGGGACCGCCAGGATCCCGGCGCGGACGATCTCTGCGATGAAGGCGGCGGTGTAGGTCGTGAGCGCGAGCAGGAGCGCCACGAATTCAGGGATCAGCCGGACCCCGCCGATAAAATTGAAGCCGCGGAGCTCCGGTTTCGCAAACCCGATCGGGACGCCCGTCGCAACCAGGACCGCAAGCGGCAGGGCGATGATCAGCCCCAAATTGATCCACAGCACCGGGAATTCGCGGCCGGTGCGGACCCGCCGGCGCTTCGCCCAAAGCCCGAGAACGATGGCAGCGAGGACACCGACGGCGAAGGTGGCAAAGACCACGCCGGCGCCCTCCCCCACCACCGGGGCGGGGACGATGATTCCGCGGTTGTTGATGAAAATCTCGCCGAACAGCGAGATGCTTTGGCGCGGTCCCGGCAACGTGCCAAGCACGGCGAGATACCAGAACAGGATTTGGAACAGGAGCGGCAGATTACGAATCAATTCGACGTAGCCTCCAGCCAGCCGCGCTACGAGCCAGTTGGGCGACAGCCGCGCGATGCCGATGAGGAAGCCGAGGATGGTCGCGAGCACGATCCCGACGCCGGCGACCAGCAGCGTGTTGAGAAGGCCGACCAGGAAGACGCGTCCGTAGGTGTCCGACTCGTTATAAGGAATCAGCGATTGGTTGACGCCGAAGCCTGCGGTGTTCTCCAGAAAGCCGAAACCGCTGGTGATCTTCTGCGCCTCGAGATTGGCCTTGGCGTTGAGTGCGAACTCGTAACCGAACCACAGCACTGCCGCCAACAAGATGAGCTGGTAGAAGGCGGCGCGGACTGTCGGGCGATTGTAGAGAGGAACCCGCGGGGGGCCCGAAGCGCGCTGAGCATCGACCGACACGAGAATCGCCCCCTCCTCTCGCCGTCATCGACCAAGTCGAATGGCCGGGGAACCGCCGCGATCGGGGCCTTGCAGTGCTCGCGATTCGAACTTCTGGGTGCCCGCCTGCGCAGGTAAGACCCTCATGACCACGAGCCGGCGGCGTATCACGCCGACCGCTATCGGCTCACCGCACGGGCGGTGCGTACTGGATACCGCCCTTGGTCCAGAGCCGGTTGATGCCGCGGCTGATGCCGAGCTTCGAGCCCGTTCCCACATTACGTTCGAACACTTCGCCGTAATTGCCGACCTGCTTGACGATGCGGACGACCCAGTCCTTGCTCAAGCCCAGTTGCTCGCCGAAGTTGCCCTCGACGCCCAAGAGACGCCTGATCTCGGGCTGGTTGGACTTCAGCGCCTCGTCGACGTTCTTGGAGGAGATGCCGAGCTCCTCGGCGTTGAGCATGGCGAAGAGAGTCCACTTGACGACGTCAAACCATTGGTCGTCGCCATGACGAACGAGAGGTCCGAGCGGTTCCTTCGAGATGATTTCGGGCAGAATGACGTGGTCGTTGGCATTGGTAAGCTTGAGCTTCTCCGCATAGAGCTGCGACACGTCGGTGGTGAATACGTCGCAACGGCCCGATTCGTACGCCTTCACGGTCTCGTCGGCGGTACCGAACGCGATCACCTCGTACTTCATGTTGTTGGAGCGGAAGAAGTCGGCGAGATTGAGCTCGGTCGTGGTGCCGGTCTGCGTGCATATCGACGCCCCATTGAGCTCCAGCGCTGAATTGACCTTAAGTGCTTTGCGCACCAGGAACCCTTGACCGTCGTAATAGGTCACGCCGGCGAAGTTGCCATAGGAGACGTCGCGCGAGAGCGTCCACGTGGAGTTGCGCGACAGCACGTCGATATCGCCGGTCTTGAGCGGCTCGAACCGATCCTTCGCCGAGAGCGGCGTGAACTTGACCTTGGTCGCATCGTTCAACACCGCTGCCGCGAGCGCGCGACAGAAATCGACGTCGAAGCCGGTCCAGTTGCCCTTGTCATCCGGACTGGAAAATCCCGGCAGCCCCTGACTGACGCCGCAGATGAGCGAGCCTCGATCCTTCACCCCCTTGAGCGTTTGGGCGTGGCCCGTCGTCACAGAAAGGCTGAACGCGAAGGTCGCACCAAGGAGAAGGATTGCGCGTGTCATGGAACAGCCTTTCATGAGGACGGTCATTTCCAGGTTTGGACCGCAACCTGCGTGATTTGGAAGGTATTTTTAACGCCACCATTTTGGTGCGCGCTGGCGTCCCCGGCCGGCGTCGCGTGCCCAATGCAACCGCATGCGCCGGCCGCGCTGTGGTCTGGCCGCTATCTCAGAACGATCGGGCACGGCGGTCAAGGGGTTGACGCTCGCGCGGCATAGGGTCAAGACCGAATGTCGCGGATTGGCCGCGCGCCACATCATGCGCGCGCGAGTTCAAGCCCACACTGAGAACGGTGTCATGACCAAGACGACCAACGCGGACCCCGCGCACCCCGCCCTTAAACCGGCAACCCGGCTCGTGGTGGGCGGCCGCGACCCTGCCGCCAATCATGGGTTCGTCAATCCGCCGGTCCATCACGTCTCAACGGTGCTCTATCCGACCGCCGAGGACTTCCTCGCTCGCCGCGCCCGCTATCTTTACGGGCGCCGCGGCACGCCGACGTCGGAAGCCCTTGAGGACGCATTGCGCGCTCTCGAAGGGCCGGAATGCGCCGGCGTTGCGCTTCTGCCCTCCGGGCTCGCGGCGATTTCGACCGCCCTGCTGGCGGTGCTCAACGCCGGCGATCACCTGTTGGTGACCGACAGCGTCTACCAGCCCACGCGAAAGTTCTGCGATGGCATCCTCAAGCGCTACGGCGTCGCCACGACCTATTACGATCCGCTGATCGGCGGGGGCATCGACGCGCTGATCCAGCCCAACACCCGCGCCGTGTTCGTGGAAGCGCCGGGCTCGCTTTCGTTCGAGATCCAAGACATACCGGCCATCGCGGCCGCCGCCCACGCCAAGGGCGCGGCGGTGCTGATGGACAATACCTGGGCCACCCCGCTCTATTTTCGTGCCTTCGATAAGGGAGTCGACCTTTCGATCCAGGCGGCCACCAAATATATCGGCGGCCATTCCGACGTGATGCTCGGGACCGTTTCGGCTAACGCGGCGACCTGGGCGCGTCTGGCCGATACGGTCCACGCGCTCGGCCTCTGCGTCGGCCCCGATGACGTCTATCTCGGCCTGCGCGGGCTCCGCACCATGGGCGTGCGGCTGGCTCAACACCATCAGGCGGGGTTGAAAGTGGCGCGCTGGCTTCGTGAGCGGCCGGAAATCGCCTGTGTGCTCCATCCCGCACTCGACAGCTGTCCCGGCCATGTTCTCTGGCGGCGCGATTTCTCCGGTGCGAGCGGATTGTTCAGCGTCGTGTTCAAGCCGGTCGCGCAGACCGCGGTCAACGCGTTTCTCGACGAGCTCAGCCTGTTCGGCATCGGCGCATCGTGGGGCGGCTTCGAGAGCTTGGCGATTCCCTTCGACTGCGCGCCTATCCGCACGGCGACGAAATGGGCGCCCGGCGGCCCGACAGTGCGAATTCATATCGGGCTCGAGGACATCGACGATCTCATCGGCGATCTGGAGCGCGGCTTCGCGGCGTTCGCCGCAGCGCGCTAGTCGGGCAATCACGCCTTTCCGGCACGTGGCAGGCGACGCGAACTCACTGCGCCTTGATATTGGACGCCCGGATCACTCTCGCCCAGGTCTCGGATTCTGCCCGCGCGCGGCCGGCGAATTCCTCCGGCGTGCTGGCGACCGGTTCGAAGCCGAGCGCAGCCAAGCGCTCCTGGACATCCGGAAGCGCGATGATCTTGACGATCTCCCGATGAAGGAAATCGATTATCGCGCGCGGCGTTCCAGAGGGAACCACAACCGCCTGCCAATTGTCGCCCGCGATATTCGCATAGCCCGCCTCAGCCATCGTGGGCACATCGGGCAACGCCTGCGACCGTGATTTGCTGGTCACCGCGAGCCCACGCAGCCTGCCGTCAACGACCTGCTGCGCGGCCGGCGACGGCGAAGCGAAGCAGATCGGCGTGTGGCCCGCGACCGAAGCGCCCACCGCCAACCCTGCGCTGTTGAAGGGGACATGCACGAGGTCGAGACCGAGCGACAGTCGAAATTGCTCGCCGACCAGGTGTCCCGGCGTCCCGGTTCCCGGCGAAGCGTAGCTGTATTTGCCGGGATTTGCCTTGATCAGAGCGACCAGATCGTCGACCGTTCGCGCCGGCACCGATGGGTGGACGGTGAGAACCAAGGTCGTGGCAACCGCGAGCGTGACCGGATCGAAGTCCTTTTCGAATTCATAGGGGACTTTGTCGTAGAGCGTGGGATTGATCACGTAGCTGGGATTGACGACCAGCAGGGTATAGCCGTCGGGTGCGGCCTTGGCCGCGCGGCCCATACCGATATTGCCGCCGCCACCACCCACGTTCTCGACAAAGAACTGCCTTGCAAGATGCTCCGTCAGTCTTTGCGCGAGCAGGCGCGTGATCACGTCGGTCGGACCGCCGGGCGCGTAGGGAACGATCATGCGCACGGGGCGGTCGGGATAGCCTTGCGCCCGGACCGAACGCGGCGCCGCAAGCACGGCCGCCGCAGCGGATGCAAGGCGGAGAAATTGCCGGCGAGGAAGCCTCATGGGTGCCCTCGCGCCCGGGGTTCAGGCGGGCCGCTGCTCGCCTTTGACCTGGGTGCGATGCATGATCCGGCGGCTGTTCGGATCAAAGGCGTCGCGCCGGTGCATCGTGCAGCGATTATCCCACAGAACCAGATCGCCGACGCGCCACACGTGTTCCCAGGCAAACTCCGGCCGATCGACGAATGTCCAGAGCTCGTTGAGCAGCGCCTCCGATTCGGCAAGCCCGAGTCCGACCAGATAGGCATTGCGGCGGCGACCGAGATAGAGCATGCGCCGACCGGTGTCGGGGTGCCTGCAGACCAACGGATGGACCGCACCCGGCGAAGTGAGCGGATCGTCGGTGGGCGTCACGCCCTGACGCACATAGCCGCCGCTGTTGTAGGTGCCGTCGTGCTTGATCTTCAGGCCGGCGATGCGCTCCTTCAGTGGCGACGGCAGCGCCTCGTAGACGCCATACATCGTGCAGAACGACGTGTTGCCGCCGGTGGGCGGCACCTCGAGCGCGTACAGCATGCTCGCCTTCGGCGGCACGTCGAGATAGGACATGTCGGTGTGCCAAACCGCTTCGCCGTCGCCGAGGCTACCGATGGGCTCGCCGTTCACCTTGACGTTGGAGACGATGTAAATCTCCGGCAGGCCCTCGACGAACCGGCGCCCGGTCTCCTGGATGGGCGCCCAGTCGAGATCGCCCAGGCGATGGCTGAACGCGATCAGTTCATGGTCGTTGAGCCGCTGATCGCGAACCAGCACCACGGAGTGATCGTGCCAGGCCTGCACGACGCGCGCGAACGCAGCTTCGTCAAGACGCCTGAGGTCGATGCCCCTGACTTCGGCGCCGAGCGCGGCGCCGGTTGGGATCACCTCGATCGAACCGGCGGCACTGCGTCCGGATGTGATTGCGACACTCAGCGTCATCGGTGCCTCCCGCATGTGACACGAGAAAAGAGCGCCCGTTTCCCCTTGCAGCATAGCACTACGCGCCCGTGCGGCAATCAGGGGTATCGCCCTCGTCGGACGATCCCCGTTCACATCAAGCTGCCACGTGGCGACGATCGCGCAGTTCGAAATAGAGATTGCGCGCGTAGACAAAGACGCCGAAGCCCTGCCCCAGGATGAACACCGGGTCGCGGACGTAGAGCGCATAAGCGAACAGCAGCACGCCGCCGCCGATCGAGAAGAACCAGAAGGCGATCGGCATCACCATTTTTCCCGCGCGCTCGGAGGCAACCCACTGCACCACGAAGCGCATGGTGAACATCACCTGGGCGATATAGCCCAGCAGCACCCACCATTGAAACTTGGCCACGAAGACGTCGTGCAGGTAGTTGCCGACTGCCTGTGAGAGATCAATCAGCATTCCGTTTCACCTCCAGGACATGTGGCACGCGGCGCCGGCGGCGGATGAGCCACCACACGCCCATGAGATCGAGGATGCCGATCCAGAGCCGATCCCACATGCCGTAATTCGACGTGCCGGCGTGACGCGGGCGGTCGACCACGTCAACATATGCAACGTCGTAGCCTTCCCGCCGGGCCAGCGCCGGCAGAAACCGGTGCAGGCCGTCGAAATAGGGCAGCGCAAGAAACAGATCGCGGCGGAACGCCTTGAGGCCGCAGCCGGTGTCGCGGGTACCGTCACGCAGCACGGCGCTGCGCACGCCATTGGCCAGCCGCGATTGGAACTTCTTGAAGCCGGTGGCTTGGCGGCCGACCCGCTGTCCTGCGACAAGTCCCACCCGCGGGGCTCCCGCAGCCAGCGCGTGAAACAGCGCCGGAATGAAGGCCGGATTGTTCTGGCCGTCACCATCGAGGGTGACGACGACGTCCGCCCTGGCATGCCGCACGCCGGTGCGCACCGCAGCCGACTGTCCGCATGATACCTGGTGCTTGATTTGGCGCAGCCACGGGCGACTCGCCATCAGCTGGGTCAATTCGGCTTCGGTGCGATCGCTCGAACCGTCGTTGACATAGATGACCTCGAAGCTGAGATGGTCGCCGAGTGCGCTGGCGATCTCGGCAATCAGCGGGGATAGATTGCCGGCCTCGTTCCGTACCGGAACGATGACGGAAACGGCGGGCGGGGCCGCGCTTGCAAGCGTTTCGTTCATGATATGCCCGATATGACCGCGACGTAGCCGCTCGCATCCCTCGGATGGCGCGAGCTTCTTATGGGGCCATAAGCTGCCGGGCAACCCTTTTAATCCGTGCGAACGAAGGCCCGGGCAGAGGTCGAACCGTGCCATCCGCGCCGAGCACGAAGGCGAGCCCGCGCGTCGCGAACCAGTCGCGCACCAGCAGCACGCCGACGACCCCGACGACGGCGCCGGCCATCACGTCGCTCGGAAAATGTGCCGTGAGCACGACCCGGCTGAGGGCGATGACGACGGCATAGGTCCACATGAAAGGCCGGGTCCACGGCCACAGCGCACCGATAGCCGTGGCAGCCGCGAATGCGTCGATCGAATGACCCGACGGGAGGCTGGCATATTCGACGCTCCAGCCCAGCGGCCGGTAGCTGAAGGGGCCCGTGCTTCCCTCCACCAGCGGGCGCGCGCGCCCAATCAGGCGCTTCGCGACACTGAAGAACAGGCCGGGGAGACCAATTGCCAGCAACAGAAACCCGAGCCGTACCGCGATGGCGGCCAGCACCCGCTGGGACATGCGAGGAAGCGCCGGCGAGGCGAAGAGACCAATCGCGGCGAGCGCGAATGCAACCGGCACCAAGAACCAAAAGGACTTGCCGAAGTCGGTGACGAAATCGAAGATCTCGATCAGCCACTCCGGAAGGGTCCGCGCCAAAGCGACGGCGCGGGCGTCGATGACGGTCATCGTCGCCGCGACAATCGCGAGAAAAATCGCCGTGCCGATGCCGAGCCGAAGCGACTGGCGCCATACCGCCTTTGCCGCAAACCTCGGTTCGCGCTGAAAGTACGCGAAATACCGTGCGGCATTGGCGCGCATCCACTGCGCGCGCGGCTCGGCCGCTGCGTGCTTCAGACGGTCGTTCATGGTCACGACTGACCTGCCGACCGGTAGATCGCGATCGTGACCGGTCTTCCGTTGCTGATGTTGATCGCTTCCAGACGAGGCCCGGCGGTATAGCGCAGCCCGACGGCTTCGGCGCGCTGGGCGAAGCTTCTTTCCTGCTGTGCCTCGACGAAGGCGAAGCGACACTCGCCGCCGCGCAGGAATTCGGCGGCGCCCGCGGTATCGGTCAGGCGGGTCCCCGTGCCGGCCAGGAAGACGAGGCTTGGCTCCTGATAGCCGACGGCCGCTGCGGCCGGGTGCGCACAGCCGCTGTCGCGCAGGATGCGGGCGAGCGTTACGCTCGGAAAAAGTTGACCGAGCGATGGGACCACGAGGGCAAAGATCGCAATGGCGGTCAGTACCGCGGCGGTGACCGCGCGCAGCAGCGAGTGTTCGGCGCCGTCGGTTTGATAAAGCCGCCACGCCAGGAAGCCCATCACGGCCGCTCCTCCCATCAGGAGCCATACCAACAGCCCGAACTGCCGCCCGATGACGGCGAGCGCGACGATGCCGGCGAGTCCCGCAACCATGGGGACCACGAACCACCAGATCGTGCCCCACACCAGCACAGGCCGGCGCGACAACATGTGTGCGTCGATCGCGCCGGCAATCAGGATTGCAATCGCGGGATAGAGCGGCAGCACATAATGCGGCAGCTTGGTCGGCACCAGTTCCAGCACCACCCATGACGGCACCAGCCACGCCAGCAGGAACTTGACCGCGGGCTCGCGGCGCGACGTCCAGACCGCCGGCGTCGCCAATGCCGCCAAGGTCGCGCCCGGCCAGAACGTCAGCCAGAACAGCACGAAATACGTCCCGGGCGGCGCGCCATGAGACTCCTGGCCGGCAAAAACCTTGCTGAGCAGGTCTTGTCCCACCGACTCGGCGAAGAACGCATCGCCCGCACGTCCGACGATCGCGATGAACCATGGCAGGACCAGCAGCGCGAGCCAGGCGATTCCGACCAGCGGTTTGAGTGCCAGCAGCCATCGGGCAGAGCGATCGACGACGATCAGCGCGCTGGCGGCCAGCCCGACAATCATGACGATGAGCGGCCCCTTGAGCAGCACGCCGACGGCGAGCGCGCTCCAGAATATCCCCGCCAACAGCCAAGCGGCGGCCGGTTCGAGTCGCTCGCGCTGGTCCGGGAGATACGCCCGCGCCATCGCCCCCATCGCAGCGACGACCGTGAGGAGCAGCATGGCATCTGTCTTGGCGATGAGCCGTTCGATGCCAAGGAGCACGCAACTTGCCATCATGAGGCCGGCGAGTAGCGCGGCGCGGCGCGAGACGAAGGCAAGCGCCGCCCAATAGGTCAGAAGGACAGCGCCGATGGCGCCGAGCAGCGACGGCACCCGGTAGAGCCAGATCGTCGTGAGAGCTTGCTCGAAGCCGAGCGCGCGGGCTGCCTTCACCACGCCGCTCTGCAGCCAGTAGATGCCGACAGGCTTCTTGTAGCGCACCTCGTCTTGGAAGCGGATGTCGATGTAATCTCCGCTCTCCACCATCTGCTTGGTGGCTTGCGCGAAGCGTGCTTCGTCGCGGTCGATCGGCGGGATGCTGAAGAAGCCGGGCAGGAAGCTCAACAGCGCGACCAGCAGCAGAAGCGCGACGGCACGCGGATGCGATCCGACCGCGAAGTCCACGATCGTCTTCAGGCTGCGCCCGGACACCGTCCGGCGTCCCTCATGATCGACCGTAGCTACCATGTCCCCTGCTGCGCGGCGCCCTGCTGCGAGATACGAGTGTGACTGCGATGACGCCCACACGCCACCGAGCCGCGTTTCGGCGTCGCCGTCGTCAATTCTTGTAGGAGGCGTCGCGACGGTCGAGCATCCGTTTCAATGCCGGCCATTCCATCGAGCCGTGCGGACGCTTTCTGCCCTGGGCGTCTGGCGTCGGTGACACCGCGAGCTGCGCGTTCGAACGGGCGATAACGTCTTGCGGCGGGAGCGATATTTCCGCATTGCAGGCCATGGCCAGCAGTTGCGTCTGGCACGCCCGCTCCAGGCGATAGATATTGCTGAACGCCTGACCGATGGTCTGGCCGACCGATAGCAGACCATGGTTGCGCAAAATCATGACTTCACTGTCGCCGAGATTTTCGGCCAGCCGTTTCTGCTCGTCGAGATCGACCACCACGCCCTCAAAATCATGATACGCAATCCGCGACCAGCGCATCGCGGTCTGGGTGAGCGGCAGCAATCCGCATTTGAGGGTGGACACCGCCATGCCGGCATTGGTGTGCGTGTGCAGAACACAAGCCACGTCGGGACGTGCGGCGTGAATCGCGCTGTGGATCACGTAGCCGGGAAGATTGATCGAGTAGTCCGGATTCGCATTGGCGATGATGTTTCCCTTGAGATCGATCTTGATCAGCGACGACGCAGTAATCTCCTCGTACATCATGCCGAAGGGATTGATCAGAAAATGCTCCTCCCGACCCGGCACCCGCGCCGAGATGTGGTTGAGATGGAGATCGCACATCCCGAACAGGTCGACCAACCGATAGCAGGCGGCGAGATCGACGCGCGTTTCCCACTCCAGGGGATCGATGCGATCCGCTCCCGCGGGTTGCACGGCGGCCGGCTTGATCCTGGGAACCGTATTCATCAATCCTCCGCGTCGACTGGCGCGTGACACATCATTGCTGGCTGATCTTAGCATCGGCGATCACCTGACGCCATCGCGCGACATCCGCATCGTAGATGCGCTGCAGTTCCTCCGGCGTGCTGGCGCGCGGCGTAATGCCGAGACCGATGAACCGCTCGCGGAGCTCGGGCGCCTCGAGCGCCTTGGCGATCTCCCGATTGAGCCGCAGCACAATGTCGCGCGGCGTCTTGGCCGGCATCACAAAGCCGTTCCAGGACACCAGCGTGAAGCCGGGGACGCCGCTTTCGGCGACGGCCGGAACGCCGGGCAGGAACGGCAGCGGTTTGTCCGACGATACGCCGAGCGCACGCAGGTTCCCCGATTGAACCTGGCCGAGTACGCCGGGTGTCGTCTCAAAGCCGACCTGCACCTGGTCGGACAACAACGCCGTGACAATCTCCCCGGTGGTCCGGAACGGCACAGTGGTCACGTGCAGACCGGCCATCGAGGCAAACAGGAGAGCGGACAGGTTCTGCACGCTGCCGACGCTGATCGTGCCAATGTTGAAGCGCGCCGGATCGCGCTTGGCGGCCGCGATGAGATCGCTGACATTCTTCAGCGGGCTGTCCTTGCCGACCACGATGATGAAATCGAACAGCCCGATCGTCGAGACCGTCGTGAAGTCGGTAGACCACTCGTACGGCATCGATTTGAACAACGAGGGGCTCGCGGCGTTCTGGCCGCTGACCAGGAGCAGCGTGTGGCCGTCCGGCGCCGCCCGCGCGACCGACCCCGCAGCGCCCATTCCGCCGGCGCCCGGCATGTTCTCGATCACCACCGGCTTGCCAAGCGAATCCGACATCTTCTGCGCGACGGCGCGCGCGGTGATGTCGCCGAGGCCGCCAGGACCGAAGCCGACGACGATTTTGATCGGCCGTGCCGGATAATCCTGGGCATTCGCCGTCGCCAAAAGGCCGATAGCGACCAGGCAGCAGCCAAGCGCCATGATGCGAGCTGTGAGCAAGGTTGTTCCTCCGTCGTTCCCATTGTTTTTCTTAGGCCGAGCGTCCGCGGTCGAGCCGGCGACGCTCGCGAGATTAAATCGTTCAGCGCCGCAGCGGCGCGAACGACGCCGGCGACATCAGCTTGGATTCCTGCTTGAGCAGATAGCCGGCTTCGGCATTCTTTTCGAGATACGCCTGCCATTCCGGATCGGCCATCATCGCCGCGCGCCGGCGGCTGCGATCGGCCGCATCCTCGTAGACCCAGATATGGACATAGCTGTTGACGTCTCCGGTCTCGGCGACCAGCCACGCCAGCGGCTCGCCGAAATGCCGCTTCTGGGCAGCAAGACCATGCTTTTCATAGAGCGCTATCTGCTTGCGCAAGCAACCTGCGCGAACGGTGTAGGTTCGGTGATCGAGCAGCATGTGACCCTCGTCGGGTTGGAGCGTTTCCGCTCAAATATCTACTATGCCCGCTCTTCGGTTCAAATCATGCAGTCGCGCGGGTCGTCCTGAGAATAGCTACCGCGGCGAGACCCATCTTCCAATCACCTGCAGCCGACGACGCTGCCTATTGCAACCGCACCACGACGCTGTCGATCGCGCCCCGGCCGTCCATCACCGTGAGCCGCACGAAACCCGGCCCTTCCGGCTCGAAGAACAGCGCTCGCCTCCCGCGCGAAGCGGGCACCGGCAGCCCGTTGACGAGCACCGTCAGCGGGCCGGCGCCCCCTGTCACCTTGAGCGCGATCGGGTCAGCCTTGCCGGAGCTGTCGCTCGCAAGCTCGAGCCGCGCGCCGTTGGGCGGGAACATGATGCGAAGCTGGGGCTCGGTACTCTCGCCGACGAGGGCACCGGGACGGAAGCGCTGCAGGGGCGGCGGCAGCTTCGCCGTGGCCGCGACCAGGGCGCCATTCGGCGGCCGCGGCAGCGCGGCCGGCAACTTGCCGGTGCGCGCAAAGGCATCGAACAGGATTGGCGCCGCGGCCGCCCTTCCGATCAGACCTGGCACCGGGGCGCCGTCGGGGCGGCCCACCCATACGCCGATGGTGTGTCTGCCGTCGAACCCCACGGCCCAGGCGTCCCGGTAGCCGTACGAGGTCCCCGTCTTGAAGGCGATGCGACCGCCGGCTGCGTTCTCCGGCGGCGGCGTGCCGAGAAGAATGTTGCCCACGTACCAGGCGGCAACTGGATCCAACAGCCGGCGCACGGTTGGCGTGTCACCTCCGCTGTCGACCCGCTCTGTGAGCGGCACTGTCGTGCCAAGGCGAGCCAACCCGGCATAGAGCGCTACCAGATCGGTGAGCTTTACCCCCACCCCGCCCAGGCCAATGGCGAGCCCAGGCACTTCTCCTTCGGGCAGCGCAAACGACCCACCCGCCTGCTCGAGTTGCGCGGCGAAGCGATTGGCCCCGACCTTATCGAGGACGGCCACCGCCGGCACGTTGAGTGAAAGCTGCAAGGCGCGCCGCACCGTGACCGTACCCTGAAACGTGAGATCGAAGTTCTCCGGCGCATAGCTACCGAAGCGGATAGGCCGATCCTCGATCAAAGTGTCGGGATGAATAAGCCCGTCCTCGAAACCGAGCCCGTAGATGAAAGGCTTGAGGGTCGAGCCGGGCGAGCGCAACGCCGCGGTCATGTCGACTTGTCCCGCACGACGGATGTCGAAGTAGTCGGCGGAGGCGACGCGGGCGAGCACCTCCCCGCTGCCATGATCGACAGCAACGATAGCGACGGAGATGTCGGAGCCGAGCGCACGGGCGCGCTCACGCGCCAGATCCTCGAGATTTCGCTGCAGTGTCGCGTCGATGGTCAAGCGATGCAGGCTGCGATCCGGCGCAGCCGCGATGGCTGCGTCGGCGGCATGCGGCGCCAGCATCGGCATGGGCTTGCGTCCGTCCGGCACGGGCTCGTGCTTCGCGCGGGTGACCTCGTCCGGCGGAACGACGCCCGCGGCGGCGAGGCGATCGAGCACCCGGTCGCGCGCGTTGCGCGCGGCATCCTTGGAGCGGTCGGGGCGACGCTGCTCCGGTGACTGCGGCAAGGCAACAAGCAGCGCAGCCTCGCCCAGGGTCAGGCGGCGCGGCTCCTTGCCGAAGTAGGCGAGCGACGCCGCCCGCACGCCTTCCAGATTGCCGCCATACGGGGCGAGGCTCAGATACAGCCCCAGGATTTCGTCCTTGGAGAGCGTGTGCTCGAGTTCAAGCGCACGCGCCATCTGGCGCAACTTCGCAGTGAAGCTGCGCTCGGTGCGCGGTTCGAGCAGGCGTGCCACCTGCATCGTGATGGTCGACGCGCCGGAGACGATGTGGCCATGACCGACCAATTGCGTCAGGGCACGCCCGAGCGCGAACGGGTCGACGCCGCGATGCGTGCCAAAGCGCTTGTCCTCGTATGCAAACAGCAGCAGCAGGAATCGCGGATCGACATGCTCGCGGCCCGCCGGCAACCGCCAGCGGCCATCCAGCGTCGTGTACGGTCGCAGCAGCTTGCCATCGCGGTCCACCACCAAGGTGGAGAACCCAAGCCCTTCACCCAATGGCGGCGGCCCGAGCGACGCAATCCACCAGGCGCCGCCCGACAGGACTGCTGCGGTCGTGATGAACACGGTGACCAGGCCCAAGCACAGCCATCGTCGCAAGCGCGATCGGTAACACGCGTTCGGCCGCGCAACCTCCGCACCGGGAATCAAGGTGCCACTCGACAAAGCCGCCCTCCCCGAGCGCCTGGCGTTCCACCCGTTCTCATTTCGCCGCCGTGACCTCGATCGTCCCGGTCGTGGTGCGGCCAAAGCGGTCGGGCCGATACATGTCCTCCACAAAGGCCTGCGGGTGGACATATCGGCCGGGCGAAACGGCCCGCACCACATATGCGACGGTGAACACCGACGGATCGCCGCTCTTGCGCTCGAACGCCGCGCTGAAGCGGTCGTCGCGGAATTCGGAATTCACTGGCTCCTGTGCATCTTCGATCCAGGCGAGCGTGCCGGTGTCTCCCGACGACACCAGCCGCGGATTGTCGATCTCGAAGCCCGCAGGCAGATAATCGGCGACGATGAGCCGTCCGAACTGCGGTTGCGGCTCCGTGATCCTCAGAACCACCGCAAAGCGGTCGTTCTGCTTGGCTTTGGCCGGGTCCGCGGGCTTGCCGGCGAGCGTGTAATACCTGCGCTCGATCTTGAAGCCGTTTTCCGCCGCCGGCTCCGGCACCACCGGGGCTCCCGATACCGTGACGACGACCTGCACCGCGCCGTCGCCGGTATTGGTCACCTTCAGCGGTTGCGCGAGCTCGTTCGGCGCGCAAATTGCGATTGAGCGCGCCTTGCGTCCTCTCGCCACCGACATCGAGCGCGACGGTCTGCGCCTCCTTCGCCAAGGCGCGGGCGGCAAGCACCATCCACGCGTTCTCCTGCGTCGAGGTATATGGAGTGAGACCGCGTGCGGCCTCCACGCGCTCGACGGCACCGGTGATTGTCGCACGCGGAGCAGCGCCTTCGGACGCAAGCGTGACCAGCGCGGCTGCGTCCCGCAGCACCGAGCCATAGTCGCTGCGGCCGTAATCGAGCACGGGCCGCGGCGCGAGCGACGCGAGTGCCGCCGCATAGACACGCTCCGCGCGGGCGCGGTCACCGAGCATGCCGAGAGCAGCCGCGATCTGAGCCTTGGCGATCGGGGTTGCGATCGCGTCGAGCTTGGTGTCGGCGAAATACCGAAGATCTCCCACTGGCGCGGCGCCGTTCCGCGCCAGCACGTAGAGCGCATAAGCGAGGTTACGCCCTCCGTCCTTGGTCGGATCCTCGGCGGTGCCGACAAAATTGCGCAAGCGGTCGAGCGCGAGCCTGAAGGCGATGTCCGGCACCGCAAATCCACGCTCGCGTGCGCGCGTCAGGAAGTCGGTGACGTAGGAGTTGAGCCACACGTCATCGCCGCCCGCGGACCACAGCCCGAACGAGCCATTCGAGCCCTGACGCGCAAGCAGCCGCTCGATCGAATCGCGGATGCGCTGATCGACGGACGTATCGAGTGCAAGCTGCGCCGAGGTCGCAAGATCGTTGACATACAGCAGCGGCAGCGCGCGACTGGCGATCTGCTCGGAGCACCCGAACGGATAACGATCGAGCGCCGCCAGCAATGCCGCCGCGTCGAGCGCGGTCGAGACGCCGACCGACAGGGCGACGCTTCCGCTCCCCGGCACGAGATCGGCGAACAGATCGTTCGAGACGGTAAGGCTTTCGCCTTTCGCGAGCGGCTTGACCGTGCGCCGCGCAAGGATCTGCGTGGCCGGCCGCACTGCGAGCGCATAGCTGCGTTCGAGCGCAAATCCGCCCGGCCCGCTGACCCGCACCGTTACCGCTGCAGTGCCGGCGGCGGCGCCCGACAGCGGCACCGTGACCGAGCTGCGCTGCCTGGCGTTGAGCTTGAGCGTCTGCGGCGCGGCGTTGCCGACAACGTTGACGCCCTCGCTCTTCACCTCGAGCCGGTAATCGCCGGGTTGGCCCGCCACATTGTCGAGATCGAGATGCATGGTGCCGCGATCGCCGCTGAGCAGGAACCGCGGCAGCGTCGCGGTGAGGACCACCGGATCGCGGATGGTGAGATCGCCGACGGCGCGGCCGACCTTGTCCTTGGACCAGGCGACGGCCATCACCCGCGCGGTGCCGGCAAAATCGGGTATGTCGAAAAGAACCTCGGCGGTGCCGTCGGGCTTGACGGCGACAATGCCGGAATAGAGCGCGAGCGGCTTTTGCGTGGGCGGCGAGCCCTGCAGCTCGCCTCCGCCGGCGTCGCCGCCGGTTCTGATCTGGCCGCGTGCGCCTTGCATGCCGTCGATCAGTTGCCCGTAGAGGTCGCGGATATCGGCGGTGAGCCGGCGCTGACCGAGGTAATAGTCGTCCGGCGCTGGCGGCTTGTAATTGGTCAGGTTGAGAATGCCGACATCGACCGCGGCAACGACGATCCGTGCTTCCTCGCCGGGGGCGAGGCCGCCGACCTTCACCGGGATACGCAGCGCGCTGTTGGGCCGCAACAGATCCGGCAAGGGCATTTCGAGCGCAAGCGTGCGCGCCTTGCGATTGATCGAAAACCACTGCACGCCGATGGCTCGGCCGGGCATGCGCTCCGCCCTTGCATCGAGCGGCCGCCGAAGCGTGGCGACGACATAGGCGCCGCTGCCCCAGTCGTTGCCGACCGGAACGCGCAGCCGCGCCGTACCGGCCGTCACGTCCTGTGTAACCGTCGAAACCAGGCGGTCGCCGATCACGTTCAGCGTGACCTTGCCGGCCGTGCGCGCGGTCACCGCGACCGTCATGTTGTCACCCGCCACGTATTCCGGCTTGTCGAGTGCGATTTCCAGCAGGTCCGGCGTATCGGCGCTCGCCTCCGCATACCAGCCCGCATCGAAATCGATCGAGGTCACCGGGCCATTCCGGTCCGCGCTCGACACCTCCAGGCGATAGCGGCCCCATTGCACCGGCACCGAGACGCGCCCGGGCTTGTCCGCGGCGACGTCGAGCTGGCCATCGGCGACGCGTTTGGTTGATTTGGTCGGCTCGAAATCCCACGCGCCGTCGCGCCGGTACCACTGATACTTGGTCTCGATCTTCAGCAACTCGTAGCGCAGGCCGTTCCCCGCCAGCGAGGTTCCGTCCGGCGATGCGATCACCACATCGAATGCGGCGTTCTCGCCCTCGCCAAGCGAGCGGCCGGAGAACAGCGGCTTGACGCCGATCATCGGCCCGTCCGGAATCACCGGCAGCGTCAACTTGCGCTCGACCGCGCGCCCTCCGGGCTCGGCCATGCGAACGATCACCTGCGCCTCGAGCGGACGCGTCGTCGCCGGCTGTTTCTCAAGCGTCAGCGCAAGTCGCGCTTTGCCGTTCTCATCGGTGTCCGGCAGGTTGTCGAGCGGCTGGCGCACGGTCTCGACGTCTTCATCTGCGAGCCCAAACTGATAGCGAGCAAACCCCGGCCGCTCGGTCGCGGGCAAAACAACGACCTCCCCTTCGAGCTCGAGCTTGCCGGCAGGCGCGCCGTAGAGATAGCGCCCGTCGACGGTGATCTCGGCCGGGCTCTTCCGGGACATGCCCTTGGCGTTCGAGGCGAGCTCGAACTCGAGCCGGTCGGGGACATAATCCTCGACCATGAAGGTTGCTTCGCCGACCGGCGGACGCTTGGGATCGGCGAAGGCGCGCACGCGCCACGTGCCGGTCGGCGCCGTTGATACCAGCGTTACCGCGAGCGCCCGCCCGCCCACGCCTTGATCGGGAACGACGCTGCGGCGGTATTCGACGCCATCCGGCCGCTCGACCACGAGCGTGAGCGGCACGTTGAGCGCGGCAATCCCCTGGCCGTCGCGCAGGAGCGTCGTCACCTGCACGGTCTCGCCGGACCGATAGACGCCGCGCTCGGTGTAAACGAAGGCATCGAGACCGGCGGGAACCACGCGGCCGGAGACGCCGCGATCGCTCAGGTCGAACGGCGGCGTCTTGAGGCTCAGAAACGCGTAATCTCCGTTGGCGTCCGTCGCGATCAGCATGGCCGGGGCCAATGCCCCTTCGCCGCGCGTCAGGTTGGCCTCGAACTGCACGTGGCCGGCAGCACTGGTGCGTTTGCGCGCGAGCTCTTCGTTGCCGCGCGACAGCAGCCGGACCTCGATCGCGCTCTTCGACTGGGCGGTATCGAGCGAATGCACGAACGCGTGAATGCCGTCGTTGCCGGAGAACGCGGTCAGGCCGAGATCGGAAATGATGAACCACTGGGTGGCAAGCGAATCGGAATCGTCCTTGGGCGCCCCGGCGGGCTGCGCCACCACGACGTACACACCGGGCGCCAGCGTGCCGATGGCCTGATCGACCGGGAAAGCCGTTGTGACGTCGGTATTGAGCGTCTGCTCGACCGTCATCTCCCCCTTCCAGACCTGGGAGCCGCGCTCCTCGGTCAGGCGGTTGAGGTCATAGCGATCGAGGGTGCGCTGGAATTCGCGTCCCACCACGGTTTCCAGCAGATTGCGGTCGCCGATGCGGTAGATTTCGAGTTCGACCGTCGCGGTATTGACACTCACGACGGGAATGCCGCGCTGTCCGCTGCGCGGCAGCACGTAGGCCTTGCCGGTGAAACGCACCAGCGGTTTGCGGTCGCGCACATAGATGTTGAAGTCAGCGGATTTCGACAGCGTCTCCTTCACCAGCGAAGGGATGCCGGCGCGCAGGGTGATGCTGTAACGCTCGCCGTGCTTGAGACCTTCGACACAGAGCTGACGCTCTTGCGCGGAGAGCGCGGGCTTGTCCTGACCGGCAACGGTGACGAACGGCGAGAAATCGGCGCGCTTGCCCGGCAGGTCCTCGGAGAACTGAAAGCAGGCACGCGGCGAGGCCGCGTCGGCGTCGACGCTGTAGTCGAGCAGGCGGAAGCCGTGATCCTCGCGCATGCGCTCGTACTGCTGGCGCACCTCGGCGACCTCGCGCAGATCGAGCGAAACCCGCAACGCGTCGAGCGCCGGCCGCCAGATCGAGCGATCACCAAAGCTGCGCCCCACCACGACGAGGCTTTCTGCCTCCTGGCTCGGATTGCTCGAGCGCTGATAGGCGATATAGGCGGCGGTCGCGGCGCGCTCCAGCAGCAGGGTCTTCTCGCGATCATTGCTCGGACGGATCTGCAGAACGGCCCTGGCCAGCCGGAGCCAGTTCGCGCTGTCGTCGGGCGCGACCGTCACGATCTGTCCGAGGATCTGCATGCCGCTGCGGAAGTCGTTGCGCTGGAAGGCGGCATCCGCTTCGCGCCGCAGCGCCGCGGCGGGTTTCGACACCTGACCCGCTTCGCCCTTGATCTGGGCTTCCAGCTTGATCGCCGCATCGGTGAGATCATCGCGCCTGAACGACTTGTCGGCGGCAATGGCGGGGATGGACAACAGCAGAACGAGCGCGGCTGCGCAGGCAGCGCGAACGAACGCGAGCATGGGGGATCCTCCATTCCCGTCGGCCGGGGATTCCGATCGGGACTACCAAGGTGAACGTCAAAACATGTCGAGGTCGTGGCCGAAGTACCTGCATGCGATCACCGCGCGAACCGTTACGTCGACCGGACAACCCCGTCTAAATGACTGATCCGGAATGATCTTTTGCGCCACCGGAATTTTGCGGAATGCTTGGCACAGGTCCGCCGTTCCTCGCCGGAAGCGGACCGCGAAATGCGCTATTGTCCGCCTGCGTAAGCCGCGCCGATCAACGACGCCGGCAATGACACGGGAGGCGACCCATGGATCACGACCGCAGAACGTTTCTCAAGACCAGCAGCATCGTCGGCATGGCCGCGATGACGGGTGCGAGCCTGGCGACCAAGGCCGCCGCCCAAGGTGGCGCGAGAACGGCCGAACCGGCACAGCAGCCCAAGGGCATGACCTTTGCCACGCTGCGGCGGGGCGACGGTTTCGGACTCGGACTGCGCACCGAGCGCGGTATCCTCGACGTCGTTGCCGCCGAGCAGGATTTCCGCGAGGGCGCGCCGACCAGCATCGACGCGGTGTTCAAGGGACAGGGCGACATCAGCGGCCTCAAGCGCCTCGCCGACAAGGCGGGTGCGAGCGCGTCCGCCCAACGCTACTTCGTCGCCGCCGACCAGGCCGCTTTCGGCCCGTGCGTCACGAACCCGGAAAAGATCGTCTGCATCGGGCTCAACTACCGCAAGCATGCGGCCGAGACCGGCAATCCCGTGCCCAAGCAGCCGATCCTGTTCAACAAATACAACACCGCGCTCAACTGCCATGGCGGCGTCATCGGCGTATCGGAGGAGGACGCGCAGAAGTTCGACTATGAAGCCGAGTTGGTGATCGTGATCGGGCGGCGCGCACGCAACGTTTCGGAAGCCGACGCTCTCAATTACATCTTCGGCTACGCCACCGGTAACGATTTCACCGCGCGCGATCTGCAGTCGCGATCGACCCAATGGATGCTCGGCAAGACTCTGGATGGGTCGGCGCCCGTCGGCCCGTGGCTCGTCACCGCCGACCAGGTGGACGGCGACAATCTCAAGATCGAATGCCGCGTCAACGGCGAGATCCGCCAGTCCTCGAATACCTCGGACATGGTGTTCAACTGCAAGCAACTCGTGAGCTACATCTCGAAATACATGACGCTGAAGCCTGGCGACCTCATCTTCACGGGCACGCCGGAGGGCGTGATTTCCGGCTATCCAAAGGACAAGCAGGTGTGGCTCAAGCCCGGCGACAAGCTGGTCACCTCGATCGAGAAGCTCGGCGACCTCACCTTCACGCTGACCTGAGCGTCGCCCCGGTCAATGCCGCTTGTGACGACCCTCCCCTTCCCGGCCGCCTGCCGGGAAGGGATCCGGTCATGAGCATCATGAACCCGGCAGGTAGACCTGTCGGGAATACCAGGGGATCGAGGTCACACTGATCAATTGCTGCGCGCCGTCGAACAGCGGTGCGAGCTTCTCGCCGGTACCCTTCACGGAAATCTTCCCCACGCGATCGACCCCGTTCGCCGTGCTGCGCGCCACATCGCTTGCCTGCTCGAAGCGATAGATGCGGTAGAATTCCGGCTTCGCAGCCGAAAAGACCTTGGCCTCAACCTTGCTTCGCAGGGCCGGGCCGCGCTCGTACTCGATCTTGACCTCGATCGAGCTGCCGTCGTCCGCCTTGAATTCCCACTTTTCCTCGGCGGTCGACTTGCCGTCGGCTTCGGTCTCGACCTCGCGTTCCACCTTCGCCTTCGCCGGTACGTAGACGCCATAGGCGCCCGGCGCGCCGCCTGCCGACATGAGCCCGGTGAATACCATCGTGCCCGCGGTGTCCGTGCCCTTCTTCTTTGCCGGAATGGTGAAAACGGCGCCGCGGAAGGTCGTGGCGGGCTTCCCTTCGGCATCCTGCACCGTGACCTGATCGATCAAGGTGAGGCCAAGATTGGCACCCTTGCTCGGCCCGGCCGCAGGTGAATTCACCTCCCAGCCTTCGGGAAGCATCTTCTGAACCGCCGCGTCCGACGCCTTGAAGCTCAGGATCGTGCGGACGTCGACATTGCTGCCGGTGTATTTTTCATTGCTCTGGGCGAATACAGGCTGCGCCAAGAACATTGCACCCACGACGAACAGCGCACGCATCATCTCCTCCCGGTGTGAATTATTATCGGGAGGATCATAGCAACGGCGGATTGCCCCTGAAATCCCGGCGCCGAGCTTTTATTCCACGGTCTGATAGCCGCGGATGATGCGCTCCGATCCGAAGCCCCAGTAGTTCCGCAGCGTGTCCGGCCCCCACACCTTCGGCCGCTGCGGCCGGTCCTGGTGCCAGGGGCGCGGATCGAAGTAGCCGAGCGCTTCGTCCTTCATCAGGTCCATTTCGCAGAAGAACTCGACCCGGACCTTGTCGGCGTTGCGATGATAGATCGCGACGTTGTGGCCGATGATGTGGCGTCCCGGCCCCCAGACCAAATGGATGTTTTTCTTGGCGAGCCATTCGCAGGCGCGTTGGATCTCCGCCCAGTCCTTCACTTCGAACGCGATGTGGTGCAGCTGCGGGACCTCGTCGAACACGAAGTTGACGGTGTGGTGATCGGGCCCGCAACGCAGGAACGCGAAGGTGTCGCCATGCCAATCCGACACCCGAAACCCGAGCACGTCGGTATAGAATTTCACCACCCGCTGCACGTCGTTCACGCGATAGGCCACGTGCCCGAGCTTGAGCGGCATGATGCCCGCCTGCACCGGATCCTCGCTGGCGAAGACGTACTCGGAGAAGACCTCGATCAAGGTGTCCTTCGGGTCCTTGAAGACGATGGCCTCGGCGACGCCGGGCGAAATGCCGCTGCGGCGCTCGCTCTTGACGCCGTGCCTCGCCAGCTCGCGCGTCATATCGGCAAGATCACTCCCGGGCGCGACCTGAAACGCCAGCCGCGAAAGCGCATTGGGGACGCCGGGCTCGAGAGCGATCGCCTCGAAGCCCTGCTTGCTCGCAAGCACCGCCCGCTTGCTGTCACGCTCGAGCAGAGTGAGGCCGACAACCTCGGTATAGTAGGCGACCTGTCGGTCGAGATCGGGCGTGGTCAGCGTGGCATGGCCGAGCCTGCGCACGTCGATCATTTGTCGGCCTCCGATCGCTTGACCGTGCTTCCGGCGAGTGCCCCCATGGCACAGCCGCCCGGTCCTTCGCGCGCACATGCTTGATCGCGACATCGCCAAGCTACGCCAGATTCGCATCCCCGCGAAAGGCGACACCTGCGGCAACCGCCGTCACCGCGCGGCGTAACCGACTTGCCGCCGCTGGCGGCTGGACCACGTCCTGGGCTACAACCCTCCCGTCGCGGCCCCGTAGCTCAGGGGATAGAGCAACAGCCTTCTAAGCTGAAGGTCGCTGGTTCGAATCCAGCCGGGGTCGCCAATCAAACATATGAGATAGCTGCACTTTATGGCTTGTGCCGAGGACCGTGGGGCGGCTTCTACTAGCGGCGCCGGCATCGTACCGGCATCCGCGGAAAAGCGCCGCGGCGAGAACCCTCGCCGCGGCGACAAGGCATCGCTTCATGACTAGCTCGAGACCTCCTTGGCGGTCATCGCCCCCTGAGTTGTCGCAGTATGCCGTCGCTGTCGTCGCCGTGGCAGGCGCGCTCGCCGGCGCACTGTGGCTGCAGGATCATCTGGTGGGCGCGCCGGTACCACTGTTTCTGTGCGCCGTCATGCTCAGCGCCTGGTTCGGTGGGTTGCGAGCGGGATTGCTCGCCGCGGCGCTCTCCCTTCTGGCCTTCGACTACTATTTCGTGCCTCCGCTCTATTCGTTGGCCGTGGATCGCGATGAGGTACCGCGGCTTCTTCTCGTCGCGGCGTCGATCCTGTTCGTCGGTTTGCTCACCGCCGCGCAGCACAACGCCAAGGCATTGCTCGAGCGCGCGCGCGACCAGCTCGATGGCTCGGTTGGAGAGCTCAAGCGGGCCAACGACGCGTTGCGCGAGGAGAACGCCGAACGCAAGCGGGTCGAGGAAGCGTTGCGGGAGACTGAACAACGCTTCCGCGACTATGCCGAGACGGCGTCGGATTGGCTGTGGGAGACCGACGCGGACCACAGGTTCCTGCACATCTCGGATCACATCAGCACGGTCGGTCTCGACGCCTCCGCGGGCCTTGGTCAACGGCGATGGGACGTTGCGAGCGATGTCAAGGACGAGCCGGAGAAGTGGCGCGCCCACATCTCCGCTCACGAGGCGCATCGGCCGTTTCGCGGCTTCGTGTACCGATTGACCCGTCCGGACGGGTTGCCGGTCTACATCGAAACCAGCGGCAAGCCCGTGTTCGATCGCGACGGCCGTTTCCTCGGTTATCGCGGTGTCGGCAGCAACATAACCGCGGAGGTCCGGGGCAATCAGGCCGAGCTCGCGCTACGCCAGGCGCAGACGGAGCTCGCCCACGTGACCCGGATCACGACGCTCGGAGAGCTGACGGCCTCAATCGCGCACGAGGTCAACCAGCCGCTGGCCGCCATCGTGACCAATGGCGCCGCCTGCCTGCGCTGGCTCGCCCCGCAGCCGCCCGATCTGCCTGAGGCGCGCGTTGCGGTGGAATGCATGATCAGCGACGGCCATCGGGCGAGCGAGGTGATCCAGCGTCTGCGCGCGTTGTGCCAGAAGACTGACCCGCAGAAGACGCGGCTCGATATCAACGACGTCATCGAGGAGGCCCTCCTCCTCGTCCAACGCGAGGTGCTCGATCATCGCGTCGTACTGCTGCGCGACCTCGCGCCTGCGTTGACGCCAGTGCTCGGCGATCGGGTGCAGCTGCAGCAGGTGATCATCAATCTTGTCATGAACGGGATGGAGGCGATGGCCGACGTTACCGACCGGCCCCGCGACCTCCTGATCCGATCGCACCTGGGCGCACCCAACCAGGTTCTGGTGACGGTGCAGGACTCCGGCATCGGAATCGAGCCGCAGAACGCCGACCGGCTGTTCGGCTCTTTCTACACGACCAAGCCCGGCGGCATGGGCATGGGATTGTCGATCTCCCGGTCGATCATCGAAGCGCACGATGGACGATTATGGGCCTCGCCCAACAGCGGGCCGGGCGCGACCTTCCAATTCACCCTGCCGTCATACCGGCAACCCGACGCGAACCAGCAACGCTCCTGAACAGTCTTCCCAGACAATCGCCGAACCTCAGGTCCCTGTCTGGAACCGCGGATTTGTGCCAACGTTCTCTCTCATGGTGCGTTGCCAGCCTCGCGAATGGGGCCGCCGCTCTCCCCGGCGTAAGGGTCAAACCACCGCAGCCCGCGGACGCAAGCCGCGCCGCTCCTTTGAGGAAACCGACATGAGGCCCAGCAAACGTCTGCTTCCGCTCTTTCTGCTCTTACCGCTGATGTCGGGCTGCTCCTCCAACGAGTTGCAACTCGAGGCGATCGCTACTCAGCTCAGCGAAGCCGTCAACCGCTGCGTGATCGACGTTCGCGACAAGACCTCGAAATACGAGACGTCGCCGAACTGCCGCTCCCTCGGCAGAATCGCCCAGCAATATGTGGAGGCGGGCGGCCTGAAGGAAAGCGCTCCCTGTCGCGCCGACCGCATCGCGGAGGCCGCGAGGGCCCGAGCCTGGATGGCGCTCGCCGTCTCGAAATCCGGCGATCCGGGGCTCTCCATCTGGTAGATCCCGGATTCATCAAGCGCTTCTGCGTCCCGCCCAAACAGGCCGAGACGCCGGAGCGTTCGCGCAGAGCTACTTGATCAGGCGCACCAGCGAGCGGCCGGCGCTGCTTTTCAGCTCTTTGGCGTCGAGCGTGCCGTCATTATCGGGATTGGCGGCGGTAAAGCGCTTTTCGACCACCGTGGCAAATTCATTCTTGTCCAAAGTTCCGTCCTTGTCGGGATCGGCCGCGACAAAATCCTTCTTGTTGATCCGGCCACGCAGTTCGCGCCGGTCGAGGGTGCCGTCGTGATCGCGATCGAGCTTATCGAACGTCTTGGACGCCGCACTCTTCGCCTCGGCGAGATCGACGGTGCTGTCATTGTCCGGGTCGAGCATTTTCAGCGTGCTGCTTTGCGACCATGCGGGTGCGGTGCCGATCAGCGTGACGGCAAGGGCGGCCAATAGGCTTGTTCGTCGAATACGCATGCTTAAATCCTCTGATTCCATGGGGTTGACCCCAGTATACACCGTTTTTGCCAAAGAAAGATCAGGCTCTGTGAGGTCCCTCACATAGGGTCGGCGGTCGATATGGCAATGCCGTGCGCAGTTCATCCGAACGAGGAGATGACAGATGCGCAAGCGCTTTGTTTTGGCTGCTGTCGCTGCAGCCGCCGCGATCGCAGTGGTCTGGTCGGTAACCACGCTGGCCAAGCCGAAGGGCGGGGCACTGGAAGCGTCAGCCCCGGTCTCGCCGCACGACATCATGGTCAGGCAGGGCAGCAGTCTGCCGGTCGAATTCTGGTCGCATCCGTACTGATCAGACCCGGCGCACCGCCGCCGGAAATTGACGGTTCGCTCGCGCTGAAAGCTGGGCGCTCGCCAGTCCCCCGACGGCGCAGTGCCGGAGGCGCGCGTTCATGTCTCCCGATTTCCCGTCGACGCGTGGCCCAGCCCGTCGGCGTCCCCTGACGTCACACAGCGCGAATGGCGCTATTGAGCACCCGCGCCGGCCCGACTAGACAGCGCTTGCGTACGACTATCCCGGCTCTCGTCCCTGGGATACGACAGCGCGCGGGATGAGTCGGGTGGTCGATGGCAGCCGTGCAGGATAGCGATACGGTCGTATCCCCAGCCGATGCGCGGGGCCGGACGTCGCTCGCATGGCTGGTGTTGCTCATGGCAGCAGGCGGCTTTGCACTGACGCTGCTGGTGTTCCATCCGGGCTACAACACCGCCGACGCGCGCTACGTCTATGCCGACGCCCAGGCGTGGCGCTTCGGCGATTGGCAGTCGCCGGTGATGGGAGCGCTCTGGCGGCTCATCGACCCGATCGCACCCGGCTCGTTGAGCATGTTCCTGCTGACGGCCACGCTGTACTGGCTCGGTTTTGGTCTGCTTGCACTCATCGCGGTGCGGCGCGTGGCGTGGCTCGGCCTGGTGACCCTGCTGCTCGCGCTCGCGCCTCCGGCATTCTTCTTTGTTGGCATGGTCTGGCGCGACGTCCTGTTCGGTGTCGTCTGGCTCGTCGCCGCGGTGCTGGCCTTGGCGGGCGCCGGCCTGCCGGTGCGCTGGCGGCGTCTCATCCAGGCCTTCGCGCTGCTTCTGGTCGCGCTCGGCGTGCTGCTGCGGCCCAATGCGATTTTCGCCGCGCCGTTTCTCGCCGCCTATGTCGTCTGGCCCATGCGCTTCGATGCCAGGCGCATGGCCATCGTGTTTCTGCCTGCCGTGGTTCTGTCGTACGCGCTCGTTCCGCTCGTCTACTACGGCCTTCTTGACGCCAAACGGCAGAATCCGCTGCATTCGATTTTCGTTTTCGATCTCGGCGGCATTTCTCACTTCTCCGGAGAAAATCAGTTTCCGGTCACCTGGAGCCCGGAGCAGACGGCGCTCCTGACCAGCAAATGCTACGACCCGGTCCGCTGGGACTCCTACTGGCATGTGCCGCCCTGCCCTTTCGTGATGCAGCGGCTGGAGCGCCCCGACGACACGATTTTCGGCACACCACGCATGATCGAGGCCTGGTGGAAGGCGGTCTCCACCCATCCCCTCGCCTATCTCAGCCACCGGGCGACATTCATGTGGCAGTTCCTCGCCCGTTCGAATCTCGTTCTGCCGGTCTGGGATTGGCTCGATCCCTCGTCGAGCTATGGCCATAGCCGCACCTTCACGCCGCTGGTTGCGGTCCATGACGTGCTGCAGCCGACGTTGCTGTTCCGGCCCGGCCTTTGGCTGGTCCTCGCCATATTGATCGGTGGTTGGGCGTGGCGCACACGATCGACGCCGGCGGGGGCCTTTGCCGTGAGCGTGACCGCCTCTGCGGTCGTCTATGTCATGACCTTCTTCCCGGTCGGGGTGGCCGCCGATTTCCGTTATGCCTACTGGTGCGTGCTCGCCACGCTGGCAGGCGCAGTGGCGGCTGTTCTCGCCCGTTACGAACGATGGACCGAAGCTCGAGCTGCCTGACGACTATTCCGGTCGTGACGTCGGGGGCAGCAGGCGCTGGTTCTCCAGCAAGCGTACAAGCACGCCACGCGCTTCCTCGACGACACTGGCGATGATCGCTTCTCCGAGTTCGCGCGAGGCCGCATGGGCCTCCCCGATGGCGCCGCTGGAGGTGAGACGCGGATCGTCGGTGCGCCATGGAAAGCTCGCGCCGCGATCGAAGATCAGCGCGGCGATCACGTTGTCGTCCGGCGGATTGGTCGGACGTGCGATTGCCTCGCGGCGCACGCGCTGCGGCGCCAATGCCAGCATCACCGAGGTCTCGCTCTTGCCGCCATGAACATCGGCGCTGGTCGCGTTCATGTCGACCTTGGCGAGATCGAAGGGATGGATGACGCAGGCATTGAGCGCGAAATCGCCGCGCAGCTCGTGGATGAGGTTGTCCAACACCCCCCGATTTCCCCCATGGCCATTGACGATGACGAGGTTGCGGGCCGGCAGCGCACGCACGACGTTGCCGGCAAGCTCCCGCAACAAGGCGACGAAGTTCTGAATGCTCAGGGAGAGCGTTCCCGGCGCCCAGTCATGCTCGCGCGACAGACTGATGGAAACGGTGGGAAGCTGCCATAGATCGAGCTCGTCGCCCCAGCGCGCAACGATGCGGCGCGTGAGCTCTTCCGCCACGACTACGTCGGTATCGAGCGGCAGATGCGCGCCGTGCTGCTCGACCGCCCCGATCGGCAGGCAGAGGATCGAGGTTGCGCGCAGACACTGGGATACCTCGGGAGAGGTGAGTTCTCCGACCGACCGGACCGATGGCGGGCGTACCATGACGCGCGGGACCGGAATCAGCCGGTGAGCATGCGCATGAGAACCCGGTCCCTGCGCACAAAATGATGCTGAAGCGCCGCGCCGATATGGATGGCGGCAACGGCGGCGATGGCGATCCCCAGCCAGCGGTGCAGAGCAAAGAGCCGCTCGGACAGCGGACGGTTCTCCGGCCAGACGTGCGGCAGCTCGAACAGGCCGAATATCGGCAGCGGCGCCGGATAGGCCGACGTGGCGATCATGCCCACCACCGGCTGCACGAGCAGCAGCCCATAGAGCGTCCAGTGCGTGGCATGCGCGGCGAATTGCTGGAGGGCCGGGATGTCGGCGGGAAGCGGAAGCGGCGGGTGCGCCAGTCGATACACCAGCCGCACGACGATGAGCGGGAGCAGCAGCGCGCCGATCGATTTGTGCAGATCATAGAGCGGCTGCTGCACCGGGCCGCCCCACTCGTTGGCGATGATGATGCCGAGCGCGATCATGGGCAGGACCAATGCGGCAATCAGCCAATGCAGCACACGCGCGGTCACGCTGTAGGCGGGGATTGCAGGCGTGGACGAAGCGGCGATCATTTCGGCCCCTCCGGCTCCGCGCCGTTCAAGACTTGCGCGGACTCTCGCTCGCCTCGGCGACGACGCCGAGGAGGTGGTCGAGCTTGTGTCCGGCGCGGGTCGCTTTGGCGGTGAGATAGCGCCGATTGTCGGAATTGATCGGCCCTTGCAGGGGCACCCGCACGGACACGTCGATGCCGGCTTGGGACAGGCCGTCGAGCTTTGCCGGATTGTTGGTCAACAGCCGCACCCGCGTGCAGCCGAGCACTTGAAGCATGCGCACCGCCACGCCGTAGTCGCGTTCGTCATCGTCGAAGCCCAGCACGGTATTGGCGTCGACGGTGTCGAGCCCCGCGTCCTGCAGCTGATAGGTGCGGATCTTGTTGGCAAGACCGAGCCCGCGGCCTTCCTGCTCAAGGTAAAGAATGATCCCGCCGCCGTGCTGCTGCAGCTGCGGGAGCGCCATGCGAAGCTGATCGCCGCAATCGCAACGCCGCGATCCGAACACGTCTCCGGTCAAGCAAGCCGAGTGCAGGCGGACCGAGACCGGTTGTGCGAAGTCCGGATCGCCGACGATAACGGCGATCGCCGTTCCGCCGTTGCCGTCACGAAAGATCACGAAACGGGCGGGGAACCCGCCGTTGAGCGGGATCGTCGCTTCGGTGACCACGGTCAGCGAATCGATCGTGGCCCGCCGGAACTGCGCCACCGCGTCGGCGGCGACGGTGACCAGCGGAGGATCGCACGCACGCACGGCCGCCGTCGCGCCATTGCCGACGAGCAAGGCCGGCAGCTGCTGAGCGAGCTTGGCGAGCTCGATCGCGGCCGGCGCCGTTTCGCCCACGGGAACGACGTCGAGCTGGCGGGTAACCTGGGCATCCGCCGCCAAAGAGAAGATCGCCGCCACATCGTGCAGATCGCCGAGGGCGAGACCGGTCGGTCCCTCGCCGTCGAGATCGAGCGCCCAGGCGCGGCGCTCGGTGATGAGAAGGTAAGGCCGCGCGGGCGCACACAGCAGCCGGAACGAGGCCAGTCCCGCCTCGGTCAGGCCGTCGACGGGCATCAACACCGATGCGCCATCGTCCGAAGTCATGATGACCGGCCGCCCCGAACGGAACTCGGCAAGGCCCCTCTGCACTCCGACTTGTTTGGGCGAGCCAAACAGGCCGGAACTCCCACTCGAACTCATGTCACCCCACACACTTGGGCCGCCAACATGCAACCGCTTGGACCAGACAAGAACGCGCCCACGCGGCTTTTATTCCATTGGCGACGTCTTTTTCGCGACGCGTTTGCAGTCACCCTCCCACGAAATATCATGGCACGATGCAGCGCGCTCCGAAAGCAGGTATTAGATGATAGCCGATGGGCGCCTTGGCAAGCTCGATCCGGTTGATTCCCGTGATCCCGGAAATGGCGCGCAGCCGTCGTCATGGGCGACGGTCCCGGACGCCTTCCGGCGCGCCGGCGGCCCGCTCCCGCCCCCGTGGGAGGAACTCTTCGGCCCACTCCGGCAAGGAAGCGCGGATGGGTTGGTCGTAGTGGGGCAATGCGGCCAGTCGATCGATGCCCGCATCGCCACGCCCACCGGACACTCTCATTACATCAACGGAGAGGCCGGGCTCGTCCATTTGCATCGCTTGCGGGCGTTGGTCGACGCGGTCGTGGTGGGGGTGGGCACCGCGATCAAGGACGATCCGCTGTTGACGGTCCGCCGCGTCGAAGGCCCGAGCCCGGCGCGGGTCATCGTCGATCCCAGTGGCCGATTACCACCGGGTGCCCGGGTGCTGACGGCCGACGGTATCCGCAGGCTCGTGATCACCGGCCCGGACGCGCGCGGACATCTCCCCGTCGGGGTCGAGCGCGTTGCCATTGACCCGCATGAGGGCCAGCTTGCCCCCGCCGCGATCATCGCGGCGCTCGCGGTCCGCGGCTTCCGCCGCCTTCTGATCGAAGGCGGCGCCGATACGGTATCGCGCTTTGTGGCCGCCCGCTGTCTCGACCGGCTGCACGTCGTGGTCGCTCCCATCATTCTCGGCGCGGGACGATCGAGCCTCACGCTGCCGCCGATCGATCGCGTTGACGAGGCGTTGCCGGCGCCCATGCGCGTGCACCTTCTCGGCGGCGACGTGCTGCTGGACTGCGATCTCAGCGCTCAGCGCATCCCGGTCGGCCGGGCGAAGATGTCGACGTGACCGACCCGCAGGCTCGAGCGCCCTTGCGCCAGACAGGCGCGACGTTGCGCCAGCCATCGCGCGATCTCATCGGCCGACACGGTCGTGGTCAGCGCTCCCAGCCCGGCCCAATCGGCGAACAGCGTTTCCTGAATGGTCCGATCGTCGGGCCCGAACACCCAATCCGAGCGTCCCTGCACGACCGAGTACCCGAAGTGCTTGAACCGCTCCACGGCCCGCGCTGCCGCGCGCGGCCCGAGCGCAGGGCCAAACCCCTTGTCGGTGCGTTGGTGCAGGTTGAAGCCGGCGAGGAGTTCGGCATCGAAGACCGCAGCCGGATCCGTGACTGTGCGGCCGTCATAGGAGAGCGCCGCGTAAACCGGAAGGCGCCGCGCCGCCGCTTCGATAATGAGGCGATCGAGCCATTCCGCCGAAACGAGGTCGAGCAGCGCCGATGCAGTGACCAGGTCGAGCGGACCGTCAAGCGCCAGTTCAAGATCGCGGGCGAGATCGACCGGCCTGGTGATGAGGCTCAGTTGCGGCAGTCCCGGGGGCTTCGCAACCTGCGCGAGGAGACTGAGATTGTTGTCGACCAGCCGCCAGTTCTGGCGCGGCGGCAGATGAGGACCGACCGCGCGCAACGTGGAGCCCGTGCCGCAGGCGAGGTCGACGACCGAGATCGCCGTCTGATCGAGGAAGGCGCTGGCGACCGCGTCGAGCACGGTGGCGTTGCGCGCCGCAAGATCATAGGGCTCGCGCAAAGTCAGCCACCCGGCAGAAAAGCCGCTCATTGGACGCTTGCCAGCACGCGCGCGAACAGCGCGGCCTGCCCGCTCCATGATGGAAACGCGCTGGCGCGCGCGCCGGCGGCGAGACGCTCGCGCTCGGCGGGATCTTCAATGAGCCGCTGCAGGGTCGCCGCCAGCGCCTCGACGTCGTCGGGCGGCACAAGCACGCCCGCGCCGCCGGGGATCGTCTCCGGAATGGCGCCGGCGTTGGTGCCGACGACCGGCACGCCATGGGCGATGGCCTCGGCGTAGGCCATCCCATAGCCCTCGAAGCGCGAAGGCAGCACGAACAGATCAGCAGATGCGTAAAGCGACGCCAGCCGCTCGGCGGTCACGGTCCCGGCCAATGTGATCCGCTCGGTGAGGCCGAGGGCGGCGATGTCGGCCACCAGCCGGCGAAATGTTTGCGGGCTTCGCTCACCATCGCCGGCGATGACGAGCCGCCATGGCAGATGTTTGAGCTTCGCCAGCGCCGCGACCAGCACGTCGTAGCCCTTGCGCGGGACGACCGCACCCACCGAAAGCAGCGCGATTGCGCTTTCGGATCGGCGCAGCCGGGTCGCACCGCGCTCGGTTCCGGGCTCCACGACGCTCAGCCGGTCGGAGGGAACGTCGTAGTCGGCGGCGAGCAGCCGCGCGGTCGCCGTGCTCGTGGTGATCACATGCCGCGCACAACGGAGTGCCGTGCATTCACTCGCGCGCAAGGCGGCTGATGCCGCCGCGCTCAATCCCGATTCGAGCGCAAGCGGATGATGCACCAGCGCGACGAGAGCATGGGTTGCCCGCAATGCCTCGGCGGCATCCGGCAACGCGCCGAAGGCGAGGCCGTCGACCACGATCGGCGCGCCGATCGGCAGCGCTGCCAGTCGCGCCCCTGCGGCCGCGCGGGTATCCGTCGCGGGAAACGGAAATCCGTCGCCGAGGTTGACCACCGCGGTCCGCCAGCCGAGCGCCGCAAGCCCTTCGATGATGCGGCGGTCATAGACGTAGCCGCCGGTCGGGGTCGCAAGCTCGCCCGGCACGGCGAACACGACCTCCCTCACCACAACGGCGCCTCGTACCAGGCGCGCGCCACCGGAGATTCCGCGACGGTGACGCGGATCGATTTGAGCTCGCGGCCGTCGCGGCCGAGCTTGCCGTTGCGCGCCGCGTCCGCGAGGTGATCGAACAGATGTCTGGTCAGGAATTCGGTCGTGGTGTTGATGCCTTTGAACTGCGGCAGCTCGTCGAGATTGTGGTAGTTGAGCGGCGTCAGCGCTGCCTTGAGCACGTCGTGGGCGCGGGCGATATCGACGACGATGCCGTGCGCGTCGAGTTCGTCGGCGAGAAACGCCACGCGAATGACGAAGGTCGCCCCATGCACCCCTTGCGCGGGACCGAAAATCTCCCCGCGAAATGAATGGGCGATCATGATCTGGTCGGAGACTTCAACCGCGTACACGAGAACTCCTCTTCATGCGTTTTCATCGGCGCCGGCATACCGGATCGGCTGGCAGATGACATCGGAATCGGCGCCGAACACCGCAGACAGCGCGGCCGGCAGTTCCTCGAACCCGACGGCCGGCGCGAGCAGCGCGTCCAGCACCGGGTCCTTGAGCAGCGCAAGCGCCGCCGAAAGTCGCCGCCCATGAGTCCACCGCACGCGATGCGATGGTGCGACCTTACCGACCTGGCTCGATACCAGCCGCAACCGACGACTGTGAAAGGCCTCGCCCAGCGGCGCTGCGACCTCGCCGCTTCCATACCAGCTCAGCTCGATGATGCTCGCCTCCTCGCCCGCAACCCGGAGCGCGGTCGCAAGTCCGGCTGCCGTGCCGCTGGCATGGAAGACGAGATCGCAGTCCTCGGGCGCACTCTCGGGCGACGCAAAGCGGGCCCCCAGCGCATGCGCAAGCCCGGCGCGTCCGGGAGCGATATCGACCACTGTCACCTCGGCCCCCGGCAACCGCGCGCACAGATACGCAACCAGGAGACCGACGAGCCCCCCACCCACGACGGCGATGCGATCGGCCGGGCCAGGGGCGCCGTCCCAGACCCCGTTGAGGGCGGTCTCCATGTTGGGTGCCAGCACCGCGCGCCGCGGCGGCACCTCTGCGGGGATCGCAAACACGGCGTCGACCGGAACGGTGAACAGGCTTTGGTGGGGATGCAGGCTGAAAACAACGCGGCCCTTGAGTTCGGTGGGTCCGGCTTCCACCTGGCCGACGGTGGCATAGCCGTACTTCACGGGGAACGGGAACGCCCCGCCCATGAAGGGCGCCCGCATGCGATCGTACTCGCTCGCCGGCACGCGGCCCGCCCGGACAAGGCGTTCGGTGCCGCGGCTGATGGCGCCGAAGAGAGTGCGCACGCGCACCTCGCCGGGCTTGGACGCGGCGATCTTCTCCTCGCGCAACTCGGCGCGGCCGGGGCCGACATACCAGAGGGCCTTGCCCTGCATCTTCGACATATTCCCGGGTTGGCCGGCGGAATGCCCGCTACCCTTTGGGCATGACAATACTGTAGTTCGAAGGGTACCGGAGCATCCGCCTGTCCGGATGATGAACGCGCCGGAGGACGGATTGGACTTGAAGGCACGCCGCTATACCCTCGCCCAAAAGGACACGCAAAGCCCCGTGATGCTGGAACCCTCCTCCCGCGACGAGTTCATGATCGCCGCGCTTCCCGCCGTGCCCGCATGGCGACCCGCGCTGTTTTTCCTGAGCGTCGGACTGACGATCGTCGGCCTGGTCTGGATCGCCGCCATCGCGCTCTCGCCCGGCGGGCTCGGTCCACTCGACATCGTTCTGCTGGCGCTGTTCGTCGTCACCCTGCCCTGGTACGTGATCGGTTTCTGGAACGCGACCATCGGCCTTCTGATCATGCGCTTCGCGCGCGACCCGGTCGCAGCCGTGACGCCGGTTGCCGGCCGTGTGCGCGGGAATGAGCCGATCACCGCTTCGACCGCGATCCTGCTGTGTATCCGCAACGAGCCGACCGAGCGGGTGGCGCGGCTGCTCGAGCCGATGATGGAGGCGCTGGCCGCGCGGGGCGTGGGCGCGCGCTTTCATGTCTACGTGCTGAGCGACACCAGCAGGACGGAGATCGCCGCGGCCGAGCGCGCACGCTTTGCCGCGCTCGCAACGGCATGGGCCGGCAGGATCACGTTGACCTACCGGCTTCGCGCCGACAATGTCGGCTTCAAGGCTGGCAATATCGCGGATTTCTGTGAGCGCTGGGGCAAGGACCACGACTTCGCCGTCATGCTCGATGCCGACAGCGTCATGACGGTCGACCTCCTGCTGAAACTCGTGCGCATCATGCAGATCGATCCGCGGCTCGGCATCCTGCAGAGTCTGGTCATCGGCATGCCTTCGGCCAGCGCCTTTGCCCGCATCTTCCAGTTCGGGATGCGCCTGGGGATGCGCTCGTACACCATCGGCAGCGCTTGGTGGCAAGGCGATTGCGGGCCGTATTGGGGCCACAACGCCATCGTGCGCATCGCGCCATTCGTGGCGCATTGTGAATTGCCGGTGTTGACCGGCAGCGCGCTGGTGAAAGGTCATGTGCTCAGTCATGACCAGGTCGAGGCCGTGCTGATGCGGCGCGCGGGCTACGGAGTGCGCGTGCTGGCCGAGGAAGGCTCGAGCTTCGAGCAGAATCCGCCCACCCTGGTCGAATTCATCCGCCGCGATCTGCGCTGGTGCCAGGGCAATATGCAGTATTGGCATTTTCTGCGCATGCCCGGCCTGCAGCCCGTGAGCCGCTACCAGCTGATGTTCGCCCTGTTGATGTTCCTCGGTTCGCCGGCGTGGATCGGGTTGTTGCTGTTCGGCACCCTCGGGGTCGCGCTGGCGCCGACGCCGGCCGATTTCATGCGATGGGATGCGGGCATCGCGCTCCTCTTCTTCGTGCTGGTGATGTGGTTTGCGCCCAATATCGCGACCATGATCGACGTGCTGAGCCGTCCGAAGCTGCGCTACCTTTTCGGAGGCGGAGTTCGCTTCAGCGCGAGCTTCCTCATGACGATCGTCTTCGTCGTGCTGGTCGCACCGATCATGTGGGTCAGCCACACGGTGTTTCTCGCGCGTCTTCTGTTCGGCCGCACCATCGAATGGGGAGCACAGGCGCGCGATGATCACGAGGTCCCGTGGTCGCTCGCCTTGCGGCACTTCTGGCCGCAGACCCTGGTCGGCCTCGTACCTCTGCTCTTGCTCGCCGTCAGCGCGCCGTCTGCCATTCCCTATGCCTTCCTGATCGCAGGCGGTCCGCTGCTGTCGATTCCGCTCGCGGTGGCGACCGCCGCGCCGGCGCTTGGGCGCGCGCTGATTGCCCTCGGGCTCGATCGATTGCCGGAGGAGACCCTGCCGCCGCCGGAATTGCGCGCGCTGGAACTGCCCGCCATCGAACTGTCGCAGCGCGGCCGGTGAAGCGCAGCATGCGGCGGCAACCATGGTACGAGACCTGGTACGGGTCGTGGCACGAATCCTGGCGGACGACGCGCGGCGTCGTGCGCTCGCTCCGCCTGTACTACGGCGATCGCGAACGTCGCGCCGCCATGGACCGGCTCTATGGCCGGTTCGTCAAAGCCGGCGACCTGGTGTTCGATATCGGCGCCCATGTCGGCGACCGTGCCGCCGTCTTTCGCCGTTTCGGCGCGCGCGTGGTGGCGGTCGAGCCGCAGCCTGCGCTGATCAGGACGCTGAAACTCCTCTATGGCCGTGATCCTGCACTGGCAATCGAACCCGTCGCGGTCGGACGCAGTGCGGGAATGCTCGAGCTCAAGCTCAACGTCGACAATCCGACGGTGTCGACGGCCTCGGAGGCCTTCCGCAAGGCGGCAAACGGCGCCGCGGGCTGGGAAGGCCAGGCGTGGACCAGAACCATCCGCGTGCCGGTCACGACGCTCGACGCCCTATTTGCCCGCCACGGCACGCCCGCCTTCATCAAGATCGATGTTGAGGGTTCCGAAGCGGACGCGCTGGCGGGACTGACGCGTCCCTCGGCGGCGCTGTCGTTCGAATTCACCACCATCCTGCGCGGCGTGGCGAAGACGTGCATCGAGCGCTGCGCAAGCCTCGGCTATACCCGTTACAATGCGGCGCTGGGCGAGACCCATGCGCTGGTCCACCAGGACTGGGTGAGCGCCGAAGAGATCGCGGATTGGCTCTATGCCTTGCCGCACGCCGCCAACTCCGGCGATATCTACGCGCTGCTGCCGTAAGGCAACCGGAGGGGACAGTGGCGATGATTGCGCTCTATCCTGGGCGCGCCGCGATACGCTCGAGCAACGTGTAACCCGCCGCGATGAGTGATCAATCGCCCATGATCCCGCCGTCGCACAGCGAAGTCCGGGCAGCCGGACTCGGCGCGCGCGATTTTCTAGGTCATCCGCGCGGGCTCGCCGTCCTGTTCGCGACCGAAAGCTGGGAGCGCTTCTCCTATTTCGGCAATGCCGCGCTGGTCGTTCTGTACATGGTGAAATATCTGCTCGAGCCCGGCCGGGTCGAGACCGTGCTCGGCTTCGGCGCGGTCAAAGCGGCACTCGAATTCCTGTTCGGGCGCCTCGACCCGCAGCCGCTCGCCTCGCAGATTTTCGGCTTCTATACCGGGCTGGCGTATTTCATGCCGGTTCTCGGCGGCCTCATCGCCGACCGCCTGCTCGGCCAGCGTCGGACCGTCATCATCGGTGGCGTGCTGATGGCGATCGGCCATTTCATGATGGCGTTCGAGACATTGTTTCTGGGCGCCCTGTTGATGCTCATTCTCGGCATCGGGGCGTTCAAGCCGAACATCTCGACCCAGGTCGGCTCTCTCTACCCGCCCGGTGACGATCGGCGCGACCGCGCCTACTCGATCTTCTATCTCGGCATCAATATCGGGGCGTTTCTGGCGCCGCTGGTCTGCGGCACCCTCGCCGTCCAATACGGATGGCACGCGGGGTTTGGTGCGGCCGGCATCGGGATGTTGGTAGGTCTCGGCATCTACGTTGGCGGCCAGCGGACGTTGCCGCCAGACGCGTTGCCGAAAGTAAGGACGCTCGCCGCGGAAAAGAAACCGCTCGGCCCCGGCGAGCGCCGCGCCGTGTTCACGCTGATCGTGGTCTGCGCGTTGGTGACGATGTTCTGGGCGGCCTACGATCAGCAGGGCAACACGCTCGTGCTGTGGGCCGAGGACTTCACCGACCGCTCGATCGATCTCCTGGTCTGGCGCGGCGAGATTCCATCGACCTGGTTCCTCGCCTTGAACCCGCTCATGATCTTCATCTTCACGCCGCTGATCGTGCGGCTGTGGGCGCGGCAGGGCCGGCAAGGCACCGAGCTCTCGGCGATCAGCAAGATGGCGTTCGGTTGCCTTTGCGTCGCGTGCGCCAATCTGGTGATGGCGGCCGCGGCATGGACCGTCGCCGGCAAGGCGAGCGCATTATGGCTGGTCGGCTATTTCGCCATTGCCACCATCGGCGAACTCCACCTCGCGCCGGTCGGGTTGGCCTTGGTTTCGAAACTGGCTCCCGCGCGCATTCTGTCCATGATGATGGGGTTCTGGTTTGCGGCTACGTTGCCCGGCGACATTCTCGCCGGGTTCCTCGGAGGCTTCTGGAGCACCATGGCCAAGCCGGATTTCTTCTTGATGATCGCGTCGATCGCGGCGCTGGGAAGCGCCGCCATCTGGGCCACGAGCCGCGCTACCAGGAACCAGCAGGCTGCCGCTCCCGATCGGACGTGACGAGGACATTCTGATCGTTGTCCTGCCGACGACAGTGCTGTCGGGTCAATGGGTCCAGGGATCGCGCCGGTTGAAGGCGAAATTGTCGGCGTAGGACATGATACGGCGCGCCGACGGCTTGGAATGAAAAATCTGATAGGCGATGCCATGGCGCTCGCAATAGGCGGTCGCCTCTTCGAAGGTATCGAAACGCAGGTGCACCTGCTGGCGCATGTCGCCCGAACTGGTCCAGCCCATCAGCGGCTCGATCTCGCGCGGCTGTTCGGGCTCATAGTCGAGCACCCACTCCTTGGTCTTGCCGGTGCCGGACTGCATCGCAGTCTTCGCGGGCTTGTAGATGCGGGCCGTCATGGTCTGTCGCTTCTGCTCACTGTCGAAATGCCGCGGCATGGTCGGGGCAGCAGGATTTGAACCTGCGACCTGGAGTACCCAAAACTCCCGCGCTACCAGGCTGCGCTATGCCCCGGCGCTGCCGCCGAGCCTCGATACACGGTTCGGTTTGGGCCAGCAAGCCGCAGCTATGACCGCAGGCACTTCGAATTCACGTCCTTAGTTCAGCTTGAAGACGGTCCGCAACAGGTCCTTCACCGCCGTCTGCGTCGCCTGTGCCGCCGCCTCGTTGTAGCCGGTGTGGGGATTGAGCGCGACGCAAGGGTCCTTGTAGCTGAAGGGCTGCCCGGTTTCGGCATTGACGATGGCGCCCGGTGCCTCCTCTTTCAGCTTGCAGGCACGCACACTCTGCGCATTGGCGGCGACCGCCGGCACCTTGCCGCCGAGGGGATTATCGTAACCGTGGTGCGCGTCGGCGAATTCAGTCAGCTGCGCGTCGCGGCCGGCAGCCCGCAGCCGCTCGACATAGGCGCGGCACGGCCCGACCGGAACGTAGTCGTCCGCCGCGCCGTGAAACATGCGGATGGGAACCCCGCTCACATCGGTGTCGCCGATCAGCGTCGGGTTGCACGACGCATAGAGCGGAATGTAGGCGGCGAATGCGACCTCCGGGTCCCACGCCTGGTGGAAACGCTTGAGGCTCGCATAAAGCGTGGTCTGGCCGCCGCGCGAGAAGCCCATGAGCACGATGCGGGAGCGGTCGATCCGCGGGTGCGCCGACAGCGTCGCATGAGCGCGATAGGCGTCGAGGATCATATTGAAGCGTCCGAGCAGCGCCTGGTTCGCCGACACGCTGGTGAGCCCGCGCCCGGAGAAGCTGTCCACCACGAACGATGCGATGCCCATCTCGTTGAAGATCTTCGACCAGAACTCCTCGCGCGCGCCGGCGCCACCCGAACCATGCATGAGCACGACGGCGGGCAGCCGCCCCGCGGCGCCCTGCGGCAGGCGCAACTCGCCGGCAATGACAGCCGCCTTGGCCGCGCTCTTGTCGCCGGTCAGGAACTGCTGATCCGAGAGCGTGAGCGTTTCGATCGGCCGCACCTCGGTGCGAGCCGCGAGGTCCTTTACCGAAGGATCGGCGATCGCGGATTGCACAGCCATCAGCGAAGACATGAACGAAAGCGTCAGGCACGCCGTTGCGAGGCCGTGTCGCATGAATCCCTCCCTGCGCTGCGATGTCCCGGTTCGTTTCGTGCGACGCAACCAAGTCTAAGGCTGGTCGCGCGCCAAAGGCAGGCTTCGCGGTCGCCTAGCGGCTGTTGAAGATCGGGTGGGCCACGCGGTCGCCGGCGGCGATGCCGAGCTTCTTGGCGGTGCCGGCCACTACCTCGAGCACGGCCAGCACCGGGCCGCCGGAGGGAACCAGCGTTTCAGACAGCGGCACGGTGTTTTCGGCGATCCGCAGGATGCGCCCGTCGGCGCGGATGAAGATCATATCGAGCGGAACGTAGGTGTTCTTCATCCAGAAGCTGGTCGGCTGCTCGCGGTGGAAGTCGAACAGCATGCCCTGCCCTTCCGGCAATTGCTTGCGGAACATCAGGCCCTTCGCCTGCTCCTCCGGCGTCACAGCCATTTCGACTGCGAAGACATGCACGCCGCTCTTGCTGGCGATTTCGAGCGGCTGCAGTTCGGCCGCCGCGAGCAAGCCGGCACGGCCGAGCGGCAAGGTGAAGAGCGAGACAACGGCGAGAACGGCGAGCAGGACACGACGCATGGACAAGCCTCGATGCTGGAAGGCCCCAATATAGCAGAATCGCCACCGATGTTGTCCCGGACGCCGGCCCGTAGATCACGTGGCCGTGACGGCGTCAGATCGCAATTCCGGGTGCTGGTGTGCTGGCTGGCGGTGGGTCAGTGCGAAGCTTGTCCATGCGGCACGCCTTCGGGACGCACCTCGGCCGCCATCAATCCCTTCGGCCCAGGTCCAAAGCGCACCAGCACGTATTGCCCCGGCCGCAACTCGGTCAGCCCGAAGCGGCGGAGTGTTTCCATGTGCACGAAGATATCCTCGGTGCCCTCGCCGCGGGTGAGAAAGCCGAAACCGCGCAGCCGATTGAACCACTTCACCTGCGCCCGCTCGAGCCCGCTGGTGGCCGTCACCGTCACGTGGGTGCGCGGCGGCGGCATTTGCGCCGGGTGCACCGCCGTCGATTCGTCCATGGAGACGACGCGGAAGGCTTGCAGACCGCGCGCGCGTTGCAGCACCTCGACCACCACCCGCGCCCCTTCATAGGCGACCTGGAAGCCATCGCGCCGCAGGCACGTCACGTGCAGCAGAATGTCGGGCATCCCGTTATCGGGAACAATGAAGCCATAGCCCTTGGAGACGTCGAACCATTTGATGACGCCGGTGAGCTCGATGACGCTCGCGGTCTCGTCGCCGATCTCGCCGCCAGAGCCGCGGTCGACTTCCAAACCGCCGCCAGGCCCCTTGGGTCCAATTCCGTCCGACGTCATGACGCCCCAACGCCGCCGCTCAGTCCAGGCGCTTCTTGCGCGCGCTTCGAATCTTGGCGGTTACGAAGATATCATTCGGCTGCGAAGGGGAAAGGCTAAAATGCACTCACATGCCAAAAGAGGTGGATGACTGTGTACATCTATCCACACTCCGGTTCAGTGGACGATGAAGGGGGACAGCACCGTTCCGATGTCTTCGCGCACGACAAGGTCGGCAATTTCATCGAATTCGGTCGCTTCCCGGTTGATAATCACCAAACGAGCGCCGTTTCTTTTGGCAAGTAAGGGAAATCCGGCCGCCGGCCATACCACCAGCGAAGAACCCACCGCGAGAAAAAGATCACAGTCAAGAGTCAGTTGCTCGGCGCGGCGCATTTGCCGCTCCGGCATCGCCTGCCCGAAGGAGATCGTCGCCGTCTTGATGTGGCCGCCGCAGTCCGGGCAATCCGGCGCGCGTTCGTTCGCATCGGTGAACTGCTGGCGCACCCACGACAGTTCAAAGCGCTTGGCGCAATCGAGACATAGAGCATAGCTATTGTTGCCATGCAGCTCGATCACGTGTTCCTCGGAAATTCCGGAACTCTGATGCAGATTATCGATGTTCTGCGTGATCACCGCCGGCGCCTTGCCGGTGCGGTAGAAGCTTGCGAGCGCGAGATGCCCGCGTCCGGGCACCGCCGCGGAGAAGTGCCCGTCCATGGCGAAACGCCGCCGCCAGGCTTCGTTCCGCATCTCCTGGCTCGCAAGGAACTCGTCGAACGGGATCGGCCGGTTCTTGGTCCAGAGCCCGCCCGGGGAGCGGAAGTCGGGGATGCCGCACTCGGTCGAAATTCCGGCGCCGGTGAAGGGAACGATGACGCGCGCGCCATCCACCAACTCCTGCAGTTGGTCGATGGCGGTCTCCAGATCCGGCGCAATCATATATGCTTCTCTCATCCGCTTTTTTTGCCAGGCGATGCAAGGAGGTCACACATGAGATATCTGCACACCATGCTGCGCGTGCGCAACCTCGATCACGCGCTCGATTTCTACTGCAACAAGCTCGGCCTCAAGGAGGAGCGCCGCCGGGTCGACGAGAAAAATCGCTATACCCTGGTGTTCCTCGCCGCGCCTGAGGATGAAACGCGGGTCGCGGAGAGCAAGCGCAATGGCCGCGACGCGCCCCTGGTCGAGCTCACGCACAATTGGGATAGCGAGGACTACGGCGAGGCGCGCTATTTCGGCCACCTCGCCTACGAGGTCGACGACATTTATGAGTTATGCGAGAAGCTGATGAAGGCTGGCGTAACCATCAATCGTCCGCCGCGCGATGGCGTGATGGCGTTCGTGCGCTCGCCCGACAAGCACTCGATCGAGTTGCTGCAGAAAGGCGCCCCGCTGCCGCCCAAGGAGCCGTGGGTTTCCATGCCCAACACCGGGAAATGGTGAGGCCATACCCGGTTTCGTTGCGCCCGCGGCTTCCTTGCCGCGGGGAAAAAACGGCTCTATATGTCGCCGCGCCTCAGCGCCCTTCGTCTAGCGGTCTAGGACGCCGCCCTTTCACGGCGGAAACACGGGTTCGATTCCCGTAGGGCGCGCCAATTTTCCCCCCGCAATATCAGTGATTTATCTCCTGGGGTCGGAAGCGGGCTCGGGGCGACACAAATATCGAAACAAATATCTTTTCGGGCGTTTTCCCCCCAATTCCCCCGCCGCAATGGCGAGGAAATCCCGCGCGATTCGTGATTATTGGATGTCCTCATCGGCGCGTGGTGCGCCGTGATTGGAGGACACGATGACTGAAACGCACAACTACCACAGTGCAAAGGAAGCATATGAACAAGCCGCCGTAATTCTGTATCCGTACAACGCCGCCTACCGCATTGCGGCCGACTTGTCGCGTCAGATCGAGCAGAAAAAACAGAAACTGAGTCGATGCGCCCATCTGGTGGCGTCAAGGTATGGGGAGGAAAGAGCACCAGCAATAATGCTTCGATGAACTCGGTCTCAGGACCACTCCATGCCCCGGCTTCCTGCCGGGGCTTTTTAACGTCGTGCCGCGCCCGGCCCAATGTCCCGCGGACGCTGTCCGCGCTGGGGCCTGTGGGTCGGTCGCCCCCGGCCCGAATAATAGCGCCGGTGGCCCGAGGGCAAACGGCCATCGCAAGCCTCTAAGGCCGGTTACTCATCACCTCGCTCGATCACATATCCGGCTGGCGTTAGCCAAAATCGAAATCGCTCGCGTGCAAACTTTGCGATGTCACGCCCAGCAGCGTTATCGAGTTGTCGGCGTCCAGAGTAATCACCGTGTCGCTGCCGACTTGGTGGCTTGCGGCCTGGACCTGTTTGAAGTTCTGGAACACGCCGCCGTCGAACTCGATGTGATCCGCGTGGCTGAAATCGGTAACGATGTCATGCCCGAATCCGGGTCCAAACGCGAACGTGTCGGGCCCGTGTCCACCGCTCAACCGGTCGTCGCCGTCGCCGCCGATCAAGCGGTCACCACCATTGCCAGCGAACAGGAAATCATCGCCGCCCCGGCCGTCGAGCGTCTCCCCCTTGTGGCTGCCGGCGATGATGCCGTTGCCGTTGCCGCCGATAAGACCGTTGGCGAGCACCATCGATTGGCCGGTGTCGCTGGCCACGATGGTCTCGATCTGATGCCCATTGAAGTGGTCGACGATGCGGAAGGTGCCGGTCGTCAGGATGATCACCAGGTCGTTGCCGTCCCGTCCGGTCGTGAGCCCGCCAAAACTGGGAAGAATCTGGCTGAAACTATCTATGACCACCCGGTCGCTGGTGCCGCTCTGATCGAAGAATCGATCGATGTCCAGGCCGCCGCCGGTGAAGTCATAGGTGTCGTTGCCATCGCCGCCGTTGACAGTATCGTTGCCGCCGCGGCCCGCGAGCGTATCGTTGCCGATACCGCCGATCAGCGTGTCGCTGCCCAAGCCGCCATCGATCAGGTCGTCGCCGTCACGCCCGTCGAGTGTGTCAGGACCGCCGGCGCCCGAGATCGTGTCCCTCTGGCTGGTGCCGGTGATCGTATCAGTCAAGCCGGTGCCGTTGAGCGAAATGACGTCAGTCGTCGCCCAGGTGATGAACGACAACCCCGCCAGATTGATGCTCTTGCCATTGACAATGAGCGTATCGAGCGTTGCGGCATTGCCGATCACCAGACCGATCCCGCCCGAACCAATCTGGCTGTCCGCGAAGGTGACGGCCGACGTTCCGCTGAAGAATTGCACGATTTCCAGGCCGCTTAGCGTCGCCGGGGCGAAGTTGATGCTTCCCGCGTTCTGGAGCACCAGCCCGTCAAAGCCGCCGCTGTTGCTGCCGCCGGCGACGCTCTCGCCGGCAACCACTTCGGCGCCCGCAGTGTAGATGAAGCGGTCGTTGCCGTTGCCGCCGACGAGATCGTCCGCTCCGATGCTGCCGGTGAGCGAATCGTTGCCGTCGCCGCCTTCGAGGCGGTTGGCCGCGGTGCTTCCCGTCAGGGTGTCGTCGAACCGCGATCCGATCAGGTTCTCGATCAAACTGTAGCGGTCGCCGGTGGCCTCGCCGGTATTCGAGGCTGGATTGAGGAGCGACACGGTAACTCCCGCGGTCGCGTTCGCGTAACTTGCGGCATCCGAGCCCGCGCCGCCATTGAGCACGTCCGCGCCGAGGCCGCCGTTGAGGATGTCGTCGTCGTTGTTGCCGTTGAGCGTGTCGTCGCCACCATTGCCGATCAGCTCATCGTCGCCGTCATCGCCAGTAATGATGTTCGCAACGCCTGTGCCGCCCAGAACGTCATCGAAATCGGAGCCGACCAGGTTTTCGATCGAGCTATAGGTGTCGCCGGCGGCGTCGCCGGTGTTCTGAGCCGCGTTGAGCATGAGGGCCGTGACGCCGGCAAGAGCGCTCTCGTAACTCGCGATGTCGGTGCCGCTGCCGCCCGCAAGTGCGTCAGCGCCAAGCCCGCCGATGAGCCTGTCGTTGTCGGCGTCGCCGAACAGGTCGTCGTTACCGGCGCCGCCGTTGAGCGTGTCGTCGCCGTTACCTCCGTGCAGTTCGTCGTTCTCGGTCTGGCCGTTGAGGGTGTCCTCGCCGTCGCCGCCGGACAGCTCATCGTCGCCGCCTTGGCCGTTGAGGGTGTCGTCGCCGTCGCCGCCGAAGAGAAAGTTCGCCACGTTGTTGCCGGCCAATAGGTCGTCGAAGGCCGAGCCGCGAATGTTCTCGATCGAGCTATAGGTGTCGCCGGCGGCGTCGCCAGTGTTGAGAGCCGTGTTGAGCATGACGACAGTGACGCCAAGCCCGCCGGCGCCCCCCGGTGCATTCGCGTAGCTCGCCGTGTCGGTGCCGCCGCCGCCGTTGAGTGTGTCGGCACCGGCGCCACCTTCGAGCGTGTCGGCGCCGGCACCGCCGTTGAGTGTGTCGGCACCGCCGGCGCCCAAGATCGTGTCGCTCTGGCTGGTGCCGGTGATGGTGTCGGTTCCGCTCGAGCCGACGAGAAGGATGTTTGGAGGGGTGCCTACGAATGTCCAGCCAGCGGCCGAGAACGTACCCGCCCCATCCATGTCCACGCGGATCGTGTTGTTGACACCGGCAACGCCACTGTCGATCGTGACGGTGTCCGAAATCCCGGAGAATTCGAATATCGACCGGCCGTTGGCAAACTGGCTGTGGAAAAAGGTCGCGGTTGCATTCTCGAAGGTGAATTGGATGCGGCCGATCCCACCAAAAGCCGCAACCGCCTCTGCCCGATAGTCGTGCGATTCATCAACAAACAACGTCGCCATTGGAGAACCTCCCTGGGTGCACTTCAGTCACGCCGCTGGCATACCTTCACTCGCACGGTTCGATCGTGCAGGTGAAATACTTCAAACTTCTGATGACCGTTCCGGTGATTGATTCGTTGCCGAAGCGGCGTCGCCCGCCTCGTTCATTGGGCCTTGAATTAACCGCTGCGGACAAGCTGATCTTTGGAGCATTACATCGCTAAACGGATTTTCAAAAACGTCTATTGCTGAGGTCGCAAAACAATGTCGTTGCCATGGTAATGCCCTCATCTCTGGCGGCCGCCGCATGTGGCCGTAACGGGAGCCGAGCTGCTGATCGGCAAAGGCCGACGCAAGACAGACCAGATTGTTCGGGGAATCGCTGGCTGCCGCAAACGATGTGTACGCGTTTCAAGTATCAGGGACGGAACTTGAGTTGCCACCCCCCAAATGGGGTATGCGTCGTTTTGCCATCACCCAAGGGGGTATGCGTCGTTCTGCAATCACCCAATTTTTTGGATGGGGCACATTTTTCTTGGACAACCGATGCGGCTCGTTCGGCAGCGGTGCCGCGCTTTGCGCTGTTTACGGCCCCAGGCAGCCCATCCGCAACGCTGACATTGCGCTGAGCCTTGGGTCCTTTCGG